>NZ_AP023354.1:4800000-5548079 GCF_018324685.1 Actinocatenispora sera | reverse complement strand
CGACGACCTCCTCGGCCCGACCCCCCGAGCCCGACGGCGACAATGACCTCCAGTCAACAATCGGGCACCGGGGCCGTACCAGGTGCCAAGGTTCACCTCGGCCGGGACCTTGGTCCCGGACCCGCAACCGGTCGTGACCGGGCCGCCCCGAGGTGGTGGGATCGTCCGATCCGTCGCTGTCGTGGCGAGCACGTCGAGTAATGTCCGGGGGCGTGACTACGCCACGCAGACCACGCGTCGCCGTCGTGTTCGGCGGTCGCAGCAGCGAGCATGCCGTGTCCGCGGTCAGCGCCGGCAGCGTGCTGTCGGCGATCGACTCGGACGAGTTCGAGGTGGTGCCGGTGGGCATCACCCGGCAGGGCCGCTGGCTGCTCACCGACGGTGATCCGAGCGAGCTGGCGATCCGCGGCCGGCAGTTCCCGGAGATCACCGACGGTGCCGGTACGGAGGTGGCGCTGCCGGCCGGCTCCGGCGGCCGGATCGTGGCGCTGGACCCGGCGCAGGGCGCCGCGGCCCTGGCGGACGTGGATGTGGTGCTGCCGGTCCTGCACGGCGCGTACGGCGAGGACGGGACCATCCAGGGGCTGCTGGAGATGGCCGGGCTGCCCTACGTGGGTGCCGGCGTGTTCGCCTCGGCGGCCTGCATGGACAAGGAGTTCACCAAGAAGCTGCTGGCCGCCGACGGCCTGCGGGTGGGCGAGTACGCGGTGCTGCGCGCCGGTCAGTCGCTGGCCGATGCCGACATGGACCGGCTCGGCCTGCCGGTGTTCGTCAAGCCGTCCCGGGCCGGCTCCTCGGTCGGCATCACCCGGGTCGACGACTGGGCGCAGCTGCCGGCGGCGATCGCCACCGCCCGCGAGATCGACTCGAAGGTACTGGTGGAGGCCGCGTTCACCGGCGTCCGCGAGGTCGAGTGCGGCGTGCTGGAGGGCGAGTACGGCGGGGAGCCGGAGGCGAGCCTGCCGGCCGAGGTGCACATCGACTCCCGGCACAGCTGGTACGACCTGGAGGCCAAGTACCTCGACGAGCCGGAGCTGGACATCCCGCCGCGACTGCCTGAGCACGTGATCGACGAGGTCCGGCGGACCGCGTGCCGCGCGTTCACCGCGCTGGACTGCGCCGGCCTGGCCCGGGTCGACTTCTTCGTCACGCCCGAACTGGACGTGGTGGTCAACGAGATCAACACGATGCCAGGTTTCACCGCCGCGTCGGCGTTCCCGAAGATGTGGGCCCGAAGCGGCCTGGACTACCCGAAGCTGATCTCCCGGCTGATCCGTACCGCGCTGCACCGCCGCGCCGAGCACGGCTGACGGTTCGTCCGGCGCCACCCGGTCCGGTACCGCCCGGCGCCGGCGCGCGCGATCCGGTAACGCCGGCCCGGCGCCGGCGGGTGCGCGCCCGGGGCGGTCAGTGGCAGCCGGACGGGGCGGTGTCCGACGAGGGCACCGTGCCGGCGATCGTGTCGGAGAACTCCGCCGCCCACTGCCCGGCCCCCGAGTACGAGGCGGGCACCGTGACGGCCACCGGCACCGTACGGTCGACGGTGGTCCACACGCTCGACCCGTCCCGCTGCTTGGCGGCGAGGTAGCAGACACCGGACAGCTCGTACACGGTGGCGGTCTTCGCCACCTTCGGTGCCGCGACACCGCAGGCCACCCGCAGCGCCGGCTGGCCGTACGCGGCGTTCTGCTCGGCACCGGCCGACACCGGGCGTCGCTGCGCGGACCGGATCTTGCTGGGCAGCTGGGCGATCAGCCCCCGGCAGACGGTGGTCGGGGTGGGGGCGAGCGACGGGGCCGCCATCCGTACCGTGCTGGACGGCTGCGGGCTCGGCGAACCGGCCGCCTGCTTGCCACCGTTGCCGCCGCCGAGTCCGCCGAGTGCCCAGAACGCGACCGCTCCGGCGATCAGGGCGAGCGGCAGGGCGATCAGCGTCGCGGTCCGCGCCGCGGCACGGGAGTCGGCGTCGGCCACCGAGGACACCTCCGGCGAAAAGCTCGGGTGGATCGGCTGCCGATTGTGCCCGCCGGCGGATCGGCCGCCGCGCTCGGGCCGGTGCGGTTGGGGCCCGCCTCGCAGTCCGTGTGCCCGGTCGGCGGATGTGCCCGGCCGCCGGCCGGTCGGCGGACCCTAGAGATGCACCACGGGGCAGGTCAGGGTCCGGGTGATGCCGTCCACCGACTGGACCTTGCTGACGACCGCCTTGCCGAGCTCGTCGACGGTGTGCTTCTCGGCGAGCGCGATCACGTCGTAGGGTCCGGTGACCGCGTCGACCCGGACCACGCCGTCGACATGCCCGATCGCGGTCGCCACGTCGTGCGTCTTGCCGACCTCGGTCTGGATGAGGATGTACGCCTGGACCACGACGGTGCCCTTCCTCCGACGGAACTGCCGGCCGAAACAGAACGTACCGTACGCAGCGCGCACCGCGTCGACCTCCGTACGGAGTGGGCTGGCCCCGAGGTGGCAGGATGCGAACAAGCCGACGACAGCGGCCGACAGCGGCGGCGGCGCGCATCCACCGCCGGCGATCGGAGGAGCGGCAATGACGGTTGCCGAGATGGGCGAGTTCGGGCTGATCGAGCGGGTCACCGGGCGGTTGGCGCCGGGCCCGACGTGCCTGCTGGGGCCCGGGGACGACGCGGCCGTGGTGACCACCTCCGACAACCGGGTCGTGGTCAGTACCGACGTGCTGGTCGACGGCCGGCATTTCCGCCGCGACTGGTCCTCGGCGACCGATGTCGGGCATCGCGCCGCCGGTGCGAACCTGGCCGACATCGCCGCGATGGGCGCCACCCCGACCGCGCTGGTGGTCGGGCTGTCCGCGCCGCCGGAGCTGCCGGTCGAGTGGGCCGAGCAGCTCGCCGACGGCCTCGCCGCGGAGGCGGCGCTGGTCGGTGCGAGCGTGGTCGGCGGCGACACGGTGGCGAGCCCGACGCTGACCATCTCGGTCACCGCGCTCGGCGACCTGCGCGGGGTGAGCCCGGTGACCCGCTCCGGCGCCCAGCCCGGCGACCAGGTGGCGCTGGCCGGCCGGCTCGGCTGGGCGGCGGCCGGCTTCACCGTGCTCTCCCGCGGGTTCCGGTCGCCCCGCGCGCTGGTGGACGCGCACCGGCGGCCGCTCGTGCCGTACCAGTGCGGTCCGGTCGCCGCCCGGCAGGGCGCCACCGCGATGATCGACGTGTCGGACGGGCTGCTCGCCGATCTGGGGCACATCGCCGATGCCAGCGGCGTCGCGATCGACGTCCGGCGCGAGCTCTTCGAGCTGCCCGAGCAGATGGTGGACGCGGCCCGCGCGCTCGGCGTCGACCCGTACGAGTGGGTGCTCACCGGCGGGGAGGACCACGCGCTGGTGGCGACGTTCCCGGCCGGCAGCGTGCTGACCGCCGACTGGCGGGTGATCGGCAGCGTCGCCGCGGGCGGCGGCATGACCGTCGACGGTGAGCCGTTCACCGGCCGCGGCGGCTGGGACCACTTCCGCTGACCGGGCCGGCCGATCCTGCCCGCGGTCACCGGACCGGTCCGACCGCCTCCGGTGCGGCTCGTCGCGTTGTTCACATCGGCTCGCCGATCGGGCCGGCCTGCTGGTGCAATGGCGGGGTGATGATCGACGACGCGACCACGACCGCGCTGCGCATCGAGCGGCTCGGCTTCGCCGAGCCGGTGGCCCGGCAGCTGGTGGCGCAGGCGCTGGCCGACCTGGGCGCCCGGTACGGCGGGGAGGGCGACGAGACGCCCATCGCCGCGGCCGACTTCGAGCCGCCGAACGGCGCGTTCCTGGTCGCCTACCGGGGCCAGACGCCGGTGGGCTGCGGCGCCTGGCGCTCGCACGGGGACGGCACCGCGGAGATCAAGCGGATGTTCACGGTGCCGGCCGCCCGCGGTACCGGGGTGGCCACCGCGGTACTGGCGGCGATCGAGGCCGACGCCCGCCGGGCCGGGCGTACCCGGGTGATCCTGGAGACCGGCGGCAAGCAGCCCGAGGCGATCGCGCTGTACGGCAAGCTCGGCTACCGGCGGATCCCGAACTACGGCTACTACGCCGACGAGCCCGACTGCCTCTCCTTCGCCCGCGACCTCTAGGGTCTGTTTCGCAAGTCCCGCGTGCCGGCTGCGGCGGCCCCGTTTGCCCGCTCGCGGCGTTGTCGGACAGCCCGTGTGCAAGCCCGGCACCCGAACTGCCCTCCGCCTTGCGAGCAGACAAACGGGACTCGCCTCGCTCGGCCGGGGACTCCGAAACAGACCCTAGGGCCGCACCGGATCACCGGACGTGCGTGCGCTCGTGCGCACGGTGGTATCGCGACCTCACCTCGGCCGTGTTGGGCCCGACCGCTTACCCTCCGGTCGTGACCTACCCGCCGCAGTCGCCCGGTGGCTGGCCCGATCAGCCGCCGCAGGGCCAACCACCGCAGCAGCCGTACTCGGGTGCCGGGGCCGACCCGTTCGGGCCGCCGGCCGGTCCCTCGTCGGGGGCGCCGGCCGCCGGCGACGAGCCGTCCGGCCTCGAGCAGTACTCGCTCGACGCCGGCTGGCAGCAACAGCCGCCGCAGTACTCGCAGCCCGGCGCGCAGCCCCCGCCGTACGGGGCGCCGCTCGCGCCGGGGATGGCACCGCCGAGCGGCCCGCCCGCCGGCTACCAAGCCAGTGGCCCGCCCGCTGGGTACCAACCGGCCCACCCGGGCGGGTTCCCGCCGCCGGGTGGGCCGGTGCCGCCGAAGAAGCGGTCGATCGCGCCGTGGCTGTTCGTCGGCGGTGGTGCCCTGGTGCTGGTGCTCGCCATCGTCGCGGTGATCGCTCTGGTCTCCACCGGCGACGACAAGAAGCCGCCGGTGGCGGACCCGAGTTCGAGCGCGAGCGCCCGGCCGTCGACCAGCGCCAGCACGACGCCGTCGCCGGGTCCGTCCGGTGACGGGGTGCACGGCAACAAGATCATCGACTCGGCGACCGGCTGGGGCTTCACCAAGGCCGGCTCGCCGTGGGTCGACTCGGTGGCGCCGGCGGCGAAGGAGCTGCAGAGCCCGGTCGGCCAGTCGGTCAAGATCGACACCAACGTGTACGCCACGATGCAGCTGGGCAAGCTGTCCGACGAGTTCGACTACAGCGGTCCGAAGGACCTCAAGACCGTCAAGTCCGACCTGGCCACGTCGATCCTGAAGAGCTACTACGGCACCGGCGCCAAGGTCGACGCCGGCAAGGACCACCTCGACGAGCAGCTCACCCAGCTCGGCCGCAAGGCGTGGCTGTGGGCATTCGACGTCACCTACACCAGCTCGGCCGGCAAGAAGACCACCGAGTACGTGGTGATCGCGGTGCTCGATGCCGGCGACGGCACGGCGGCCGGCTTCTGGGGCTCGGTCCCGGACGGCCACGACGACCTGAACAAGCAGATGCGCAAGGCCGCGGGCACGCTGAGCCCGAAGCCCTGACCGACCTGGCCCGGCCGGCCGCGTGGTGCGGCGCGGCCGGGGCTGTCGGTGCGGCTGGTTAGGGTTGCCGGATGGCGACCTTGAGCACGCCGCTGGGCAAGGTGCTCGGCGACAAGACCGCCGCGGCACTGACCGAGACGCTCGGCCTGGCCACGGTGGGTGACCTGCTCTACCACTTTCCGCGCCGCTACGCCGAGCGCGGCGAGCACACCGACCTGTCCGCGTTGCAGGTCGGTGACCAGGTCACCGTGCTCGCCCAGGTACAGCGGGTGAACGTGCGGCCGATGCGGCAGCGGCGCGGCAACCTGCTGGAGGTCACCGTCGGCGACGGGCAGCGCACGCTGACCCTGACGTTCTTCAACCAGGCCTGGCGGCAGCGGCAGCTGACCGTCGGCCGCTGGGGGCTGTTCGCCGGCAAGGTCACCGAGTTCCGCGGCAAGCGGCAGCTCAACGGCCCCGACTTCCAGCTGCTGTCCGATCCCGGCGAGGCGGCGGAGGACAACACCGAGATCGAGGAGTTCCTGGGCGCGCTGATCCCGGTCTACCCGGCCGCGGCGACGATGCCGAGCTGGACGGTCGCCCGGTGCGTCCGGGTCGCGCTGGACACCCTGGAGCCGCCGCCGGATCCGCTGCCGGAGTCGCTGCGCGCCGATCACGAGCTGGTCGGCCTGGCCGCCGCGCTGCACGACATCCACCGTCCCAGCAGCTGGCAGGCCCGCGCGGCGGCGCGGAAGCGGTTGACCTTCGACGAGGCGTTCGCGCTGCAGCTGACGCTGGTGCAGCGCAAGGCGCGCGCGGCGGACTGGCCGGCGGTGCAGCGCCCCCGGCGCACCGACGGGGTGCTCGCCGCGTTCGACGCCCGCCTGCCCTACCAGCTGACCGACGGGCAGCTCGCGGTCGGCGAGGAGGTGGCCGAGGATCTGGCCCGCCCGCACCCGATGCACCGGCTGTTGCAGGGCGAGGTCGGGTCCGGCAAGACGGTGTGCGCGCTGCGGGCGATGCTGCAGGTGGTCGACTCCGGCGGGCAGGCGGTGCTGCTGGCGCCCACCGAGGTGCTCGCCGCGCAGCATCACCGGGGCCTCGCCGCGCTGCTCGGCGACCTCGCCCGCACCGGCCCGGCACCGGCCGACGGTGAGCTGCCGCTCGGTGACGAGGCGGCCGGCGCGACCGGGCTGGCGCTGCTGACCGGGTCGCTGCCGGCCGCCGCCCGGCGCCGGGTCCTCGCCGACATCGCCGCCGGTACGGCCGGCATCGTGGTCGGCACGCACGCGCTGCTGTACCAGGGCGTCGAGTTCGCCGACCTCGGGCTGATCGTGGTCGACGAGCAGCACCGGTTCGGGGTCGAGCAGCGCGATGCGTTGCGGGACAAGGCAACCCAGCCGCCGCACGTGCTGGTGATGACCGCCACCCCGATCCCGCGCACGGTGGCGATGACGGTGTTCGGCGACCTGTCCGTGTCGTCGCTGACCGAGCTGCCCCGCGGCCGGTCGCCGATCGCGACGCACGTCGTGCCGGGCAACCGGGAACGCTGGATGGAACGTACCTGGGCCCGGGTGCGGGAGGAGGTGGCCGTCGGCCACCAGGCATACGTCGTGTGCCCGCGGATCGGGGTGGACCCCACCGACGAGGACGCGGACGAGGGGGCGCCGGCCGACGACGAGCGTCGCCCGCCGCTGGGCGTGGCCGAGGTGGCGCCGCAGCTCGCCGACGGGCCCCTCGCCGGGCTGCGGGTCGGCCAGCTCACCGGCCGGCTGCCCGCCGACCAGAAGGACGCGGTGATGCGCGCGTTCGCCGCCGGCGAGCTGGACGTGCTGGTCGCCACGACGGTGATCGAGGTCGGCGTCGACGTACCGAACGCGACCGTCATGGTGGTGCTGGACGCCGACCGGTTCGGCGTCTCGCAGCTGCACCAGCTGCGCGGCCGGGTCGGCCGTGGCTCGGCGCCGGGGCTGTGCCTGCTGGTCAGCGAGGCGGCCCCGGAGTCGCCCGCGCACGAGCGGCTCACCGCGGTCGCGTCCACCGTGGACGGGTTCCGGCTCGCCGAGCTCGACCTGGAACAGCGCCGGGAGGGCGACGTGCTCGGCGCCGCGCAGTCCGGCCGCCGCTCGCACCTGCGGCTGCTGTCGCTGCTCTCCGACGCCAAGCTGATCGCCGAGGCGCGGGACGAGGCGGTCCGGGTCATCGAGGCCGACCGCGAGCTGACCGAGCATCCGCTGCTGGCCGAGACCGTCGCCGTCCTGGTCGACGAGGACCGCGCCGAGTACCTGGAGAAGGGCTGATCGCGCCCGTCAGTCGAGGATCAGGGCGGGGTGTTCCGGGTCGTCGTAGCGCACCGCCACGTCGGCGGTGCGCCGCGGCGCCACCTCCGCGGCGTACCGGCGGTAGGCGTCCAGCGTCCAGGCCGCGTCGGCATCCAGCCGGCGCGCCAGTACGGTCGGCGACACGTCCAGGTGCACCGCGAGCTCGGCCGGCAGCCCCCGCCCGAGCAGCAGGTCGCCGTCGAGCAGCAGGACGGTACCGGTCGGCGCGTCGCGGTAGGCGGCCCGCGTCGCCCGGTCGGCCACCGCATCCCACAGCGTCGGCAGGTAGCGGCCGGACCCGTCCGGCCCGAGCGGCGCCAGTACCTCGCGGACCAGCCCGGCCGCGTCCAGCCAGCCGTCGTAGTAGCTGTCCGGGTCGTGCCGGCCGTACTCCAGTCGCAGCGATGCCGGCCGCAGGAAGTCGGCGGCGTGCACCGTCACCACCGGCCGGCCGAGGGCACGCAGCGGGTCGGTCAGCGCCGCGGCGAGCCGGCCGGGCCCGGCCGGCGGTGCACCGTCCAGCAGCACCCGGGTACGGCCCGGGCCGGCCGCGACGATGCGCGCCACCAGCCGTTCGACCAGCAGCACCGGGGTGACCGGTTCGACCCGCACCGGCTCAGTGTCCGTCCGGCCGGCGCAGCACGGTGCGACCGGGCACCGGCGCCGGCTCGGGCAGCGAGGTGCGGCCGGGCGTCGGCTCGGGCAGCGAGATGTGGTCCGGCGTCGGCGCCGGCTCGGATGGCGGCCGTCCCGGGAGCACCCGCGCTCGGCCGGGCAGCGGTGTCGGGTCGGGCATCAGCGGTCGGTCGGGGTGACGCGCCGCCGGCGGGCGGCGGCGAACAGCACCAGCCCGCCGCCGGCGAGGACCACCACGGCCACGATGATCGCGGCGAGCGAACCGCCGGTGACCGGCAGGCTGCTCGCGCTGGTGGCGGCGGCCGCGCTGCTGGCGGACGCGGACCGGGCCGGCGCCGCGGCGGGCGGCTCGGACGGCGAGGCCGAGTCGGTCACGCTGACCACACAGGCGGTGCGGCCACCGCGGAAGCTGCCGACGGGACCGATGGACCGGTTGCCGGGCGCGCCGCTGTGCCCGAGCACCTTCGCCCCGTAGCTGGGGGTGTCCTTGCGGAAGTCTGTGAGCACCTCGTCGTGGTCGCCCCAGATCAGCACCACCTGGGTGTAACAGTCGGGTACCGCGACCCGCAGCGTCACGGACGGATGCTTGGCGCTCAGCGTGCGGGTCTGCTGCCGGAACAGCTGCTGCGGCAGTGCGGAGGAGTAGCCGCCGGCGCTGGCCGCGGTGTAGCTGGCCAGCGAGAAGTCCTGGCTGGAGCCCTTGCACAGCTTCTGCCCGGCGAGCAGCGCGACGGTGGCGGTGCCCTTCGTCCCGTCGAAGCTGTGCTGGTAGCTCGCGTCCGCGGCCTCGATGCACTTCGGCGGCGCGGTAGAGCACACGTCGTCCGGAATCGTCTTGGTGGCGGTCCGGGTGGTGGTGACGCGATCGGCCCAGCGCACCGTGTAGCTCAGCGTCGCGGTGTCGGCGGAGGTCGGCACCAGCTGCTTGCCGGCGATCTTGTCGCCCTTGCCCTCCAGCTCGGCACCGCTCAGGGCCACGTCGACCGGCTTGCCCGAGACGTCGCTGACGTCGGCCACGTCCGGCCAGCCGTTGCGGATCGTCCAGCGCACCGCGACCTTGCCGTTCTCGCAACTGAGCGTGGCTGTCGCGGGCGCGTCGTGGGTCGCGGCGGCGGCCGGCGCGGCGAACGTGAGCGCGCCGAACAGCCCGACCGCCAGGGCGGCGAGCAGCGCCGGTATCCGGCGCACCAGGTCAGTGCCAGGCAAGGCGTACTCCGCGACAGGGGTGATCGGGTTGGCCATGCGTGCGGTGCCGCGACGGGCTGCGGTGACCGCGGGTGAGGCGGTGCGCGGGGAAGGACTTCGGTCTCGCCCACGGCCCCGGTCCGCGCGACCTCCTCGACGCCCGACCTTAACCATCCGGGACCAGCGGCCGGAAGGCGGCCGGTGGTTGGCGGCCGCGACGAACCGTGGCCGGATACGCAGAGTGGTGACGCCGTCGCGCCGGGGCGGTACCCGGCCTCCGGTCCCCGGCCGGGTACCGTCACGCCGTGCAGGATGCCCACGGAGCGCGCGGATGACCCGGATCGTGGCCGGGACCCTCGGTGGCCGCCGGCTCGCCGTACCGGCCGGGCAGTCCACCCGGCCGACCTCGGAGCGGGTGCGCGAGGCGCTGTTCAACACCCTCGGCACGCTGCTGGACCTGCCCGGCACCCGGATGCTGGATCTGTACGCCGGGTCCGGCGCGGTCGGCTTCGAGGCGCTGTCCCGCGGTTGCGCGCACGCGCTGTTCGTCGAGTCCGACGCCCGGGCGGCGGCCGTACTGCGGCGCAACGCCACGGCGCTGGGGGTCGGCGGCGCGGCCCGGATCGTCGCCGGCCCGGTGTCCCGGACCCTGGAGCGGCCCCCGGCGCAGCGCTATGACCTGGCCTTCGCCGACCCGCCGTACGCGCTGGCGCAGGAGACGCTCACCGCGGTGCTGGCCGAGCTCACCGCCGACTGGCTCGCGCCGGACGCCGTGCTGGTGGTCGAGCGCTCGACCCGTACCCCCGAGCCGGACTGGCCGGAGCAGATCACCGACCGGCGCGGACGGCGCTACGGCGAGACCACCCTTTGGTACGGTCGCCGATCATGAGGCGTGCGATCTGCCCCGGCTCGTTCGATCCCGTCACGAACGGGCATCTGGACATCATCGGCCGGGTGGCCAACCTGTACGACGAGGTCGTGGTGGCGGTCTTCGTCAACCAGTCCAAGGTCGGGCTGTTCGACGTCGGCGAGCGCATCGAGATGCTCACCGAGGTCACCCGCCAGTACCCGAACGTGACGATCGACTCGTTCGCCGGGCTGACCGTCGATTACTGCCGGGCACACGACATTTCGGTCATCGTGAAGGGGCTGCGCGCGGTCAGCGACTTCGACTACGAGTTGCAGCAGTCTCAGATGAACCTGGGCCTGGCCGGCGTGGAAACCCTCTTCATGGCCACGAACCCGCTTTACTCTTTTCTGTCGTCGAGTTTGGTCAAGGACGTCGCGAAGTGGGGCGGGGACGTGTCACCGCACGTTCCGGACGTGGTGGCCCAGCGGCTCGCCACGCGGTTGCGCCCCGGTACGGCCTGACCCGGCGGCCCGGGCGCGCCGGTGTGCGGTGGGCCCGGTACCAGCACAAGGCAGGCGGTCCGCGCCTGGCAGGAGGGAAGTGACCGGGTTGGATCCGCTGGAGCGCATCGACGAGATCATGAACTACGTCGAGTCCGCCCGATCGGTGCCGATGTCGTCGCGCAACTGCATGGTCGACCGGGGCGAGATCATCGCAATGCTCGACGAGCTGCGGGCCGAACTGCCGGGCGAGCTGCGCCGCTCGCAGGCGTTGCTGGAGGAGCGCGACAAGATCATCGCGGCCGGCCAGCGGGAGGCCGAGCGCATCATCACCGAGGGCGAGGCCGAACACGCCCGGCTGGTCTCGGCCAACGAGGTCGCCGTCTCCGCCGAACACGAGGCCAACCGGATCGTCGGCGAGGCTCGCGAGGAGTCGCAGCGGCTGCGCGAGGAGTGCGAGGAGTACGTCGACACCACGCTCGGCAACTTCGAGCGGCTGCTGACCAAGTCGCTCGCCACCATCGAACGCGGCCGGGACAAGATGCACGCGCTGCGTGAGATCGGCTCGTACGCGCCGGACGACGAGGAACTGTCCGAGACGTCGATGTCCTGACCGGCCCTGGGCGGGCGGCGGGCCGCCGTTCGACGCTGCCCGGCGCCCGCGGGTAGCCTTCCACGGTGCCGGCCGGGCTGTGCCGGCGTCCCACACACGATCGAGGTCGACCGAGACATCATGGCTGAAAGCACGCCGCGTCCGCCGGACGCCACGTCGCCGCTGGTGCTGTCCACCCGCGAGCTGCCCCGCGGTGCGGGGGAGATGCGCGAGGTCACGCGCACCGCGCCCGCGCCGGCCGGTCTCGGGCTGCCGCTGATCGGGGTGCCGGAGGGCGCCGAGCTCGAGCTGGAGCTGCGGATGGAGTCCGTCTCCGAGGGGGTGTTCGTCTCCGGCACGGTGACCGCGCCGCTGCGCGGCGAGTGCGCCCGGTGCCTGCAGGAGATCTCCGACACGGTCACGGTGCACATCGGTGAGCTGTTCGCCTACCCGGGCAGCACCACCGACGAGACCGCCGACAGCGACGAGGTGCGCCGGCTGCAGGACGAGCTGGCGGATCTGGAGCCGGTGATCCGGGACGCGATCGTGCTGGAGCTGCCGAGCAGCCCGCTGTGCAGCCCCGACTGCGCCGGCCTGTGCGCGCAGTGCGGGCAGCCGCTGGCCGAGCTGCCGGCCGACCACAGCCACGAGACGGCCGACCCGCGCTGGTCCGCGCTGGCCGGTCTGAAGGACAAACTCGGCGATTCGTGACCGGTACCGCCGGCCGCGGGTCGTGGGCGATCGGGGTCGTGCCGGCCCCGTTCGAGCGGCTGTGGGCGACCCGCCAGTGGTCGTCGGCGCCGGATGGGTGACAATAGCTGGGCAGCTCGGTGAGCCGAGCGATTCCGTGTGCCCCGGCGCACGGTGCCCGATCCAACGAGAAGATCATCAGGAGTGAGTGACGTGGCCGTTCCGAAGCGCCGGATGTCGCGGAGCAACACGCGGTCTCGCCGCAGCCAGTGGAAGGCCACCGCGGTGGCGACCCAGCCGTGCCCGCAGTGCCGGTCGCCGAAGCTGCCGCACGCGGCGTGCGGTGTGTGCGGCACCTACAACGGCCGCCAGGTCGTGGAGGTCTGATCCGCCCGCGACATGACGCGATCCGAGCGGCGTGCCGCGCGGATCGCCGTCGACCTCCTCGGCGGGGACGATGCTCCCGCCGTCGTGGTTGACGGCGCTCTGCTGGCGCTGAACGCCGACCCCGTGCTCCGGCTCCTGCCGGTAGGGCCCCGGGCCGTCCTCGACGACCTGCTGGCCCGGCTGCCGGCTGCCCACAGTGACCGGGTCGAACCGGTCCCGGTCGAGACCGACGGGACCCTGCCGGTGCACGCGGCGATCCGACTGGTCTCGGCCGACCGCGCCGACGCCGTGGTGTCGGCCGGTGCGACCGGCTCGGCGGTGCGTTCCGCCGTGGCCCACTGCGGTCGGTACCCGGGGCTGCGGCGCCCGGCGCTCGCGGTCACGGTGCCGGCGGCTCGCGGGCCACTGATCCTGCTCGACGTGGGCGCCGCGCCCGATCCGACCGCCGCCGACCTGGTGCGGCACGCGGTCCTCGGCGCCGGGTACGCGATGGCGACGCTCGGCGTCGCCCGGCCCCGGGTCGGGCTGCTGTCCATCGGTACCGAGCCGGGTGTCGGCGACGAGCTGCGGCGCGCCGCCGACCGGCTGCTGGCCGCCGGGATGCTCCCGCCGGACACCGAGTACGCCGGCCTGGTGGAGGGTTACGACGTACCCGTCGGCGGCGTGGCGGACGTGGTGGTCACCGACGGCTTCACCGGAAACGTCCTGCTCAAGGGCATCGAGGGCGCCCTGCGGCTGGGTTCGGGCCCGGGCGAGCTGGGCGTCGGTGGCGTGCCGGCCGCGGACGGGGTGCCGCGGGCCGCGGCACTGTTGGGTGTGGCCGCGCCGGTGGTGGTCTGCCACGGCGCGGCGAACGGGTCGGATGTCGCCTCCGGGATCGGGTTCGCCGCGCGGATGGCGACCGGGCACACGATCGAGCGGGTGGCGCAGATGGATCGAGTGTTCCGGGAGCTGACCCGGGCGCCAGGAGGTGTGCGAGGCGATGAGGCGACGACAGGTCCCGCCGAGGACGACCGGAGACGGCGATGAGTAGTGCGACACCGACCGAACTGACCGCGGCGCTGGGCGTCGAGCTGTCGCCGCCGCTGCTGGAGCGGGCCCTGACGCACCGGTCGTACGCGTACGAGCACGGCGGGCTGCCGACCAACGAGCGGCTGGAGTTCCTGGGCGACGCGGTGCTCGGGCTGGTGGTGACCGACGCGCTCTACCGCACCCACCCCGACCTGCCGGAGGGGCAGCTGGCGAAGCTGCGCGCCTCGGTGGTCAACATGCGGGCGCTGGCCGAGGTGGCGCGCGGGCTCGGCCCGCACGGGCTCGGCGCGTACGTGCGGCTGGGCAAGGGCGAGGAGACCACCGGCGGCCGGGACAAGGCGAGCATCCTCGCCGACACGACCGAGGCGCTGCTCGGCGCGGTCTACCTGGAGCACGGCACGGATGTGGCGTCGGTGCTGGTGCACAAGCTGTTCGATCCGCTGATGGCGGACGCGTCGCGGCGCGGCGCGGGCCTGGACTGGAAGACCAGCCTGCAGGAGCTGACCGCGAACCAGAACCTCGGCGTCCCCGAGTACGAGGTGGCCGAGGACGGGCCGGACCACGCGAAGACGTTCACCGCCTGGGCGGTCGTCGCCGGCGAGCGGTTCGGTTCCGGTGACGGCCGGAGCAAGAAGGAGGCCGAGCAGCGCGCCGCCGAGCAGGCCTGGCAGGACCTGTCGGCCCGGGCCGAGGAGGGATCCGGCGGCGCGTCGACCGGTCGGGCGTGACCGAGCGGCTCGACGTCGGTGCCGCGGCGCCGGCGGCGACGGCCGGGTCGCCGCACTCGGAGTTCGTGGTCCGGCAGGTGCTCGCGCCGGTGGCGATCTTCGCGGCGAACCGGTTGGTGCAGTTCGTGCTGCTGGCGCTGCTGGCCCGACCGGGCCAGACCGTCTACTCGCGACTGTCCATCTGGGACGCCGACTTCTTCCTGCGGATCGCCCGGGACGGCTACGACCACGCCCTGCAGTACGACGGGTCGGGCCACCTGATCGGCAACACGCTGGCGTTCTTCCCCGGCTATCCGCTGTGCGTCCGGTTCGTCGCCCTGTTCGGGGTGCCGTACCCGGCCGCCGGGGTGGTGGTGTCGCTGCTCGCCGGCGCCGCCGGTACGGTGCTGATCCACCTGCTGGGGCGGCGGCTGCGCGGCGAGCGGTTCGGCTACGTGCTCGCGGTGCTGTTCTGCGCGCAGCCCATGTCGGTGGTGTTCTCGATGGCCTACTCGGAGGCGTTGTTCTGCGCCCTGGTGCTGGCCATGCTGCTGTGCCTGCACCGGCAGCAGTGGCTGCTCGCCGGCGCGTTCGCGGTGACGGCCGGGCTGACCCGCAGTACCGGCCTGGCCGCCGCGGTCGCGCTGGCCTGCTACGCCGGGTACCGGCTGTGGGCCGATCGGCGGCTCGCCGGTGCGCCGCGGGTGCGGCCGGTGGTCGCGGCGGTGGCCGGGCTCGCCGCGGTGCCCGGCTTCTGGTTCTGGGTGGGGCGGCGGCTGGGCCGCGCCGACGGCTGGTTCGTCGAGCAGTCGCAGGGCTGGGGCACCGGCATCGACTGGGGTGCGGCGAGCCTGCGCTTCGTCGCCGACACGTTCCGCAACGCCGACGGCTTCGTCCAGATCGCGACGGCGTTGCTGCTGGTGTTCACCGGTGCGCTGGTGCTGTGGGCGCTGCTGGACCGCACCGGCGGCGCCTGGTGGCCGGTCGCGCTGTACGGGTTGCTGGCCTACGGCACGGTGGCCGGCGCGTCCGGCTACTTCAACTCCCGCCCGCGCCTGCTGGTTCCGGTGCTGTCGGTGCTGCTGCCGGTCGGCGCGGCGCTGCTGCACGCGCGTACCCGGGTGCTGGTGCCCTGCCTGGTGGCGATCAGCCTGGTCGGCTGCTGGTTCGGGGCGTACATGATCACCGTCTGGCCGTACACGATCTAGAGGTGCTGGGTGCCTGAACTTCCCGAGGTGGAGACCGTCCGTGCCGGCCTGGCGACGTGGGTGGCCGGCCGGCGGATCGAGCGCGTCGAGGTGCGCCACCCGCGGGCGATCCGCCGCCACGCGCCGGGTGCCGAGCACTTCGCCGCGGCGCTGGTCGGCCGCACGATCGTCGGCGCCCGCCGCCGCGGCAAGTACCTGTGGCTGCCGCTGGACGGGCCGGGCGAACCGGGCGACGCGATCCTCGCCCACCTGGGCATGTCCGGTCAGCTGCTGGTGCAGCCGCCGGAGGAGCCGGACGAGAAGCATTTGCGGGTACGGCTCGGGTTCGCCGACGCCGGCACCGAGCTGCGGTTCGTCGACCAGCGCACGTTCGGCGGGCTGTCGCTCGCCGCGGGCGGCGCCGAACTGCCGGCGGAGATCGTGCACATCGCCCGCGACCCGGTCGATCCCGCCTTCGACGACGAGGCGTTCGTCGCGGCGCTGCGCCGCCGCCGGACGGGCATCAAGCGGGCGCTGCTGGACCAGTCGCTGATCTCCGGGGTGGGCAACATCTATGCCGACGAGGCGCTGTGGCGGGCGAGGCTGCACTGGGCCCGTGCCACCGACACGATGACCCGCCCGGTCGCGCGGGCGCTGCTGGCCGACGTGCGCGCGGTGCTCGGCGACGCGCTGCGCGCCGGTGGCACCAGCTTCGATGCGCTGTACGTCGACGTCAACGGCGAGTCCGGCTACTTCGCCCGGTCGCTGGACGTGTACGGCCGGGACGGCGAACCGTGCCACCGGTGCGGCACGCCGATCCGGCGCGAGCCGTTCATGAACCGCTCGTCGTACCGCTGCCCGCACTGCCAGCCGCGCCCCCGCCAGCCGCGTCCGTGACCGGTGCACCGGTGCGCCCGGAGGGCGCGCCGCGGCCGAGGACGAACCAGACCACCAGCCCCGCCTCGACCAGGATCGACCCGATCGGGGTGGCGAGTGCCAGCACCGTCGCCGCGAGGTACCCGGCGGGGCCGATCAGCGAGGTGCGCCGGGCCCGGCGGGCGGTCTCGGTGCCGCCGGGCTGCAGCAGCTCCGGATGCCGGTACAGGTGCTGCCAGAACAGCGTGAACCACACCGAGGTGAGCGTCAGCGCGGCGCCGTAGAACACCGCGGCGCCGGTCGCGTCGTGCCCGTCGGCGAGGTGTTCGCCGATGGTCGCGGTCGGTACCGGCAGGAAGCCGATGGTCAGCAGCATGCCGAGGTTGAGCAGCAGCAGGGTGCGATCGACGGCCCGGACCTGGTGGAACAGGTTGTGGTGGTGGATCCAGGCGATCCCGATGATCAGGAAGCTGACGACGTAGCCGACCAGGGACGGCCACTCGTGGCCCAGCGCCGGCCACACCGTGGCCGCCGCCACCGGTGCGCGGATGTCGAGTACCAGCAGTGTCGCCGCGATCGCGATGATCGCGTCGCTGAGCGCGGACAGCCGTGCCGGCGTGATCGTGGTGGGGTTCACCCGGGGCATTATCGGTGGCTGATGCCCGCCGCGCGTCGGCAGGCGCCGGCGACCGCGCCGGCGAGTGACCGGGCCGGCAAATGTCGCCGGAACGGGCCTCTCGGACTACGCTATGTATGCAGCGGGACCACTCTCGGCTCTGATCTGGACGGTCGGATGGGTGCGGCGGTACCGGACGCAACGGGCGGGTCGATCCGCGTGGTCGCGCTGGTGCGTGGCCTCGTGCAGGGGTCGGCTTCCGCTACCGGACCCGGTCCCGGGCGGAGGCGCTGGGCCTGTCCGGTTGGGTCCGGAATCTCCCCGATGGGCGGGTCGAGGTGGTCGCGGAGGGGGATCGTGCTGCATGTCACGATCTCACCGATTGGCTCGGCGGTCCACGGGCCCCGGGACGGGTGGATGCCGTGGTGGTACGGGTGGAGCGGGCCCGCGGCGACCTGGCTGGATTTGCGACGGGGTGATGAAGTTGAGTCCACCAGACTCATGACATCCTTGACGATGTCGGCCGTGCTGGCACACCATATGGACGTCGCCACTGCACCCGCCCGTCTCGCCGATCAGGCCGCGGGTGTGCACCTACGGCCATCCGGCGACGCATTCGCAAGGAGACACCATGGCGAAGGCCCTCTACGGCCACGTCGGTCACGCGCCCGATCGGCGTCTGATCGACGAGGTCACCCGACTGCGCGCCCGGGTGCGGGCGCTGGAGTTCGAGACCGCGCGGTTGCAGGCCGAGAACGACCGGCTGACCGCGGCGCGTCAGGAGTCCGACGATCTGTTCCGGATCTCCGAACCCGCGCTGACCTGAGCCGGCGCTGATCCGTACCGGGCCGGCAGCGGGGCAGACGCCCGGCCGGGCCCGGATCCGTACGGACCGCGCACCGGCCGACGGCGCACGCATCACCGCAGTACCGACGGGTCCCGCCGCGGTGGGACCGGTACCCCCAAGCCCCGGCGTGGCCGCCGCTTCGCGGCCGCGCGTCGGTGGCCACCGGAACGCCGCCACCGGGTACCCGCGGGTGGCCCGCGCCGACGCCCAGCTCGGCGCCGACGCCCAGCTCGGCGTGGGCGCCCAGCTCCGCGTCGGCGCATCCGTGTTTTCGCGCTCCGGTCGATCCGGCCCGAGTGCTCCTGTCGTGGTCGCACGCCGGCCGGTCCACCCGCTCCGGGGGTCCCCCTGGCGCGCCGGAGGTGCGCTCCTGCCCGTCGGGCGCGGTGCGGCACGGTAACCTGCGACTCGGGCCTTTTCGCCCCGGCCGGCACGTCGGTGGGCCCGCAGCCGCAGGTCGTCGCGCTGCGCGCAGGTCATACCCGCATGGAGGATCGACAGCCCAGTGCATCTCAAGAGCCTCACGCTGAAGGGCTTCAAGTCGTTCGCCACCGCCACGACGCTGAAGCTGGAACCCGGCGTCACGTGCGTGGTCGGGCCGAACGGCTCGGGCAAGTCCAACGTCGTGGACGCCATCGCCTGGGTGCTCGGCGAGCAGGGCGCCAAGGCGCTGCGCGGCGGCAAGATGGACGACGTGATCTTCGCCGGTACGTCCGGCCGGGCCCCGCTCGGGCGCGCCGAGGTCACCCTGACCATCGACAACGCCGACGGTGCGCTGCCCATCGACTACACCGAGGTGTCGATCACCCGGCGGCTGTTTCGCACCGGCGACGGCGAGTACGAGATCAACGGCGACCGGTGCCGGTTGCTCGACATCCAGGAACTGCTGTCCGACTCCGGCATCGGCCGGGAGATGCACGTCATCGTCGGTCAGGGCCAGCTCGACGCGGTGCTGCACGCCAAGCCGGAGGACCGGCGCGGGTTCATCGAGGAGGCCGCCGGCGTCCTGAAACACCGCAAGCGCAAGGAAAAGGCGCTGCGCAAGCTGGACGCGATGCAGGCCAACCTGAACCGGGTCCAGGACCTCACCGGCGAGCTGCGCCGCCAGCTCAAGCCGCTCGGCAAGCAGGCCGAGATCGCCCGCCGGGCCGCCGGCATCCAGGCCGACCTGCGCGACGCGCGACTGCGGTTGCTGGCCGACGACCTGTCCGCGGTCCGCGGCGCGCTGCGCAAGGACGTCTCCGACGAGGAGTCGATCCGCAGCAGCCGGGAACGCATCGAGGCCGAGTACGGCACCGCGCAGCGCCGGCTCGCCGAACTGGAGGAAGCGCTGGCCGCCGACGCGCCGGTGCTCGCCCGGGCGCAGGAGACCTGGTACAAGCTGTCCGGGCTGCAGGAACGGTTCCGCTCGACCAGCCAGCTCGCCGCCGAGCGGGTCCGGTTCCTGTCCGCGGCCGGCGACGACGAGCGCACCGGCCGCGACCCGGACGCGCTGGAGCGCGAGGCGGAGCGGGTCCGCGAGCAGGAGACCGAGCTGCGGCTCGCGCTGGAGGAGGACAAGGCGCGGCTGGCCGAGACCGTCGAGTACCGGCAGCAGGTCGAGGCCGACCTCGCCGACGCCGAGCGCGAACTGGTCGCCGCGGCCAAGGCCGTCGCCGACCGGCGCGAGGGCCTGGCGAAGCTGACCGGTCAGGTCAACGCGCTGCAGACCCGGTCCCGCGCGGCCCAGGACGAGATCGCCCGGCTCACCGTGGCGCTCGACGAGGCGCAGGCGCGGTACGAGACCGCCGCCGAGGAGCTCGCCGTCGCCCAGGAGAGCGCCGACGGCATCGACTCCGACGATCTACAGCTCGAACAGCAGCTCGCTGAGGCCAAGCAGGCCCGGCAGGACGCCGAGGCGACCGTCAAGCAGCTCACCGCCGCCGAACGCGCCGCCGAGCGTGAGGCGACGCAGTGGAAGGCGCGGGAGGAGGCGCTCGCGCTCGGGCTGCGGCGCAAGGACGGCGCCGGCGCGCTGCTCGCCGCCGGCGCCGAGCGGCTGCCCGGCGTGCTGGGCAGCGTCGCCGCCCTGCTCACCGTCGAGACCGGGTACGAGGCCGCGGTCGCCGCCGCGCTCGGCCCGTTCGCCGACGCGGTGGCGGTGCGCGCGGTCGACCACGCGGTCGCCGCCGTCGAACTGCTCAAGGCCGACGACGCCGGCCGCGCCACCATGCTGGTCGGTACCGGAGGCCCGGCCGCCGAGCCGACCGGCACGCTGCCCGGCGGTGCCCGCTGGGCGCTGCAGGTGCTGCAGGCGCCGGCCGAGCTGCGACCCGCGCTCGCCGCGCTGCTGCGCGACACCGCGGTGGTCGACGACCTCGCCGCGGCCCGCAGCCTGGTCGCCGACCGGCCCGAGCTGCGCGCGGTCAGCCGGGACGGCGGCGTGCTCGGCGCCGACCACGCCGCCGGCGGCTCCGCCTCGGCGCCGAGCTTCATCGAGGTACAGGCCGCGGTCGACGAGGCGGCGCAGCGCCGGGCGGAGGCCGAACAGCGGGTCGAGGAGCTGGGCGATCAGCTGGAACGGGCCCGCGCGGTGGTGGCCGAACGGGCCGAGGCGGCCAAGGCGGCCGAGCAGTCGCGCCGGTCGGCCGAGCAGCAGCGCAATGCGGTGTCCCGGCAGCTCGCCGAGTACGGGGCGGCAGCCCGGTCGGCGCGCGGCGAGGCGGACCGGTTGCAGACCTCCCGGCAGAAGGCCGAGCAGGCCCGCGACGCCGACCTGGCCGGCCTCGCCGAGCTGGAGGAGCGGCTGCGGCTGGCCGAGGCGACCCCGGCCGACGAGGAGCCGGACGCCACCCGCCGCGACGAGCTGGCCGCCGCGGTCGGCCCGTCCCGGCAGGCGGAGATGGAGGCCCGGCTCGCGGTGCGTACCGCCGAGGAGCGGGTCCGGGCGCTGTCCGGCCGCGCCGACGGGCTGGCCCGGCAGGCCGCGCAGGAGCGGGCCGCCCGGGAACGCGCCGCGGCCCGCAAGGCGCGCCGGGAGCGCGGCGCCACGATCGCGCGGGCGGTGTCGCTCGCCGCGCAGGCTGCGCTGCACCGCATCGGCGAGTCGCTGACCGCCGCGGCCGCCGAGCGCGACGAGATCGCCGCCACCCGTACCGGCCGGGAGGCGGAGCTGACCGACGTGCGTACCCGGGTGCGTGACCTGGGCGGTGAGCTGGAACGGCTGACCGATGCGCTGCACCGGGACGAGGTGGCGCGGGCCGAGCAGCGGATGCGGATCGAGCAGCTGGAGGCCAAGGCCGCCGAGGAGTACGCGATCGACGTCGAGACGCTGCTCGGCGAGTACGGGCCGGACCAGCCGGTGCCGCCGACCGCCGCCGAGGTGGCCGCGGCCGAGGCGGCGGAGAAGCCGGTACCGCAGCCGGCCCCGTTCGATCGGGCCACCCAGGAGAAGCGTGCCGCCCGGGCGGAGCGGGAGCTGACCCTGCTGGGCAAGGTGAACCCGCTCGCGCTGGAGGAGTTCGCGGCGCTGGAGGAGCGGTACAAGTTCCTCTCCGAGCAGTTGGAGGACCTCAAGGGCACCCGGCGCGACCTGCTGACCGTGGTCAAGGAGGTCGACGACCGGATCCTGGAGGTGTTCCGCAGCGCCTACGAGGACACCGCGCGCGAGTTCGAGAAGGTGTTCGCCGTGCTGTTCCCGGGCGGCGAGGGGCGGCTGAGCCTCACCGACCCGGACGACCTGCTCACCACCGGCATCGAGGTCGAGGCCCGGCCGCCGAACAAGAAGGTGAAGCGGCTGTCGCTGCTGTCCGGCGGTGAGCGCTCGCTGACCGCGATCGCCCTGTTGTGCGCGATCTTCCGGGCCCGCCCCAGCCCGTTCTACGTGATGGACGAGGTCGAGGCGGCGCTCGACGACGTCAACCTCGGCCGGCTGCTCGACGTCATGCGGCTGCTGCAGGCCGAGTCGCAGCTGATCGTGATCACCCACCAGAAGCGCACCATGGAGATCGCCGACGCGCTGTACGGGGTGACGATGCGCGGCGGAGTCACCCAGGTGATCAGCCAGCGCCTCGCCGAGGCCGCCGCCGGCTGACCGGTTGGTCCCGCGGTGCCGGCCGGTGGCCGGTGGCCGTGGTCGGTGCGGGCCCGTTAACCTTGCGGCCGGTGCGGCGCTCCGGCCGCACCACGGTGCGCGGGCGGGAGAGCAGATGCGGGAGCGGTGCGAGGCGCTGGTGCTGGACCTGGACGGCGTGTTGCGCGAGTTCGACCCGGCCCACGAACGGGCCGTCGCGGCGGCGCACGGGCTGCCGGACGGCATGCTCACCGACCTCGCGTTCGAACCCGACCGGCTGCGTGCCGTGGTGACCGGCCGGTCCAGCCACGACGAGTGGCTCGCCTCGATCACCGACGCGCTGGCCGCCGCGACCGACGACCGGCCGCGCGCCGAGCGGGCGGTGGCCGCCTGGTCGGCGTACCGCGGGGTGGTGGTGCCGGCGGTGCTCGAGGCGGTGCGTGCGGTGCGGGCCGCCGGGGTGCCGGTGCTGCTCGCCTCGAACGCCACCGACTGGCTCGACGCCGATCTCGCGCAGTTGGGGCTGGTCGACGAGGTCGACGGGGTGCTCAACTCCTCGCAGCTGGGGCATGCGAAGCCGTCGGCCGAGTTCTACGCGGCGGCCTGCGACCGACTCGGCGTGCCGGCCCGGCTGTGCCTGCTGGTCGACGACAGCGACCGCAACGTCCGCGGCGCCCGTGCCGCCGGCCTGGCCGCGATCCGCTACACCGGCCCGTCCGACCTCGCCTACCTGTCCGCCGCCCTGGTCCCGGCCACCGCCTGACCGCTGCCTGTTCGCGGGCGCTGGTTCCGGCCACCGCCGGAAGGCCCGGGGCCGCCGACGGCGCTGGCCCGATCCGGTTCGCCGGCGCTCCCCGGTGCCGGCGTCGGCGCTGGTGTCGGCCCGGCCGCGCCGACGCCGAGCCGCGCACCGCCGGCCGGGCGGTGCGCGAGCCGCGGGGGCGAGGCTCAGAGGTGGATGCGGACCAGGTCGGTGCCGCGCAGGGTGTAGACCACGTCGGCGGCCGGGTCGTAGGAGGCCTGCGGCTCGTTGAACCAGCCGCCGCCGAGGCCGCCGAGCACGGTGGCCGGCCCGGCGTCGGTGAGCCGGAACAGCGTGTCCTTGGTGACGCCGTACACGGTGCCACCGCGCCAGAACAGCTGCCCGCCACCGGCGTCGGCGAGCTGGTAGCTCGCGAGTACGGTCTGGCTCCCCGGGTCCAGCACGACGAGGCGGCCGGCGGAGGTCAGCCCGTACAGCCGGTTGCCGTGTGCCAGCAGATCCGACCAGCCGGTCGCGCCCGGTACCGCGGTCCAGCGCCACAGCGTGCGCCCGGTGTTCAGGTCGACGGCGGCGAGCTGCGCCTCGGTCGCCGCCGGTGGCACGCCGTCCGCGGCGATCTCGGACCCCACGTACCCGACGTGGCCCTGGGCAGCGACCGCGCTGATCGACTGCCCGGGTACCGGGTCGTACCGGTGTGCGGTGTCGCTGGCCACGTCGTACAGGGTGAATGCGCCGCCGACGGTGCCGTACTCGGCGCGGCTGCCGATCGCGAGCTGCCCGCGGTCGGGCAGCCAGGCCATCGCCCGGGGCCGGTTCTGGCCGCCGCCGAGTTCGCCGCGGCGGGCCATCGTGTCGGTCGCCGGGTCGTACGTGTCGACGAAACCTCCGGGGTAGACGCCGAGGTAGGCCCGGCCGTCGACGGGGACGATCCGCTTCGGCTCGCCGAACGCGCGGACCCGGCGGCTGGTCCCGGCCGCGAGGTCGTGCACCTGCAGGCCGAAGTTGCCGCCGACGTAGGCGTACCGACCGTCCTGCACCGCGACCGACTGCGCGGGCTCCGGCGCGGCCGGCATTCCGGCCGCGACCAGATCGGTGACCGTGGTCGCCCCGGTGTCCGGGTCCAGCGTCCACACCTCGCCGCTGCCGGCGACTCCGACGAGCTGGCCGCCGGAGACGAACACGCCGCGCGTCTCGTCCTGCGGAACCGGGGTGCCCAGCCGCTGCAACGTCTGCGTGCTGCGTCGGTACCGGTAGACCGAGCCGGAGGTCCGCGCGGTCAGGTAGACGGAGTCGCCGTCGATGGTGATCGCGTCGACGGTGCGGTCCCCGGTGTCGACGATCGTGTACCGGCTCGGGTCGTGCCGGTCGATCAGGGCGAGCTTGCCGGACGGCTCGGTGCCGACCGCGATCAGGTCGTCGGTGACCGCGAGGTCGTAGACGAACGCCTCGCCGCGCAGCTGCTCCGGCAGGATCTCGGTGCGCTGCCCGGTCGCCGGGTCGTAGGCGACGAGCCGCGCCGCGGCGCCGGTGCCCGCGTAGACGGTGCCGTCGCCGGCGACCGCGACCGACCGCACGTAGCGCTGCCCGGGGCTGACCTGGCCGAGGTCGCTGGTCGCGCCGGTGTCCGGGTCGACCGCGTAGAGCTTCCCGGACGGGTACGTGCCCGCGTACAGGGTGCCGTCCGGCGCCGCGGCCAGGTCGAACACGTACGCGTCGGTGCCCAGTCCGGTGAGCCGGGTCGCGGTGCCGGTCGCCGGGTCGTACCGGTGGATGTCGGCGACGCCGTACATGCCCGCGTACACGGCGCCGTGGTCGACCGTGGCGGCCCACCCGCCGGTACCGGTGGGCAGCTCGGCGTGGTCGACGACCGTGCGGGTGGTCAGGTCGTACCGGGCGATGACGGCCGGCTGCAGCCCGCGGGTCACCAGGTAGAGCGAGTTGCCGTCGATCGCGGCACCGGTGACCGGCGCCGACACGATGCCGGGCCCGAGGTCGTCGACCCGGGGCGCGGTCGTGGCGGCGGGTGTCGCCGGCCGCGGGGGCGCGGCGTGCGCGGTAGCCGGTACCAGCGCCGTGGCGAGGACCGCCGCGAGTCCTGCCGCGAGTGCTCTGAGCATGCCGACCCCTTTTCGGTCGTGTCCGAAAAGCAATTGGCGCCCATTAGATGTGCTCGCCGTCCCGCTGTCAACGCCCCGTCCGGATCGCGGGCACCCGCCCCCGCGCCCGGTCGATCCCGGCGGGGCCCGGCACGGCCCCGGGACGGCGCGGCCCCGGGGCGGCGCGGCGCCGGGCCGGCGTGCGTGGCGCAGGGTGCGTGGCGTGGCGGGGTGGCGCGCCGCGGTGCCAGCGCGGGAACGGTGCCGCGGTCGGGGCGGGCAGGGCCGGGCCGTACCGTGGCCGGCATGGAGACGGGGCTGGCGGGCAAGCGGGTACTGGTGACGGGCGCGACCGGCGGGATCGGCGGCGAGATCGTCGCCGCGTTCGCCGCCGAGGGCGCCCGGGTCGGGGTGCACCACCGGAGCGATCCGCCGCGCGCGGAGGAACTGGCGACCCGGTACGGCGGGGTCGCGCTCGCCGCGGACCTGACCGTCGAGTCCGAAGTGGACGGTCTGGTCGCGGCGGCGGTCGAGTCGCTGGGCGGGCTGGAGATCCTGGTGGCGAACGCGGGGAAGTACCCGACGCCGGCGGCGCCGGTGTGGGAGCTGGACCCGGCGCGCTGGCGGGCCACCGTCGCGGCGAACCTGGACGCGACGTTCCTGCTCTGCCGCGCGTTCCTGCGGCACGTGGTGACCACCGGCGTCGGCACGATCGTGCTGGTCGGCTCGACCGCCGCCCGGTTCGGGGAGGCCGATCACGCGGACTATGCGGCGGCGAAGGCCGGGCTGACCGGGCTGGCGCTGAGCCTGAAGAACGAGATCGTCCGGATCGCGCCAGCAGGTCGGATCAACGTGGTGGCGCCGGGCTGGACGGCCACCGACCGCAATGCCGACCGGCTGACCGACCCGGCCTTCGTCCGGACTCGTACCGCGACGATGGCGCTGGACAAGCTGGGCCGGCCGGCCGATGTCGCGGCCGCGACCGTGGTGCTCGCCTCCGACCGGCTGTCCGGCCACGTCACCGGCGAGACGGTGACGATCGCCGGTGGCATGGAGGGCCGCCTGCTCCGCTGACCGGACGGCGGGTGCCGCCGCCCGGTCAGTCGATCCGGGCCGCGGGTAGGTCGGCGAGGATCGTCTGGACCGTCTCGGCCGGGGTGTGACCACCGGTGTCCAACCAGCGGCCGAGCCGGGGTGTGGCGCGCAGCTCGCGATCCAGCAGTTCGGGCGTCCAGCCACCGCCGTAGCCGGACTTGCCGCGCTCGCGCTCGCGTTCCGCGACCACCGCCGGGTCCGGCGCCAGGACGACCAGATGCCGCGGGCGGGTCCGCAGCCGCTCGAGGTAGCGGGGCAGGTCGGCGCCGAGCACGATGTCCTGGACCACGGCGGTGAAGCCGGCCGCGGCGTACTCGTCGGCGGTGCGCGCGGACAGCCGGTACCGCAGCTCCAGCTGCTCGCGCAGGGCGTGCTGTGGCGCGTCCGGGGAGGGCGTGATCTGCCCGCGCACGATCATCCGGCGAAACACGTCGCCACGCACGTGGGCCGCCCGCGGGAGCGCCTCGGCGAGTAGCTGGGCCACGGTCGACTTGCCGGCCGCCATGATCCCGGTTACCAGGATCACGCCGACCGGCGCGGGTTCGGCCGACCCGGGGCGGCCCGGCTCCGGCGCGGTTGCCGGCGGGCGGCTGCCGGGCGGGCTCTGGGCCGAGGGCAGCGCGGTCACGGCAGCATCGTCCCGGCCGGGTACGGGGGTGGGCAACCGGTTTCGCCGATCGCCGGTGGTGGAGCCACCGGAGGCGCGGGTCACAGGCGCGCCCGGCAGGTGATCGATGCGGTCGCGGCCGGCTAAACTCGTCGGGTACCTGTCATCGGCGCACCGAGCGCCGGGCACGTCTTGTTCATCCCGGTGGCCTTCCGACGATCGTCCGCCACCCGTGATGGTGTCCCCGTGGTGTTCTGGGCCGAAGGCCTGTTGGACTGCGGAGCCTGTGTTGAGACGCGCCCTGTCTCCGGAAGGTTCCTGTTGAACAACCCTGTCGTGCCCACGATCTCCATCCCCGGGCAGGTTTCCGCTTCGCCCGAAACCGGCACCTCACCCGAAACCACCGTCCCCCGCGAAACCAGCACCGCGCTCCCGGCGGCGCCCGAGCCGTCCTTTGCCGACTTCGGGCTGCCGGACCGGCTGGTCTCGCTGCTGCACCGGCGCGGGATGCGCGCGCCGTTCCCGATCCAGGCGGCGACCCTGCCCGACTCGCTGGCCGGCCGCGACGTGCTCGGCCGCGGCCGTACCGGCTCCGGCAAGACGCTCGCGTTCGGCCTGCCGACGCTCGTCCGGCTCGCCGATGGCCCGGCCGCCGCCCCGACGAGGCCGCGCGGTCTGGTGCTGGTGCCCACCCGCGAGCTCGCCCTGCAGGTACGCGACGCGCTGGAGCCGCTCGGTCGCGTCCTCGGCGTGCGGATCGCCGCGGTGGTCGGTGGCGCGCCGTTCGTCAAGCAGATCAGCCAGCTGCGCCGCGGCGCCGAGCTGGTCGTCGCGACCCCCGGCCGGCTGTCCGACCTGATCGCCCAGGGTGCCTGCGACCTGTCCGACGTGGTGGTCACCGTGCTGGACGAGGCCGACCAGATGTGCGACATGGGCTTCCTGCCGGCGGTCACCGAGCTGCTCGACCAGGTCCGCCCGGGCGGCCAGCGGATGCTGTTCTCCGCCACCCTGGACGGCGAGGTCGACTCGCTGGTGGCGAAGTACCTGACCGATCCGGTGACGCACTCCACCGACCCCGGCACCGCCTCGGTGTCCACAATGGACCATCACCTGGTGACGGTGTTCCCGCCGGACAAGCAGGCGGTAACCGCGCAGATCGCCAACCGCGCCGGCCGCACCCTGCTGTTCGTCCGCACCCGCAGCTTCGCCGACCGGCTGGAGGAGCAGCTGCGCTCCGTCGGCGTCGCCGCGCGCGCCCTGCACGGCGGCAAGACCCAGGCGGTACGCACCCGTACCCTCGCCGAGTTCCGGGAGGGCCGGGTCACCGCCCTGGTGGCCACCGACGTCGCGGCACGCGGCATCCACGTCGACGACGTCAGCCTGGTACTGCACGTCGATCCGGCCGGTGACGCGAAGGACTACCTGCACCGCGCCGGCCGTACCGCCCGGGCCGGTGAGACCGGCACCGTGGTGACGCTGGTGACGCCGCGCCAGCGCCGGTTCGCCGAGTCGATCGCCCAGCAGGCCGGGGTGAGTGCACGCCGGCTCCGGCTGCGCCGACTCGGCGAGACGGCGCAGCGGATCGACCCGCTGCTGGCCGAGGTCACCGGCGCCCGCGAGCCGAGCGGCATCCCGGTCCGGGAGGAGCCGGCGCGCCGGGGCAGGCCCCGCCGCGACGACCGCATCCCCGGCCAGCGCGGCCCCCGCCACGGCCGCGGCGACCGCGGCTCCGGCCGGGAGTTCGGCCGTGATCGGGACGCCGTCCGGGATCGGGACGCCGTCCGGGGCCGGGAGTTCGGCCGGAGCCGGGACGCCGTCCGGGATCGGGACGCGGTCCGTGGTCGGGAGTTCGGGCGGGAGCGCGACTTCGGCCGGCGGGCGCCGCGCTCGTACTGATCGCGCAGGGCGCCGACCCTAGGCTGTGGTCCGCGTCACCAGACCCGGCGGCAGGCCGGCCGGGGAGGTGGCGCCGGCGAGCGCGAGCCCCTCGGCCAGGTCGTCGCGCAGCGCGTCCAGCGCGGCGGTGACGCCGGCCGCGCCGTCGGCAGCGAGGGCCCACAGGATCGGCCGGCCGAGCAGTACCGCGTCCGCGCCGAGCCCGAGTGCGGTCAGCACGTCCAGGCCGGACCGGATCCCGCCGTCGACCAGGACCGGGACCCGACCGGCGACCGCCTCGACCACCTCGCCGAGGGCGTCGGCGGTGGCCACCGCCCGGTCGAGCTGCCGGCCGCCGTGGTTGGAGACCACGATGCCGGCGGCGCCGGCATCCAGGCAGGCCAGCGCGTCGTCACCGCGCAGCACGCCCTTGGCGAGCACCGGTACGCCGTAGCCGGTCAGCTCGTGCAGCGCGTCCAGCGTGCAGGCCGGGTCCTGGGTGGTCGCCTGGAACGGGTCGATGCCGGCGGGCACGTGCTCGGCGAAGTTGACCAGGTACTGGTCGTCGTCGACCGGCACGCCGGCGAGTCGTTTCTTGACCGCCGTGTACGGCGTGTCCATGGTCAGCACGAGCGCCCCGGCGCCGGCATCCACCGCCCGCCGGGCGACCCGGCGGCCGATCGACGTCTCGGCGAGCAGGTACACCTGGAACCACCACGGACCGTTCGCGGCCGCGGCGACGTCCTCGATCCGGCGTGAGCAGCGCGACGAGAGCACCAGCAGCGAACCGGCCCCGTGCACGCCGCGAATCGTGGCGACCTCGCCGTCCGGGTGCGCGAGCCGGTGGAACGCGGTCGGCGCGGCGAGTGCCGGCAGTGCCAGGTCGCTGCCGAACAGCCGGACCGCGGTGTCGATGGTGGTCGTGTCCAGGCCGATCCGTGGCCGGAACCGGTACCGGCGCCACGCGGCGGCGGCCTCGTCCAGCGCGATCTCGTCACCGGAGCCGGTGGCGTAGTAGTCGTACACCTCGCGCGGCAGCCGCGCCGCCGCCTTCTCCGCCTGCTCGGCCAGGACCCGCAGCATCGTGCTCCCCTCGTCGCACCGCGCGGCGATGCTACCTGCCGGTTCGCCGGGCAACGGGGCATTTACCCGGCGCCCGAAAGGGTTGCGGAGCGTGTCGACCGTCGCCGGTTTCGGGCCATCCCGACGAGCCGCGGCGCGCGTCTGACAGGATTTGGGCATGGAGTACGTGCTCATCGCCGTCGGCGTCGTGGTGATCCTGGCGCTGATCGGTGTGTTCGGCCTGGTCCTACCGCACAACAGGCGCACCCGGCGGGAGAATGCCGAGCCGGCCGAGCAGGCCGACCGACCCGCCGGCGGTACCACCACCGCCACCGCGCCGAGCGCCGAACGAGGCGCGGCCCAACCGCAGGCGCCCCCTTCGGCGGGGCCGGCCGAGGACACCGCGGCGCCGACGGTCGAGGAGCCGAGCGCCGAGGAGGCGGTGGCGCCGCCGGCGATCGAGACGCCGGAACCGACCGCCGGCCGGCTGGCCCGGCTGCGCGGCCGGCTGGCCAAGTCGCAGAACCTGCTCGGTCGCGGCCTGCTGGCCTTGCTCTCCTCGGACAAACTGGACGCCGACACCTGGGAGGAGATCGAGGACTCCCTGCTCACCGCGGATGTGGGGGTGGAGGCGACCACGCAGATCGTGGAGCGGCTGCGGGAGCGGACCAAGGTGCTGGGCACCCGGTCCGCCGGTGAACTGCGCTCGCTGCTTGCCGAGGAGCTGGTCACCGCGCTGGACCCCACCCTGGACCGGTCGCTGCACACCGCGCCGCACGATGACCGTCCGGCGGTGATGCTGGTGGTCGGCGTCAACGGCTCCGGCAAGACCACCACCTGCGGCAAGATCGCCCGGGTGCTGGTCGCCGACGGGCGCAGCGTGCTGCTCGGCGCGGCCGACACGTTCCGGGCCGCCGCGGTGGACCAGCTCGCCACCTGGGGCGAGCGGGTCGGTGCGGAGACGGTCCGGGCGCCGGAGGGGCGCGACCCGGCCTCGGTGGCGTACGACTCGGTCCAGCGGGGTATCGAGACCAAGGTCGACACGGTCCTGATCGACACCGCCGGTCGGCTGCAGAACAAGGTCGGCCTGATGGACGAGCTGGGCAAGGTGAAGCGCGTGGTCGAACGGCACGGCCCGGTCGACGAGGCGCTGCTGGTGCTGGACGCCACCACCGGCCAGAACGGGCTCGCCCAGGCGGAGGTGTTCACCCAGGTGGTCAACGTGTCCGGGGTGGTGCTGACGAAACTCGACGGCACCGCCAAGGGGGGCATCGTGATCTCCGTCCAGCGTAAGCTGGGCATCCCGGTCAAGCTGGTCGGTCTGGGCGAGGGCCCGGACGACATGGCGCCGTTCGATCCGCGGCAGTTCGTCGACGCGTTGCTCGGCGAGCCGGCCGGGACGAGTTGACGTCGACCCGAGGTGGTTGGTGACGCAACGTGAGGTCCAGCTGCACGGTGGAAACACCAGCACGGTGGTTCGTGTCGGTGACACCGTCCGTCGCAATGCCGGTCCCTGGACGCCGGCCGTGCACGCCCTGCTGCGCCACCTGGAGGCGGTAGGGTTCACCGGCGCGCCGCGGGCGCTGGGCATCGACGAGCAGGGCCGGGAAGTCCTGTCGTACCTGGACGGCGAGTGCGGGGAGTACCCGATCGCCGAGCACTGGGCCACCGACGAGGCGTTGGTGACGGTGGCCCAGATGCTGCGGATGTTCCACGACGCGCAGCGTGGCTTCCGGCCGCCGGCGAACGCGGTGTGGCGCTCGTTCGGCCCGCCGCCGCCGGACACCGAGGTGATCTGCCATCACGACGCCGCACCGCACAACGTGGTGTGGCGGCCCGACGGCACCCTGGCGCTGATCGACTTCGACCTGTCCAGCCCCGGCTCCCGCATCTACGACGTGGCGTACGCGGCGTGGACCTGGGTGCCGCTGTTCAGCGACCGTGACTCCTACCAGCTGGGGTGGAAGCGGCCGAACCGGCCGCGCCGGCTGCGGATGTTCGCCGACGCGTACGGGCTGACCGAGCGCGACCGGCACCGCCTGGTCCGGGTGATCCGCAAGCGCATCGTCGACCACGTGGAGGGCATCCGGCGGATGGCGGCGGCCGGCGAGCCGGCCTTCGTCCGGATCGTGCACAAGGGTCACCTGCGCCGGCCGATGCGCGACCTGCGGCTGATCGACCACGAACGCCAGCTCCTGGAGTACGCGATGCGCTAGGTGGTGAGCTGTCATCGGTGTGTTCGATGCCGTGCGGTCCCGGGCCCGCAGGTTCCTGGAACGGCCCGGTGCGACGGTCGACCTGGGTTGGGTGCGGCGGCTGCTGCCGGAGATCGAGCAGCGCGGCGCGGCCCTGACCGAAATGACCGACGCCGCGCTGCGCGCGGCCGCGGTGCGGTTCCGCGACGCCGGGATCGAGCGGGTCGACGCGGCGGCGGTGGTGGAGGCGTCCGCACTGGCCCGGGAGGCGGCGGTGCGCGCGCTCGGCCAGCGGCTGTACGACAGCCAGATCCTCGCCGCCGCGGCCATGATGTCCGGCCAGGTCGCCCAGCTCGCCACCGGCGAGGGCAAGACGCTCGCCGCGGTCCCGGCGGTGCTCGGGCTCGCCGCGCGTGGCCTGCCCGTCCACGTGCTGACCGTCAACGACTACCTGGCCCGGCGCGACGCCGAGTGGATGGCCCCGGCGTACGAGCTCCTGGGGTTGCGCGCCGGCTGGGTCGCCGAGTCCAGCGAGCCGGTGCAGCGCCGGGACGCGTACGGCTGCGCGGTGACCTACGGCTCGATCAGCGAGGTGGGCTTCGACTTCCTCCGCGACCAGCTGGTGACCGACCCGGCGGACCGGGTGCAGCGGGAACTGGCCGCGGTGCTCGTCGACGAGGCGGACTCGATCCTGGTCGACGAGGCGCGGATCCCGATGGTGCTGGCGGGGGGAGCGCCGGCGGGCAACCCCGGCCTGCGGGCCGCCACCCGGGCGGTGGCGGGCCTCGTCGACGGTCGTGACTACACGCTCGCCACCGATCACCGCACCGTGCACCTGACCGACGGCGGGCTGCGGCGCGTCGAACGCGAGCTCGACGCCGACCTGTACGCGGCCGACCGGGTCGAGCTGCTGACCGCGGTGAACCTGGCGCTGTCGGCCGCGGTGCTGCTGCGCCGCGACGTCGAGTACCTCGTGCGGGACGGGCGGGTCGAGCTGGTCGACGAGTTCCGGGGCCGGGTGGCGCGGCGGCGCCGGTGGCCGGACGGGCTGCACGCGGCGGTCGAGGTCAAGGAGGGACTCGCGGGAACGGAGTCGGGCGAGGTCCTCAACACCCTGACGGTGCAGGCGTTCGTCCGGCTCTACCAGGTACGCGCCGGGATGACCGCCACCGCCGTGGGCGTCGGGGAGAACCTGCGCACGTTCTACGGCCTGGAGGTGGCGGTGATCGATCCGCACCGGCCGTGCGTGCGCGACGACCTGCCCGACCGGGTGTACGTGACCCGGCGCGACAAGGAGGCGGCGCTGATCGAGGCGGTCGGCGACGCGCACGCGCTCGGCCGGCCGGTCCTGCTGGGTACCCAGGACGTGGCCGAGTCGGAACGCATCGCCGCGGCGCTGCGCGACCGCGGCATCGACAGCGCCGTCCTCAACGCCCGCAACGACCGGGCCGAGGCCGCCATCGTCGGCGAGGCCGGGGCGCCGGGTGCGGTGACCGTGTCGACGCAGATGGCGGGCCGCGGTACCGACATCCGGCTGGGCGGCAGCGATGCGGGAGACGCCGCCGCGCGGGTCGCCGAGCTGGGCGGCCTGCTCGTACTGGGGTGTGGGCGGCACGAGAGCGGTCGCGTCGACGACCAGCTGCGGGGCCGGGCCGGCCGGCAGGGCGACCCCGGCGAGTCGGTGTTCTTCGTGAGCCTGGAGGACGACCTGGTCGTCGAGAACGCGCCCGATGTGGTGCCGGCGGATCCGCGCTCGGACCCCAGCGGCCTGATCTTCGAGGCGGGCATCCGCCGGGTCGTCGACCACGCGCAGCGCGTCGCCGAGGGCGTCAACTACGCCGTGCACCGGGAGACCTGGAAGTACCACCAGGTGATCGAGCTGCAGCGGCAGGAGCTGGCCGCCGACCGGGACCGGTGGCTGACGACCGACGCGGCCGCCGAGCTGCTGCGCGAGGCCCGGCCGGAGAGGTACGCCCAGCTGCGGGAGCTGCTGGGCGAGCCGGCGGTGGCGCGGATCAGCCGGCTGATCGTGTTGCAGCACGCCGACGACTGCTGGGCGGCGCACCTGGGCTACCTGGGCGAGGTACGGGAGGGCATCCACCTGCGTGCGCTGGGCCGCGAGGTGCCGCTGGACGAGTTCCACCGCCTCGCGGTACGGGCGTTCGGGACGCTGCGGGAGCGCATCGTCGAGCGCGGCGTGGCGATGTTCGCCGACGCCGACATCACCGGCGGCGACTGGACGCCGGCGGCCGCCGGGCTGAACCGGCCGGCGGCGACCTGGACGTACCTGACCAGCGACGACCCGTTCGGCAGCGAGCTGGAACGCATCCTTCGCCGGCACGGGCACGATCGGCGACCTCCGCGCTGACCGGTACGGCCGGGGCCGACCTCGGCCAGCCGGCGGGACGAGGACCGCCGATCCCGGGAGGGCCGGCGGCCGCGCCGGGGATGTTACGCCGCCGAAACAAGGCGGTACGCCGCCGTAACGGTGCGGTACGCGGCCGTAACGGCGCGGTCCCGGCTGTGGAACAGCCGCCCGCGACCCTGGTCTCGACCGGCCGGGCAGCGCCGCCCCCGAGAGCCGGGACGTCTTCGGGCTGGGAGGGGACTCGGGTGATCAACTCGGGCGACACCGCCTGGGTGCTCGCGAGCGGCGCGCTGGTGCTGCTCATGACACCGGGGCTGGCGTTCTTCTACGGCGGCATGGTGCGGGCGCGCAGCGTGCTGAACATGCTCATGATGAGCTTCGCGACGATCGGCCTGGTCAGCGTGCTGTGGGTGCTCTACGGGTACTCGCTGGCGTTCGGGCCGGACTCGTTCGCCGGGCTGATCGGCAACCTCGACCACGTCGGTCTGGCCGGCACCCTGGACGCGGTGACCGGGCCGGCGCACCACCAGATCCCGGTGCTGGTGTTCGGCGCGTTCCAGCTGATGTTCGCGATCATCACGCCCGCGCTGATCACCGGCGCGATCGCGGACCGGGCCCGGTTCGGCGCCTGGCTGCTGTTCGCCGGTGTCTGGGTGACGGTGGTGTACTTCCCGGTCGCGCACTGGGTGTTCGACTTCGACGGCGGGAACGGTGGGTGGATCGGCGACCGGCTGGGCGCCCTGGACTTCGCCGGCGGTACCGCGGTGCACGTCAACGCGGGCGCGGCGGGCCTCGCGCTCGCGCTGGTGCTGGGCAAGCGGCACGGCTGGCCGAAGGAGCGGTTCAAGCCGCACAACCTGCCGCTGGTGCTGCTCGGTGCCGGTCTGCTGTGGTTCGGCTGGTTCGGGTTCAACGCCGGCTCGGCGCTCGCCGCGAACGGCACCGCCGGTACCGCGTTCATCAACACCCAGGTCGCGACCGGCGCGGCGATGCTCGGCTGGCTGCTGGTGGAGCGGATCCGGGACGGCAAGGCGACCACGCTGGGCGCCGCGTCCGGTGCGGTGGCGGGCCTGGTCGGTATCACCCCGGCCTGCGCGGCGCTCAACCCGCTGATGTCGGTGGTACTCGGTGTCGTCTGCGGTGCGGTGTGCGCGATGGCGGTGGGCCTGAAGTACAAGCTGGGGTTCGACGACTCGCTGGACGTGGTGGGCGTGCACCTGGTCGGTGGCGCGCTGGGCTCCCTGCTGATCGGGCTGCTTGCCACCGCGACCGTGACCGGCGGGCCGGCCGGGCTGCTGTTCGGCGGCGGGCTCGCGTTGCTGGGCAAGCAGGTGGTCGCGGTGCTCGCGGTCGGGGTCTACTCGTTCGGGCTGAGCTGGCTGATCGGCAAGGCGGTCGACAAGACCATCGGGTTCCGGCTGGCGCCGGCCGACGAGGCCGCCGGAATCGACGGCGCCGAGCACGCCGAGAGCGGGTACGACTGGGGCGGCCTGCTGTCCGGCCGGCGCGGCGTACCGGCGGCGTCCACATCGGACACTCCGGCCGCGGTGCCGGCGGGGAAGGAGTAGCCGTGCAGCTGATCACGGCGGTCGTCAAGCCGTTCCAACTGGACGCGGTCAAGGACGCGGTGCAGGCGCTGGGGGTGGCCGGGATGACCGTCACCGAGGTCTCCGGGTACGGCCGGCAGAAGGGCCACGTGGAGCTCTACCGCGGCGCCGAGTACTCGGTGGAGTTCGTTCCGAAGGCCCGTGTCGAGGTCGTCGTGGACGACTTCGACGTGGACAAGGTGGTTGACGCGGTCGTCGCCGCGGCCCGTACCGGGCGCATCGGCGACGGCAAGGTGTGGGTCACCGAGGTCCGCGAGGTGATTCGGGTCCGCACCGGTGAACGCGGTGTCGACGCCCTCTGACCCACCCGGCGTCACCCGGCCGGGGGGCCGCGGCGGTGGCGCCGTCGCGCCGCCGTTCGCCGGACCCGCCGGTGCGCGGGCGGTCGGTGCTCCGGCGCGGCCGGGCGGCGCCGGGGCACCGCCCCGAACGGCCGGGATCGGGCCGGCCGCGCGGGCGGCCCGGGCGGCCCGGCTGGACGGCTGGCTGGCCGGGCTGCTGCCGAGGGTGCCCGGGGTGGCGCTGCTGGCGCTGGGCGGTCTCGGTCGCCGCGAGTGCCTGGAGCGCACCGACCTCGACCTGCTCATCGTCCACAGTGGACACGACGGGATCGGTGCGGTCGCCGACGCCGTGTGGTACCCGGTCTGGGACGCGGGACTGCGCCTGGACCACGCGGTACGCACGGTGCCCGAGCTGCTCGCCGTCGGCGCCGAGGACGCCAAGGCGGCGCTCGGCCTGCTCGACGCCCGGTACGTGGCCGGCGACCGGGCGCTCGCCGAACGGGTCCGCGCCGCCATCCAGGTGTCCTGGCGGCGCGGCGCGGCCACCCGGCTGGCCGCGCTGCGCGCGCTCGATCTGGCCCGCTGGGAGCGGTACGGGGAGCTCGCGAACCAGCCGGAGAGCGACCTGAAGCAGGCCCGCGGCGGGTTGCGCGACGCGGTGGTGCTGCGCGGGATCGCGTTCGCTCAGCTGGTACCGGGCTCCCGCGGGGCCGCGCTGGCCGCGCAGCGGCGGCTGCTGACCGTCCGGGAGGCGCTGCACCAGGTCGCCGGCCGGCCGCTGGACCGGCTGGTCGCCGACCTTGCCGCGCCGGTCGCGGCGCGGCTGGTCGACGTGGCCGCCGACCTCGCCCCGGACGATCGACCGCTGCCGCCCCACGGCGACGAGACGCCCGACGACCCGTCGCCGCTCGCCGGATGCGCGCCGGGTGACCGGCAGTGCATGGCAACGGCGCTCGCGGTACGGGTGGCGGACGACGCGCGGACCATTGCGTACGCGCTGGACGACGCCTGGCGTTCGGTGCGCCGGTCCGGATCCCGGCCGTACGCGGGTCGGCGACGTGGCGGGGGAGCCGGCGGGGCCGGCCGCCGGCCGCTGGACGACGGCGTGGTCGAGCAGGACGGTGAGGTGGTCCTGGCCCGGGCGGCGCTGGCACCGGACCGGCCGGACCCGGCGCTGCCGCTGCGGGCGGTCGGCGCGGCCGCCCGGGCCGGCCTGCCGATCGCCGCCGCGACGCTGGAATGGCTCGGCGCGGCGTGCCCGGCGCCGCCGCAACCGTGGCCCGAACCGGTCCGGCGGGCGTTCCTGCGGCTGCTCGGTGCCGGCTCCGGGCTGGTGCCGGCCTGGGAGGCGGCCGACCGGTACGGGCTGGTCGAGCGGTGGATCCCGGAGTGGTCGGCGGTGCGCAGCCTGCCGCAGCCCGGGCCGGTGCACCGGCACACGGTCGACCGGCACCTCGTCCAGACCGTGGTGTGCGCGACGGCCGCGGCGCACACGGTGGCCCGGCCGGACCTGCTGCTGACCGCCGCGCTGCTGCACGATGTCGGCAAGGGCAGCGGTCGCGACCACGCGGCGGCCGGGGCGGCGCGGGCCGAACGCATCGCCGTCCGGATGGGCTTTCCGGCCGGCGACGTGGCGACGTTGGTGCGGTTGGTCCGGTGGCACCTGCTGCTGCCCGAGGTGGCGACCCGGCGTGACCTGGCCGACCCGGTGACGATCGCGGCGGTGGCGGACACGGTCGGCGAGGCCGGGCTGCTGGACCTGCTCACCGCGCTCACCGTCGCCGACGCCACCGCGGCCGGCCCGGTCGCCGCGTCGGTCTGGCGGCTCGGGCTGATCGACACCCTGGCCCGGCGGGTACGCGCGGCGCTCGACACCGGTGCGCTGCCGACCCCGGGGCAGCCGTCCGCCCGGGTCCGTGCGCTCGCCGGGGGGCCGCTGCCGGCCATCGAGGTCGAGCCCGACCGGGTGCGGGTGGCCGCGGCGGCCGGTACCGACCTGCTCGCGGCGGTCGCGGGCTGCCTCGCCGCGCACCGGCTCACCGTCCTGTCCGCCGACGTCACCGCCGTGCCGAGCGGCCCGGCGCCGGAGCCGGTAGCGGCGGTGGAATGTCTGGTACACCCAGATTTCGGCACCGCGCCCGATCCGGCGCGGCTCGCCGCGGAACTGCGGCGGGCGCTGCGCGGCGACCTGCCGGTGGCCGAACGGCTCGCCGCGCGGGAACGCGGGTACGCCCGGAGCGGCCTCGCGGTGGCGCCGACGGTGCTGTGGCACGACGGGGCCGCCACCGACGCGGTGGTGCTGGAGGTACGGGCCGCCGACCGGATCGGCCTGCTGTACCGGCTGGCCCGGAGCATCGCCGCGGCCGGTGGCCGGATCCGCGCCGCCCGGATCGGTACCCTCGGCGCGGTCGCGGTGGACACCTTCTACCTGGTCGGTACGGTGGACCGGGCGCGGATCGGCGCCGCCGTGGCCACCGCGGCGGCCAGCTGACCGCCGCGGTGGCGGGCGTAATGCACCGATTGTGGTTCGTGGTCCGGTGCGCCGACCACACGCCAGCAGCTCGCCCGGTCCGCCCGGTACGCTCGAAGACCGATGCTTGCGGCCCGCCTGCCGGTGGACCTGCCCGCCGACCACAGTTAGAGGACCTTCGACGTGTTCGATTCGCTGACCGAGCGACTCTCCGGCATCTTCACCCAGCTGCGCGGCAAGGGTCGGCTGTCCGAGGCCGACATCGACGCCACCGCACGCGAGATCCGGCTGGCGCTGCTGGAGGCCGACGTCGCGCTGCCGGTCGTCAAGGAGTTCATCGCCCGGGTCAAGGAGCGGGCCCGCGGCGCCGAGGTGTCCCAGGCGCTCAACCCGGCCCAGCAGGTCATCAAGATCGTGCACGAGGAGCTGGTCGGCGTCCTCGGCGGCGAGGAGCGCCGGCTCAGCTTCGCCAAGCAGCCGCCGACGGTGATCATGCTCGCCGGCCTGCAGGGCGCCGGTAAGACCACGCTCGCCGGCAAGCTCGGCCGGTGGCTGCGCGAGCAGGGGCACACCCCGCTGCTGGTGGCGGCCGACCTGCAGCGGCCGAACGCGGTCAACCAGCTGCAGATCGTCGGCGAGCGCGCCGGCGTCGAGGTGTACGCACCGCAGCCCGGCAACGGCGTCGGCGACCCGATCCAGGTGGCGGCCGACTCGATCGACCACGCCAAGCGGGTGCAGCGCGACGTGGTCGTCATCGACACCGCCGGCCGGCTCGGCGTGGACGCGGAGATGATGGCGCAGGCCGCCTCGATCCGCGACGTGACGAGCCCCGACGAGGTCCTGTTCGTCATCGACGCGATGATCGGTCAGGACGCGGTGGCCACCGCCGAGGCGTTCCGCGACGGCGTCGGCATCACCGGCGTCGTACTGTCCAAGTTGGATGGTGACGCCCGCGGTGGTGCGGCGCTGTCGGTCCGGCAGGTCACCGGCCAGCCGATCATGTTCGCCTCCACCGGGGAGAAGCTGGAAGACTTCGACGTCTTCTACCCGGAGCGGATGGCCTCCCGCATCCTCGGCATGGGTGACGTGCTCACCCTCATCGAGCAGGCGGAGAAGGTCTTCGAGGCCGACCAGCAGGAGCGGATGACCGCGAAGCTGGTGGGCGGCGAGCAGTTCACCCTGGACGACTTCCTGGAGCAGCTGATCGCCATCCGCCGGATGGGTCCGATCGGCAACCTGCTGTCGATGATGCCCGGCGCCGGTCAGCTCAAGGACCAGATCGCCGACATCGACGACAAGCACCTCGACCGGGTCACCGCGATCATCCGGTCGATGACCCCGGCCGAGCGCGGTACCCCGAAGATCATCAACGGGTCCCGCCGGGTGCGCATCGCGACCGGCTCCGGCACCACCGTCACCGACGTGAACCAGCTGCTGGAGCGGTTCACCGAGGCACAGAAGATGATGAAGCAGATGGGCGGCATGATGGGGCTGCCCGGCCGGCGCAAGGCGACGAAGTCGCCGAAGAACAAGCGCAAGGGCAAGAAGGGCAAGCAGCAGAACCGGCAGCCGCGGTCGGGTGGCATGCCGGCGCTGCCGCCCGGGCTCGGCGGCCTGCCCGGTGCCGGCGCCGGCGGGTCGGGCGACGGCAAGGACAACGGCCTGCCGCCGGGCTTCCAGATGCCCAAGATCGACCTGTCCAAGTTCGGCAAGAAGTAGCCGACCGGCGACGGCCGCCGGGCCGGTACGAGCCGCGGGTCGCGCTGGGCGCGCGGCCGGTGCGGGTGACGGTGCCGGGTCCGGTTCGGCGCCGCCCGGGCGGGCCGCTACGGTTCGGTCATGGCGCTTCATCTGCGGGGTGTGCTGCTGCCCGACGACCAGGTCCGCGACGTCTGGCTGGTCGGTGACCGGGTCACCTTCCAGCCGGTACGAGACGCGCAGACGGTGGTGGCCGGCGGCTACCTGATTCCGGGCCTGGTGGACGCGCACTGCCACCTCGGCATCGCCCGCGGCGCCGTCCCGGTGACCGACCTGGACACCGCCCGCGCGCTGGCTCGGATCGACCGCGACGCCGGGGTGCTCGCGATGCGCGACGCCGGTTCACCGTTGCACTACCCGCAGCTGGAGGACGAGCCCGACCTGCCCCGGCTGGTCCGGGCCGGCCGGCACCTCGCACCACCGAAGCGGTACCTGCGGGGCGTCGCGCAGGAGGTGTCCGCGGCCGAGTTGCCCGCGGCGGCGGCCGAGCAGGCCCGGCTCGGCGGTGGCTGGATCAAGCTGGTCGGCGACTGGATCGACCGCGGCGCCGGCGATCTGGGCCCGACCTTCGACGAGGCGAGCGTGGCGGCGGCGGTCGACGCGGCGCACGCGGCCGGTGCCCGGGTCGCCGTGCACACCTTCAGCGAGCAGGCGGTCGAGTTCCTGGTGCGCTGCGGCGTCGACTCGGTCGAGCACGGTACCGGCCTGTCGGAGGGGTTGCTGGACGAGATGGCTCGTCGCGGCACCGCGCTGGTACCCACGATGGTCAACGTCGCCACCTTCGACGACATCGCGGCGCAGGCCGAGCCGAAGTTCCCGAGCTACGCCGAGCACATGCGGCGGCTCAAGCAGAACTTCCCGCGGCTGGTCGGCGCCGCGGTGGACGCCGGCGTGCCGGTCTACGTCGGTACCGACGCCGGCGGCGGCATCGACCACGGCCTCGCCGCCGAGGAGATGCTGCTGCTGCACGAGCAGGCCGGGATGGCGCCGACCGACGTGCTGGCCGCCGCCTCCTGGCGGGCCCGCGAGTGGCTGGGCGTGCCCGGCCTGGTCGAGGGCGGCCTCGCCGACGTCGTGGTGTACGACCGGGATCCGCGCACCGATCTGACCGTGGTCCGCGAACCGTCCCGGATCGTCCTGCGCGGCCGCATCCTCCGCTGACGCACCGCCTACCTGACGGCAGCCGATCCCAGGACTAGGGTCGGTGGCACGGACGGGGACACGTTCGGCAGGGAGGCGGTTGCGATGGCGAGCAGGGCGCCACGGTCGGATCGCGGTGACGAGCAACTGGTCGTCTCGCCGCCGAAACGGGCGGCCGCCGGCGTCGGCGGCATCGCGCACGGGCTGTCCGCGGCGCTGCGCCAGATGGGCGTGGCCCGCAGCACCCGCACGCTGCTCGCGGTCAACCAGGACGGCGGGTTCGACTGTCCGGGTTGCGCCTGGCCGGAGCCGGGGCACAAGCACACCGCCGAGTTCTGCGAGAACGGCGCGAAGGCGGTCGCCGAGGAGGCGACGCTGCGCCGGGTCGGGCCGGAGTTCTTCGCCGCGCACCCGATCTCGCAGCTCGCCACCCGCTCCGACCACTGGCTCGGCCAGCAGGGCCGGCTCACCCATCCGATGGTGCGCCGGCCGGGTTCGGACTCCTACGAGCCGATCGAGTGGGACGCCGCCTACGCGCTGATCGCCGAACAGCTGCGCGGGCTGGCCAGCCCGGACGAGGCGATCTTCTACACCTCCGGGCGCACCAGCAACGAGGCGGCGTTCTGCTACCAGCTGTTCGCCCGCGCGTTCGGCACCAACAACATGCCGGACTGCTCGAACATGTGCCACGAGTCGTCCGGTACCGCGCTGACCGAGACGATCGGCGTCGGCAAGGGGTCGGTGAGCATCGACGACGTCGAGCACGCCGACCTGCTGGTGATCGTCGGCCAGAACCCGGGGACCAACCATCCACGGATGCTGACCGCGCTGGAGCACGCGAAGCACAACGGCGCGCGGATCATCGCGATCAACCCGCTGCCCGAGGCGGGCCTGATCACCTTCCGCAACCCGCAGCGGCCCAGCGGCATCGTCGGCTCGGGTACCCCGCTGGCCGACCAGTTCCTGCAGGTCAAGCTGGGCGGCGACCTGGCACTGTTCGCCGCGTTCGGCACCCTGCTCGCGGGCCGCGACGAGGTGGTGGACCGCGACTTCGTCGACCGGTACACCGAGGGGTTCGACGACTACCGTGCGGCCCGGCGCGAGGTCGACTGGGCGCAGGTGGCCGCGGCGACCGGACTGTCCCGGGACGAGATCGAGCGCGCCGCGGAGTCGCTGGCCACCGCGAAGCGCAGCATCGTGTGCTGGGCGATGGGCATCACCCAGCACACCGAGGCGGTCGCCACCATTCGCGAGATCGTGAACGTGCAGCTGCTGCGCGGCATGATCGGCAAGCCGGGCGCCGGGTTGTGCCCGGTGCGTGGCCACTCCAACGTCCAGGGCGACCGCACCATGGGCATCTGGGAGAAGCTGCCGGCCTGGGCGCCGAAGCTCGCCGACCAGTTCGGCATCGAGGTGCCGCAGCGGGTCGGGTACGACACGGTCGAGGCGATCCGCGCGATGCGGGACGGCAAGGCGAGCGTGTTCATGGCGCTGGGCGGCAACTTCGCCTCGGCCACCCCGGACACCGAGGTGACCGAGCAGGCGCTGCGCAGCTGTGCGCTGACCGTGCACGTGTCGACCAAGCTGAACCGCTCGCACCTGGTGCCCGGCGCGATCTCGCTGATCCTGCCGACGCTGGGGCGCACCGACTCGGACATCCAGATCGGCGGCCGGCAGCGGGTCAGCGTGGAGGACTCGATGAGCTGCGTGCACGCCTCGACCGGACGGCTCACCCCGGCCTCCGACCAGCTGCGTAGCGAGGTGGCGATCATCTGCCAGCTGGCCCGCGCGGTGCTCGGCGACGACCTGCCGTGGCGTGACTTCACCGACGACTACCGGATCATCCGGGCCCGGATCGCGGCGATCGTGCCGGGCTTCGAGGACTTCGAGGACCGGCTGGACCAGCCGGGCGGGTTCGTGCTGCCGCACCCGCCGCGCGACTCGCGCACGTTCAACACGCCGAGCGGGAAGGCCCGGTTCACGGTCAACGAGATCAGCGCCCCGACCGTACCGGCGGGCCGGTTGCTGCTGCAGACGGTGCGCAGCCACGACCAGTACAACACCACGATCTACGGCCGGGACGACCGGTACCGCGGCATCCACGACGGGCGCCGGGTCGTGTTCGTGCACCCCGACGACCTGACCGAGCTGGGCGTCACGGACGCGTCCACCGTGGACATCGTGAGCGAGTGGACCGACGGGGTGGGCCGGCGCGCGCCGGGGTTCCGCGTGGTGGCGTACCCGACCGCGCGCGGCTGCGCGGCGGCGTACTTCCCGGAGACCAACGTGCTGGTGCCGCTGGACTCCACCGCGAAGGGCTCGAACACCCCCACCTCCAAGGCGATCGTGGTCCGCCTGGAACCCACCGCCTGACTCCGGTCAGTGGCCGCCGGACCGTCGGGCCGGGCGGGTGCGGCGCCAGTAGGAGTAGGCGGAGACGGCGAGGCTCACGCCGTACCCGGCGAAGGCGCCGATACCGATCCAGCTGACCAGCAGGGCGTCCGCGTCGGTGGGCAGGTCGCCGCGGACGACCGGCACCGCGCCGGCGGTGGCGAGGGCAAGGTCGACCACCCCGACCACGCCGTACGGCGCGAGGGTGGCCGTGCCGAGTAGCGCCGGTACCAGCAGTACCAGCCGGGGTACCCGCCGGCCGCGCAGCAGCGGTACCCAGCGGGGAAACACCCGGCCCCACGGCCGGACCAGCGCGAACAGCAGCAGCACGCCGAGCGCGGCGAGCAGTGCGGTGGCGTCCAGCCCGTACGACTCCAGGGTGAGCCACAGGCCGGAGGCGCCGTTGCGGGCCGAGATCGCGAGCATCCGCGCCCCGCTGACCCCGGCGAACGTACCGCCGAGCGCCCACACCGTCTTCATCGCCGCGTACGGCAGGAACGCCGCCGCGCCGGCGTACGCGGCGAGGCGGACCGGCAGCGACGGCTCCGCCGGTACCGGTGCGGCCGAGGCGGCGCCGGAGCGCGCCGCGGCGCCGAGCGACACCACCCCGACCATGCCGACCGCGTGCAGGATCATCGCGGGCACGCGGTCCACGTGCTGCGAGACCGCGAGCGTGATCAGGTCCATCAGCAGCCCGAACGCGGTGACCACGGACAGCCCGCACAGCACCGCGTAGCAGCGGCGGAGCGTGCGGGTGGCGGCCGGGCCGCGGTCGAGCAGCGCGGTCACCGCGGCCGCTGTGGCGATCGCGACCGGGTACCAGTTCAGCGCGACCGGCAGCGGATCGGCGGCCCGCGCGAACAGCGCGGTACCGGTGGCCAGCCCGACCGCGCCCAGTCCGCCGGACAGGACCGCCCAGCCGAGCACCGCCCGCCGCGGCCAGCGCGGGCGCCCTATCGTGGTCGACGGACCGCGGCCGGACTGCGGCCCGGGTCCGCGGCTGGTGCCGCGAGCGGTCGCGGTGTCGCGGCCGGGATGCCTCGCGTGGCTGGTGTCGATCATGCGATCACCGTCGCAGCGGCCGCCGGTCCGGTCCTCCCGCACGCCGGTGGGACCGCTCACCCGCCAGGGGGTACCGCGTGATCGCGAGGCCGCACGATCGTCGAGAGGATCGGGATGCTCGAGCGCACGGTCGTACTGGTCAACGGGCTGTCCGGGGCCGGCAAGTCCACGCTGGCCCGCCGGCTGGCCGAGGCCCTGCGCCTCCCGCTGTACGGCAAGGACGTGCTGAAGGAGACGCTCGCCGACCACCTCGGCGATCCGGCGTACGTCACCGACGGCCCGGCCGCGCGCCGGCTCGGCGCCGCTGCATCCGAGGCGATGTGGGCGCTGCTCGCGGACGCGTACGGTGGCGCGGTGGTGGAGAGCGTCTGGCTGGGCGTACGGGACCTGGCCGCCGCCGGCCTGGCCCGCGCCGGTGTGACCCGCCCGCTGGAGATCTGGTGTGACGTCCCGGTCGAGCTGGCCCGGCGCCGGGTGCTCGACCGGTCGCCGCGGCACCCGGTGCACGTCGGCGAGCCGCACGACGACGAGCGCTGGGCGTACTGGGCGCGTACCGCCCGGCCGCTCGCGCTCGGCCCCGTGCTGCGCGTCGACACCGCCCGACCGCCCGACCTGGCTCCCGTCCTCGCCTGGGTCCGCACCAACGGATGACGCACCGGCGCCGGGGGCGTTCGGGTCAGTGCGAGCCGCCGAGGGCGGCGGTGATCGTACGGGCGGTGCTGGACAGCTCGGCGAGCGCGTGGTGCCGCGCCGCGTCGGTGAAGCGGCCGCTCGGGCCGGAGATCGACAGGGCGGCGACGACCGTACCGGAGAAGTCGTGCACCGGGGCGGCGACCGCGCTGACGCCCGGTACCGACTCGTTGCTCGCGGTGGCGTAGCCGTCGGCGTGGATCCGGTCGAGCAGCGCGTCAAAGCCGTCGCGGTCGGCTGGGGTGGCGATCCGCCAGGCGTCGTCGCCGGCGTCGGCGAGCGCGTTCGCGCGCCCGCCGGCGTCCATCCCGGCGAGCAGCACCCGGCCGGGTGCCCCGGCCCAGATCGGGTACGGGTGTCCCAGTTCGGAGGTGGTGCGCAGTTCGGAGACGCTCTGCACCTCCTCGATGAACATCCGTTCGGTACCGAGGGAGACGCTGAGCCCGACGGTCTCACCGGTCAGGTCGCGCAGCCGGCGCATCGGGCCCACCGCGATCAGCCGCAGGTCGAGCCGCGCCTGGTACGCCGCGCCGAGGGCGAGGGTGCGCGGGCCCAGCCGGTACCGCCGGGTGGTCGGGTCCTGGCTGGCGAGGCGGCAGTCGTCGAGGGTCTTCAGCAGCCGGGCAACCGTGCTCTTCGGCAGCCCGACCTGGGCAGCCAGTTCCCGGACGCCGAGGCCGGCGTCGGCGGCGCGCAGCGCCTCCAGCAGTTCCACACCCCGGCGTAACGACTCGCTCACCCGACATCCTTTCGCGGTGGTGGGGCGCGGACCGAACCGGACCGATCTCTCGGCGGGGGTTGACGTGGGTCGACGCACGCGCGACTCTGTGCCGAGCCACTGTCCCGTTTCAAGAGTCAGTGTCCCGCTCAACGGGACAGTACCGCATCCGAACGCGGTAGCGCCAGCCCGGTGCCGCGCCCTCGAAGGGAGATCCACGATGCGTGGACGTGCAGCCGGCACGGGTTCGACCTCGATCCGGCAGATCGCCGTCGCCAGCCTGATCGGCACCGTCGTCGAGTGGTACGACTTCTTCCTGTACGCGACGATGGCCACGCTGGTGTTCAACAAGTCGTTCTTCCCGACCGGCAACGAGCTGCTGAGCACGCTGATCGCGTTCACCACGTTCGCCGCCGGTTTCGTCACCCGGCCGATCGGCGGGCTGATCTTCGGCCACTTCGGAGATCGCCTGGGCCGCAAGCAGATGCTCGTGATCACGATGATGATCATGGGCGGCGCGACCTTCCTGATGGGCCTGCTCCCCACGTACGGGCAGATCGGCGTCGCGGCCCCGATCCTGTTGCTGGTGCTGCGGATGCTGCAGGGCATCGGCCTGGGCGGCGAGTGGGGCGGCGCGATGCTGATGACCGCCGAGCACGCCCCGACGGGCCGGCGCGGCTGGTACACCAGCTGGCCGCAGCTCGGCGTACCGATCGGGCTGCTCGCCTCGACGCTCGTCGTCGACGTACTGGGCCGGTTCGGCCCGGCCGCGTTCGCGTCGTGGGGCTGGCGGATCGGGTTCCTGCTCAGCGCGCTGCTGGTGGGGATCGGGATGTTCATCCGGCTGCGGGTCAGCGAACCGCCCGCGTTCGCCGAGATCGTCCGGGCGAAACGGCAGGTGCGACTGCCGCTGGCGGACGTGTTCCGCCGGCACCCGAAGACGACGCTGCTCGCGGTCGGCGCCCGCTTCTCGGAGAGCCTGACGTTCAACATCTACAACGCGTTCATCATCACCTACCTCACCGTGGTACTCGGGCTGGACAAGTCGGTGGCGCTGAACGGGTTGCTGATCGCCGCGGTGGTCGGGTTCTTCGCGATCCTCGTCGCCGGCCGGATGTCGGACCGGATCGGCCGGCGGCCGGTGTTCATCGCCGGCGCGGCGATCGCCGCGGTGACCGCGTTCCCGTTGTTCGGCCTGATCGACACCGGCCGTACCGGCCTGATCTGGCTCGCGCTCGTCATCGGCTGGGGCGTCGCGGCGTGCACGATGTTCGGCGCGGAGGGCGCGCTGTTCGCCGAGCTCTACCCGACCCGGGTGCGCTACAGCGGCATCTCCATCGTCTACCAGATCGGCGTCCTGCCGTCCGGTGCGATCGCGCCGGCGGTGGCCACCGCGCTGGTCGCGCACTACAGCCACCGGTCCTGGCCGGTCGCGGCCTACGTCCTGATCGTCGGGGTGATCAGCGTCGTGTCGCTGGTGTTCCTGCCGGAGACGCACCGGCGCGACCTGCACGCCGCCGAGCCGTCCGCGGCACCGGTCCCGGACGCCACCCCGGCCTCCTGAACAGGCACCACCCCGGGACCGGTTCCGGGTGCACAGCGACACTGCCGAACGAGTACGAAGAAAGGCACCACATGCCCGCACAACCCGACGTCGTCCTGGTGCTCGCCGATGACATGGGCTTCTCCGACATCGGTTGCTACGGCGGCGAGGTCGCCACGCCGAACCTGGACCGGCTGGCCGCGTACGGGGTCCGGATGTCGCAGTTCTACAACACGGCGCGGTGCAGCCCGTCCCGGGCGTCGCTGATGACGGGGCTGCACCCGCACCAGACCGGGATCGGCATCCTCAACTACGACGACGCCCCCGACGGCTACCCGGGCACGCTGAACGACCGGTGCGTGACGATCGCCGAGGTGCTCGGGGCGGCGGGCTACGGCACGTACCTCAGCGGCAAGTGGCACATGTCCTCGGACCTGCACACACCCAACGACGCGTGGCCGACCCGGCGCGGCTTCGACGAGTTCTACGGGACGCTGGAGGGCGCCGGGAGCTACTACTCGACCCGAACGCTGACCCGCAACGAGACCAACATCGAGGCCGAGACCGCCGATCCGGATTTCTACTACACCGACGCGATCAGCGACAACGCCGTGCGGTTCGTCCGGGGGCACCACGCCGAGCGGGCCGACGACCCGCTGTTCCTCTACCTCGCCTACACCGCGCCGCACTGGCCGCTGCACGCCCGCGCGGAGGACGTGGCGCGCTACGCGGGCCGGTTCGACGAGGGCTGGGACGTGCTGCGCGGCCAGCGGATGCGACGGCTCACCGAGTCCGGCGTGCTGGACCGCGGCTGGGCGCTCAGCGACCGTGATCCGGCCGTACCGGCGTGGGAGGCCACCGCCGACCACGACTGGCAGGCGGCCCGGATGGCGGTGTACGCGGCCCAGATCGACCGGATGGACCAGGGCATCGGCCGGGTGCTCGACGCGCTGGAGGAGTCCGGGCGGCTGGCGAACACGCTGTTCGTGTTCCTGTCCGACAACGGCGGCTGCGCCGAGGAGATGCCGGTCGAGACCGTGCACGAGTTCATCACCGGGTTCGTGGCGTTCGACGAGACGACCCGCGCCGGTGAGCCGGTACGCCCCGGCAACACGCCGGCGATCACTCCCGGCGGCGAGGACACCTACGCCACCTACGGCCGGGAGTGGGCGAACCTGTCCAACACGCCGTTCCGCGAGTACAAGCACTGGGTGCACGAGGGTGGCATCTCGACGCCGTTGATCGCGCACTGGCCGGCCGGCCTGGGTACCGAGCCACGGATCGTGCACGCACCGCACCAGTTGCCGGACGTGCTGGCCACGGTGCTGGAGCTGACCGGTGCGAGCTACCCCGACCGGTACGAGGGGCGGGACGTGCTGCCGCCGGAGGGCATCAGCATGCTGCCCACCTGGCGCGGGGGGCAGCCGCCGGAGAGATCCCTGTACTGGGAGCACGAGGGCAACGCCGCGGTGCGCCGGGGCCGCTGGAAGCTGGTCCGCAAGTACCCGGGGGAGTGGGAGCTGTACGACATCGACGCGGACCGCACCGAGCTGCACGACCGCGCCGCCGAGTATCCCGACGTGGTCGCCGACCTCGCGGCGGACTACCAGCGCTGGGCGGACCGCTGTGGTGTGCTCCCGCGCGAGCAGGTCCTGGCGCTGTACGAGCGTCGCGGCCGCGCCCTGCCGCAGTGACCGGGGCTGCCGGGCCCGTGGGGGCCCGGCAGCCGGCCCCGGCGGGAGACTCAGGCGTCGGCCAGCTCACCGTGCGCGCGGTCCAACACGACGGCCAGGACGCGGCCGGCGGCGGCCAGGTCCTCGACGGGCAGGTCGCCCCAGAGCCGCTCGGTGATCGGGCCGATCGCGGCGCGAACCTGCGTGAAGCGCGCCCGCCCCTCGTCGGTGACCTGGATGCGGCCGTCGCCGCCGTCGCGCAGCAGGCCCGCGGCACTCAGCTCGCCGATCCGCTCGCGTACCGCCGCCGGGCTGAACCGGGTGGCGGCGCCGACCCGGCCGACGAGTTCGTCCCGGTCGAGGTCCCCGCCGCCGACGACGGCCAGCGTCAGGGTCACCCACTGCGGCTCGGTGACACCGGTACCGGCAAGCTGCCGCTCCAGGATCGCGTTGAGCGCCTTCTCGGTCTGGCCGATCAGCGCGGTACCGAAGGTGTTGCTCGCGATCGTCATCGTGACCTCTCAATCCGTATGTTCCTCTAACGTTCGTCTGGCTAACGTTTCTGACGGGAGTGAACCTATATCGTTAGTACGACTAACGCAAGCGGGTCGTGATCGGGGTCATGGTCGGCCGAGACGAGGCGGCGACGTGCCGACGGCGGCGTGATTCGTGCCGGTCTCAGCCCGGATCCGGGGCCCGGCCGTCCTTCCCCTCCGGTTCGGCGGAGGAGCCGTTGGCGCTCGGTACCGTGCCGCCGTCGATCGGCTCGTCCAGCCAGAGGAGTTCGTCGTGGCAGTCGACCAGCCGCTCGAAGGCGCGCCGGGCGGGCCGGAACTGGCTGACCGTGTGGTCGCGGTGGACCACGAGCGCCGAATCGGCGACCCGCAGTCCCCAGCCGGCGATCTCGGGCGAGCCGGTGTCGCTGTCGTCGGTGTAGTCGACCAGCAGGAACCGGCGCGGCAGCGCGGTGAGGTCCAGGCCGGGCACGAGGCTGGTCAGGTGATCGCGGAGCGCGGCGTCGAGGCCGCGGGGTGTGGTGGTCATGCCGAGGAGCCTGCCGGTCTTTCGGTACGGACGGTAGGCATCTAGGCTCAACGTGTGAACGGTACGAACGGGCAGGTTCCCGGTGAACCAGGTGCGGATCCGCACGAGCCGGGTGCGGCTCGACCCGAACCCGGCCGGCCGCCCAACGATCCCGGTGCGGACGTACCGCCGGGCGTGCGCGCGCTGTTGACCGGCCCGGACGCGCCCTCGGTGCCGGCGCTGTTCGCCGCCGAGCTGCGCCGGTACCGGATCGAGGCGCGGCTGACCCAGGACGAGCTGGCGCAGCGGGTGTACTGCTCGTCCGGCCTGGTCAGCATGATCGAGACCGGCCGCCGCTCACCCAACAAGGACTTCACCCGGCGTTGTGACGAGGTGTTGGGGACCGGTGGGGCGCTGATGCGGCTGTGGCCGCTGCTCACCCGCGAGGCGTACCCGTCGTGGTTCCGGCCGTTCGTGGAGATGGAGGCGACCGCGACGGCGATCCACGAGTTCGAGGTGCAGGCGGTGCCGGGGCTGCTGCAGACCGCCGACTACGCCCGTACCGTGATCGGCGCGAGCTGGCCGCCCAACAGCCCCGACGAGACCGACCGCCAGCTCGCCGCCCGCCTGGAACGCCAGGAGATCCTGGACCGCGAGTCCCCGCCGCTGCTCTGGGCCGTGCTGGACGAGGGCGTACTCCGCCGTCCCGTCGGCACCCCCGACGTGATGCGCACCCAGCTCGACCACCTGCTGGACATGGCTCAACGCCAACACATCCGCCTCCAGATCATGCCGTTCAATGCCGGCGTCCACGCCGCGATGGACGGCTCGTTCTTCGTGCTCGATCTGCCGAACCGTGAGCATGTCGTCTACGTGGAAGGGCCGGGCGCCGGTCGACTATTGATCGCACCCGATGTGGTGACACAATTGCGCCTGAGATTCGACGCGCTGCGTGGTTTGGCGCTGTCGCCCGCCGACTCGGCGGACATGATCGCGGCAACGTTGGGAGACCTGTGACCGACATCGATGGTCTGCTCTGGTGGAAGAGTAGCCGCAGCGGCAACCAAGGCGGGGCGTGCGTCGAGGTCGCTGCGAGCGGTGACGCCTGGTACGTCCGTGACAGCAAGGACCCCGCGGCCGGTCACCTCACGGTCGACGTCGCCTCGTGGCGGTCGTTCGTGGCGATGGTCAAGGACGACGCCCGGTGAGCGACGAGCTGCGCTGGTGGAAGAGTAGCCGCAGCGGCAACCAGGGCGGCAACTGCGTCGAGGTCGCCGCGAGCGGCGAGACCTGGTACGTCCGGGACAGCAAGAGCCCCGACGCCGGCCGCCTCGTCGTCGACCAGGTCGCGTGGCGGTCCTTCGTCGGGGCCGTCCGGCGTCGCACGCTCTGAACCCGCCGGGCCTCGACCGGCCCGGCGGACCTCGCGACCTCAGCCGACCCGGCGGACCTCCTGCGGCCAGCCGCACGCCTCCGCGATCTTGCCGGCCCACAGCCGGGCGGCCGCCTCGTCGGCCACGTCGACCACGGTGAGCCCGCCGAGGAACTCCTTGGTCTCGGTGTAGGGGCCGTCGGTGAAGGTCAGCGTGCCGCTGGTCGCGTCCGCGCTGAACGCCTTGCCGTGGTCCTCCTCCAGCCCGCCGGCGAAGACGTACGCACCGGCGGCCTTGATCTCCTCCACCACCGCCTTCGCGAGCGGTCCCCGGGCCGCGAACCACTCCTCGGGGTGGTCGCCCACCCACTGCTGGTTGAAGTAGATGATGTACTGCGCCACGTCGACTCCTTCCGCCGCGAGCCCACTGCCCGCGCCCACATACTCCACGAACGAGCCACGCCCGATCCGACACCGACGGCCGAGAGGTTCCCGGACCGCGGTACGCCAGGGGCACGCCGCTGGTAAGGCGGTCTTGCTGGGCGAATAGGATGTCGGACCATGGCGCGAGTGCTGACCCCGCAGGCGGAGGACTTTCCCCGCTGGTACCAGGACGTGATCAACAAGGCCGAGCTGGCCGACAACGGCCCGGTGCGCGGCACCATGGTGATCCGACCGACCGGGTACGCGATCTGGGAGCGGATCCAGTCGGAGATGGACGACCGGATCAAGCTGGCCGGCGCCCAGAACGCGTACTTCCCGCTGTTCATCCCGGAGAGCTACCTCAAGCGCGAGGCGCAGCACGTCGAGGGGTTCTCGCCGGAGCTCGCGGTGGTCACCCACGCCGGCGGCAAGGACCTGGACGAGCCGATCATCGTGCGGCCGACGTCCGAGACGATCATCGGCGAGTTCATGGCCAAGTGGGTGCAGTCCTACCGCGACCTGCCGCTGCTGCTCAACCAGTGGGCGAACGTGGTGCGCTGGGAGCTGCGCCCGCGCATCTTCCTGCGTACCAGCGAGTTCCTGTGGCAGGAGGGGCACACCGCGCACGCCAGCGAGGCCGACGCCCGGGCGTACGCGCGCCGCATCCTGCACGAGGCGTACCAGGACTTGATGGTCAACGTGCTGGCCATGCCGCTGGTCGTCGGTCGCAAGACGACCGCGGAGCGGTTCGCCGGCGCGACCAACACGTACACGCTGGAAGCGATGATGCGCGACGGCAAGGCCCTGCAGATGGGCACGTCGCACGAGTTGGGCCAGAACTTCGCCAAGGCGTTCGGGATCGAGTACACCTCGGACACCGGCGGCCGCGAGCACGCCTGGACGACGTCGTGGGGTAGCACCACGAGGATGATCGGCGGCATGATCATGTGCCACGGCGACGACAACGGGCTGCGCGTGCCGCCGCGGCTGGCGCCGATCCAGGCGCACGTGATGGTGGTCAAGTCCGGGGATGCGGTGCCGGAGACCGCGGCGAAGCTGCGGGACGCGCTACGCGACGCCGGGGTGCGGGTCGGGTTCGACGACCGTACCGACACGCCGTTCGGCCGGCGCGCCGTCGACGCCGAGCTGAAGGGGTACCCGATCCGGGTCGAGGTCGGCCCGCGGGACCTCGCGGCCGGCAACGTGGTCCTCGCCCGGCGCTCGACCGGTGGCAAGACGCCGGTACCGGTGGACAAGGCGGTGGACGAGATCCAGGCCGCGCTCGCCGCCGACCAGCAGGCGCTGTACGACCAGGCGCTCGCGTTCCGGGAGGCGCGCACCGTCGACGTGACCACCGCCGCCGACGCGGTGGAGGCCGCGGCGACCGGCTTCGCCCGGATCCCGTGGTCGACGCTGGGCACCGCCGGCGAGGCGGAGCTGAACAAGCAGGCGGTCACGGTGCGCTGCCTGGTCCGGGCCGACGGCTCGGTGCCCGACAGCGAGGACGAGCCCGACCTCACCGCCTACGTGGCCCGCTCGTACTGACCGGTCGATCAAGGCATCGCGGAGTTGATCAAGGGAGCGCGGAGCATCCTCCTCGGTCGAGGTGACCGCACCCCTTGATCAACGCCGTGGCGCGCCCGGACCGCGGGCGGCGCCGGGTTGCCGGCCGGCGGTGTCAGGTCTGCGGGTGGCAGGGGAGCTGGGTGCGCCACCACGGGGTCTCCACGAAGCCGCGGCGGATGGTGAGCAGCTCCATGCTGGCCCGCCAACCCTCCACACCGGACAGCGCGCCGAGGGTGTCGGTGGTGAACCGGAACAGGTCGCGTTCCGAGGGCAGGATCAGCTCGCACATCAGGCAGTTCGCCGACAGCATCGCCGCCACGTAGCGCACTCCGCGGTGGGTGGCGAGCTCCCTGGCCACCTCGTCCAGCCGGGACGGCGCGACGGTGACGTCGAGCAGCACCTCGGACTCGAAGCCGAGCGCGGCCGACGGTACGAGGGTGGTAACGGTCAGGCAGCCCCGGTCGCGCATCGCCTCGAACCGCCGCCGCACGGTGGACTCGTTGATCGACAACCGCCCGGCGACGGTACGGAAGCTGTCCCGGGCGTGCGCGCGCAGCTCGGCGATGATGGCGCGGTCGGTGGCGTCGAAGTGCTCCGGCGCGCACTCGTGCGGCTCCGGGCCGGCGTCGACATCCCCGCCGCGGTACCAGTCGTGCGCCACCTTGTAGGTGTGCAGCCGCAGGTCGGTCTCGCACCGGGCGATGCCGTCGATGGTCTGGATCTCCTCGACCACCCGGGCGGCGACCGAGTCGGCGCGCGGCACGTTGATCTCGGCGATGATGTCGTACGCGCCGCTGACCAGCGCGAGGAACCGCACGTCGGCACGGTCGGCGAGCTGCGCGCAGACCCGCGCCTGCCGGCCGGGGGAGCAGGTGATGCGTAGCACGAACAGGTCGGCCGGCCCGGCATGCTGGGTGTCCGGGACGGCGGCGACCCGGACGATGCCGTCGCGCAGCAGCTGCTGGCCGCGCCGGGACACCGCCGACAGCGAGCTGCCGCAGGCCGCGGCGATGTCGGTCCAGCTGGCCCGGCCGTCGTCCTGCAACGCGACGACGATCTGCCGGCTCAGCTCGTCCAGCGCCGGAGCGTTCATCCGCGGCCCGTCTCGACGCGGCCGGGGCGCGGCTGTCGCCGGCCGGGGCGGGGCTGCCGCCGGCGGCGCTCGTACCGGTCAGCGCGCATCGGCGCCGACCTCGTGCAGGAACTCACGCACCACCCGCCGCCACTCGTCGGCCTCCTCGATCTGCGGTGAATGACCGGACTTCTCGAACACCACGAGCCGGGAGTCCGGAATCAGCGACACTATCGTCTCACTGCACTCCACCGGGGTGATCCAGTCGTCGCGCCCCACCGTGACCAGGGTCGGGCAGGTGATCGCCGGCAGCTGCGCCTTGATGTCGTAGTGCGGCTGGTTGTGCGCGAAGGCGTAGTTGTGGGTGGCGTAGCGGTACGGTGTCGCCGCCACCTTCGCCTCGACCGCGGCCGGGTCGTACACGTGGTCGTACAGCGGGAGGATCTCGCGCCAGCAGTCGCGCAGGTCGTCGTCGTCGCGCACCTGGCCGGTGTTGATCCGGTCCAGCTTCGCCATGTCGATGGTCACCCGGGTGGACGCGGCGGCGTTGCGCCGCGCCGCGTCGTCGTTGGAGTGGTCGGGTGAGGTGTCGCGCAGCACCAGCGCGGACACCCGGTCGGGGTGCCGGATCGCGTACTCCATCGAGATGAACCCGCCGTAGGAGCCGCCGGCCATCACGAACCGCTCCACCCCGGCCCACTGCCGCAGCCCCTCGACGTCGGCGGCCCACTGCTCGTGCGTGTACGGCTCGTTGCCGCCGGACTCGCCGGATCCGCGGGCGTCGAACACGATCACCCGGAACGTGTCGGCGAACGGCCCGAACGTGGCCCGCGGTTCGGCCCGCGACCCGAGGCCCGGCGCGCCGTGGTGGGCGATCAGTACCGGGGCGTCGTCGTCGCCGAACACCTCGACGGCGAGCTCGTTGTCGTTGATCGTCAGCCGCATGGGCAGCACCTTTCCGTTGCGCTACAGGGAGATGACGAGGTCGTCGAGTCCGCGCGGGTAGCTCGTCAGCCGGCGCGAACCGGTCTCGGTGACGAGCATCGAGTCGGAGATCCGGTAGCCGGCGTGCTCGGGGACGTAGAGGCCCGGCTCGTTGGACACGATCATGTTCGCGGCCAGTACGGTGTCGTCGCCGTCGGCGAGCCACGGTGGCTCGTGCATGCCCAGGCCGATCCCGTGGCCCTGCCGGTGCCGCAGGTACCCGCCGAACCCGGCGTCGACGATCACCTGCAGGCACTGCCGGTTGACCTCGCTGCACACCGCGCCGGGGCGGATCGCGTCGGCGCCGACCTGCTGCGCCTCGCGTACCGCGTCGTGGTACCGGCGCTGCTGCGCCGACGGCTCGCCGAGCACGAACGTGCGCTCGCCCTCCACGTACCGGCCGCCGACGGCGCAGCCCAGCGACAGCATGAACGTGTCGCCGGCGCGCAACCGGTACCCGGACGGCAGTGCGTGCGGGTGGGCCGAGTTGGCGCCGGCGTACACCAGGCCGCCGGCGAGCAGCCCGACCACCACCACGTCGGTGTGCTCGGCGTACATGATGCCGGTGCCGACGCCGCCGACGTGCGCGGCGAGTTCGGCCTCGCTGGGCAGGTCGGTGCCGGCGCGAAGCGCCTGCTCGATCAGCTCGCGGCCGGCGACCAGCATCCGGTCGGTGATCCGGGCCGCGTCGGCGTGCAGCGCGATCTCGGCCGGGTACTTGATCTGCCGCATCGTGTCGACCAGCGGCGTGACCGACAGCGTCGCCGCGGGGAACGCGGCGGCCAGCGCGTCCCGGCGGGCCAGCGTCATGCTGCCCGGTACGCCGATGCGGGCGCGCCGGTTCGTGCCCGGCAGGTACGACAGCGGCGGCCGCAGCCCCGGGTACTCGGGGAACGCGACGAGCTCCGCCGCCGCGCGCTGGGCCTGCGCGTGCTCTCGTTCCAGCTCCGGCAGTACCAGTACGGTGCGGTCGGCGTCGAGCAGGACCGCGACCGGCCGCTCGCCCGGGTGGTGGAAGAACCCGGTCAGGTAGGCGACGTCGTCCGGGTCGTCGGTGCACAGCGCGTCGAGGCCGGCGCCGGCCAGCCGGTCGCGTACCGCGGACTGCACGGTGCGGTAGTGCTCGGCCGGCAGCCGTTGGCTCAGCGAAGCCATCCCAGATTCCTCCACAGTGGACATTCAGCGGCCTTGGTTGCGCGGGTTGCGGGCGTCGTTGTAGGCGATCGACATCAGCGTCGCCGACACCACCAGGGCGAGGATCGCCAGCGACGGGAACAGCGTCGTCCACCAGGCGCTGGACATCGCACCGGACTGCTGCGCCTCGTACAGGATCCGGCCCCAGGACCAGGACTGCGCGTCGGACAAGCCGAGGAACGCCAGCCCGGCGGCGGACAGCACCGCCCGGGAGGCCGTCAGTACGACCGACACGACGATCACCGGTGCGGTCGCCGGCAGCAGGTGCTTGCGGATGATCCAGCGGTGGCTACCGCCGATCACCCGCGCCGCGTCCATGTACGGCAACCCCACCACCGACAGCGCCGCCGAGCGCACCACCCGGGTCACCTCCGGCCAGCTGAACGCGGCGATCACCGCCACGGTCACCGGCAGGCTCGGCCCGGCCAGCGCCGCGATCAGGATCATCAGCGGCAACACCGGCAGCGACAGCATCAGGTCGACCAGCGTGCCGACCGCGGTGTCCAGCCGCCGGAAGTACGCCCCGACCACCGCCACCAGCACGCCGAGCGCGATCGCCAGCGCCGACGAGCAGACGGCCACCAGCATGCTGGCCCGGGTGCCCCAGACGACCTCGGCGAAGATGTCCCGGCCCAGGTTGTCGGTGCCGAACCAGTGCGCCGCCGACGGCGCCTGCAACACGTCCGGCCCGTACCCGCTGGGTTCGGCGGTGATCAGCGGCGCGCACAGCCCGACGAGGATCAGGACCGCGACGACGACCACCGCCGGCAGCCCCAAGGGGTTGCGGCGAAACGCCCGCCAGGTGCGCCGGGCCGAACTCTCCGCGACGGCCACCGGCTCCAGCACCGCGGCCGGGGCGTCGGTACGCGCCTGTGCAGTCATCGGGTCCTCACTCTCGGATCCAGCACCCCGTACAGCAGGTCGGTGAGCATGCTCGCCACCACCACGGTCGCGGCGAGCAGCACGAACGCGCCCTGCAACACCGGGTAGTCCAGCTGGGTGACGGCCTCGTAGATGCCGCGGCCGATGCCCGGGTAGGCGAAGATCGTCTCGGTCAGCACGGCGCCGCCGACCAGGAAGCCGAGCTGCAACCCGACCAGCGTGGTCGTCGGCAGCAGCGCGTTGCGCAGCGCGTGCTTCCACACCACCGCGCGGTTCGGCAGGCCCTTGGCCCGGGCCAGCTCGCAGTAGTCCTCGCCGAGCGCGTCGATCAGGCTGGCCCGCAGCGTCAGCACGTACGAGCCGATCTGCAGCAGCATCAGCGACAGGCACGGCAGCACCAGGTGCGCGAGCACGTTGCCGTACCAGCCGGCGCCGGCCGCGTCGGGGGAGTACGCGCCGCCGATCGGCAGCCACCGCAACCACAGCCCGAAGAAGAACAGCAGGAAGATGCCGACGCTGGGCACGAACAGCGACTGGCCGACGACGCCGCCCAGCTGCACCAGGCGATCCACCACGGTGCCGCGGCGGGTCGCGGCGAGCACGCCCAGCGGTACCCCGACCGCGATCGTCACCGCCAGCGCCGAGCCGGTCAGCAGCAGCGTCCACGGCAGCCGCGCGAGCAGCACCGACGACACCGGTACCTGCTGGGTGAACGAGATGCCGAGGTTGCCGTGCAGCAGCTGCCACAGGTACTTGCCGTACTGCACGATCAACGGCTGGTCCAGCCCGTACTGGTGCAGCAGCAGCGCCTGGTCGTGCTTGGTCATGTTGGGGTTCGCCACCGCCAGCGCGGGGTTGCCGGGCAGTAGCCGCAGCAGCAGAAACGTTGCGGTGACGGCGAACCAGAGGGTGAGCAGGCCGCGCGCCACGCGGCGGCCGGCGAATCTCAGTGCGGTGCTCATGGCCACGTCCTCATCAACTGCGGGTCCGGACCCGGGCGAGCGACGCCGGATCGACCACGGTGAGCAGCTCGCTGGGCTTCGCGACGAACCCGGTCCACTCGGTGCGGTGCGCGACGTAGAAGTTCTGCATGTAGACGACGTTGTCGTACACGTTGTCCCGGACCAGGTGCGCCGCCTTCGCGACCAGCTCGCGCTGCTCGTCGGGGGTGGCGACCTGCGCGTCGGTGATCAGCTTCGACAGCGCCGGGTCGTCGACCTTGCTGTAGTTGATCGCGCCGCCGGGCAGGTAGGTCAGCGCCATGTTGGTGACCGGGTCGTCCATGATGGCGAAGTTGCCGGCGTAGATGTCGTAGTCGCCGGCGTCGGTCTTGGCCAGGTAGGTGTTGCGGTCCATGCCCTGCAACGTGATGGTGATGCCGGCCTTCGCCGCGTCGGAGGCGACCATGCTGGCCCACTGCGCGGTGACCGCGTCCTGCAGCGAGTAGATCATCCGCAGCGACAGGCCGAACCGGCCCCGCGCGTCCGCGTGGTACCCGGCCTGCCGCAGCAGCCGCCGCGCGTGCGCCGGGTCGTGCCGGTACTCGGTCATGCTCGGATCGGCGTAGGCGGTCAACACCGGCGCGATCGGGCTGGAGTGCGTGGACACCGCCTGGCCCTGCAGGACGACCCGGCGGATCGCCGCGTAGTCGACCGCGTGCGCGAGCGCCTGCCGTACCGCGAGCTTGTCCAGCGGCTTGTGCTTCATGTTGTACGCCAGGTGCGCGTAACCCAGCCCCGGCACCTTGCGCACGGTGATGCCGGTGGTGTGCCGCAGCACGTCCACCTGCGCCGGTGGCAGCGTGTTCGCGATCAGGTCGACCTCACCGCTGCGCAGCGCCAGGATCTCGGTGTTGATGTCCGGGTACACCCGGAACACCACCCGGGCCAGGCTCGGCTTCCCGCCCGGCGCCCAGGGGTACGGCTCGGTGCGCTCCAGCGTGTACGCCTGGCCCTTCGCCGCCGACACCAGCGTGTACGGCCCGCAGCCGACCCAGTCGCCGGTGTTGGCGAACGTCGCCACGTTGGAGACCTTGCCGAACACGTGCGCCGGTACCACGTTCATCCAGAACCCGACCTCGCGCAGGACCGTCTGGTCCGGCTTGGACAGGTGCAGCAGGACCTCGGTGGCCGACGCCGCGCTCGCCCTCGCCACGTTGGTCAGCTGCCCGAAGGTGGTGTTGCCGGCGGGCTTGTCGCGCTTGATCGCGTTGATGGTGAACGCGACGTCGGCGGCGGTCACCGGCTTCCCGTCGCTCCAGCGCACGTCGTCGCGGATCCGGTAGTACCCGGTCTTCGGGTCGTGGTAGCCGTACCTGACGGCGAGCCACGGCTGCTTGTTGCCGGCCTCGTCGATGGTCAGCAGCCGCGGGTACATCAGGTCGGTGATCCAGTAGTCGGTGCGGCTGTTGCCGACCAGCGGGTTGAAGTTGACCACGTCGGTGGTGGTCGCGACGGTCAGGGTGGCGCCGGCCGCCCGCGAGCCCGGGCGCGGGCTCGGCGCGCAGCCGGCCAGTACCCCACCGACCGCCGGCGCACCGACCGCGGTGGCGGCGAGCGCCGCGAACGACCGGCGGCGCATCAGACCCAGACCTCGTCGAGCACACGCAGGATGTTGCCGCCGACGACCTTGCGGATCTCGTCGTCGGAGTACTCGTGCGCGACCAGCCAGCCGATGATGTTGGTGAAGCACTCGGCCGGGTTCTCCAACCCGTCCACGTACTCGACCTTCGGGTAGTCGACGTGCCCGTGCGCCTGCGCGATCGACAGGTTCTTCGCGAACGCGTCGTGCAGCCCGACGTGGTCGCCGAACAGCGTGTCCGGCCCGAACGCCACGTGGTCGATGCCGACCACGTCCACCAGGTGGGTGAAGTGGTCCATCACCGACTCCAGCGAGTGCTTCGGGTGCGCCTCGGACAGGCTGGTGTGCGGCGCGGCCTCCAGCCCGAGCACGCCGCCGCGCTCGGCGCAGGCGGCGATCAGCGCGTCCGGCTTCATCCGGTTGGTCGGCCACACCTCGCGCGAGCCGCAGTGCGTGATGAACACCGGCTTGGTCGAGGTCTGGATGACCTCCAGCGCGGTGCGGTCGCCGGAGTGCGAGATGTCGATCGCCACGCCCAGCTTGTTCATCCGCTTCACGGCGCGCTCACCGAAGTACGTCAGGCCACCGTCGCCGCGCTCCTTGAGCCCGGACCCCAGCGTGTTGGCCTCCGAGTACGCGATGCCGATCTGCCGCACGCCGAAGCCGTAGAGCACGTCGAGGCGGTCCACCTCGTTCTCGATCATGGTGGCGGCTTCCAGCCCGAACACGTGCGCGAGCCGGCCGGTGGCGTGCGCGTGGCGGATGTCGGCCACGGTCTCGGCCTTCACCACGAAGTCCTGGTGCGCCAGGTCGGCCATCCGCACCCCGAGGTCGAACAGCACGTCGGAGTACTTCCAGCCGGCGTCGGAGGAGATGCAGCAGGTGCCGTCCATGCCGTTGTCGAACACGGCGGTCATGCCGGAGCGGGCGAGGCCCTCGTACCCGGTGGGTTCGCGGCCCTGCCGGATGTGCTCGCGCAGCTCGCCCATGTCCTCCGGGAAGACCTGGACGTGGTCGTGCAGCGAGATGACGATCTCGTCGCGCAGCAGCCGTTCGGCCCGCTTCGCCTGGTCGTCGGACAGCGACAGCCCGGCGTACTCCGGTACCCGGCCGATCTGCTTCGCGTACCGGAACGCGCGGTAGTCGACGTCCGGCTCCAGGTAGTCCCAGGCGGTGTAGCCGGTGTAGCGGGCGGCCGGTTCGAGCATGGCGTTCCCTTCTTCGCGGTCGGTGCGTGCCGGTACCGCCGCGGTTGTCGTCGGCGACCCGGACGACTCAAGGGTTGCCAATCTGCGGCGCAGAAGTCAAGATGGCGGCAAGAATCAGGCAACAGATCATTGATCGAAGTCATTGTCGGGCACGATGCCGATGTCGGCGATCGCGCCGACGGATCGAACGGAGGTGGCCGTGGCGGCTGCACCCACCCTGCGGGTCCGGGACCTGTCCGTCAGCTTCGGCCACGACGGCGAGATCCCGGCCGTCCGCGGCGTCGACCTGGACGTGCACCGCGGGCAACTCGTCGCCCTGCTCGGCGAGTCCGGCTCCGGCAAGTCGGTCACCGCCCGGGCGATCCTCGGCCTCTCCGACGCCCAGGTCAGCGCCGGCGAACTGCGGCTGGGCGACCTCGACCTCACCGCACTCACCGAGGCGCAGCGCCGCGACGTGCGCGGCAGCCGGATCAGCCTGGTGTTCCAGGACGCACTCTCCGCACTCAACCCGGTACTGACCATCGGCGACCAGCTGGGCGAGCTGTTTCGCCGGCACCGCGGCCTGTCCCGGCGCGCCGCCCGGGCCAAGGCGGTCGAGCTGCTGCGCACGGTCGGCATCCCCGGCCCGGAGCAGCGGGTACGCGCCTACCCGCACCAGTTCTCCGGCGGGATGCGGCAGCGGATCCTGATCGCGATGGCGATCGCGCTGGAACCCGACCTGCTCATCGCCGACGAACCGACCACCGCGCTCGACGTCACCGTGCAGGCGCAGATCCTCGACCTGCTCGACCGGCTGCGGGCCGAACGCGACATGGCGGTACTGCTGATCACCCACGACCTCGCCGTGGTCAGCGAGGTCGCCGACCACATCGCGGTGATGTACGCGGGCCGGATCGTCGAGACCGGCCCGACCAAGGAGCTGCTCGGCCACCCCGCGCACCCCTACACCGAGGCGCTGCTTCGCTCGGTACCCCGGCCGGATGCCGCGGGCGGCCGCCTCTACGCCATCCCCGGCACCCCGCCGGGGCCGGCCCGGCGGCCACCCGGCTGCCCGTTTCACCCGCGCTGCGCCTGGGCCGTCGACGCCTGTACCACGCAGCGACCCGAACTGTCCACTGTGGATGCCGGTCGGCAGGTCGCCTGCCACCGCGCGACGGAGGTGCTGCATGCCGCCGGATGACACGATCCTCGTCGCCACCGAGCTGCGGCGTACCTTCCGCGCCGGGCTCGGCCGCGGCCGGGTCAGCGCCGTCGACGGGGTCAGCCTGTCCGTCGCCGCCGGCGAGTCGCTCGGCATCGTCGGCGAGTCCGGCTGTGGCAAGTCGACCCTGGCCCGGATGCTCGTCGGCCTGGAACACCCCGACTCCGGCAGCATAACCGTGGCCGGCCGCGACCTGGCCACCGCGCGCGGCCGGCACCGCCGGGACCTGCGCCGGAAGATCCAGATGGTGTTCCAGGACCCGTACACCTCGCTGGATCCGCGGCTGACCGTCGGCGACATCGTGGCCGAGCCGCTGACCGTGCACCGTACCGTCGACCGCGCCGGCCGGGCCGACCGGGTGGTCGAACTGCTGGAGCTGGTCGGGCTGCCGGCCGACGTGGTGTCCCGCTACCCGCACCAGTTCTCCGGCGGGCAGCGGCAACGCATCGGCATCGCCCGCGCGCTCGCCCTCGAACCCTCCGTACTGGTCTGCGACGAACCGGTGTCCGCCCTCGACATGTCCGTCCAGGCACAGGTGGTCAACCTGCTCCGGGACCTGCAACAGCGCACCGGCGTCGCGCTCGTGTTCATCGCGCACGACCTGTCGGTGGTCCGGCATGTCTGCGACCGGGTCGCGGTGATGTACCTCGGCCGGCTTGCCGAGTCCGGCGACACCGACGCGGTGTACGACGCGCCGGCCCACCCGTACACCCAGGCGCTGCTCGCAGCCGCGCCGGTGATCGGCCGGCGGCGTACCGCCCGGCCGCCCGCCGGCGAGCCACCCAGCCCGATCGCGCCGCCGCCCGGCTGCCGCTTCCACCCCCGCTGTCCGCTCGCCGCCGGCCCCTGCGACACCGACCGGCCCGACCTGCGTACCGTCCCGGTCGAGCTGACACCCCCGCGGTCGACCGCCGGCTCGCACCTGCCCGCCCGCTCCGACCCCGCCCGCTCCGACCCCGCCGGCACAGACGCCGCCGGCCCGGATGAAGCTCGCCATCGGGTCGCCTGCCACCACGCCGAGCAGGCGCTCGCCGCTCCCGCCGGCTGAACCGCCGCGACCCGGCCCGGCGTCGCTGCTGGCAGGATGGTGGGGTGGCGGACGGGTTCTCGGCGGGACGGATCGTGCACTACCGCTCGTACTTCGGGCGTGAGCTGCAGCTCGTCGCGCCGGCGCGGGTGGTGCGGCACGACGACGCCGGCCTGCTGCTCTGGCTCGACCACGCCGCACCGAGCTGGCTCGCGGTGCTGCCGGGCCACGGGCACCCGCGCGACGTGCCGCCGGACGAGTGGCCCGCCGGCGGCTGGCCGCTGGTACCGGTGCCGCTGCCCTTACCGCAGTCGACCCTGATCCTGGTTCCGCCGGACGCCGGGTACGCGGTGTGGTGGCTGTGGCGGCCGGACGGGCCGATCCGCCCCGACCGGTTCGCCGGCTGGTACGTCAACCTGGAGCGGCACGCGCTCTGGGACGACGGCGAGCACGCCGGCGTCGACTCCCTCGACCAGGAACTCGACGGACTGGTCGACCCGGACCGCCGCTGGCACTGGAAGGACGAGGACTCGTTCGCCGCCAAGACCGGGCAGCCGCGGTACTGGTCGGCCGCCGACGCGGTGGCGATCCGGGCGGCGGGGGAGTCGGCCCGCGCGCTCGCCGCCGCCGGGGCGTTCCCGTTCGACGGCACCGGCCGCGACTTCCTCCCGGACCCGTCGTGGCCGCAGCCGTCCCGCCCGGTACCGGCGGGCTGGCGCCGCCCGCCCGCGCTCACCGAACTCTGACCCTCGGCCCTGCCGCCGCCAACCATGTCCCGCCGCTGTCGATCAAGGCCCGGCGGTGTCGATCAAGGGCCGCGGGTGTCGATCAAGAGCCGGCGGTGTCGATCAAGGGCCGCGGGTGTCGATCAAGGCCCGGTGGTGTCGATCAAGGGATCGTGACGCCGGCTCCTGGACAAACGTGACCCGTTCCCTTGATCAACGATCTGGGTGCCGGGTGCCGGGTGCCGGGTGCCGGGGGCCGGGGCCCGGGGGTGGGGGTGCGGGCCCGGGGGTGGGGCGGGGCGGGCAGGCTGCGGGGATGACGACGATGCTGAACCGCGGGGACGTGCTGGTCGAGCGGATCTACTTCGGCGGTGCGCTGTGCCAGGTGGTCCCGGCTCGGGTACTGCGGCACGACGCCGACGAACTGGTGGTCTGGGTGGCCGGTGGCACCCCGGTGCTGCGCCGGCGGGGCCGGTCCGGGCGTGCCCTGCGCGACGTGCCGAGGGCCGAGTGGCCGAGCGAGCTGACGCCGGCGGAGTGGACCGGTTCCGGCGTGGTCCGCCGCTACCTGCCCGGCGTCGACCATTCGGTGTGGTGGTTCTTCGCCGATGCCGGGCCGAGCGGCCCGGACAGCTTCGAGGGCTGGTACGTCAACCTGGAGCGGCACCGGCTGTGGTCGGACGGTACCGGGGCCGGCATCGACGTGGTGGACCAGGAACTCGACGGCTGGGTGACGCCGGACCACGCCTGGCACTGGAAGGACGAGGAGTCGTTCGCCGCCAAGATCGGCGACCCCGGCTTCTTCGACGCGGCGGAGGCAGCCCTCGTGCGCGCCGAGGGGGAGCGGGTGCGGCCGGTCGCCGAGCGGGCCGAATTCCCGTTCGACGGTACCTGGTGCGACTTCCGTCCCGATCCGTCCTGGCCGCTGCCCCCGCGGCCGGGTACCGCGACGGCCGGGCGACCACCCGCCCTGCGCGTCGGCGCCGAGGGGGCGCCGGCGGACGACGCGGGGGAGCGGCAGGACGGGGTACCGGTGCCCGATTGAGGGCGTGTCGTCGAGGCCACGGCGGGTCTGGCAGAATGGACCGCTGAACCGGCGCGCGACCGGCGCCCTCTACCCGGTGCGTCGCCAGTCAACACGCCAGCACGGATCCGTCGTCGTCGACCATGCCCCACGTGGTCGTCGCGTCGCGGCCCGCGCGGCATTTCGACACAGGAGCGAACACAACCGTGGCAGTACGCATCCGGCTCAAGCGGCTGGGGAAGATCCGCAACCCGCAGTACCGCATCGTGGTGGCCGACGCCCGCACCAAGCGCGACGGCCGCGTCATCGAGGAGGTCGGCAAGTACCACCCGAAGGAGGACCCCTCGTACATCGAGGTCAACTCCGACCGGGTGCAGTACTGGCTGTCCGTCGGTGCGCAGCCGAGCGAGCCCGTGCAGGCGATCCTGTCCCGCACCGGTGACTGGCAGAAGTTCAAGGGCCAGCCGGCCCCGGAGCCGCTGAAGATGCCGGCGCCGAAGCAGGACCGGCAGGCGCGGTACGAGGCGGAGGCCAAGGCGGCCGCCGGCGTCGACACGCCGGGCAAGCCCGAGGCCAAGACCGAGAAGAAGAAGCCGGCCAAGAAGGCCGAGGAGCCGGCCAAGAAGGCCGACGCGACGGCCGACAGTGCGCCGGCGGCGACCGACGGGAAGGCGGCCGGTGCCGATGCCGGCGCGGAATCCTGAGGTGCTCCGCCCGGCCCTCGACCATCTGGTTCGCGGGATCGTGGAACACCCCGACGACGTGCGGGTCCGCATGGTCAACTCGCGCCGCGGCAAGCGGCTCGAGGTCCGGGTCCACCCGGACGACCTGGGCACCGTGATCGGCCGGGGTGGCCGTACGGCCAAGGCGCTGCGCCAGGTGGTCGGGTCGGTGGGCGGTCGCGGTATTCGAGTCGAGATCATCGACAGTTACTGACGTGCAGCTGACCGTGGGACGCATCGTCCGTCCGCACGGCGTCCGGGGCGAGGTCCTGGTCGACGTGCGGACCGACGACCCGGAGATCCGTTTCGCCACCGGCGCGGTGCTGTCCACCGCGCCGGTCGGCGTCGGACGGCTGACCGTGGAGTACGCGCGGGGGCGCACGGTGGCGGCCGGCCGGGTCCGGTTGATCGTGGCGTTCGCCGAGATCGCCGACCGCAACCAGGCCGAGGACATGCGCGGTACCGAGCTGTCCGTCGACGCCGCCGAGCTGGTCGACCCGGAGGACCCGGACGAGTTCCACGACCAGCAGCTGGTCGGGCTGACCGCCGTGGACGCCGACGGTGCGACGCTCGGCGAGGTGGTGCGCGTCGACCATCTGCCCGCCTCCGATCTGCTCGCGGTGCGTCGGCCGGACGGGCACGAGGCGCTGGTGCCGTTCGTCACCGCGCTGGTCCCGGAGGTGCGGTTGGCCGCCGGCCAGGTGGTGCTGACCCCACCCGACGGCCTGCTCGACCTGTGACGGCCGCCCGGTCGGATGAGGCTGAATCGTGCGTATCGACGTCCTGACGATCTTTCCCGACTACCTCGCGCCGCTGTCCCTGTCGCTGATCGGCCGGGCCCGCGAGCGCGGGCTGCTCGACGTGTCGGTGCACGACCTGCGGCGCTGGACGTCCGACGTGCACCGCACCGTGGACGACACCCCGTACGGCGGTGGGCCGGGCATGGTGATGCGGCCCGAACCGTGGGGCCTCGCGTTCGACGAGCTGGTACCGGCCGACGCCGCGCCACCGCGGCTGGTAGTCCCGAGCCCGGCCGGGGTACCGCTGACCCAGGCGCTGGCCGCCGAGCTCGCCGCCGAGTCGTGGCTGCTGTTCGGCTGCGGCCGGTACGAGGGGATCGACCAGCGGGTACTCGACGACGCCGCGGACCGGATGCCGGTGACCGAGGTCTCGCTCGGCGACGTGGTGCTGTTCGGCGGCGAGGTGGCGGTGCTCGCCGTGGTCGAGGCGGTCGCCCGGCTGCTGCCCGGCGTGCTTGGCAACGCCGAGTCGCTCACCGAGGAGTCGCACACCGGCGGCCTGCTGGAAGCCCCGATGTACACCAAACCGCCGGTCTGGCGGGATCGCCCGGTGCCGGACGTGTTGCGCTCCGGTGATCACGGCCGGATCGCCCGGTGGCGGCGTGATCAGGCCCTCGTCCGTACCGCGAGGCGCCGCCCCGATCTGCTCGCCGCATTGCCACCCGGTACGCTGGACGCGACGGACCAGCTTGCGCTCGCCGAGGGTGGATATCCACCCGAGTCGGAGAGTGTGGCAGAGTAGTGGGGTTGCCGCAGGCGCCAGATCGCCTCTTCGACTCTGGTACGGCCCGCAACCCAAAGAAGTTTCCACCCGGCGCTCACGCGCGCCCTTGAGTTTGAGGAAGCAGTCGCGATGAACACGCTGGACACTCTCGATGCCCAGTCTCAGCGGGTAGACGTTCCGGACTTCCGCCCCGGTGACACCGTCAAGGTCTCGGTCCGGGTCGTTGAGGGCACCCGGTCCCGCGTCCAGGTCTTCCAGGGCGTGGTGATCCGCCGGCAGGGCGCCGGGCTGCGCGAGACCTTCACCGTCCGCAAGGTCAGCTTCGGCGTCGGGGTCGAGCGCACCTTCCCGGTGAACACGCCGGTGATCGACAAGATCGAGCTGGTCAGCCGCGGCGCCGTGCGTCGCGCGAAGCTCTACTACCTGCGCAACCTGCGCGGCAAGGCCGCGAAGATCAAGGAGAAGCGCGAGCCCAGCGCCAGCTGACGCCGCGTTCGGACGCCGGGCAGCAGCCAACAGGCCGCCGCCCGGCGTCGTCGTACCCGCCGCCTGAGCCGTCTCGGCATCGACGATGATCGTGGCGTCGTAGGCTGCGGCAGTGACCGGAACCCATGAACGGCACCGGACCGCGCCCGCACCACGGCCCCGGCAGCACGGCTCGCTCTGGCGCGAACTGCCGGTGCTGATCGTGATCGCGGTGCTGGTCGCGGTGACGATCCGGGTGTTCGTCCTGCAGACGTTCTGGATCCCGTCCGGGTCGATGGAGCACACCCTCGACATCAACGACCGGGTGCTCGTCAACAAGATCAGCCTGGACTTCCGCTCGCCGCACCGCGGCGAGGTGATCGTCTTCCGCTCACCGGTGTCGTGGCGCACCGACCCGGCCGAGAAGGACTTCATCAAGCGGGTCATCGCCCTCGGCGGCGACCACATCACCTGCTGCGACCGGGCCGGACGGATCAGCGTCAACGGCCACGCCCTTGACGAGACGTCGTACCTGTACCGCGGCGCGGACGGGGAGCAGGAGCCGCCGTCCGACGGCAGGTTCGACGTCCGGGTACCCGACGGCCGGATCTGGGTGATGGGCGACCACCGGCTGGAGTCCGGCGACTCGCGGGAGCACTACCTGCAGACCCGTGATCCGAACGAGGCCACCATCCCGGCCAGTTCGGTGATCGGCGACGCGTTCGCGATCTACTGGCCGCCCAGCCGGATGCGCTTCCTCGGCGTACCGCGCACCTTCGACAGGGTGCCGGACCCGTGAGGCGGCCCGGTGGCGGCTGCCGCCGTTCCGGCGCCGCGCCGTAGGCTGGGAGGCCGGTACGAGCCGACGGCCACGAGTGGCGTAGCGTGGCGCGCTCGTCCGCGTCGCTCCACGGAGGTAGCCGGCAGATGCTCGCGCCACAGCGCACCGTGATCCGTCGCGGATCCGGCATGTACGGGCTGGAACAGGCGCTGCGCCGCCGTGGTTTCCGCCGCATCGCCGGCGCCGACGAGGCGGGCCGGGGCGCCTGCGCGGGTCCGCTCGTGGTCGCCGCGGCGGTGCTGCCGGCCGGCAAGCGTGGCGAGATTCCGGGGCTCGCCGACTCGAAGCTGCTCACCGCCGCCGCCCGTGAACGGGTGTACGACGAGGTCGTCGCGCGGGCCGAGGCGTACGAGATCGTCGTGATCGGCCCGACCGAGGTCGACGTCCGCGGCCTGCACGTGTGCAACGTGGCCGGGATGCGTCGCGCGTTCGCCCGGCTGGCGCCGGCGCCGGACTACGTGCTCACCGACGGGTTCCCGGTCGACGGGGTCGGGGTGCCGGGCCTCGCGGTCTGGAAGGGCGACCGGGTCGCCGCTTGCGTCGCGGCGGCGAGCGTGCTGGCCAAGGTGACCAGGGACCGGATGATGACCGAGCTGGCGCAGCGGTGGCCGCAGTACGGCTTCGCCGAGCACAAGGGCTACGTCACGCCGGTGCACTCGGCGGCACTCGAACAGCACGGCCCCTGCCCCGAGCACCGCTTCTCGTACGTGAACGTCGCGGCCGTGGCGGATCGGGCCGACCCCGCGGTCCGGCGGCTGCGACCCGCCCTACCGGCGTCGACGCTTTTGCTGGCAGATGCCGGCGAGGCATGATCTGCTCGGGGCGTCGGCGCGTCCCCGCGGCGACCGGCTCGCCGGCGTAGGCGACAATATCGGCATGGAGGACGCGACGAGATGAGCGCCGAGGATCTCGAGAAGTACGAGACGGAGATGGAGCTGCAGCTCTATCGCGAGTACCGCGACATCGTCCGCCAGTTCTCCTATGTCGTGGAGACCGAGCGCCGGTTCTACCTGGCCAACGCGGTCGACCTGGCGGTGCGCAACACCGACGGCGAGGTTTACTTCGAGGTCGAGATGACCGACGCCTGGGTCTGGGACATGTACCGGCCGGCGCGGTTCGTCAAGCACGTGCGGGTGATGACGTTCAAGGACGTCAACATCGAAGAGCTCGACAAGCCGGACATTTCGCTGCCGGACGACGCGAGCTTCGGGACCTGATCGGCGACCCGAACCCGCTGACCTGCCTCATGTCGGTTCCGGCCCGCCGGCCGATCCGGTCTTTCCCGGCGCCCGGCGGACCGTCGGCGACCCGGCGCGATCGGAAGGGATGATCCGCTCGCCGTCGGGTATGCCCACGGCATGGACGAACCACGCGAGACGCCGTACGACAGCGACCCGCCGGGTGAGGCGGACATGCCGCCCGACACCGGTCCGAACCCGCCGGCGATGCCCGGCACCTCGGAGGGGCAGCGGCCGGTCCAGGGCATCTACCGCCCCGACGTCGGGCCTGGCGGCCGCGACATCGACACCGGTGAGCGTCCGCTGCCGGGCCGCGGCCGCATCTCTCGCGGCGGCGACGCCAGCGGCGCGCCCGGACCCCGGCAGCCGGCGCCGCCGCACGAAGGTACCGACCCGGACTCCCAGGCCTGAACCCTACGCACCGGCGCCGGTGCCAGCGCGCACGCCTGTGCGCCGGTGGGGCTGTGCGTCCGTGCGTCCGTGCGTCCGTGCGTCCGTGCGTCCGTGCGTCCTGTCCCGCGTAGCACGGTTTCCGGTGTTCGTCACCTCTGTCCACAGGGATGTTCGGTGTCCACAGATCTGCCCTGAGCACCCGATCGGACGCCCGGTTCGCGGCACCGTTGCCGTGATCCGGGAGGTGCTCGATGAACACATCAGGTTCGGGGCTGCGCGGCGATCAGCCCAGCACGTACCAGCGGCGCACGGCGCTCGGCCGGTTCGGCGAACGGCTGGCTGCCGCGCACCTCGGCGCGCACGGCCTGACCGTGCTCGCGCGCAACTGGCGCTGCGCACGCGGCGAGCTCGACCTCGTCGCCTTCGACCCCGGTACCGGGACGTTGGTGTTCTGCGAGGTGAAGACGCGCCGGTCGGAGCAGTTCGGGCCGCCGGCCGCGGCCGTGGGCCCGGTGAAGGCACGCCGCATCCGCCGCCTCGCGCTCGACTGGCTGGCCTGCACCGGCACCCGCCGCGGCCCGCTGCGCTTCGACGTGATCAGCGTGCTCGTCCCACCCGGTGGTGCGGTCCACCTCGAACACCTGACCGCGGCGTTCTGAGGCGCCGGCAATGGGCTACGCGCGAGTGCTGTCGGTCGGCCTGCTCGGGTTGACCGGCCGGCTGATCGAGATCGAGGCCGACCTGTCCGCCGGGTTGCCCGGCATGATCGTCTCCGGGCTGCCGGACGCCGCGGTGAACGAGTCGCGGGAGCGCATCCGCGCCGCGGTCATCAACTCCGGCCTCCCGTGGCCCAACCGGCGCATCACCGTGAACCTGCTCCCCGCGTCGGTGCCCAAACACGGCTCGCTGTTCGATCTCGGTGTTGCCGCGGCCGTGCTGTGTGCCGCCGGCGCGGTGCCGGTCGATCGCCTCCACGACGTCGCACTGATCGGCGAGCTGGGCCTGGACGGACGGGTCCGGCAGGTCCGCGGCGTGCTGCCGGCCGTGCTCGCCGCCGGCCGGTCCGGGGTGCACCGGGTGCTGGTTCCCGCCGGCAACGGTCGGGAGGCGGCGCTCGTGCCGGACACCGTCGTGCAGACCGTCGACACGCTCGCGATGCTGCTCGCCCACCTGCGCGGGGAGACGGAGCTGCCCGGCCCGGCGGCCGACGACGATGCCACCGCGAGCGCTGCGAGCGCAGACCTGGTCGACGTCGTCGGCCAGGAACGGGGTCGCCGGGCGATCGAGATCGCGGCGGCCGGTGGGCACAACGTCGCGCTGTTCGGGCCACCCGGCGCCGGCAAGACGATGCTCGCCGAACGGTTACCGGGTGTCCTGCCATCGCTGTCCGACGAGCAGGCGCTGGAGGTCACCGCGGTGCACTCCGTGGTCGGCGCGCTGCCCGGGTCCGCCGGCCTGCTGCGCCAGCCGCCCTACCAGGCCCCGCACCACACCTCGACGCCGGCCGCCATCGTCGGCGGTGGCAGCGGGCTGCCCCGACCCGGTGCGATCTCCCTCGCGCATCACGGCGTGCTGTTCCTGGACGAGGCGCCGGAGTACCGGCCCGGGGTGCTCAACGCCCTGCGCGAGCCGCTGGAGAACGGCGAGATCCGGCTGGCTCGCGCGTCCGGCAGCGTCTGCTTCCCGGCCCGATTCCAGCTCGTGCTGGCCGCGAACCCCTGTCCCTGCGGAGAACGCGGCGGCGACTGCCTGTGCAGCCCGCTGGTGCGCCGCCGCTATCTGGGCCGGCTGTCGGGTCCGCTGCTGGACCGGGTCGATCTGCAGCTCGATCTGCTTCCGGTCCGCTCCGCGCACCTGCTGGTCGAGGGCCAGGCGCCGGAAGACTCCGCCACGGTGGCGGCACGCGTGCGCCAGGCACGCGACAGCGCTGCGGTCCGCTGGTCCGGCGGCGCCGGACCGCTCAACGCCACCATCCCCGGAAGGATGCTGCGTTCCGGCCGGTGGCGACTGCCGCGCACGGTGAGCGTGCTCGCCGAACGGTTGGTGGACAGCGGTGCCCTGTCGGCGCGCGGCTACGACCGGGTCCTGCGGATCGCGTGGACGGTGGCCGACCTGGCCGGCCGGTCCCGGCCCGATGCCGGTGACGTGGCGGAGGCGATCGAGCTGCGCACCAGGACCACGCCGTGACGCGGCACACGATCGTCCGGGGCCGGCGTCGCCGGTCCAACCTGACCAGACCCAGCTGGCTACCCGAGGTGGGAGACATGACCGAACGATCCGACCGGCCCGCCGACCAGGCTCTCGACCGCGTCTCCGGCGACCGTGATCCCACTGGCTCAGATCGCCTCGGTCCGGATCGCCTCGGTCCGGATCGCCTCGGTCCGGATCGCCTCGGTCCGGATCGCCTCGGTCCTGAGCCGCTTGCCCCTGATCCGCTCGGCGGTCCGGTTGCCCCTGATCCGCGTGCCCCTGGCCCTGCTGCCCCGGATTCTGCGGCGCCTGGCCTTCTTGGCCCGGACTCCGCGGCGCCTGGCCATCTTGGCCCGGACTCCGTTGCCCGAGGCTCTGTTGCCCGAGGCTCTGGTGGTGCGGACTCGGTTTCCCCGGGCGCCGCTGGCTCTGGTGCTGCTGGTGATGCCACCGTCGGCTGGGACGCCGGCACTGCCGGTGCCTCGGGTGTCGGCCCGGGCCCAGCCACAGTCCGACCCGCCGCGGTCGAGCGCTCCGTCCAGCTGCACCTCCCGGCAACCGGTACGCGTACGCCGTGGCTCGACCCGGTGGGTGCCCGATTGGCCCGCGCCGCGGAGACCATCGGCTGGCAACAGCATCGCCTGGCCAGGGTCGCCCTGTGCTGGCTGGTCGAGCCCGGGCACCGGCCGCTCGGTGGGATGGTTCGCGAGCTCGGGCCGGTCGAGGTGCTCCGCCGGCTCTACACCGGAGCGGTGCCGGGCCGGGTCAGCTCGGCCGCGGCCGCGCGCCTTGCCGCCGGGGACCCGGTGCAGCGCGCCCTGCAGCTGGCCCGCGAGGGAGAACGACTCGGCTGCCGGGTGGTCGTGCCCGAGGACGACGAGTGGCCGGTCCAGGTCGAGGATCTGGTCCGCATCGGCCGCGACGCCGATCCACGGGCCGACCCGCACACCGATCCGCCGATCCTGTTCTGGGCCCGTGGCGGGCGCCGCATCGACGAGGCCGCGCACCGTGCGGTGGCCGTGGTCGGTGCCCGTGCGGCGACCGACTACGGCACGCACGTCACCGCGGAGCTCGCGTTCGGGCTCGCCGACCGTGGCTGGACCGTGATCTCCGGCGGGGCGTACGGCGTGGACGCGGCGGCCCATCGCGGCGCGCTCGCCGCGAGCGGGCCCACCGTTGCGGTTCAGGCATGCGGGCTCGACATCAGCTACCCGATGGCCAATGCCGGCCTGCTGGAGCGCATCGGCCAGGACGGACTGCTGCTGAGCGAGTGGCCGCCGGGTGCCGGCGCCCAGCGGCACAGGTTCCTGATCCGCAACCGGGTCATTGCCGCCTTGTCCAGGGGCACCGTCGTGGTCGAGGCCTCGGCCCGCAGCGGCACCAGGAACACCGCTCGCCGCGCCCGCGAGTTGGGGCGCATCGTGCTGGCCGTGCCCGGTCCGATCACGTCCGGGATGAGCGTCGGCACCAACCTGATGATCCGGCAGGACGAGGCGAGACTCGTTTCGACGGCGGCGGAGGTGATCGAGGAGGTCGGCCGCATCGGCGATGACCTCGCACCGATCCCGCAGGGTGTCCGTACCGCCCGCGACGACCTCGATGCGGTGTCCACCACGGTGCTGGACGCGGTGCCGCTGCGCCGCGCCGCCACCGTGGAGGAGATCGCCGTTGCCGCCGGTGTCTCGGCCCAGCAGGTGCGGCGCACGGTGCCGCTGCTGTCGATGCTCGGCTTCATCGAGGACACCGGCGTCGGCTACCGCCTGCGGCCCGAGCAGAAACCGAGCGGGTCGGCGGGCGAGCAGCCGAACATCCGCGGCTGACCATCCGCCCGGGCGCGCCAGGCCGGATGGCCGCAGCAGGCCGCCTGGGCGTGGCAGACCCGGTCGGGGGCGGCGGGCCAGGTGGCGGCGGGCCCGGTTGGGCGCGGCAGACCGGGTTGGGCGCGGCGAGCCAGTCGGGGGTGACAGACCCGGTCGGGGGCGGTAGGCCCGGCTGAGGGCGCTGAGGGCGCTGAGGGCGCTGAGGGCGCTGAGGGCGCTGAGGGCGCTGAGGGCGCTGAGGGCGCTGAGGGCGCTGAGGGCGCTGAGGGCGGTGAGGGCGGTGAGGGCGGTGGGCCCGGTTGGGGGCGGCAAAGCCGGTCGGGCCTGGTTCGCGCCGACGGCGAGTCGGCTTGACCATGGTCCGCGCCGCGCCGACCGTACGAGGCATGGCCGGCAAGGGGAGTTCCACCGAGGCACGCTACGAGGCGCTGCCGGAGAACTTCCGGGACGCGATCGACCAGTTCGCCCGACACCTGTCGAGTGAGCGGGCACGCTCGGCGCACACGATCCGGGCATACCTGACCGACGTCGTCCAGCTGCTCGACCATGCCGGGCGGATGCATGCCGAGACCCTCGACGCCGCGCTGGCACTGCCGGTGCTGCGCAGCTGGCTTGCCCGCCAGCGCGGTACCGGCGCGGCCCGCAGCACCCTCGCCCGCCGTGCGGCGGCCGCCCGGACGTTCTCGGGGTGGGCGCAGCGCGCTGGCCTGGTTCGGGTCGATCAGGCACGCCAGCTCGGCGTGCCCCGGGCCGATCGCACGCTGCCGACGGTCCTCGCCGTGGACCAGGCCGCGGCGCTCGTCGAGGCGCCCGGCGCGGGCCGGGCGGCCGCCACCGACGTCTCGCCCGTCGATGTGTCGAGTGTCACCGCCGCCTCGGACGCAGGTACGGCGCCGCCGGGCGACGAACCGCACGCGAGCGATCCGGTGACACTGCGCGACGCGGCGGTGCTGGAGCTGCTGTACGCGACGGCCGTACGGGTCGCCGAACTCTGCGGCCTCGACCTCCGCGACGTGGACGATGAGCGCCGCTTGATCCGTGTCACGGGCAAGGGCGACAAGCAACGCTCCGTGCCGTACGGCGTGCCCGCCGAACAGGCGATCCGGGCCTACCTGCAGCAGGGCCGGCCGCGGCTGCTGACCCCCCGGGGCGGGTCGGCGCTGCTGCTCGGGGTGCGCGGCGGCCGCCTCGACCCCCGTACGGTGCGCCGCATCGTCGCCGCCCGCGCAGCGGAAGCACGGGTGCCGTCGGTGGCGCCGCACGCGTTGCGACACTCGGCCGCCACCCACCTGCTCGACGGGGGAGCGGATCTGCGCTCGGTGCAGGAGCTGCTGGGTCATGCATCATTGGCGACGACACAGCTCTACACCCATGTCTCGGTCGAACGGCTCCGCCGCGCGTACCGTCAGGCACACCCTCGCGCGTGAAAGGCCGACCGCCGTGGCCATGCCCAACGACAAGCCACCCGAGCCGCTGCCGGGCGCCCGGCTGTTGTTCACCCTGGACCCGAGCTACGTGCATCTGAACCACGGCTCGTTCGGCGCTGCGCCGATCCCGACCCAGCGGGCCGCGGCCCGGCTGCGGGAGGAACAGGAAGCGGACCCGATGCGGTTTCTGAAGCCGCCCGGGATCATGGAGCGGCTCCGGCACACCCGCCGGCACCTCGCCCGGTTCGTCGGCGCCGACCCCGACGGCACCGCGCTGGTGCCGAACGTGACGGCGGCGTGCGCCGTCGTGCTCGGCTCGGTACCGCTGCGGTCGGGTGACGAGATCCTGCTCACCGACCACGCGTACGGGGCGGTCGGGATCGAGGCGGCGCGTCGGTGCGCCGAAACCGGCGCCACCGTCGTGGAGGCCAAGGTCGGGCTGGAGGACGACGACGATGCAGTGGTCGCGGCGATCCTCGCGGCCACCACGGACCGGACCCGGGTCGCTGTCATCGACCAGATCAGTTCGGCCACCGCGAAACTGTTCCCGGTGCGCAGGCTCGCCGCGGAGCTGCACCGCCGCGGCGTGTTCGTGGCCGTCGACGCGGCACACGTGCCCGGAATGATCGATGTCGACGTGTCGACGCTGGGCGTGGACGCCTGGTTCGGCAACCTGCACAAGTGGGCGTACGCACCGCGCGGGGCCGGACTGCTGTACGTCGCTGCGGCGCATCGCGCGAGCATCCGGCCGCTCGCCGCGTCGTGGGAGTACGACAACGGATTCCCCGCCAGCGTCGAGTTCCAGGGCACCCAGGACTTCGCGGGGTGGCTTGCGGCCCCGGCCGGCCTGCACACGATGACCGCGCTGGGCCTGGACGTCGTGCGAGACCACAACGCCCGGCTCGCCCGGTACGGCCAGCGCCTGATCACCGAGGCGCTGGGCACGCCGGCGGTCCGCGCGGCACCGGAGCTGGCCATGCGGGTCGTCCGGCTGCCACCCGGCGTCGCCACCACGGCCGAGGCGGCGAGCGCGCTGCGCAACCGGATCGCCGAGCAGCTGCGTACCCACGTCGCGGTGACCGCGTGGCGTCGCATCGGCCTGCTGCGTATCTGCGCGCAGGTCTACAACGGCGCCGACGACTTCGAGGGGCTGGCGCGCGCCCTACCCACCCTGCTCCGAGCCCGATAGGCTCCGCTGCCGCTGCCGCTGCCGCTGCCGCTGCCGCTGCCGCTGCCGCTGCCGCTGCCGCTGCCGCTGCCGCTGCCGCTGCCGCTGCCGCTGCCGTCCGACATCGGCCGGAGGCAGGGCAGGCTGCCGACCGGAACGCTCGCCGGCCGGACGGCACGCCCGCCGGGCCGGGGCGGCGAGCGTTGAGCCGAGGAGCCGTCGGCTGACTGCGCCGAGGCGGCTCAGGCTGCCCGTTCGGGGGCCAGCGGCAGGAGTCGGACCCGGCCGAAGCCGAGCAGGCTCAGCGGGTCCAGGTACTGCTCACCGCGGCGCAACCCCCAGTGCAGGCACGCGCCCCGGCGACACCCCGGATGTCCGGCATCGAGGATGCCGATGCGCTCGCCCGCGGTCACGTGCTCGCCGGCGTGCACCAGCGGCCGCACCGGTTGGTAGGTCGTCCGGAGCCCGCCGGCGTGCTCGATGCTGATCACGCCGATCCCGGCGATGTGGCCGGCGTACGCGACGACGCCCGGTCCGGCGGCGAGCACCGGCGTGCCCGCGGCACCGCCCAGATCCACGCCCCGGTGGCCGGGCAGCCAGCGCTTCGGGGGTGGGTCGAACGCGCGCACCACCGCCGGGGTGCCGGGCAGCGGCCACCGGTATCCGGCGCGGGGCGCCGGGGCCGGGCCGGCCGGGCCACCGCGCGCCGGTTGCTGGGCGGCCAGCACCCCACAGATCGCCAGCGCCGCCACCGCCGCCACGGCGGCGATCCATCGGCCCCGGATCGATCGGCCCGGGCGGCGAGCGTGCCGGCGCAACAGATCGATCGCGACCCGGGCGGTCCGGCGAGCCGAACCATCCGCCACGGGCGCGGACCGGGCGGCGGCGTCGAGCCGGCCGTCGTCGATGACCTGGCGAGGTCGTCCCGGCACCCGAGCCACCGTCCGGGCCGGTCCGGTCGGGCCAGTGCTCGCTGGTAGTCGGGTGACCGTCGCGGCCGGTCCGGTCGCGCCAGCCCTCTCCGGCAGCCGAACCACCGTCGCGGCGGGCTCGGTTGTGCCGACGCTCCTTCTGGCGCCGGTCGTCTCCTCGGCATCGGTCGTCGGTGGGCCGTCGCCCCTCGGCAGGCCGCCGGTGGTCTCCGCCGCGTCGGTCTTCGGCGTGCCGCCCGCGGTCTGCGCCGCATCCGCATTCCACGTGCGGTCGGTCGTCTCCAGGACCTCGCCCGTGTGCATATCGCCGGCCGTCGGCAGGCCGCCGTTGGTGTCTGCGGCATTGCTCGTCCGCGGGTCGCCGGCCGTGCGCAGACCCTCGGTCAGGACAGCGGGGTCGGCGCTCGGGCGGGAGCGCCGGGCCAGCAAGGGAACCACGACGCCGCCCGCACCCGTCACCGCGCCGCCGGTCCGTGCGGTGCCGACGTCACCGGCTGGCTTCGGCGCCGGCGCCGGATCGGGTGACGGCCGGAACGTCGTGGCCGACGGTACGAGGCGCAGCCGGCGCGCGGTGGTCTGGGCGCTCGATCCGGTCTCGGTGGAGTCGTGCGCAGCCCGCGGCGCGCGTCCGCGACCGAGCCGGGTCCCCCGAACCACGGTCAGGATCCTCCCGACGCCGACCAGCCGAGCCCGGATCCTTCCCGCCGGTGCGTCGGGTGGCGTCGCGACCAGCTGCAGGCGGGGCCGAGCGTCCGGGGCGGCGATCCAGTCGTCGCCCGCGGCCCAGCCGAGATCCACCCAGTCTGGTGGCGTCGGGTCGGGTGACTCGCTCGACCGCGGACCATCGGCGCCGATCGGAGCGGCGCTCGACCCCGGGGCCGGATCGCCGGCGGGCTCCCGGTCGTCGACGGGCAGGCTGGCGTGTCGGGTTCGGTGCGTCGATCCGCTGATACGTCCCACCCGGGCAGCGTCGCCCCAAAAAGCACCAGGCGCCACCACCTCACCGCAAACTGTGGATAACCAGGATGCCTGTGGACAGCGAACCGGAAAACATGCGCCGGTGTGCTAGGGAGGTGTCGGCAGGGGCACGGCGCCTCAGCCGGCGAGCGCGCGCAACCGGTTCGCCGCTTCGGCGAGTACCTCGGGACGCTTGGAGCAGGCGAACCTGACGACCCGGCGGCCGACCTCCTGGTTGTCGTAGAACACCTGGGTCGGTACCGCGACCACGCCGCACCGATCCGGCAGCGCCCGGCAGAACTCGATTCCGTCCCGGCCGCCCAGCGGGCCGATGTCGGCGGTCACGAAATACGTCCCGGACGACGGGTGCACGCCGAACCCCGCCTCGGCAAGGCCGGCGGTGAGCAGGTCCCGGCCGGCCTGCAACCGATCCCGCACCCCGGTCAGGTAGCTGCCCGGCAGCCGCAGCGCGACCGCGACCGCGGGTTGCAGCGGACCCGCGTTGACGAACGTCAGGAACTGCTTGACCCGCAGTACCGCGGAGACCAGCCGGGCCGGACCGCTGGCCCAGCCGACCTTCCAGCCGGTGCAGGAGAAGCTCTTGCCGGCCGACGAGATGCGGATGGTGCGCTCGCGCATGCCGGGCAGCCCGGCGAGCGGGATGTGCGGCGCGGCCGAGTCGGTGAAGACCAGATGTTCGTACACCTCGTCGGTCACTGCGTACACGTCGTGCTCCTGGCACAGCTGCGCGATCAACGCAAGCTCGGCCGCGGTGAACACCTTGCCGGTGGGGTTGTGCGGGGAGTTGAGCAGCAGCAACCGCGTGCGGGGCCCGAACGCGGCACGCAGCTCGTCCGGGTCGAACGTGTAGCCGTCCGGCCCCGGCCGCAGCGTCACCGGTCGCCGCACCGCGTGTGCCAGCGCGATCGACGCCGCGTACGAGTCGTAGTACGGCTCGAAGCAGACCACCTCGTCGCCGCTCTCGCACAGGCCGAGGATCGCCGCCGCGATCGCCTCGGTGGCCCCGGCGGTCACCACGATCTCGCCATCGGGGTCGTACCCGAGCTGCCAGTCCCGCCGTTGTTGCTCGGCGATGGCGGCGCGCAACTCGGGCACCCCGGGCCCCGGTGGGTACTGGTTGTGCCCGTCCCGGATCGCGGCGGTCGCCGCGGCGAGCATCTCCGCCGGACCGTCGGTGTCCGGGAACCCCTGCCCCAGGTTGATCGCGCCGGTGCGTACCGCGAGCGCCGACATCTCGGCGAAGACGGTCGTACCGAACTCGTGCATCCGTGCCACCAGCGGATCGGTCCCAGTGCTCGTCATGGCGCCACCCTAGAGCGTGTCCCGACGGCTCCGTCGGTGCGATTCGCAGCCAGGGCCACGCTGGCGGCGGTGGGTCAGTTGCCGGAGCGGTGTCGGGCGACCCGGACCCGGGTGGCGCACCGGCTGGAGCAGTACCGCCGGGGCGATCCCGCGCCGTGCGCGACGAACGGGCGAGCGCATCCCGGTGCGGCGCACACCCCGCCGGGCGGCGCCTGCCGCTCGGCCAGCAGTACCGCGAGCGCCAGTCCGGAGGAGGTGGCGAACCACTCGCCCCAGCGCCCGTCATCGTCCGCGTCGACGTGCAGGTGCCAGGCCGTACCGCCGTGCGCGGTCAGCCGGGGCGGCCCCGCGTACCGGGCGAAGAGGGCATTCAGTGCGTCGGCTGCGGCGGAGGTGTCGGTCGCGGCGAACACGGCGTCCACGGGCTCGGCCGCGGCCCGCAGGTCGTCGATCTCGACCGGGGCGAGCTCGACGCCCGCCTCGCCGTGTTCGGCGAGCACCGCGGCGAGCCGCCCGGCGAGATCCGGTTCGCCGGACCGCAGCTCGATCAGCAGGTCCGCCGCCCGTTGTGCGGCCTCGATCGGCGCCGACCCGGCCGTCCAGCGAACTCCGTCCATGCTCTCCAGTGTAACGTCATTCTCATGAGAGGCCGTTACGGGCTGGCCCGGTACCTCGCCGGAGCCACCGCCGCCCGCACCGGCGACGAGGCATCCGGTCCCGCCCTGGTCCTGCTCGGTCTCGCCGCCACCGGCTCCACCCGGTCGGCCGGGCTGGTGCTCGGTGCGCTGACCGCCGCCACCGCGGTCGGCGGCCCGCTCCTCGGCGCGGTACTCGACCGGGCCCACCGCCCGCCCCGCTTCCTTGCCGGCTGCCTGCTCGGGTACGCCGCCGGTCTGGCCCTGCTGACCGTCGTCCTCGCCCGCGCGGCGCTGTGGCCGGCGGTACTCGTCGCCGTCGCGGCCGGCGCGTTCGGCCCGGCGCTCAGCGCGGGATGGAGCTCCCGGCTGGCGACGGTCGTCTCGCCGGCGGCGATCCGTCGCGGCTACGCCGCCGACTCCGCATCCTTCGCGGTGTCCGCGCTCGTGGGTCCGGCGCTGGCCGGCGTACTGGCCGCCACCCTGCACCCGACCCACGCCGTACTGGCCGCCGCGATGCTGCTGCTCGCCGCGGCTCCGTTCGCCCTCGCACTCCCACCGCGCCGCCCGAACCCGGCGAACCCAACCGCCGCATCTCCGCCGCCTGCGCCGACCCCCGCCTCCCGGTCCGTCTCCCGGTCCGCCGTCTCCCGGTCCGTCGAACCGACCGCCGCCTCCCGGTCCGTCGAACCGACCGCCGCCTCCCGGTCCGTCGAACCGACCGCCGCCTCCCGGTCCGCCGAGCCGACCACCGGGTACCCGCCGCCCGAACCGACCGGCGCGTCCCTGTCGGCACCGTCGGGCATCGCCGCGCCGTCCGCCGAACCGAGCACGCCCCTTCTGCCGGGCGAGCCGAACTCTGACACCGGGGCGGCCGAACCCTGCCCGACCGCCGCGACGGCCCAGCCGAGTACCACCTACCCGCCGGCTGCGTCGGATGTCGCCTCCGTTCCGGCCGGGCCGAACTCTGTTGCCGCGGCGGTTGGTCCCCGACGGCGGTCCGCGATGGCCGGGTCAGGTACCGCCTCCGCCCCGGCCGAGGCGAGCTCTGTTGCCGCGGCGAATGCGTCGAACGCTGCGTCCGTGCCTGCCGAGCCGATCCAGCCGCCGGCGTCGAGTGCATCGCTCGCGACGATGCTGCGGCGGGGTGCGCGGGCCGTGCTGGCCGACCGGATGTTGCGTTCGGCGACACTCGTCTCGGCCCTGTCGTACCTGGGCATCGGGTCGGCGACCGTCGCGTTGCCGGTGCTCGGCGCGACGCTGACCGGTCGGCCGGGGGCCGGCGCCCTGCTGCTGTCGGTGACCGCGGGCGGTGCGTTGCTGGCGACCGCCGCGCTCGCCCGCTGGCCGGTACCGATCGGTGCGCCGGCCCAGGTCGCGGCGGCGACCGGGGTGATGGGCGCTGGCCTGGCGGTCCTCGCGTGCGCCCCGTCGTGGCCGGTCGCACTGGCCGGCGCGGCGCTGGTCGGGCTGGGCGACGGTCCGCAGCTGTCCGCGCTGCTGGAGCTCCGGCACCGGGCCGCCCCGCCCGACCTGCGTACCCAGGTCTTCGCCGCCGGGGTGAGCATCAAGCAGGCGGGTTACGCCGTGGGCGCGGCCCTGTCCGGGTTGCTCGCCGCCTCCTCGGCCCGGCCCGCCCTGGTACTGGCGGGGCTCGCCCAGGTTGCCGCGCTCGCCGTCGCCGCCGTGGCTGCCCATAGACGCGCATCGATATCCTGACATGTCGGGATCAACCGCTCTGTGGGGTCGCTCACGGTGGTGGACCGGTCTTTCGGCCCAGGGGGTCGGTGGCTTAGCGTGCCCGGTCGTGGCTACACACCGAGACAGCGGCCCCGCCGAGGCGGGCGCCTCGAGCTACCCGGGCCAGGGCTACCACGACGTCGACTATCCGAGCACCGCGCCGGGCTACTCGGGCGGCCGGGACGGCGAACGGCGCTACGCCGAACGGATCCCGCGTTACCCGGACACCCCGCAGCCGGACGGTGCGGAGTCGACCGGCCGCCGTCCCGGCGGCCAGGACGACCTGCGCCTGACCGACGAGGACGGCGTGCCGTCCCGACCGGTCGAGTCACCGACCACCTACCAGCCGGTGTCGCCGGGCGCGCCGCTGGCCGCCTCGCGCCAGGTCGCCGCCCAGCAGCCGGCCGGTCAGCAGCAGCCGGCCCCGCAACTGCCGCACCAGCCTGCCCGTCAGTCCGTGCCGCACCGGGCCAGCCCGGCCGGCTCGCCGGCCGCGCACCAGCAGGCACTCGGCCAGCAGCAGGCGCCGGCGCCCCCACCCCAGCAGCCCGGGGCCCCCCAGCAGCCCGGGGCCCCCCAGCAGCCCGGGGCCCCCCAGCAGCCCGGGGCCCAACAGCAGCCCGGGCCACAGCCGCATTCCGGCGTCCAGCAGCAGAGCGCGCAGCCCGCGCCGGGCGAGCACCAGGCGCAACAGCCCGCTCAGCCGCAGGCGAGCGCGGCGCTGTCGGACCTGCTGCACGAGCCGACGCAGCTCACCGAGCAGGTACCGGTCTACTCCGGTGGCGGTACCGGTGGGGGCACCGTGCACCGCGCGCACGCGCAGCTGGCCTGGCTGTTCGGTTCGCTCGCGATCCTGTTCGACATCCCGATCGCCGTGGTGCTGGTGCGTTCGCTGATGAGCGACGGTGTGGCCGTCGGCGGCGTGGTGTCCGGCCTGTTGCTGCTGCCCGGGCTGCCGCTGCTCGCCGCCGGGTTCTACCAGCTGTTCACCGGCCGCCTCGGGGTACGGCCGGGGGAGGGGCTCGCGGCGCTGTCCCGCCGCCCGGTCGCGCTGCTGTTCGCCGGCGTCCTGCTGGTGCTCGCCGGCGCGATGGCGGCCGGCTGAGCGGCGAGCCGAGCGACCGCTCGCTGCGCGGCGGGCCGCTGCGTCCGCCGCTCGCTGCGTGCTGGGCCCGCCGCGTACGGCCCGCTCGCTGCGTGATGGGCCGCTGCGTCCGGCCGCTCGCTGCGCGGCGGACCGGCTGCGTACACTTGACCCTCGGCGACCGTATCGCCGTGCCCGGGTGATCTTCCCGAGTGCGGTTCTCGGTCGACCTCGCGTGCCCGACACCGTCGCAGCGATGCGCGGTGGACACCGTCTCCCTGGTCCCGTTCCCACGGGTACCGAGCGGACATCGGGCACCAGGGCGGTGATCACCGATCGCCGCGACAACCAGGGAGTGCGGGCCCGTCCCGCACACGATGTGAGGAGAACTCAGTGGCCGTCGTCACGATGCGACAGCTCCTGGAGAGCGGTGTCCACTTCGGGCACCAGACCCGTCGGTGGAACCCGAAGATGAAGCGGTACATCTTCACCGACCGCAACGGCATCTACATCATCGACCTGCGGCAGACCCTCGACTACATCGAGAAGGCGTACGAGTTCGTCAAGAACACCGTCGCCAACGGGGGCAACGTCCTGTTCGTCGGGACGAAGAAGCAGGCGCAGGAGGCGATCGCCGAGCAGGCGACCCGCGTCGGCATGCCGTACGTCAACCACCGCTGGCTGGGCGGCATGCTCACCAACTTCAACACGGTGCACAAGCGCCTGCAGCGGATGAAGGAGCTGGAGTCGATCGAGCAGATCGGCGCCGACCAGGGGCTGACCAAGAAGGAGCGGCTCTCGCTCGAGCGGGAGAAGACCAAGCTGGAGCGCACCCTCGGCGGTCTGCGCGACATGCAGAAGGTGCCGTCGGCGATCTGGGTGGTGGACACCAAGAAGGAGCACATCGCCGTCGACGAGGCTCGCAAGCTGGGCATCCCGGTCATCGCGATCCTGGACACCAACTGCGACCCGGACGAGGTCGACTACCCGATTCCGGGCAACGACGACGCGATCCGGTCCGCCACGCTGCTGACCCAGGTCATCGCCACCGCCGCGGCCGACGGCCAGATCGCCCGTGCCGGTGCCGCCCTGGGCGACACCGAGAAGCCGGCTGCGACCGGCGCCTCCGCCGAGCCGCTGGCCGAGTGGGAGCGCGAGCTGCTGGAGAACCCGGCTGCCGGGCAGACCGCGGAGGCCGCCGCCGAGCAGCCCGCCGCTGAGCAGCCCGCCGCTGGGCAGCCCGCGGCCGAGAAGCCGGCCGAGCCCGGCGACGAGGCCAAGGCCGGCGCCGACTCCTGATCGTCTCGCCCGACGTGGCACACGATCGACACCCGGGCACCGGCACCGAACGCGGTGTCGGTGCCCGTACGTTGTGGCCGGCCGGCGCGTTGCCGTGCCGCCGGCGCGCGTCGGGCATCCGCACTTTCCTACTCGGACTTCCGCTGAACCAGAGAGAGAACAATGGCTGACTTCACCGCCGCGGACGTCAAGAAGCTCCGCGACCTCACCGGCGCCGGCATGATGGACTCCAAGAAGGCCCTCACCGAGGCGGAGGGCGACTTCGAGAAGGCCACCGAGCTGCTGCGCATCAAGGGCGCCAAGGACGTCGGCAAGCGCGCCGGCCGTACCGCGGCCGAGGGCCTGGTCGCCCAGTCGGGCAACGCGATGCTCGAGCTCAACTGCGAGACCGACTTCGTGGCCAAGTCCGGCCCGTTCATCGAGTTCGCCCAGTCGCTGGTCGAGCACGTCGACGCGACCCGGCCGGCCGACCTCGACGCGCTGCTCGCCTCGACGCTGCCGGATGGCCGCGGCGTGGCCAAGGCGGTCGACGAGGAGGCCGCGAAGATCGGCGAGAAGCTCGTCGTGAAGCGGTTCGCCGTGCTCGACGACCCGATCTCGGTGTACCTGCACCGCAAGAGCCCCGACCTGCCGCCGGCTGTCGGCGTCATGGTCTCGTACTCCGGCGAGGACACCACCGCGGTCCGCGGCGCCGCGATGCAGATCGCCGCGATGCGCCCGCAGTACCTGACCCGCGACGAGGTGCCGGCCGACGTCGTCGAGAACGAGCGCCGGGTCGCCGAGCAGACCGCCCGCGAGGAGAACAAGCCGGAGCAGGCGCTGCCGAAGATCGTCGAGGGCCGCGTCAACGCGTACTTCAAGGACTACGTGCTGCTGGAGCAGGCGTCGGTGACCGAGCACAAGAAGTCGGTGCGCCAGGTCCTGGAGGCCGCCGGCGTCCAGGTGACCGCGTTCGCCAGGTTCGAGGTCGGCCAGGACTGACCCAGGTCTCGAGGCGCGTACGTCGACCCGGCGCCCCCGTCCGGCGGACACCGTCGCGGGGGCGCCGGGTCGTGTCCGGCGCGGTGCGGTCGGCACCGTGTTCGCGCCCGCGATCGGCGCCGTGCCCGGCGGCCTGCCGCCCACGGCGGAAACCGGGCGGGTCGGTACCGTGCATAGCGCGGACAATCGAGGGCGGCAGGAAAGGGCGAGAGCATGGCGGCAGGCAGCACGGCGGCGCAGCGCGACGCGGAGAAGGCCCCGGCGGTTCCGCCGACCCCGTCCGGGAAGTACCGGCGGGTGGTGCTGAAGCTGTCCGGCGAGGTGTTCGGCGGCGGCAAGGTCGGCGTCGACCCGGACGTGGTCGCCGACCTGGCCCGCCAGATCGCCGCCGTGCAGCAGCAGGGCGTCCAGGTGGCCGTGGTGGTCGGCGGCGGCAACTTCTTCCGCGGCGCCGAGCTCAACCAGCGCGGTATCGACCGTGCCCGGGCCGACTACATGGGCATGCTGGGTACCGTAATGAACTGCCTGGCGCTGCAGGACTTCCTGGAGCAGCGCGGGGTCGAGACCCGGGTGCAGACCGCGATCACGATGGGTCAGGTCGCCGAGCCCTACATCCCGCGTCGCGCCATCCGGCACCTGGAGAAGGGCCGCGTGGTGATCTTCGGCGCCGGCGCCGGCATGCCGTACTTCACCACCGACACGGTCGCCGTGCAGCGAGCCCTGGAGATCAAGGCCGACGTCGTGCTGATGAGCAAGAACGGCGTGGACGGGGTCTACACGGCCGACCCGCGCAAGGACCCGACCGCGACCAAGGTCGACACGATGAGCCTGGCCGAGGCGCTGCAGCGCGGTCTGACCATCGCCGACGCGGCCGCGTTTGCGATGTGCGATCAGAACGGCCTGACCATGCTCGTGTTCGGTGCGGAGGGGGCGGACACCGTGGTGCACGCGATTCTCGGCGAGAAGATCGGTACGTTGCTCACGCCCGCCCGGGCGAAGTGACCCGAACCGCTCCGCCGGCCGCCCGCGTCGCATCCCGGCCGGTCGGCGACAATCTTCTTCAAGACCGCGCCTAAGGAGGCGACAAGGTGATCGACGACACACTCCTCGAAGCCGAGGAGAAGATGGAACGGGCGATCGAACACGCCAAGGAGGACTTCGCCACGGTGCGCACCGGCCGGGCCACTCCGGCGATGTTCGCCAAGATCATGGTGGACTACTACGGGGCGCCGACACCGCTGCCGCAGCTCGCCTCCATCGCCGTCCCGGAGGCGCGGATGGCGATCATCAAGCCGTACGACGCGTCCCAGATCGGCGCGATGGAGCGGGCGGTGCGCGACTCGGACCTGGGCGTCAACCCGGCCAACGAGGGCACCCAGCTGCGCATCAACCTGCCTCCGCTGACCGAGGAGCGGCGCCGGGAGATGGTCAAGGTCGCCCGTGGCAAGGGCGAGGAGGCCAAGGTCGCCGTGCGCAACATCCGGCGCAAGGCCAAGGAGGAGCTGGACCGCATCATGCGCGACGGCGAAGCCGGTGAGGACGAGGTCCGCCGCGCCGAGAAGGACCTCGACGACGTCACGCACAAGTACACCGGGAGCGTCGACGAGATCCTGAAGCGCAAGGAAGACGAGCTTCTCGAGGTCTGATGGCAGGCAGCGGACCGTTCTCCTCGTACGAGCAGCCCCGGCCCTCGCACGGCCGGCACCGCGCTGCGGACGCCGATGACCCCGACGGGTCGGCATCGGTGCCCCCGGCGACCCCGGCCGACCACCCGGCGCCGGACTGGGACGCCCCGGCGGGGCCCGGCTGGGACGTCACCGCGGCGCAGCCCGCGATCGACCCGGCTACGTACGAGGCAGGTCCGCGGCCGGATCGGGCCGCCGACGCCGCGGACGGCGACTGGGCGGCGACCGGTCAGCTGCCGGTCCCGCCGGCCGCCGACCCGGCGCACCGCGACGCGTCGCCGGACCCGGCCCGGGATCCGGCACCGTTCGGCACCCCGGCCCCGGCCGACGACCACAAGCCGCGAGCCGGCCGCAACCTGCCGGCCGCTATCGGGGTCGGCGTGGGCCTCGGCGCGATCGTGCTCGCCTCGCTGTACGTGCAGCGGGCGGCGTTCCTGCTCGTCGTGGCGGCCGGCGTGGTGCTCGGTACCTGGGAGACGGTGCGCGCCTTCGGCCGCGCCGCGGAACCGGCCAAGCGCACCCGCCCGCCGCTGGTACCGCTGCTCGCCGGTGCGGTGGCGATGCAGGGACTGGCCTGGTTCGGCGGCCTGGAGGCGCTGACCATCGGGCTGGTGTTCACCCTGGTGGCGGTGTTCATCTGGCGGCTCGCCGACGGTCCTCCGGGTTACCGGCGAGACGTTGCGGCGGGTGCGCTGATCGCCGCGTACGTGCCGTTCCTGGCCGGCTTCGCGGTGCTGCTGGCCCGGCCGGAGGACGGCGCCGCGCGGGTCGTGGCGGCGCTGGCGATGGTGGTCTGCAGCGACACCGGCGGGTACGCGGTCGGGGTGCTGCTCGGCCGGCACAAGATGGCACCGCGGATCAGCCCCGGCAAGTCCTGGGAGGGCTTCGCCGGCTCCGTGCTCACCTGTGCGATCGCCGGCGCCATCCTGATGTACTTCGTGTTCCACCAGCCGCTGTGGGCCGGCGCGGTGTTCGGTGTCGCGGTGAGTTTGGTCTCGGTACTGGGCGACCTGACCGAGTCGATGATCAAGCGCGACCTGGGCATCAAGGACATGGGCAACCTGCTGCCCGGGCACGGTGGCGTGATGGATCGACTCGATTCGATCCTGTTCGCGGTACCCGTCTCGTTCGCGCTGCTGAGCGTGCTCGCGCCGGCCGGGTGACGGGCGCGTCGGGTGCAACCTGCCGGGGCGGGCAATCGTGCGTGGACGTGGGACACTGGCCAGGACATGACAGCCCTGCCGTTGATCACCGAGCCCACGACCCGACGCCGTCCCCCCACCCCGAGGCACCTGGCCGACCTGGACATGGCGGCCCGCCGGGAGGCCGTGGTCGCCCTTGGCGAGCCCGCTTTCCGCGCCAACCAGTTGTCCCAGCACTATTTCGGCCGCCTGCTGGACCCCGCGGCGGACGATGCCGCCGGGGCGCTGACCGACATCCCGGCCGCCTCCCGGGGCCGGCTGGCCGAGGCGCTGCTGCCGGTGCTGGCCACGCCGGTCCGCCAGCAGGCCGCCGACGACGGCGCCACTCACAAGACGCTGTGGCGGCTGCACGACGGCGCGCTGGTGGAAAGCGTCGCAATGGGCTACCCGGATCGGGTGACGGTGTGCGTCTCCTCGCAGGCCGGTTGCGGCATGGGCTGCCCGTTCTGCGCCACCGGCCAGGGCGGGCTGACCCGCAACCTGTCCACCGGCGAGATCGTCGAGCAGGTCGTCGCGGCCGCGCGGCTGGCCGCTGCCGGCGGGCTGACCGGGGCGCCGCACCGGCTGTCCCGGGTCGTGTTCATGGGCATGGGCGAGCCGCTGGCGAACTACGCCCGGCTGGTCGCCGCGGTGCGCCGGATCACCGAGCCGTCCCCCACCGGGCTCGGCCTGTCGCAGCGGCATGTCACCGTGTCGACCGTCGGGTTGGTGCCGGCGATCCGCCGGCTGATCGAGGAGGAGATGAACGTCACGCTCGCGGTGTCGCTGCATGCCCCGGACGATGAGCTGCGTGACGAGCTGGTCCCGGTCAACACCCGCTGGAAGGTCGCCGAGGTGCTGGACGCAGCATGGGACTATGCGTCCCGAACGGGACGACGGGTGTCGATCGAGTACGCCATGATTCGAGATGTGAACGACCAGCCGTGGCGGGCCGACCTGCTGGGTCGGCTGCTGTCGGATCGGTTGGCGCACGTCAACCTCATCCCGCTCAACCCGACCCCGGGAAGCCGGTGGGACGCGAGTCCCAAGCCGGTGGAGCGGGAGTTCGTCCGGCGGCTGCGCGCGGCCGGCGTGCCGACCACGGTGCGTGACACTCGGGGGCGGGAGATCGACGGTGCGTGTGGACAGCTTGCGGCTGCGGAGGTGGGCGAGTGAGTCAACAGGGTCAACGGTTTCGTCGGCGCGCGTTGCGACGTGGATACAAGGTCGACGAGGTCGACGAGTTCCTCGAGCGCGTTGAGGCCACCCTGGCCGGCAGCCCCCTCGGGTCGCCGGTGACCTCGCGCGACGTTCACGACTTCGTGTTCCGGGTCCGGTTCGGCGGCTACGACGAGTGGCAGGTCGACATGCACCTGGACCGGGTGGAGCGACAGCTCACCGCGCTGGAAGAGGGCGGCGGCATGCCGGCCGCCGAGCCGGCCCAGCTGGCCGGCCCGGGCTCGGCGTTCGCGTTGCCACCGGGCGACGACAGCCTCGGCGCCTACCGGGAGCCGGCGCCGCGGCCGGAGCCGGGCGGCTACGAGAGCGGTGGGTACGACGGTGGCGGCTACGACGGTGGCGGCTACGACGGTGGGTACGACGCGCCGCCGCCGCGCCGGGACTTCGACGCCCCGCCTCCGCAGCGCGACTACGACCCGGCCCCGCAACAGCACGACCCGTACGGTCGGGACGGGTACGGCGGCCGGGACGACCGGCCGCGCCCGGTCCGCGAGGACGAGCCGACGATGGTCCGGCCGGCGCGCGCCGCCGCCTCGGTGCCGCCCGCCGACCCGGCCGGTGCCGGGCGGGCGGAGGTGCCGGCCGCGCCTGGCCGGGCGATGCCGCGCCCGCCGGCGCCGCAGCAGCCGGAGGACTTCACCCAGAAGCTGCCGCCGGTGCGGTCGGACTACGAGCCGACCGGCGACTATCCGGTGGCTGCGGACGGCCGCCGGCGCGAGTCCCGGTACGAGCAGGAGCCGGAGCGGTTCGAGCCCGAGCCGCCGTCGTTCGCCCCGGAACAGCGTTACGACGCGCATCGCGGCTACGAGGCGCCACCGCAGCCGGCCGCCGGGTTCGACCCGGCCGGCTACCCGCCGCCCGCGTTCGACCAGCCCCGGGGGTACGAGCCGGAGCCGCCGCGGTTCGAGCCGCCGACCGGCGAGATCCGGCACGGTTACGAGCAGCAGCAGCAGCCGGCGCCGACCGGCCGGTTCGAGACCGGCTTCGAGCCGGGCCGGCACGGCAAGGTCGACATGACCACCGAGATACCGGCGGCGGACTCGCCGTTCACCCCCGATGACCTGCACCGCCTGGAGCAGGCCCGGCGCACGTTCCAGGTGCGCCGGTTCGGCAGCGGCTACGACCCGCAGCAGGTGAACCGGCTGTTCGACGCGATCGCGGCGACGATGTCGGGCCGTGCCACCGTGCAGGTCTCGGACAGCGAGTTGGACCCGGGCCAGTTCAGCCTGGTGCAGGGCGGCCTGTTCGAGGCCGAGGTCGACGGGGCGCTACGCGACGTGCGGGACATGTTCTCCCGCCGCGGCATCGCCCGCTGAATCGGTACGGCCCGGCGAGGGGAAGCGTCGGGCCACCGCCCTCAGCCCGGCGGCACCGGGCCGGCAGCACTCGGCCACCTCGCTTCAGCCAGCGCGGCAGCGAGACGACGAACGCCCGGGTGCGCGCGGCACCCGGGCGTTCGTGTGGTTCGGCGAGGTCGCGGTCAGCGGCGCAGGCCGTTCTTGCGCAGCAGCCAGTCGAGGACGACGGCGAGCACCAGCAGCGCGGCGGTGACGACGAGGAACACGTCCTCGACGTGGCCCTCGTGGTTGCCGATCGTCATCAGCAGGCAGATGATCGCGCAAATGATCGCGCCGGCCCGGGCGGCCTTGCGGTTGAGCGGCTTGCGCTGGTCGGGCGACGTGATCTGTTCGGACGATCCGGACACGGGGCAGCCTCCTGTACGCGCATGAACGTCTGTCAGTTTGACATGCCCGCCGGTGTCGTATCCGGCAGACCCCGCAGCGGGTGAGGTGTGGGCACGCGCCCGGCAGGCGGCGGTGCGCACTACTCTGGGTGCCGCACTCGTCGTGCCGCACCCGGTGGCGGCGCCGATGGGGAGGGGTCCGGGGAGCGCGGCAACCGTCGCGGGCGGACGCAGGCACGCTAGGGGAGGACCGCAGCGGTGCGAGTGACGGGTACCGGTCACGCCAGCATGTTCATCGAGACGGGCGCGGGCAGCATCCTGACCGATCCGTGGGTCAATCCGGCCTACTTCGCCTCGTGGTTTCCGTTCCCGGACAACTCCGGGCTCGACTGGGACCGGTTGGGGCAGGCCGACTACCTCTACGTCTCGCACCTGCACCGGGACCACTTCGATGCGAAGAACCTGAAGGAACGCATCTCGAAGAACACCACGGTGCTGCTCCCGGCGTACCCGACCAGCGAGCTGCGTGACGAGCTGGAGGCACTGGGGTTCCGGCACTTCATCGAGACCGTCAGCGACGAGGTGCTGGAGCTCGACGGCGGCCTGAAGGTCATGATCCAGGCGCTGACCTCGCCGACCGACGGCCCGATCGGCGACTCGTCGCTGTGGGTGGAGTACGACGGGGTCCGGCTGCTGAACCAGAACGACGCCCGGCCGACCGACCTGTCGGTGTTCCGCGACCTCGGCCACGTGCACGCGCACATGCTCCAGTTCTCCGGCGCCATCTGGTACCCGATGGTCTACGAGCTGCCGCAGGCGGCGAAGACCGCGTTCGGCAAGCAGAAGCGGGCCCGCCAGTTCGACCGCACGGTGCGCTACATCGACGACCTGAACGCGAGCTGGGTGTTCCCGATCGCCGGCCCGCCCTGCTTCCTGGACGACGAGCTGTGGCAGTTCAACGACATCTTCGGGGACGAGGGGAACATCTTCCCCGACCAGCAGGTGTTCGTCGACCATCTGCGCGAGCTGGGGTACGACAACGCGGTGATCCCGCTGCCGGGCACGGTCGCCGAGATCACCGCGGACGGCTGCGAGGTGACGCAGCCGGTGCCGGACGTCGCCGAGTTCTTCGCCAACAAGGAGCAGCACCTCCGGGACTATCGCGAGCGGCAGCGCATCGTGATCGAGGCGGAGAAGGCGTCCTGGTCGCATCCGGAGATCGACGTGCTGGCGACGATGAAGGAGCGGATCGAGCCGATCCTTTCCGAGGCCGAGCAGATGGCGAAGGGCATCGGCGGCCCGGTCCGGTTCGACCTGGTCACCGGCAAGAACGGCGACGACGACACCGACGCCGAGCAGGTCGAGTCGATCGTGGTCGACTTTCTGGACCGCCAGGTCCGGCCGTACGCGGGGGAGAAGGTGCGGTACCGGTTCCGCACCGAGCGCCGGCTGATCGAGCACCTGCTGTACACCGGTGAGGTCGACTGGGTGAACAGCCTGTTCCTGTCCTGCCGGTTCTCTGCGGCCCGGATCGGGCAGTACAACGAGTTCGTCTACGCGTTCTTCAAGTGCCTGTCCGAGGAGCGGATCAACTACGCCGAGGGCTGGTACGCCGAGCAGAAGCCGGACGCCGAGGACATCGTGCTGGGCGACTGGGTGGTGCAGCGCCGCTGCCCGCACCTGAAGGCGGACCTGACCCGGTTCGGCAAGATCGAGGACGGCGTGCTCACCTGCCAGATGCACGGCTGGAAGTTCGACCTGGCGTCGGGACGCTGCATCACCAGCGTCGGCCACGAGATCCGGTCCAGCCGCCGCGACGCGCCGGCCAAGCCGGAGAGCTGACCCGCGTCGTTGCGGTCAGGACGTGACCGCAACGCCGGTTAGCGTGGCCGGCATGGCACATCAGGTACAGGTGACTTTCGACGCGGCCGATCCGGCCCGGCTGGCCGAGTTCTGGGCGCTTGCCCTGGGCTACGTGGCGCAGCCGCCGCCGGCAGGGTTCGACAGTTGGGAGCGGTTCGCCGAGCGGATCGGCGTGCCGCCCGAACGGGCCGGGGACATGGCCGCGGTGATCGATCCGGACGGCGCCGGACCGCGGATCTTCATCCAGCGGGTGCCGGAGGGCAAGACCGCGAAGAACCGCGTCCACCTCGACATCCAGCTCACCGGCGGCGATCGCGGCGCGCACGCCTGGCGGCGGGTGACCGAGCACGTCGACACGCTGGTCGCGGCCGGCGCGCGGCGGCTGTGGGAGACCGACGAGCCGACCGGTCGGGCGATCGTGCTGGCCGACCCGGAGGGCAACGAGTTCTGCGTGACCTGACCGGCCACCGATGAGTCGGGGCGGGGTCGATCGTCTGCGCCGGTATGAGCATCCACGCCCTGCCCCAGGTGGTCCGCCGCGAGCCCCAGCCGTACGTCGGAATCGCCGGCGCCGTCACGATGCGTACGATCGGCGCGGTCGCCGACCGGATCCCCGAGATCTTCGGCTGGCTGGCCGCCCGTGGGGTGCCGCCGGCTGGTGCGCCGTTCCTGCGGTACCGGGTGATCGACATGGCGGCGACGCTGCGCATCGAGGCCGGGGTTCCGGTGGCCGAGCCGGTACCGGCGGGCGGCGAGGTGATGGCCGGCGAACTGCCCGGTGGCCGGTTCGCGACGCTCGACCACGTCGGCCGGCCGGACGACCTGGTTCCGGTGACGGCCTGGTTGCTCGGCTGGGCGGCCGGGCAGGGGCTGCGCTGGGACATGACCTGGGCGACCGACGGCGAGCACTGGGGCTGCCGGCTGGAGCGCTTCCTGACCGATCCGGCGCAGCAACCCGACCTCAACCAGTGGCAGACCCAGCTCGCGTTCCGGCTGCGCGACTGAGGGCCTGGACCGCGCCTGTGCGACCGAGCGGCCGGGCTGCGCCGCGCACAGGGGCTCGTGGCGCGCCGGTGCGACCGGACAGGCCGGGCGGCGGCGCGCTGGGAGCTGATGCGCGCCGGTGGGATCGCGGGTCGGCGTGGCCCTGCGCGGCCGGGTCAGGACTGCAGTCGGATCGCCGGGTTGAGCTCGAGCAGGTCGTCGCGGACCTGCTCGGGGTCGCGGAAGCCGGACAGCAGGGGGAAACCGAGCCGACGGTCGGCGCGCTGCACCCACACCGACGCCAGGAACCAGCGGTTCATCCCGCCGGTCCAGCTGCCCGAGATCGCCGCGAGCTGCCCGGCCGGTACGGTCGTGCGGCGCAGCGGACCGAGAAACAGCACGGTGCCGGCGGCCCGGTCGAGCCGCAGCGCCCAGGGCAGCCGCAGCCAGGCGAGGGTGCCGAGCAGCCCGACGCCGAGAACGGCCCACGCGACCGGCCCGCCGGCCCGGACCACCGCGTCGATGCCGACCGCCACCACACCCAGCCCGAGCAGGGCGGGCAGCAGCGCGCCGATCACCCCGGTCGCGCGCAGGCGGTACGTCGTCATGGCCGCCAGCCTGCCTCATCGGCCGCGGCCGCGACCAGCCCGCCTCGCCGCCGGGCGCGATCGCCGCGACGCCGGCGCCGCGCGGACGAGATGGCCGGCCACCTCCCGGCGGTGCCGTCCGGTGGCGGTCAGCCGAGGGCGGCCCGGGCGGCGGGGCGGGCCGCGGCGTGCCAGTCGGCGACCAGGGCGCAGCGGGTACGGCGTTGCAGCAGGTCGTCGACGTCCACGGCGCCCTCGGCGCGCACCCCGAAGGCCAGCTCGACCCCGAGTACCGGGATCCCGTCGGCGATCGGTTCGAGCAGCCGCGGGTCGGCCTCGGCGAGCGCGGCGACCTGCGGCGCCTCGGTCCCGTACCGGGCGACCAGCCGGCGCGGCGCGCGGACCGCGGCGAGCCGGTCGGCCGGCGCGGCACCCACCAGCGGCAGCCGGTCGGTGTTGCCGCGCCGGTCGGCGGGCAACCGGTAGGCACGGACCGCGAGGTCGACGGCGTCGGCGGCCATCCGCCGGTAGGTGGTCAGCTTGCCGCCGACCACGGTGATCAGCCGCTCGCCGTTGTCGGACACCACGTGCCGGCGGGACAGGTCGGCGGTACCGGACTGCGGGTGCGTGCCGTCGTCGACCAGCGGCCGCATCCCGGCGTACCCGCCGACCACGTCGGCGCGGGTCAGCGGCCGGTCCAGCGCGGTGGACAGCACCCCGAGCAGGTAGTCCACGTCGGCCTCGGTCGGCTCGCAGCGGTCCGGCACCGGCCCGTCCACCGGATCGTCGGTGAGTCCTATGTAGACGGTGCCGTTCGGTTCGGGCAGCGCGATCAGGTACCGGTTGTGCTCGCCCGGCACGGCCACGTTGAGCCCGGCGCGGGGTAGCCCGAGCGTGCCGGCCCGGACCACCAGGTGGGTGCCCTTGCTCGGCCGCAACCGGATCGCCGGATCCAGCCGGCCCGCCCACACCCCGGCCGCGTTGATCACCACCTGGGCGCGCAGCTCGAACCGCCCGCCGCCGCGCCGGTCGAGCCCGGCCACCCGCCCGCCGTCGACGCTCTCGACCGCGCAGCGGGTGAGGATCGCCGCGCCGTGCAGTGCCGCGGTCCGGGCCAGCGCGACCACCAGCCGGGCGTCGTCGTACAGCTGGCCGTCCCAGTGCTGCACTGCGCCGGCCAGGCCGTCCCGGCGCAGTGCCGGGGCGAGCGCCGTGGCCGCCGCCGCGTCGATCCGGTGCGGCGCCGGCAGCCGGGCGCCCGGGGTACGGGCGGCATGCCGCAGCAGGTCGGCCAGGTGCGTACCGACCGTCGCCAGGGCGCCGTGCGGGCTGACGAACCCCGGCCCGTACGGGGTGACGAACGCCAACGAGCGCACCAGGTGCGGCGCCACCCGCTGCATCAGGATGTGCCGCTCGGCGGCCGACTCCCAGGCGAGCGGCACGTCACCGGCGGCGAGGTAGCGCAGCCCGCCGTGCACCAGCTTGCTCGACGCCGACGAGGTACCGGCGGCGAGGTCGTCGCGCTCCAGCAGCGCCACCGACAGCCCGCGGGACGCCGCGTCGAGCGCGACCCCGGCGCCGACCACGCCGCCGCCGACCACCAGGACGTCGAGGGTGCCCCCGGCGGCGAGCCGGGCCAGCTCGCGATCCCGCCGGGCCGCGGACAGCCAGCTGCGGGGCGCCTGCCGCGCGGCGGCGCCGGCCCGGAACGTCACGGCACTCATCGACCCACCTCCGTCACCGAACAGCCAGGTACCGGTCGAGCAGGATGCCGAGCTCGGCGCGCACCTCGGCCGGGTCGGTCTGCGCGGCGAGCATCCGGGCACCGAACACGAACGCCTGCAACACCACCAGCAGCACCCAGCCGACCACGTCGGAGTCGGTGGGCCGGATCGACCCGTCCGCCTGCCCTTCCGCGAGCACCGCCGCGAGGGCCGACCGGGCCTGCAGCTGGCTGGTACCGGCGCGGTCGACCAGGTAGGGCAGCAGCAGCTCCGGATCGAGCTCGATCAGCCGCGCCAGCAGCGGATCCGCGGCGAGCCGGTCGACGCCGCGCAGCGACAGCTCGACCAGCCGCTGCCGCCCGTTGCCCAACCCGTCGGTCTGACCGGCGAGGTCGGCCAGCAGCGCGCCGATCTCCCGGGTCAGCAGCGCGACCAGCAGCTGTTCGACGTCGCCGAACCGGCGGTACAGCGTCATCCGGCTCACGCCGGCGCGCCGCGCCACCTCGGTCGCGGTGGTCCGGCGGACGCCCACCTGCAGGACGGACTCGCGGGCCGCGTCCAGGATCGCGGCATCGCTGCCGGAGTTGGTGTTACGAAGCGACGTCATGTGTCACACTGTACCGCGTGAGCCCAGCCGAGTCGCGCAACCCGACACCGTCGAGTCCCGAAGCCGTGCCGTCGCAGTCGGCCGAGACGTCGCAGCACCCCACCGGACCGGACGTTCCGGGGCCCGCCGACCCGGAATCCCGCGCGCCCGCGCCGACCGCCGACGAACCGCCCCGGACCGAACCGCCCTGGCACGAGCGGCGCGAGCGTGAGCCGACCGGCCACGAACGAACCGGGCACGAACCGGCCGGGGCTGAACCGGCTGGGACCGACCGTGCCGAGCGCGAGCCGACCGGCCACGAACGAACCGGACACGAACCGGCCGGGGCTGAACCGGCCGGGACTGAACCGGCCGGGATTGAACCGGCCGGAATTGAAGGTGCCGCGCGCGGGTCGGTCGGGCACGAACCGGCCCGGGCTGAACCGACCGGGCACGAGCTGCCCGAGCGTGAGCCGACCGGCCACGAACGAACCGGGCACGAACCGGCCGGGGCTGAACCGGCTGGGACTGACGGTGCCGGGCACGGGCCGGCCAGGGGAGGATCGATCGGGGGCGAGCCCGGCGGGCCGGCCTGGAACGGGTGGGAACCGGGCGCGGCGCCCGCACTGCCGGCGCGAACCCGGCGGGCGCTGGCCCGGCTGCTCGGGGCGGCCGCCGACACCCCGTCGGTACCGGTGAGCGAGGTGCGGCTGCCACCTTCGGCGCTGCCGGCCGACACCCGCCGCCGGTTCGTCGAGCTGCTCGGCGCCGAACACGTACGAACCGACCGGGCGGCGCGGCTGGCGCACGCCGGCGGGCGCAGCTACCTCGACCTGATCCGGCTGCGCGGCGGGGACGCCTCCGGGGCGCCGGACGCGGTACTGACCCCGGCCGCCGACGAGATCCCCGCCGTGCTCGCCGCCTGCGTCGACACCGACACGGCCGTGGTGCCCTATGGCGGGGGTACCAGCGTGGTGGGCGGCGTGTCCGGTGCGGACCGGGGTCACGCCGCGGTGGTGGCGCTGGACCTGTCGAGGCTGAACCGGCTGGTCGCGCTGGACGAGGTGGCGCAGACCGCGACGTTCGGCGCCGGGATGCGCGGGCCGGACGTGGAGCGCGCGCTCGCGCACCGCGGGTACACCCTGGGCCACTTCCCGCAGAGCTACCGGTACTCGACGCTCGGCGGCTGGGTGGCGACCCGGTCGGCCGGCCAGGCCTCCACCGGGTACGGGCGGATCGACGAGCTGGTGCACGCGCTGCGCTGCGTGACCCCGACCGGCGAGCTACGGCTGGGCCGGGGGCCGGCGAGCGCCGCCGGGCCGGACCTGCTCGCGCTGGTCGTGGGGTCGGAGGGTGCCCTCGGCGTGATCACCGAGGCGACCCTGACGGTGCGCCGCATCCCGCCGCAGCAGCGGTACGAGGGCTGGTCGCTGCCGGATCTGCCGGCGGGCCTGAGGGCGCTGCGCGAGATGGCCCAGCGGCTCGGCCCGGGGCTGGCCCCGGACGTGTGCCGGCTGTCCGACCCCGACGAGACCCGGTCGACGTTCCTGCTGTCCGGGTCGCTGCCGACCCGGCTCGTCCGGGGCTACCTCGCCGCTCGGGGCCGCAACCCGGGCTGCCTGGCGATCTTCGGCTGGGAGGGGGAGCCGGGTCAGGTGGCTTTCCGGCACCGCGCCGCGACCCGGGTGTTGCGCGCCCACGGCGGCGTCTCGCTCGGGGCCGCGGCCGGCCGGTCCTGGCTGCACGGCCGGTTCGCGGCGCCGAACCTGCGCGACACGCTGCTCGACCACGGGCTGCTGGTGGAGACGCTGGAGACCGCGGCGGGCTTCGGTGAACTGCCCCAGCTGTATGCGCGGATCCGGCGCAGCCTGCGCGACTCGCTGGGCCGGGTGATGGTGCTCAGCCATGTCTCGCACCTGTACCGCGGCGGCGCGTCGCTGTACGTCACGGTGCTCGCCGCGCGCGATCCGGCCGACCCGGTCGGCCAGTGGACGGCGGCGAAGCGCGCGGTCACCGAGACGATCCTGGCCGCCGGCGGCACGCTGACCCACCACCACGCCGTGGGGACCGACCATCGTGACTTTCTCGGTGCCGAGATCGGTACCGCGGGTCTGTCGGTTCTGCGCGGGGTCAAGGCGACGCTCGACCCGACCGGCATCATGAATCCCGGCACCCTGCTCACCCCGCCAAGTTGATCAAGGGCCCGCAACGTTGATCAAGGGCCCGCAACGTTGATCAAGGGATCGGGACGCTCCGTTCTCGGACGATGTGAACGAATCCCTTGATCAACATTGTGGGGCGAGGCTTGGTCAATTGCGGGCGAGGCTTGGTCAACGGGGGGCGAGGGTGTGGCGGAGGACCGGGAGCAGGTCGTCGCGGCCTGGTGCACGCTCGGCGACCAGCCACTCGATCAGCAGCCCGTCCACGGTGGCGGTGACCGCGCGGGCGGTGACCGGATCGACGTGCTCGGCGAGTATCGCGGCGATCTGCTCGACCCAGGCGGTGGCGGCGGCCCGCAGCGCCGGCCGGCGCACCGCGGCGAGGTAGAGCTCGTACTCCACCACGGTGCGGTCGCGCTGCGGCCCGAGCCAGTCGAGCATCGCCTCGACCAGCGCCTCGGCCAGGTCGGCGTCGGGCGTCAGCGACGCGAACCGGTCGCGCAGCCGGCGGTTGTAGTCGTCCGCGGCGGCCCGCAGCGCGGCGCCGAGCAACTCGTCCCGGCTGCCCAGGTGGTAGGTGGTGGACCCGAGCGGCACACCCGCGGCGTCGGCGACGGCCCGGTGGGTCAGGCCGGCCACCCCGCGCGCCGCGATCACCGCGACCGTCGCGTCGACCAGCCGGTCACGCCGGCCCGGGTCGTTGCGCCCGCGCCGGCCCGCCGGTGCTTCGCGCTCGCTCATCGCTCCAGTCTGGCAGTGCCAGGATGCTGCCGGTGGTCTGGCTCGCTCGGTCGAGGAGCCGCCGCCGACAACGGATCAGCCGGCGTGCGTACCGCCGAGGTTCAGCGCGACCACTCCGGCGATGATCAGCGCGATGCCGCCGATCTTGGCCAGGCTGACCGGCTCGCCGAAGACCACCATGCCGATCGCGGCGACCACGGCGGTACCGGCGCCGGACCAGATCGCGTACGCGACGCTGACCGGCACGCTCCTGAGCGTCAACGACAGCAGCAGGAACGACAGCAGGTATCCGGCGGCGACGCCGACGCTCGGCCACAGCCGGGTGAACCCGGCGGAGAGTTTGAGCAGGCTGGTCGCGGTGATCTCGGCGCCGATCGCGACGGCGAGCAGAACGTACGGCATGTCTCGGTCCACATTCTGTGTACATGCGTCCACAAATTCTGTGGACAAACGTACACCCGGCTGGGACATACCGGCCCCGTCGCGTGATGCGGCCGTGCCGGCGTACCGCGCCCGGGCGGCGGCCCGTACGCTGTGCCGCGGCCACCCCGAAGGGATCGTGATGGACATCCGGTTCGTGCTGCCCGCCGGTGACGAGCGGATCACGCGGCTCGTCCGATTCCTGTACGGACGGCAGTTTCGCGTCGTCCGGGTGTGTGGCGCGATCCTGCTCGTCGCCGTGGCCGCGCTCGTCGTGACGATGGCCTTCGCCGGCGTGACCGCGACGGACGTGGTCGTGCTGGTCGGCGCGATCGTCATCGCGGTGGCGGCCCTCGGCTACCCGGCGTGGGCCGAGCGGCACATCCGCCGGACCCAGCCGTGGGCCGCCCAGAGTTGGCAGTACCGGCTCGGCGACGACGGGGTGGAGATCACCGGCGCGCCGGCGACCCAGTACTTCGCCTGGGACGGCATCCAGCGCGCCCACGAGACCCCCGACGACGTGTACCTGCTGGTGGGCAGGTACCTCGCGGTGCAGCTTCCGAAGCACCTTCTCGGCGCCGCGGACCTGGTCGAACTGCGCGCGTTCCTGGCGGGGCGCGGGCTGTCCGTCGGCTCCCGGTGAGCTGTCAGGTCGGTACGGAACAATGGCCGGCATGACGACACGCGAGCTGGTGTTGCTCGGATCGACCGGGTCGATCGGTACGCAGGCGATCGACGTGATCACCCGGAACCCGGACCGGTTCCGGGTGGTGGGCATCGCGGGCGGCGGCGGCAACGTCGAGCTGCTCGCCCGGCAGGCGCTGGAACTGTCGGTCGAGGTGGTGGCGGTGGCGCGGGCCAGCGTCACCCAGGACCTGCAGCTCGCCTTCTACGCCGAGGCCCAGCGGCGCGGCTGGGCGACCGGCGACTACCGGCTGCCGAAGATCCTGGCCGGCCCGCAGGCCGCGACCGAGCTCGCCGAACACCCCTGCGACCTGGTCCTCAACGGCATCACCGGCTCGGTCGGCCTCGGCCCGACGCTCGCCGCGCTGCGCGCCGGCCGTACCGTCGCGCTGGCGAACAAGGAGTCGCTGGTCGCCGGCGGCGAGCTGGTGCGGGCCGTGGCCAAACCGGGCCAGCTGGTGCCGGTCGACTCCGAGCACAGCGCGCTCGCCCAGTGCCTGCGCGGCGGCCGCGCCACCGAGGTGGCCCGGCTGGTGGTGACCGCGAGCGGCGGCCCGTTCCGGGGTCGCAGCCGGGACGAGTTGACCGACGTCACACCCGAGCAGGCGCTCGCGCACCCGACCTGGGAGATGGGCCCGGTCGTCACGATCAACTGCGCCAACCTGGTGAACAAGGGCCTCGAGGTGATCGAGGCGCACGAGCTGTTCGACATTCCGTACGACCGCATCGACGTGGTGGTGCACCCGCAGTCGATCGTGCACTCGATGGTGCAGTTCACCGACGGGTCGACGCTGGCGCAGGTCAGCCCGCCCGACATGCGGTTGCCGATCGCGCTGGCGCTGGGCTGGCCGGACCGGGTGAGCGACGCCGCGCCGGCGATGGACTGGACCGCGGCGCAGCAGTGGGAGTTCCTGCCGCTGGACGAGGCGGCGTTCCCGGCCGTCGCGCTGGCCCGCGAGGTCGGCGCCGCCGGGCACTGCCGGCCGGCGGTGTTCAACGCGGCGAACGAGGAGTGCGTGGCCGCGTTCCTTGCCGGCCATCTACCGTTTCCTGCGATCGTCGACACGATTGCGGCGGTTGTTGATCAGGCGCCGGCCTTCGGGGTACCAGGTAACGTCGAGGACGTGCTGACCGCCGAACGCTGGGCGCGCGAGCGGGCGCGGCAGCTGTGCTCCGCCTTCTGAGAAGGGACGTTGATGGCGTACGCGATCGGGGTGATCCTGTTCGCCCTGGGCATCGTGGTGTCGCTGGCGATCCACGAAGCCGGACACATGTTCACCGCGCGGGGCTTCGGCATGAAGGTCAGCCGGTACTTCATCGGCTTCGGGCCGACGCTGTTCTCCTTCCGCCGCGGTGAGGTCGAGTACGGCCTCAAGGCCATCCCGGCGGGCGCGTTCGTCAAGATCGACGGGATGACGCCGCTGGAGGAGGAGGAAGAGGTCGCACCGGCCGACCGGCACCGGGTGTTCTGGCGCAAGCCGGTCTGGCAGCGCACCCTGGTCCTGATCGCCGGCTCGGTGACCCACTTCGTCCTGGCGTTCGTGATCTTCTGGATCGCCGCCGCGTTCGTGGGGGTGCCGAACCCGAAGTACGCCGACTTCGTCACCGGCAACGTGCCGGCCACGCTCGGCCAGGTCAGCACCTGCGTGCAGCGCACCTACGACGCGAAGCATCCGGACCGGTGCACGCCCAAGGACATCACCGGCCCGGCGAAGAAGGCGGGCCTGCGGCCCGGGGACACCATCACCGCGCTCAACGGCGTCGCGACCCCGACGTACGCGAAGCTGGCCGACCGGATCAAGAAGACCAAGGCCGGCCCGGCGAAGGTGACCTTCCGGCGCGACGGCACCACGCGCACCACCACCGTGACGCTCGTGTCCGCGCCGCGCCCGACCGGCGGTACGGCCGACGACCCGACCATGTCGGACGTGACGGTGATGGGGATCGTGCTGGTCACCCCGCAGCAGGCGGGCGTCCCGACCACCACCACGTACGGGCCGCTCGCCGGCGTGCCGCACGCGGCGGAGCTGTACGGGCAGACCGCGAAGCAGATGGGGCAGGCGGTCACCCGCATCCCGAGCAAGATCCCGAACCTGGTGTCGGCGCTGGCCGGCCACCAGCGCAGCGCGGACACTCCGATCAGCGTGGTGGGTGCGAGCCGGCTCGGCGGCGAGACGGTCGAGCTGCACGCCTGGTGGTTCTTCCTGATGCTGCTGGCGCAGCTCAACCTGTTCGTCGGGGTGTTCAACCTGGTGCCGCTGCTGCCGCTGGACGGCGGGCACGTGGCGATCGCCTGGTTCGAGAAGCTCCGGTCCTGGTGGGCCGCCCGCCGCGGCCGGAAGGATCCGGGCCGGGTCGACTACCTGAAACTCATGCCGATCACGTACGCGGTCGTGATCATCTTCGGTGGGCTGTCCGTGCTCACCGTGGCCGCGGACATCATCAATCCGGTCACCCTGAATTGAGGCGCAGTATGACCACGGTCAGTCTTGGCATGCCGGAGGTTCCGCCGCCGGCGCTCGCGGAACGTCGCCAGTCGCGCCAGATCGACGTCGGTGGTGTCCCGGTCGGTGGCGGTGCGCCGGTCAGCGTCCAGTCGATGACCACCACCGTCACCGCCGACATCAACGCCACCCTGCAGCAGATCGCCGAGCTGACCGCGTCGGGCTGCCAGATCGTGCGGGTCGCGGTGCCGTCCGCGGACGACGCCGAGGCGCTGCCGGCGATCGCGAAGAAGTCGCAGATTCCGGTGATCGCCGACATCCACTTCCAGCCGAAGTACGTGTTCGCCGCGATCGACGCGGGCTGCGCCGCGGTGCGGGTCAACCCCGGCAACATCAAGCAGTTCGACGACAAGGTGAAGGAGATCGCGAAGGCGGCCGCCGACGCGGGTACCCCGATCCGGATCGGGGTCAACGCCGGTTCGCTGGACAAGCGGCTGCTGGAGAAGTACGGCAAGGCCACCGCCGAGGCGCTGGTCGAGTCGGCGCTGTGGGAGTGCTCGCTGTTCGAGGAGCACGGTTTCCGCGACATCAAGATCTCGGTCAAGCACCACGACCCGGTGGTGATGATCCGGGCGTACCGGCAGCTCGCGCAGCAGTGCGACTACCCGCTGCACCTGGGCGTCACCGAGGCTGGACCGACCTTCCAGGGCACGATCAAGTCGGCCACCGCGTTCGGCGCGCTGCTGGCGGAGGGCATCGGCGACACGATCCGGGTGTCGCTGTCGGCGCCGCCGGTCGAGGAGGTCAAGGTCGGCATCGCCATCCTGGAGTCGCTGGGGATGCGCGAGCGGGGCCTGGAGATCGTCTCCTGCCCGTCCTGTGGCCGGGCCCAGGTCGACGTCTACAAGCTGGCCGAGGAGGTGCATGCCGGCCTGGACGGGCTGCCGGTGCCGCTGCGGGTGGCCGTGATGGGCTGCGTGGTCAACGGTCCGGGCGAGGCGCGCGAGGCCGACCTCGGCGTGGCGTCGGGCAACGGCAAGGGCCAGATCTTCGTCAAGGGCGAGGTGATCAAGACGGTGCCCGAGTCGCAGATCGTGGAGACGCTCATCGAGCAGGCGCTGCGGATCGCCGAGGAGTCCGGCGCCGAGCTGCCCGAGGAGCTGCGCGGTCTCGGCCCCACGGTCGAGGTGCACTGAGGTCGGTGATCGGTCCGGGTCGGACGGCGGATCGTGCCGATGGTCCCGCGGATGCGGCCGACACCGGCGGCCGTCGTCTGGCACGCTTGATGCGTGCGGGACGAAGCGCTCGGAGACGGGGCGTGTTGACGGTTCCGGTCCGGTTGCTGGGCGACACCGACCGGGCCGAGGTGCATCGGTTGCTCGACGCCGAGCCGATCGCGGCGGCCCAGGTCGCCGAGCGGGTGGAGGCGGGCGGCCTGACCTGGTGGCGGACGGGCGCGCGGGTGTTCGGCTACGGCCCGCCCGGCCGGCTGGAGTCGCTGTGCTGGCTGGGCGCCAACCTGATCCCGGTTCGCGCCGGTACGGACGCGATCGCCGGGTTCGCCGAGCTGGCCCGGCGGGAGGGCCGGCGCTGCTCGTCGATCGTGGGCGAGTCGGCGGCGGTGCTGCAGCTGTGGGAGCGGCTGGCGCCGCACTGGTCGCCGGCCCGGGAGATCCGGTCCTGTCAGCCGCTGCTGATGACCGCCGACCGGGCCCCGGTCGCCCCGGACCCGGACGTGCGGCTGGTCCGCGCCAACGAGGTCGGCACGCTGTTCCCGGCCTCGGTCGCGATGTACACCGAGGAGGTCGGCGTGTCGCCGATCGCCGAGGCCGGCGGCCGGGTCTACCGGCAGCGGGTCGCGGAGCTGGTGCGCTCCCGCCGCGCGTATGCCCGGTTCGTGGACGGCCGGGTGGTGTTCAAGGCGGAGCTCGCGGTGGTGACCCGGCATACGGCGCAGGTGCAGGGCGTGTGGGTGGCGCCGGAGTGGCGCGGCCGTGGCCTCGGTACCGCCGGGATGGCCGCGGTGGTGGCCGACGCGCTGGAGCGGGTCGCGCCGACGGTCAGCCTGTACGTCAACGACTTCAACACCTCCGCCCGCCGGGTGTACGAGCGGTGCGGGTTCCGCGCCGTCGGGGCGTTCGCCACGGTGTTGTTCTGACCGCGCTGCGGGCGCGGGCAGTGCCGCCCGACGGGCACGGTGGGTACTGAAGGAGCATCCTGGCGGGAACCGTCTCGGCGGCGTATGTTACGACAAAGGAATCCTTTTAATGCCTTAGAGTCCGAATTTTCTGTCAGATTTATGCGCATCCTCGGTCGGGCTCGTGACAGCGCGCTCACTACGTTGGGATAATCAGGGGACCACTCAGAGTTACCGATGGTTCCTCGAATCCGAGGGCAGACGAGGTGAGCGTGATGGGGCGGATCGTCAAGACCCGTGGCGAGGGCGTCACCAAGTACTACTGGTATCCGGGGAGAAGGCGGACTGGATCAGGGCCGCGGTCGCCGTCGGCGCCGGGCTGGTGGTCCTTGCCCTGGTCGCTCTGTTCACGCACAGCGGACTGTGGGCGTCCGTGCTCGGCACGTCGGTGACCGCCGCGGTCGCCGGGCTCAACTTCGGCCGCCGGGACGCCCGGGCGCTGCGGGACCTGCCGGACATCGCCTCCGCGCGCAAGGCGGCGATCGTCGACACCGGCCGGGCGATGTGGCGGGCGATGGTGAAGGGCTGCGGTGCGGCGGGTGCCGCGGTGCTGGTGGCGAACATGTCCAGCCACGGCTTCGTCGCCGACTGGCTGCTTCCGCTGGTACCGGCCGTGGTCGGGGCGCTCGCGCACCAGGCCGGCATGATCGCCGAGCGGATGTCCGAGGACGCCGCGGCGCGCAAGCAGGCGGTCGAGGCAACCCCGCTGCGCGCCCGCGCCGCCGAGCCGACCAGCAACGCCGCCTGACCGCCGCCGGGGCTCGCGCCGGCCGGGGCCGCCCGGCCGGGCCGGGTCACGCCGCGGGGTGCCGGGTCCGGCGCCGGCCGATGGTCAGGCCCACCCCGGTCAGCAGCAGGAACAGCACGGCCCCGGCGCCGAGCGCCGGCAGGAGCAGCTGCGCCGGGTCGTACCGGGGATGGGTGGTACCGCCGGGACCGCCGTCGGCGTAGTACGTGGTGTCCCGGTAGGTCGTGTCGGCCGGTGCCCGGTCGAAGTGGAAGTCGTCGGTGATCCGCGCCGGGGACAGGTTCACCAGGTCGAAGCGGGTGAGGAACAATCGCCGCGGCAGCATCGAGGCGAGCGGATCGTCGACCGAACTCGGCGTCACCCAGCCCGCGTAGCGCACGTCCGACGGGGTCGGCAGCGCCCCGGTGGCCCGCATCCGGTGCCCGGCGAGCACGTACAGCCGGACCGTTTGCGGGTGGCTCGCGAGGGCGCTCAGCCGCATCGGGTAGACGAGCTCGTCGCTGGCGAAGCTGACCGACAGTGGCGGCAGGTTCCGTCCCAGCGACGTCGTGCCCTCGGCCGGCCGCAGCCGGACGGCCACGTAGTCCCAGCCCTGCTTCGCGTACGGGGCGACGCCGGTGGCGAGGCTGTCCGGCAGGGTGAAGCCGTGCTTCGCCAGCCAGTCGTGCAGCGCCGAGCCGTCCGAGGCCCGCAGCGTGGCCACGTCGTACGGCCCGACCGGGACCCGTTGCAGCACGCTGACCTGCGGTGCGGGCCGCCCCGGCACCGCGCACGCGCCGTGGTCGCAGCCGTCGCTCCCCACCCGCTTGGCCTGCGGCGCGGTGAGGTTGGCGAGCTGGTTGAACAGCTCCACGTCGGCGAGCGCGAACCTCGGCTTCGCCGGTACCGGCAGGAACCACGCGGCGGCGGTCGGCTCGCCGGTGAGGGTGAGGCTCATCGTGATCGTCTCGGTGTGCCCGTCGTAGCTGACCAGCGAGGTCTCGTCGGCCACGGTGGCCGCCGGTCCGTGGGTGAGGACCGCGCCGCAGGCACAGGCCCACGCCGGGGTGGCGATCAGCGCGAGTGGCCCGAGTACGACGGCGGCGAGCGCGGCCGCGGCTCGGCGCAGGATGCGGGTCATGGCGCTCCTCGGCGTACGGGTGTGTTCGGTCACGGATCGGACGCGCCGCGACGGTAACCGGTTCCCGCTCGCGTGTATGCTGCCCTGGTGGATGAACATGCAACTCAATGCATAGAGATTCCAACGCTGACGGTGCGGCGGGCCAGGACCGCCGACGTGCGGGCGATCGGTGCGCTGATCGACCGGTACGCGCCGGAGCGCCGGCTGCTCACCAAGCCCGCCGTCACCCTGTACGAGGGCATCCAGGAGTTCCGGATCGCGGAGCGTGACGGCCGGGTCGTCGGCTGCGGCGCGGTGCACGTGTTCTGGGAGGACCTGGCCGAGATCCGCACCGTCGCGGTCGACCCCACGCAGCGCGGCCACGGCATCGGTCACCGGCTCGTCACCGAGCTGCTGGAGGCGGCACGCGACCTCGGGGTGAGCCGGGTCTTCGTGCTCACCTTCGAGGTCGACTTCTTCGCCCGGCACGGCTTCACGGTGATCGACTCGGACTCCGCGGTCGACACCGGCGTGCGCCGGGAACTGCTGCGCTCGGCCGACGAGGGCGTCGCGGAGTTCCTGGAGCTGGAACGCGTCAAGCCCAACACCCTCGGCAACACCCGCATGCTCCGCCACCTCTAGCTCGGCGCCTCAGCGCCCCCGGTACGCGTGGCAGCAGCCGAGGACGAACGCCAGCACGAGGGTGAACAGCCAACCCAGCGCGATGCGGACGCTCACGCCGTCCGCCGCACCAGCAGTCCGGACAGCCGGACGAAGTAGGTGCGCACCCGCGCGTCGGCGCTGCCGACCTGGTCGAGCGGAACGACCCGCAGGTACATGGTGCCCTCGGTCAGCGTGTCCACCGTCGACACGACCAGCGCCCACCACGATCCGACGCCGGGCACCCCGGCGGCCGGACAGATGAAGCACTCGTCGCCCGCGCGGGGCCTCGCGTACCGGATCGAAGGCCGACTCATGGCACTCCCTTCTCGAACCATCGGCCGCCCTGCGCGGCGGCGCACGGTGTAGCTCTCCTTGACCACGAAGAGTATATGACCTGACCACGTACGTCTATGGACTGGCATGTCACCCTTTGGTCATCATGGTAAGCCTGCGCCGGCTCATGCTCGTGACGTGGAGATCCACTACGACGTACCCGATCCGGTGTACGTGCAGGTCGCAGACGCGGTCGACGAGCGCATCCGGTCGGGCGAGTGGGCCGTCGGGCATCGAATCGTCTCGGAAGCCTCGATGGTCCAGGAGTACGGCATCGCGCGGGGCACCGCGCGCAAGGCGGTCGCCGTGCTCCGCGACCGTGGGCTCGTCGTGTCCATCCCGGGGCGGGGCCACTTCGTGGCCGCACGCGCCAAGTGGGACCAGCAGCCCGCGGACTGATACCGGCAAGCGGACTGATACCGGCAAAATCACCGAACCTCGTCATCGGCACGAAGCAACGCCAATCTAGGCTCGATCCCGACCGAGTTGCTGCCGGCGGGCGGGAGGGACGGCGATGGGGGTTGGGGCGCCGATTCGGCGGGAGCCGGCGTTGGGGATCGACGAGCTGCGGCGGCGGGTGGCCGGGGAGAGCGTCGACACCGTCGTGCTCGCCGCCTGCGACCTGCAGGGGCGGCTGGTGGGCAAGCGGTTCGACGCGAACTTCTTCCTCGCCGAGGTGGTCGAGCACGGCACCGAGGCGTGCGACTACCTGCTCGCGGTCGACGTCGAGATGAACACCGTGGACGGGTACGCGACGTCGAGCTGGGACACCGGGTACGGCGACCTGGTGCTCACGCCGGATCTCGCCACGCTGCGGTCGCTGCCGTGGCGGGACGGCAGCGCGCTGCTGCTGGCCGATGTGTCCACAGTGGACGGAAAGCCGATCGCGGTGGCGCCGCGGCAGGTGCTGCGCGACCAGCTGGCCGCGCTCGCCGCGCACGGCCTGCACCCGTACGTCGGGACCGAGCTGGAGTTCTGCGTCTACGACGACTCGTACGAGGATGCCTGGCGGCGCGGCTACCGCGAGCTGACGCCGGCCAACCAGTACAACGCGGACTACTCGATCCTCGCCACCGGACGGGTCGAGCCGCTGCTGCGGGCGATCCGGCGCGGGATGGCCGGTGCCGGCATGACGGTGGAGAGCGCGAAGGGGGAGTGCAACCTCGGCCAGCACGAGATCGCCTTCCGCTACGCCGACGCGCTGACCACCTGTGACAACCACACCGTGTACAAGACCGGGGCGAAGGAGATCGCCGCCGCGCAGGGCCGGTCGCTGACGTTCATGGCCAAGCCGAACGACCGGGAGGGCAACTCCTGCCACGTGCACTGCTCGCTGCGCGACGACGCCGGCGGGGCCGCGCTGGCCGGCGACGGCGAGTACGGCTTCGGGCCGGTGATGCGCCAGTTCCTCGCCGGGCAGCTGCACTGCCTGCCCGAGCTGACCCTGCTGTACGCGCCGAACGTCAACTCCTACAAGCGGTTCCGGGACGGCTCGTTCGCGCCGACCGCGGTGCGCTGGGGGCTGGACAACCGTACCTGTGCATTGCGGGTGGTCGGGCACGGTGACTCGCTGCGGGTGGAGAACCGGGTGCCCGGCGGCGACGTCAACCCCTACCTGGCGGTCGCGGCGATCACCGCCGCCGGCCGGTACGGGATCGAGCACGAGCTGGCGCTGGAGCCGCCGTGCACGGGCAACGCGTACCGGCAGCCGGGCGCGCGGGTGCCGGCGACGCTGCGCGAGGCGGTCGCGGTGTGGCGGAACAGCGCGGTGGCGCACGAGCTGTTCGGCGCCGACGTGGTCGAGCACTACGCGCACTGCGCCGAGGTCGAACTCGCCGCGTTCGACGCCGCGGTCACCGACTGGGAACTGCGCCGCGGGTTCGAGCGGATGTGACGAACGGGCCGGCCCGGCGGTGGGCCGGCCGGGAACGCGGTGGATGATCCGGGCGGGAAGAGGCGGTCGAGCGGCCGCGGGAGCGAACGTACCGGGGAGTGCGATGGAACTGGTCAACCCGGCGACCGGGGAGTCGATCGGCGACGTACCGCTGGCGTCGGTCGAGGAGGCGGACGCCGCGATCGGGCGCGCGGCGGCGGCGTTCGAGGCCTGGCGGGCGGTGGCGCCGGCCGACCGTGGGCGGCTGCTGCGCCGGTTTGCCGCGCGCATCGAGGCGCACGCCGACGAGCTGGCCGAGCTGGAGGTGCGCAACTCCGGCCACCCGATCGGCAACGCGCGCTGGGAGGCGGGTAACGCGGCAGCGGTCGTCGACTACTACTCCGCCGCGCCGGAACGGCTGTGCGGCCGGCAGATCCCGGTCGCTGGCGGGGTGGACGTCACGTTCCACGAGCCGCTCGGCGTGGTCGGCATCATCGTGCCGTGGAACTTCCCGATGCCGATCGCGTCCTGGGGTTTCGCGCCGGCGCTCGCCGCCGGCAACACGGTGGTGCTCAAGCCGGCCGAGCTGACCCCGCTGACCGCGCTGCGGCTGGGTGAGCTGGCGCTGGACGCCGGCCTGCCGGAGCACGTGTTCACCGTGCTGCCGGGTGCCGGGCCGGTGGTGGGACAGCGGTTCGTGGCCCACCCGGCGGTACGCAAGGTGTGCTTCACCGGGTCGACCGCGGTGGGGAAGCAGATCATGGCCGGCTGTGCCGACCAGGTGAAGCGGGTGACGCTGGAGCTCGGCGGCAAGTCCGCGAACATCGTGTTCGCGGACGCCGACGTGGCGGCGGCCGCAGCGGCCGCGCCGATGTCGTTCTGTGACAACACCGGCCAGGACTGCTGCGCCCGGACCCGGATCCTGGTGCAGCGCAGCGCCTACGAGCCGTTCCTCGCCGCGCTGGCCGACGCGCTCGCCGCGGTCCGGGTGGGTGACCCGCGCGAGCCGGAAACCCAGGTGGGGCCGCTGATCTCGGCGCCGCACCGGGACCGGGTACGGTCCTATGTGGACGATGCCGAGGTGCTGCTGCGCGGCACCGCACCGGACGGACCCGGCTTCTGGTACCCGCCGACCGTGCTCGCCGGAGGTGCCGGCACCGACCGGGCCTGGCACGAGGAGATCTTCGGCCCGGTGGCGTCGGTACTGCCGTTCGACACCGAGGCCGACGCGATCCGGCTGGCCAACGACACCGCGTACGGGCTGTCCGGCTCGATCTGGACCCGGGATCTCGGCCGGGCGCTGCGGGTCGGTCGCGAGGTACGGGCCGGGAACCTGTCGGTCAACTCGCACGCCTCGGTGCGCTACGCCACCCCGTTCGGCGGGTTCGGCTCCTCCGGGCTGGGTCGCGAGCTCGGCCCGGACGCGCTCGCCGGGTTCACCGAGACCAAGAACGTCTTCCTCGCCGACAGCTGAGCCGGCCGGGCCCACACACGAAGGAGCAAGCGATGGCTGAACGTCTGGACGGCCGGGTCGCCGTGGTCACCGGCGGCGGCAGCGGCATCGGCGCCGCGACCGCCCGCCGGTTCGCGGCCGAGGGCGCCACCGTCGTGGTCGTCGACATCGACGACGCCGCCGGTGCCGCGATCGCCGAGCAGGTCGGGGGCGCCTACCGGCACGTCGACGTCACCGACGAGGCCGCGGTACGCGAGCTGTTCGGCTCGGTAGCCCGCGAGTACGGGCGGGTCGACGTGGCGTTCAACAACGCCGGCATCTCGCCGCCTGAGGACGACTCGATCCTGTCCACCGACCTGGACGCCTGGGAGCGGGTCCAGCGGGTCAACCTCACCTCGGTCTACCTGTGCAGCAAGTACGCCATCGAGCAGATGCGCCCCGCCGGCCGCGGTTCGGTGATCAACACCGCGTCGTTCGTGGCCGTGATGGGCGCGGCGACCTCGCAGATCTCGTACACCGCGAGCAAGGGCGGCGTGCTCGCGCTGACCCGGGAGCTGGGCGTGCAGTTCGCCCGGGAGGGCATCCGGGTCAACGCGCTCTGCCCGGGGCCGGTCGACACGCCGCTGCTGAAAGAGCTGTTCGCCGCCGATCCGGAGCGGGCGCAGCGCCGGCTGGTGCACGTACCGATGGGGCGCTTCGCGGAGCCTGCGGAGATCGCGGCGGCGGTGGCGTTCCTCGCCTCCGACGATGCGTCGTTCATCACCGCCGCCACGTTCCTGGTCGACGGCGGCATCTCCGGCGCCTACGTCACCCCGATCTGACCGGTCGGCCGACGTCGTCGGGGGTAGCTGGTATCAAGGCGGGATGACGAACCAGGCGAGCCCCGATCCCGCCGATTCCGGCATCGCGGCCGATACGGGACGGTCGGCCGCCGAGGCGGTGCTGCAGCGGCTGGCCGGCCCGGGCGCGGTGCTGCGGGACGACCAGTGGCGGGCGATCGAGGCGCTGACCTCGCCCGGCGAGGGCGGAATGGGGCGCCGGGTCCTGCTGGTGCAGCGCACCGGCTTCGGCAAGTCCGCGGTGTACTTCGTCGCCACCGCGCTGCTGCGCGCCGCCGGTGCCGGGCCGACCGTGATCGTCTCGCCGCTGCTCGCGCTGATGCGCAACCAGATCGAGGCCGCCGCCGGCGCCGGCATCCGGGCCGCCACCATCAACTCGGCGAACGTCACCGAGTGGCAGGCGATCGAGACCGACATCGCCACCGGCGCGGTCGACGTGCTGCTGGTGAGCCCGGAACGGCTCAACAACCCGGACTTCCGTGACCGGGTGCTGCCGGAGCTCGCCGCCACCACCGGCCTGCTGGTGGTCGACGAGGCGCACTGCATCTCCGACTGGGGCCACGACTTCCGGCCCGACTACCGCCGCATCGCGACGTTCCTCGCCGGGCTCAAGCCGCACGTGCCGGTGCTCGCCACCACCGCGACCGCGAACGCCCGGGTCACCGCCGACGTGGCCGAGCAGCTGGGGCCGCCGCAGTCGGCGCGCGGGATGCCGGACCAGACCCTGGTGCTGCGCGGGCCGCTGGACCGGGACAGCCTGCGGCTGGGGGTGCTGCCGCTGCCGAGCCCGGCGCACCGGCTGGCCTGGCTCGCCGACCACCTGGCCGACCTGCCCGGCTCGGGCATCATCTACACGCTGACTGTCGCCGCCACCGACGAGGTGGCCGACTTCCTGCGCTCCCGCGGGCACAGCGTCGCCGCCTACTCCGGGCGTACCGACCCCGACCAGCGGGCCGCGGCCGAGCAGGACCTGCTCGCCAACCGGGTGAAGGCGCTGGTCGCCACCTCGGCGCTGGGCATGGGCTTCGACAAGCCGGACCTCGGCTTCGTGGTGCACCTGGGCACGCCGGCGTCCCCGATCGCCTACTACCAGCAGGTGGGGCGGGCGGGCCGCGCGGTCGAACACGCCGACGTGCTGCTGCTGCCCGGGGCGGAGGACGAGGCGATCTGGCGCTACTTCGCGTCGCTGGCGTTCCCGCCGGAGGACCAGGTGCGGGCCACCCTCGCCGCCCTGTCGGCCGAGCAGCCGACCTCGACGCCGGTGCTGGAGTCGCGGGTGGAGCTGCGCCGCAGCCGGCTGGAGCTGATGCTCAAGGTGCTCGACGTGGACGGGGTGGTGCGCCGGGTCCGCGGCGGTTGGCTCGCCACCGGCACGCCCTGGCGGTACGACGCGGAGCGCTACGCCCGGATCGCCGCCGCCCGCGCCGCCGAGCAGCAGGCGGTGCGCGACTACGTCGGTACCGACGGCTGCCGGTTACGGTTCCTGCGCGAGGCGCTCGACGACCCGTACGCCACCGACTGCGGGCGCTGCGACAACTGCCGCGGCCGGTGGTACGAGCCGGAGGTGTCGGCGGCTGCGCTGGATGCGGCGCAGCAGCATCTCGGCCGCCCCGGCGTACCGGTGGAGCCGCGGAAGCTGTGGCCCACCGGCGGCGCCGCGCTGGGCATCGAACGCACCGGCAAGATCGCCCCGGAGGAGCTGGCCGAGCCCGGCCGGGCGCTCGGCCGGCTGTCCGACATCGGTTGGGGGACGAGGCTGCGCGCCCTGCTGCGGCCCGGCGCCCCGGACGCCGAGATCGACGACGAGGTGTTCGCCGGCGTGGTGCGGGTGCTCGCCGACTGGCCGTGGCAGCGCCGCCCGGGCGCCGTGGTCGCGGTACCGTCCCGTACCCGGCCGCGGCTGGTCGGCTCGCTCGCGCGGCGGCTCGCCCGGGTGGGCCGGCTGCGCGACCTGGGCGAGCTGTCCCGGGTCGGTGGTGGCGCGCCGGGCGCCGGGGCCGGCGGCAACGCGGTGCACCGGCTCGCCGCGGTACACGACGCGTTCGCGGTCGGCGACGATCTCGCGGCCGGCCTGGCCGAGCTGGGCGCGGACGACCCGGTGCTGCTGGTCGACGACGTGACCGACACCGGCTGGACGCTGACCGTGGCGGCGTCCGCGCTGCGCGTCGCCGGCGCGGCTCAGGTTCTCCCGTTCACCCTTGCCGTCCAGGCCTGAGGCTGCCGGGCACGCCGGGGCTCGGGCGCAGCACGATGTCGGGCCGCGCGGTGGGACGGGCCGGCCGGGGCGCGGCGATCGCGTAGACGCGGTCGACCACCGCGGGTACCTGCTCGCCGCGCACGCCCGGCAGTTCCCGCAGGTAGGCGGCGGTGCGCTCCGGCGCCCAGCCGTACGCCTCGCGCAGCCCCCGCACGACCAGGGCGAGGTAGTGCGGCGCCGGCGAGCGCCACGGCGTCTGGTGCGCCTGCCACGGCGCGGTGAACGTCAGGACGGGGATCCCGTCGACGTCCGGCCCGGCGCGCAGCAGCGTCTCGTAACGGCCGGGGCCGAGCTGGGCGCGTCCGGTGCCGAGCACCTCGGCCAGGTCCAGGTCACGCCCGGGGGTCCGGGCCATCTCCTGCGCGGCGATGTCGCTGAACTGCTGGATGGTGATCAGGTGGGCGTGCACCGCGGCGGCGCCGGGCAGCTGCGGGTCGTACAGGGCGAGGCCGCCGCCCCAGGCCCGGCTGTGCCCGGCGAAGTAGACCCCGCCGGGGATGCGCAGCGCCCGGCTGCGGGCCGGCGCCCGCCCGTCCCGGGCGCCCGGGTAGCGCCGGGAGTTGCCCGGTGGCCGGCCACCGGCGAGGTAGTAGCGCAACCGCCGGCTGGACATGTTCGACCCGTAGGCCGCGTACCAGACCAGGGCGTGCCGCTGCCGGCGATGAGCCGCCGTACCGACCGCGTCGTGCGTGCGGGCCGCGGCTCCGCGGGCCGCACCGGCTCGGGGTGACCCGGCGTGCTGCGCATCGGCGTGCTGCGCATCGGCGTGGCGTCGGGGGTGCCGGGAATGGCTCACCGGTGCTTCGACTTCGTCCGGGCGCCCGGGGGGAATCCTGGCGCGATGCCCGTGACCTGCTCGCATCGCTCACTGAGGGCTCGCTTACTCATGGCGCTTCCGACCCTACCGCGCGGCCGATCGCCATCCCCCGATCGGGTGATCGCGCGCCGGGACGGGCGGCCGGTGGCGCGGGCGCAGGGCGGGGGCCGGCGGCGGATAGTCTCGGAGCATGGCTGACCGTGCTCCACTGACCCCCGGCACCCTGTCGCCGCAGCGCGCCGTGCCGGCCACCATCGCGCGCCCCGAGTACGTCGGCAAGCCCGCGCCGGCGCCGTTCACCGGCTCTGAGGTGAAGACGCCCGAGCTGATCGAGAAGATCCGGGTGGCGAGCCGGGTCGCGGCCGGGGCGCTCGCCGAGGGCGGCCGGGTGGTCAAGCCCGGCGTGACCACCGACGAGATCGACCGGGTGGTGCACGAGTTCCTCTGCGACCACGGCGCGTACCCGTCGACGCTGGGCTACCGCGGCTACCCCAAGTCGTGCTGCACCTCGCTGAACGAGGTGATCTGTCACGGCATCCCCGACTCGACGGTGGTCGAGGACGGCGACATCGTCAACATCGACGTGACCGCGTTCCTGAACGGCGTGCACGGCGACACGAACGCGACGTTTCTCGCCGGCGACGTGTCGCAGGAGGCACGGCTGCTGGTGGAGCGCACCCACGAGGCGACCATGCGCGGCATCCGCGCGGTCAAACCGGGCCGGGCGCTCAACGTCGTCGGCCGGGTCATCGAGTCGTACGCGAAGCGCTTCGGCTACGGCGTGGTGCGCGACTTCACCGGGCACGGCATCGGCGAGGCGTTCCATTCCGGGCTGTACGTGCCGCACTACGACCGGCCCGACCTCGACGTGGTGATCGAGACCGGGATGACGTTCACCGTCGAGCCGATGATCACCCTCGGTACCTACCTGCACGACGCCTGGGACGACGGTTGGACCGTGGTGACCAAGGACCGCCGGTGGACGGCCCAGTTCGAGCACACCCTGGTGGTCACCGACGACGGCGCCGAGATCCTGACGGTGGCATGAACGGCCACGACCGGCCGGTGACACCGGCCGCACTGATACCCGACCACCACGCCGACGTGTCCGGCGGGTGGCTGCGCGCCGCCGTGTTCGGCGCGATGGACGGGTTGGTCACGAACATCTCGCTGATCGCCGGGGTCGGCGGTGGCGGGGTTTCCCGGCACACGATCGTCCTCACCGGTGTCGCCGGCCTGATCGCCGGCGCGATCTCGATGGGGCTCGGCGAGTACACCTCGGTGCGCACCCAGAACGAGCAGGTCGCGCACGAGATCGCCAAGGAGCGGCGCGAGCTCGAACGGCATCCCGCCGAGGAGGCGGAGGAGCTCGCCGCGGCGTGGATCCGGCGCGGGCTGCCGGAGCAGCTGGCCCGGGAGGTGGCCGAGACGGTCGGCCGCAACCTGGACGAGGCGGTCCGGGTACACGCGCAGGAGGAGATGGGCGTCGACCCGACCGAGGTGCCGAACCCGTGGCTCGCCGCGGTCTCGTCGTTCGTGTGCTTCTCGGTCGGTGCGATGTTCCCGCTGATCACGTTCCTGCTCGGGTTCTCCCAGCTGTGGCTGGGGCTGGCGGTCGGCGGGGTCGGGCTGTTCGCCGCGGGCGCGCTGTTCGCCCGGTTCACCGCGCGCAACTGGCTGCTGAACGGGCTGCGCCAGCTGGTCCTGGGTGGGCTGGCCGCGGCCGCGACGTACCTGGTCGGCACCCTGATCGGCGTCGCCTTGTCCTGACCGCCGCGCGGCCTGCGGGTCAGGACGTGACGAAGCCGTCGTGGTCGTCGGCGAGCTCGCGCAGCGCGGCGAGGGTGTCGCCGGCGGGGGCCCCGCCGGGCCCGGTGGTCAGCTCGACCACCCAGTCGACGTCCTCGGCGTCGTCCTCGCCGAGCAGCATGTCGCGGTGCACCGACGCCGGGCGGTACCCGGCGTCGCGCAGCTGGGCCGCGATGCGGTCGGCGTGGTCGCGGTCGGGCAGCACGAGCAGCACGCTGTCGGTCACCGCGCGATCGTAGCGGCCGGCCACGCCACCACCGGGGCGACGCCCGGCGGCTACCGGCGGCGTGGCGGGCCGAGCACCGCGAACGGGTCGGTCACCCGCAGGGTGCGCTCGGCGAACCGGTACAGCGCGGCCGGTCGTCCGCCGGTCCGGCCGGGTGGTGCCGCCGCACCGGTGGGGGTCAGCACGCCGCGGCGGGTCAGTACCCGCTGCATGTTGGTCGCCGACACCCGGTAGCCCAGCGCCGCGGCGTAGATCTCGCGCAGCTGGGAGATGGTGAACTCCGGCGGCGCGAGCGCGAACCCGAGGTTGGTGTAGGACAGCTTCGCGCGCAGGCGGCCCCGGGCCCGGTCGGCGATGGCGGCGTGGTCGAAGGCCAGCGGGGGCAGCGCGTCCGCCGGTTGCCAGGCGGTGTCGGCGGGCAGCGCCGGGTCGCGGTCGGTCGGGACCAGGCCGAGGAACGCGGTGGCCACCACCCGGCGTCCGGGCATCCGCGCGGGGTCGGAGAACACCGCGATCTGCTCCAGGTGCGCCAGCCGGGCGACGTCGACCTTCTGCGCCAGGTGGCGGCGGATCGAGGCGTCCACGTCCTCGTCCGGACCGAGCCGCCCGCCGGGCAGCGACCAGCGGCCCGACTGCGGGTCGCGGGCGCGCTGCCAGAGCAGTACCCGAAGTGATCCGGCTCGCACCGACAGCACCGCGGCGAGGACTTCGTGTTCCGCTCCGGGCGGCCCGCTGGTAGCGTGGTGAACCATAGTTTTAGACTAGCAGGCGAAAACCGGCGGTGCGGCCGTACCGCGCCGCGAGGGGGAGGACCGATGGTGGACACCGACTGGGCCGACGAGGTCAGAACGCTGGCCCGCGAGCGCGATGCGGTGATCCTCGCGCACAACTACCAGCTCCCGGAGATCCAGGACATCGCCGACCACACCGGCGATTCGCTCGCGCTGAGCCGGCTCGCCGCGGCGAGCGAGGCGAGCACGATCGTGTTCTGCGGGGTGCACTTCATGGCGGAGACCGCGAAGATCCTCGCCCCGGACAAGACCGTGCTGATTCCGGACGCCGCGGCCGGCTGCTCGCTCGCCGACTCGATCACCGCCGACCAGCTGCGCGCCTGGAAGGCCGAACATCCCGGCGCCGTGGTCGTCTCGTACGTCAACACCACCGCCGAGGTCAAGGCCGAGACCGACATCTGCTGTACCTCGTCCAACGCCGTCGACGTGGTCGCCTCGATCCCGGCCGACACCGAGGTGCTGTTCTGCCCCGACCAGTTCCTCGGCGCGCACGTCAAGCGGCTCACCGGCCGCGACAACATGCACATCTGGGCGGGGGAGTGCCACGTGCACGCCGGCATCAACGGCGACCAGCTCGCCGAGCGGGTGGCCGCGGTGCCCGGCGCCGAGCTGTACATCCACCCGGAGTGCGGCTGCGCCACCTCGGCGCTCTACCTCGCCGGCGAGGGCGTGGTACCGGCCGAGAAGGTCAAGGTGCTGTCCACCGGCGACATGGCCACCGCGGCCCGGCACACCAGCGCCACCGCGGTGCTGGTCGCCACCGAGGTCGGCATGCTGCACCAGCTGCGCCGCGCCGCGCCCGGCGTCGACTTCCAGGCGGTCAACGAGCGCGCCTCCTGCAAGTACATGAAGATGATCACGCCGGAGAAGCTGGTGCGCTCGCTGCGCGAGGGCACCGACGAGGTCGACGTGCCCGCCGCGACCGCCGACGCCGCCCGCGCCGCGGTCACCCGCATGATCTCCATCGGCCACCCCGGCGGCGGCGAGTAGCTCGCCGGCGAGCCCGGTTCGCCGCCGTCGGACGGTCGCGGGTGAGCACGGTCCGGCGGTCGCGGGTCCTGGTGTGCCGCAACCGATCCCGGCATCGGTTGCGGCGCGGTACGGGTCAGCCGAGGAGATCGTCGATGGTGCCGTCGACCGGGCGGCCGGCGGCGGCGAGCTCCTCGGCCTGGGCGGCCAGCCGCTCCGCCACCGCGGTCAGGTTCGCCTCGGCCAGCCCCACCCGGCGCACCCCGTCCACGCTGTCCCGGAAGTACGTGCGCTGCAGCAGGCCCTGCACCACCGCCGTCGCCGTCCGCGCCTCGGCGAGGACCAGTACCGCGGCGTCGGTGTCGTACCACTCCGCGAGGCGGGCGGCGACGCCGTGCCGCCCCTTCGCCTCGCACCAGGCCTCCCGGGCCAGGGTCGCGAACTCGCCGTCGCTCGCCTCGGCCAGCCGGGCCAGGTGCGCGTTCGCCAACTGCCGGAACCAGCCCTGCGGGTCGTAGATCGGCACGGTGGTCAGGTACCGGTCGGCCACGAGCGGCCACGACGTGGACAGCGTCCGGGCGTGCTGCAGGTACTCGGCGGCCCCGATCACGCCGAGATCCAGCAGCACCCCGTCGATGCGCCGGCGGGCGGGCCGCGGCCCCGCGCCGGAGCCGTGCGTGACGACGACCAGTTCCACCTCGCTGTGACCGGTGTCCTCGTCGTGCGCGAGCGCGCCCTGCACGCCGGCCGCGAGCACCTGCGCGGGATGCCGGGCCCGTACCGCGTCGGCCAGCGCCTCCGCGACCTGCCAGCGCGGCGAGGTACCCAGCTGATCCGTCGTCATCCGGCCATTCTGGCCCGCGGCGACCCACCGTGGGCCCGATGCGGCACAGTCGGCGAACCGGGATCGTCGTACCCACGCGGTACGGTTCCGGCGGCGAGAGGAGCGCGATGGTCGTCGAGGCGGTGTTGTTCGACTGGGGCGGCACGCTCACCCCGTGGTGCCCACCGGACGAGCAGAGCTGGCTGCGGGTCGCCCGCCGGCTGGTCCCGGCCGGCGCCGAGCGCGCCGCCGCCGCACTCGCCGCCGCCGAGTTCGCGGTGTGGCAGCGATGCCGGCTGCAGCAGCGTTCCGGCACCATGGCCGAGATCTTCACCGCGGCCGGCATCGACCCCACCCCGGCGGCCTACGACGTGTTCGCGGCCGAGGTGGAGCACGCCACCCACACCGATCCGGAGGCGGTGGCGCTGCTGACCGCGCTGCACGAGCGCGGCGTGCGGGTCGGGGTGCTGTCCAACACCACCTGGACCCGCGCGCACCACGAGCGCATCTTCGCCCGGGACGGCGTGCTGGAGCTGATCGACGGCGCCGTCTACACCAGCGAGATCGAGGTGACCAAACCGCATCCGGCGGCGTTCCGGTCCGCGATGGCCGCGGTGGGGGTCACCGACCCGGCCCGCTGCGTGTTCGTGGGCGACCGCACGTTCGACGACATCCATGGCGCCGGCAGCGTCGGCATGCGCACCGTGCTCGTGCCGCACAGCACCATCCCGGCGACCCAGCGCGGACACACCGACGGCGTGCCGGACGCCGTGGTCCGGCGGCTGTCCGAGCTGCTCCCCGTCCTGGACGGTTGGCACCACGGCTGACCGCGCAGATCGCGCCGGCGACCGCGGTCAGGGGCGGCCGGGGAACGGCACGGTCGCCGGGGTGATCCGGGCGACCCGGCGCCAGCGGGTGGCGCGCACCGCGCAGTCGCTGATCGCCTCGACCGCCTGCCTGCGCTGCGCCGCGGACAGTGCCGGCAGTCCGGCGCCCCACGCCTCGGCGGTACGTTCCTCCAACGACACCGCGAGCCGCAGCGCGCTGGCCCGGTCGGTGACCGGACGGGGCAGCGCGTACCCCGGGGCGGCCGCCACCGGCGTCACCCGCTGCTTGGTCAGGGCCAGCGTCAACGCATCCCGGCGGTCCCGGTGGGCCTGCTCGGCGTTGCGGGCGGCGGTCTGCTCGGCGCCGGTCAACCGCGGCCCGAGCACGTCGTAGCCGTACACGGCGGCGTGTTCGGCCGCGAGCGCCTGCTGGAGTCGCTGCTGTGCCGGCGTCATCGCAGCGCCTCCACGTGGCTGGCGCGGCAGGCCGCGATCGAGCCGAACAGGGTGGCGTACCGGTCCGGGGCGGTCAGGCAGGATCGCCGGGCGTGCTGCTCGCACCGCTTTTCCTGCCCGGTCAGCGCGCCCAGCGCGGCGTCGGCGCCGGCCGGTACCGGGCTGGTCGAGGGCGACGGGGTCGCCGAACCGCTCGCGCTGGGGGTGGCGCTGCCGAGCTCGCGGTCGAGTTCCCGGACGTGCCGGTGGTGGTCCTCGCGCAGCGGCTTGAGCCGGTCGGCCAGGTCCGGATGGCGACGCAGCGTGGCGTCGTAGGCGGCGAGCAGCGCCAGGCTGTCCGCCCGTACCGGCAGGATCGGGCTCGGTGGCTGTGCTTTCGGGGTGTCCCGGCAGCCGGTGAGGCCGGCGGTCAGCGCCACCGCGGCGGCGACCCCGCCGGTCAGCACGCCGCGACGCGGCACGTTCGACGAAACCATTCCCCATCCTCGGACGGTGCGCCGCTCGGCCGCGGCACCCACCGGGCCGACCGGACGGACACGGTCATGGTGTCCCACGACCCTACGCGATGCGCCCAGCTCCGCCCGGACCGTGGTCGCAACCACCCGTTGCGGCCGGAACCGGGTGGGTGGCCGTTCTTTCTCGCTACGGCGGGTTACGCTTCTCGTCGAGCCGCGTTGGATGTTCTGACGCGGCCTGAAGCGGATCTGGGGATGGTCACGCCGGCAGCGTCCGCCGCCGTCGTCGAGGGGAGGTGCGGTATGAGTTCTCGCCCGCAACGCGCCGGTCGCACGAGTGCGGCGCGCGGCGCCGGGGCCCGGCACGAGCCGGCCGCCCGGGCACCCCGCGGTGGCGGTCTCGCCGTGCACGCCGAGCGGCTGCGGTCGCTGGTCGAGCCGGTCGTCGAGGCGGCCGGGTACGACCTGGAGGACATGGACGTCTCCCGGGCCGGCCGGCGCAGCGTGCTGCGGGTGGTGGTCGACTCCGACACCGGCGTCAACCTGGACGCCGTGGCGGAGCTGTCCCGGGCGATCTCCGGGGCGCTGGACGGCGCCGAGTCCGACGGCGCGTTCGGTGCCGAGGCGTACACGCTGGAGGTCACCTCGCCGGGCGTCGACCGGCCGCTGCGCGAGCCGCGGCACTGGCGACGCAACGTCGGCCGGCTGGTCTCGGTGTCGGTGGCGGAGCAGACGGTGGTGGGGCGGATCACCGCGGCGGACATACCGGTCGAGGCCGGTGAATTGGGGGTCGAGATGGACGTGGCTGGCGCGCCGCGCCGGATCCGGTACGCCGAACTGGGGCCGGGCAAGGTACAGATCGAGTTCGGCCGGTCCACCGGCGCCGGACCCGACGGTCCCGCGGTGGATGGTTCCGGGACGGGCGTTTCCGAGGCAGAGGAGGAGGAGGCATGAACATCGACCTGGCCGCCCTCCGCGCGCTGGAGCGCGAGCGCGACATTCCGTACGAGACGATCCTGAGCACCATCGAGACCGCGTTGCTCACCGCCTACCGGCACACCGAGGGGGCGCACCCGCACGCCCGGGTCGAGATCGACCGCCGCTCCGGCATCGCCGGGGTGTACGCGCAGGAGGTCGACGACGAGGGCACCGTCGTGCGCGAGTGGGACGACACCCCCGCCGACTTCGGCCGCATCGCCGCGATGACCGCCAAGCAGGTCATCCTGCAGCGGCTGCGGGAGGTGACCGACGAGGTCACCTACGGCGAGTACGTCGGCAAGGAAGGCGACATCGTCACCGGCGTGATCCAGGCGCACGAGGCGCGGGCGGAGAAGGGCATCGTCGTCGTCGATCTGGGCAAGATCGAGGCGCTGCTGCCGCCGGCCGAGCAGGTCCCCGGCGAGTCCTACGAGCACGGTCAGCGGATCAAGTGCGTGATCGTGCATGTCGCGAAGGGCCTGCGCGGCCCGCAGATCACCCTGTCCCGGTCGCATCCGAACCTGGTCAAGCGGCTGTTCGGGCTGGAGGTGCCGGAGATCAACGACGGCACCGTCGAGATCACCGCGATCGCGCGCGAGGCCGGCCACCGGACCAAGATCGCGGTGCGCTCCAGCGTGCCCGGGGTGAACCCGAAGGGTGCCTGCATCGGCCCGATGGGCGCCCGGGTCCGCTCGGTGATGAGCGAGCTGGACGGCGAGAAGATCGACATCATCGACTGGTCCGAGGATCCGGCCGAGTTCGTCGGCAACGCGCTGTCGCCGGCGAAGGCGCTGCGGGTCGAAGTGGTGGACGCGGCCGCCCGGGCGGCGCGCGTGGTGGTGCCCGACTACCAGCTGTCGCTCGCGATCGGCCGGGAGGGGCAGAACGCCCGCCTGGCCGCCCGGTTGACCGGTTGGCGCATCGACATCCGGTCCGACGCCGAGCAGGCCGGAAGCGCACCGCCTGAGGTGGCGGGCGGAGCGGTCGGCGCGGCGGACACCGCTCGCTGACCCCGATATCGGGCACGCCCCGGTGCATCCGGTCCGGGAGGATCGGCCAGATGCACCGGGTTCAGCCTGCCCGACGGCTGAGGAGTAAGCTTGATCGCGGTACGTCGCGCGTCTCCGGTCCGCACGTGTGTGGGCTGCCGGCGTCGTGCGCCAGCCACCGTTCTGCTGCGTGTCGTGGCGGTTGCGGATCCGGCCGGTTTCCGGTTGGTTCCCGATCCGCTGCGCAGACTGCCGGGTCGGGGTGCTCACGTGCACCAGGATCCGGCCTGCGTCGCGTCAGCCCGCAAACGTCGGGCCTTCGCTCGCGCGTTGCGGATCAGTTCCGGATCGGGTGTCGACGACACACCGGTCACGGAGCACGTGCGTGAGCACGCAGCAAGCGGAACAGCCGACGGCACGGATCGCCCCGATCCGGCCCGAACGAACTAGGTAGGTCGACCGACATGAGCGCACGATGAAGTCACTGTGATGAACAGGCTTCGGGTGTTGCACGAGTGAGGTCGAGCGGGTCTGCCCGCCCGGCCTCAAGATGAGGAGTGCAGTGGCAGGCAAGGCCCGCGTACATGAGCTCGCCAAAGAGTTCGGTACCGACAGCAAGAGCGTGCTCGCAAAGCTGAAAGACATGGGCGAGTTCGTGAAGTCCGCGTCCAGCACGGTGGAGGCACCGGTGGCGCGGCGGCTCCGTGACGTTCTCGCGGCGGAGCAGCAGAAGGCGGCCGGCGGCGGTGACCAGCCGGCGAAGCCGGCGGCGAAGAAGGCCGCACCGGCGAAGAAGGCGGCGACCACGACCGCGAAGGCGCCGGAGGCGCCCGCGGCCGACAAGCCCGCGGCGAAGCCCAGCGCGCTGCCCAAGCCGGGGCCGCGCCCGGGTCCGCGTCCGCGTCCGGCCGCGCCGAGCAAGCCGGCGAGCGCGCACGACATCGAGGTGGCGGCGGCGGAAGCCCGTGCCGCCCAGCTGAAGAAGGACCAGGAGGCGGCGGTTCGGGCTGCCCAGGAGGCCGCCCGGCAGCGTGCCGAGTCCGGCCCGGAGGAGCAGCCGCCGGCCGCCGGCGGCACCGGTGCACCGGCCCGTCCGGGGCCGCGCCCCGGCCCGCGGCCGGCCCCGCAGGCGACCCCCGGTCCGCGCCCGGCCCAGCGGCCCGGCCAGCGGCCTGGCGGCCGTCCGGCACCGCGTCCCGGCAACAACCCGTTCGGTATCGGCCAGGGTGGCGGCTCGGCGCGTCCGGCCGCCGGCCCCGGCGGCCCGCGGCCCGGCGGTGACCAGCGTCCGCCGCGGCCGAGCCCGGCGTCGATGCCGCCGCGGCCCAGCCCGTCCCAGATGCCGTCGCAGCGTCCGGCCCGGCCCGCTGGGCCGGGTGGTGGCCGCGGCGCCGGTGGCGGTCGCCCCGGTGGCGGCGGTGGCCGTCCGGGCGGCGGTGGCGGCGGCTTCCGTGGTGGTGGCGGCGCCGGTGGCGGTGGCGGTTACCGCGGCGGTGGCGGCGGTGCCGGTGGCGGCGGTGGCTACCGCGGTGGCGGCGGCGCGCCGGCCGGTGGTGGTTTCCGTGGTGGCGGTCGCCCCGGTGGTGGGGGTCGCGGTCGCGGCGGCACCAGCGGTGCGTTCGGCCGGCCGGGTGGCCGCCCGAGTCGCGGCCGCAAGTCGAAGAAGCAGCGCAGGCAGGAGTTCGACAACCTGTCGGCACCGACGATGAGTTCGGGTGCGCCGCGTGGTCAGGGCCAGACGGTCCGGCTGCCGCGGGGTGCCTCGCTGTCCGACTTCGCCGACAAGATCGACGCGAACCCGGGTTCGCTCGTCCAGGAGATGTTCAACCTGGGCGAGATGGTGACCGCGACCCAGTCGTGCACCGACGACACCCTGCTGCTGCTCGGCGAGCACCTCGGCTACGACGTGCAGATCGTCAGCCCGGAGGACGAGGACCGCGAGCTGCTCGCGCAGTTCCACATCGACCTCGAGGCCGACGTGGACGCCGACCGGCTGGTGTCCCGGCCGCCGGTGGTGACCGTGATGGGTCACGTCGACCACGGCAAGACCAAGCTGCTGGACGCCATCCGGTCCACGCACGTGGTCGAGGGCGAGGCCGGCGGCATCACCCAGCACATCGGTGCCTACCAGGTCGAGGTCGAGCACGAGGGTCAAGAGCGCAAGGTGACCTTCATCGACACCCCGGGCCACGAGGCGTTCACCGCCATGCGTGCCCGCGGTGCCCAGGTCACCGACATCGTGATCCTGGTGGTCGCGGCCGACGACGGCGTGATGCCGCAGACGATCGAGGCGTTGAACCACGCCAAGGCGGCCGAGGTGCCGATCGTGGTGGCGGTCAACAAGATCGACGTCGAGGGCGCCAACCCGGCGAAGGTCCGCCAGCAGCTGACCGAGTACGGCCTGGTCGCCGAGGAGTACGGCGGCGACACGATGTTCGTCGACATCTCCGCCAAGTCGCGGATCAACATCGACGGTGTGCTGGAGGCCGTCCTGCTGACCGCGGACGCGTCGCTGGAGCTGACCGCTCCGGTGGACGGGTCGGCGCACGGCGTCGCGATCGAGGGTCACCTCGACAAGGGCCGCGGCCCGGTCGCCACGGTGCTGGTCCAGCAGGGCACGCTGCGGGTCGGTGACTCGATCGTCGCCGGTACCGGTCACGGCCGGGTCCGGGCGATGCTCGACGAGTACAGCCGGCCGGTCGAGGAGGCCGGGCCGTCGCGTCCGGTGCTGGTGCTCGGTCTGACCGCGGTGCCGGGTGCCGGGGACACGTTCCTGGTGGCCGAGGACGACCGCACCGCACGGCAGATCGCCGAGCAGCGGGAGGCCCGCAAGCGTGCCGCCGCGAACGCGTACTCGCGTGGCCGCGCGACGCTGGAGACCCTGATGGAGCAGGTGAAGGAGGGCCAGAAGGCCACCCTCGCCCTCATCCTCAAGGGCGACGTGTCCGGTTCGGTCGAGGCGTTGGAAGACGCCCTGGTCAAGCTGGACATCCCGGAAGAGGTGCAGCTGCGCATCATCCACCGGGGCGTCGGTGCGATCACCGAGAACGACGTCAACCTGGCGTCCGCGACGAGCGACTCGACGGCGACGATCATCGGGTTCAACGTCCGGGCCGAGGGCAAGGTGCGCGACCTGGCCGAGCGCGAGGGCGTGGAGATCCGCTACTACACGGTGATCTACCAGGCCATCGAGGAGATCGAGGCCGCCCTCAAGGGCATGCTCAAGCCGGAGTACGAGGAGGTCGAGCTCGGTTCGGCGGAGATCCGTGCGGTCTTCAAGTCGAGCCGGATCGGCAACATCGCCGGCTGCATGGTCCGCTCCGGTGTGGTGCGGCGCAACGCGAAGGCGCGCCTGCTGCGCGATGGCGCCGTGGTCGCGGAGAACCTGTCGATCGCTTCGCTGAAGCGGGAGAAGGACGACGCGACCGAGGTCCGCGAGGGCTTCGAGTGCGGTCTGACGCTCGGTGGCTACAACGACATCAAGGTCGGTGACGTCATCGAGAACTTCGAGATGCGCGAGAAGCCGCGCGCCTGACGCGCGACGCGTGACGGCGCTGGCCGGACCCCGCCCGGGGTCCGGCCAGTGCCATGTCGGGGCCACGTACCGGGGCGCCGCGACGGGTCAGCCGCGCTCGCGATGCAGCAGGATGCCGCCGACCACCAGCGCGATGCCGGCCAGTTCGGTCAGCGTGGGTACCTGGTGCAGGATGATCAGGCCGAGCACGGCCGCGGCCGCCGGGAGCAGCGCGAGCAGCAGTGCGAACGTCGCCCGGGGCAGCCGGGCCAGCGCGAGCTGGTCGGTCAGGTACGGGATGACCGACGAGCAGATGCCCACCCCGACACCCCACAGCAGCCACCACGGATGCCCGAACGCGGGGATCGCGGCCGGCAGGCCGATCGGGGTGGCGGCCACCGCGGCGATCACCATGGCCGCGGCGAGCCGGTCGATCCCGCCGGTGGACGCGCCCGGCCCGGGTTTGCCGTCGGCCCGGTCGGCGGTCGCGATGCGGGCCGCGAGCACGACGTAGAGCAGGAACAGCGCGCAGTTGCCGAACGCGAAGAGGAACCCGAGCCCGCTGCCGTCGACGCGTACCTCGGTGAGGGTGGCGACACCGCCCACGGCGACGGCGAGGGCGATCAGGTTCCGCCGGCTGCGCACGCCGAGGGCGGCGAGCAGGATGGTGCCGAGGAACTCGACCGCGCCGACGGTGGCCAGCGGCAGCCGCGCCACCGCCAGGTAGAACAGCGAGTTCATCGCGGCGAGTACCGCGCCGAGGGCGAGCAGCAGCAGGCGCTGCCGCCGGTCCAGCCGCGCGAGCAGCCGCCACGGGCGGCGCCACAGGCCGAGCAGCAGCGCGGCGCTGGCGATCCGGAGCCACGCCACGCCGAGCGCGCCGACGTGTACGAACAGCAGTACCGCAAGCGACGGGCCGAGGTAGTGGAACACGGCGCTGGTCAGGAAGTAGGTGGTGGGAGGCAGCCGGCCGACCGTCCGGCCGACGAGCCCGACCCGGGTGGGTCCAGGCTGAAGTGTGGTCATGACGCCATCCTGGGAGGCACTCTGGCGGGAGAGAATGGCAATCTGAAGGTGGTGGCGATCAATTGCCTCAGAATTCACGGCGGCAGCAGACCGTGCCGGGAGCCGTGCGCCGGCACTCGGCGAACGGTGGACCCGGCCCGCACGAGTTGCTCGACGCGACGAACGTCCGGCTGCTGCGCGAGCTGTCCGCCGACCCGCGGATGAGCATGTCGGCGCTGGCCCGCCGGCTGGACATGTCGCCACCGGCGGTGACCGAGCGGGTGCAGCGGCTGGAACGGGCCGGGGTGATCCGCGGCTACCGGGTGACGCTGGATCCGGCGGCGCTCGGCCTGCCGCTGACGGCGTTCGCGCGGATTCGACCGGTGGCCGGCCAGCTGGCCCGGATCGTCGCACTCGCCGAGGAACTGCCGGAGATCAGCGAGTGTCACCGGATCACCGGTGAGGACTGCTTCCTGCTGAAGCTGCACGCGGCGAGCATGGCCCACATCGAGTCGATCCTGGACCGTTTCCTGCTGTACGGGCAGACCACCACCTCGGTGGTCGTCTCCACACCGGTGCCGAGGCGCTGCCCGCCGCTGCCCGACGTGCCCTGACCGGTACGCGGGGCACGGGCACGGTGTGCGGTGGCTCCGTCAGTCGGCGAGTTCGAGTACGAGGAAGGCGAGCAGGAAGCTGACCACCAGGATTACGCCGGCGATGATCGGCGCGGTGCCGCCACCGGCCGGCAGGACGCCCGTGGTGATGGTGCGCCGGCCCCGCCGGTACCGTGCCGCGCCGAAGACCAGCCCGGCGATCGCGACGACGGTGAGGATGGCGCCGGCCGCGACGCCGCCCCGGCCGCCGAACCGGGCGGCGGCGAGCCCCAGCGCGAGCACCGCGAGCGCCGAGCGCAGCCAGGCCAGGTACGTGCGTTCGTTGGCCAGGTGGTCCCGCCAGGCGGCGCTGCGGTCCAGGGTGGGCCGGTCGGCGTCGGGTGCGGGCTCGTCGGGCACGGCCTCATGCTGCCACCGGTGACCGGCCGCCGGGGTCGTCTCGGCGGGACGCTGGCACAATCGTCGGCGACCCACCGACAGCGAGGAGCACCGCACCGTCATGGCCGAGTACGCGATCCTGCTGTTGCCGTCGCTGAACCGGGTGTACTCGCAGACCGCGGTGACGCTGACCCGGCGGGAGCTGGCGGTGTTCGATGCGACGGTGCTGGGCGGCAAGCTCGCGGACGTCGCCGAGACCGAGATCGCCGGCGTGCCGTACGTGACGTTCACCGCCGAGGCGCTGACCGACACCGACCTGGCCCACCTGGCGAACCTGTCCTCGCGGTACGCGATGTTCGAGCGGGTCGGTGGGCTGCTGCGGCCGGTGACCGCGACCCCGCTGGACCTGTTCGGCTCGGATCTGCTCACCATCCTCAAGTATCCGGGGAAGACGAACGAGCAGTTCACCAAGCTGCTGCTGAACGTCACGGCGCTGTCCACCGACCGGCCGGGCGACCTGCTGGCCCGCAAGCTGCGGGTGCTCGACCCGATGTGTGGCCGCGGCACCACGCTCAACCAGGCCCTGATGTACGGGCTGTCGGTCGCCGGTGTGGACATCGACAGCAAGGACATCGACGCGTACGCGGCGTTTCTGAAGACGTGGCTGCGCGCGGCACGGATCAAGCACAAGGCGCAGTGGGCGCCGATCCGGCGCAACCGGTCGGTACTGGCTCGCCGGTTCGACGTCGAGCTGGCGGCGACCAAGGAGCAGTACCGGGCCGGCGAGACGATCGAGCTGACCGCCATCATCGGCGACACCGTCCACATCGGACAGTTCTTCCGGCACCGGTCGTTCGACGTGCTGGTCGCGGACGCGCCGTACGGCGTGGCGCACGGCAGCCACGGGCGCAGCGTGTCGCGCAGCCCGGTGGAGCTGATCGCCGCGTCGGCGCCGAGTTGGGCGCAGCTGCTGCGGCCGGGCGGCGCGTTCGGGCTGTCGTTCAACACCCACGTGTCCCGCCGGGCCGACCTCGCCGCGATCCTCACCGATGCCGGGCTCACGGTGCTGGACGGTCCCGCGTACCAGGGGTTCGAGCACCGGGTGGACCAGGCGATCGTGCGCGACCTGCTGGTCGCCCGCCGGGAGAGCGAGCCGGTGCCGGCACGCGTGCGGCCCGGCACCGAACCGGGCCGGCCGGACGTCGGGGCGGAGCCGGCGTCCGGAGACACCGGTGGCGTCCCGGGACCGGTGGACTGAGCGGCGATCCCGCCGCACCGGCCGCGCCGCGCTCGGTGCCGCCCGCTACCGTGAGCACGTGTATACCGGTACCGCGCTGTTCGACGTCCTGCTGCCCGACGACAGCAACTCGCTGAAGGCCAAGCGGGCGTACGTGCGGCCCGTCGTCGCCGCGCTGCGCAAGCTCGACGTGGCGGTCGCCGAGGTCGGCGACCAGGAACTGCACCGGCGCAGCCAGCTTGGTGTCGCCGCGGTCTCCGGCGACAGCGGGCACCTCACCGAGGTGCTGGACGCGTGCGAGCGGTTGGTCGCCGGCCGGCCCGAGCTGGAGCTGCTGTCGGTGCGCCGCCGCCGGTACGGCGCCGACGACTGACCGACCGCGGCTCCCCGGTGCCGTGCGCAGCACCGGGTGAGCGCGCGCGGCTCGGTCGGGCCCGGCTACCGGTGGCGTCAGGCGGGTGCCCCGGCGCGCAGCGGCCCGCCGGTCGGCTGTTCCTCGGGTTCGTCCGGGAGCCGGCGTAGCCGCCGCACCGGGCTGGGCAGCACGAACAGCACGCCGGCCAGGGCGCCCACGGTGGCGATCCACAGCGCCGGGCGCAACCCGAGCGCGGCGCCGAGCGCCCCGCCCAGCAGCGATCCGATCGGTCGCACCCCGTAGTTGACCGACTGGAACGCGCCGGAGACCCGCGCCCGCAACCGGGCCGGCACGATCGCCGCGGTGATCGAACCGAACGCGATGTCGAGCATCATCACGCCGAGCCCGGCGCCGAACTCCGAGCCGAACACCAGCAGCAGCGCGGTCGGCCCGGGCCGGTCCGCCAGCGGCACCAGGATCAGCGGGGCGGGAAACAGCACCATCCCGAGCAGCGCTGCCGGCCCGATCCCGATCAGCCGGCCGAGCCGCGGGGTCAGGAACGCGCCGAGCAGGCTGCCGACCGCCCCGGCGCCGAGCACCAGCCCGAGCGTGCCGGGGGAGATGCCCAGCGCGGTGGTGGCGTACAGCGTGAACAGCGCGGCGAAGGCGAAGTTGAACAGGTTCATCACCGCGGTACCGGTGAGCGTGGCGCGGATCGTGGCGGACCGGCGCAGGTAGCTCAGCCCGCCCACCAGGCCGGCCAGCCCGGCGCGTTCGGTGGGCGGCTCGGGCGTCCGGATCCCGCGCAGCAGCACCGCCGAGGCGAGGAACGACACCGCGTCGGCGAGCAGTCCCAGCGGCGCCCCCACCGCCTGCACCAGCAGGCCGCCCAGGCTCGGCCCGGCCAGGTACGACGCGGCCCGGCTGCCGTGGATCAGCGAGTTGGCCGCGACGAACCGCTCCCGCGGCACGACCGCGACGAACATGCTCGCGTCGGCCACGTCGAACAGCACCGACAGCGTGCCGGTCCCGAAGGCCACCAGGTACAGCTGGGTCAGGCTCAGCGTGCCGAACACGGCGGCGACCGGCACCGTGGCGAGCAGCGCCGCGCGCAGCAGGTCGGCGAGCACCATGGTGCGGCGCCGCCGCCCGTACCGGTCGCTCGCGGCGCCGGCGAGCAGCGAGAACAGCAGGGCCGGCAGGGTCCCCGCCGCGGTCAGCAACCCCATCTGGGCGGGGCCGGCGTGCAGCACGAGCACCGCCGCGAGCGGCAGCGCGAGGGTGCGGATCTGGTCGCCGAGCAGGGAGACGGTGTGGCTGCCCCACAGCCGGCGGAAGTCTGGCGCGCGCAGCATGCGCAGCGTGTCGGCCCGCGCCATGTCAGCGGCCGAGGGGGAGGGCGACGTCGAGGTACATCACCCGGCGGGCACCGGCCGGCCGCAGCGACTCGTCGTCGGTGCGCGGCAGGTACGGCGCGAACAGCGCGGTGGTCCGTTCGGCGAGGTCGGCCATCTCGGCGGCGGTCAGGTACACGTCCTGGTCGCCGAACGGCGCCTGGCGCCACTCGTCCGGTTCCGCGTCGCGGCGGCCGATCCAGTTCAGCATCGCCGCCAGATAGCGCTCCGCGATCACCGCGGACAGCGCGTCGGTGGCGGCCCGTACCTCCAGGCTGTCCGGGCGGCTCGGCCACGTGGTGGCGCGGGCGGTGGCCTGCCACGGCCGCTGCCGGCCGGTGCCGCCGGCGGCCTCCTCGACCAGGCCGTACTTGGCGAGCTGGCGCAGGTGGAACGAGCAGCTGGCGGACGACTCGTCGAGCAGCTGGCCGGCACGGGTGGCGGTGAGCGGCCCTTCCCGGCGGAGCAGGCCGAGCAGGGCGAGGCGCAGCGGGTGGGCGAGGGCGCGGAGGGCGCGCGGGTCGGTCAGCTCCACGATGGGCTTCGACATGCATGCCACCATATCTTTGGAAAGCTAGCTTTGGAAAGAGTACTTGGCATCGAATGGGCGACGGGCCCCTGCGGTCGTTCGGCGCATCCCCAGTACTGTCGAAGGGTTCGAAACGAGAGCTGGAGGAATCATGTCGGACCCCGCCCGGGTGCGCCGGTACGCCGAACGGATCAAGGAGCTGGTCGCGTCCGCGTTGCGCAAGCAGGTCAAGGACCCGCGGCTGGGCATGGTGACGATCACCGACGTCCGGCTCACCAACGACCTGCACGACGCCACGCTGTTCTACACGGTGCTGGGTGACCCGACCGAGCAGGCCGCCACCACCGCCGCCCTGGCCAGCGCGAACGGGCTGCTGCGCAGCATCGTGGGCAAGCGGCTGGGCCTGCGGTTCGCGCCGACGCTGACGTTCGTGGTCGACGAGGTGCCGGAGCAGGCCGACCACATCGAGCAGCTGCTCGCCGCCGCCCGCGCCGCCGACGCCGAGGTGCAACGGCAGGCGGTCGACGCGCAGTACGCCGGCGATGCCCAGCCGTACAAGGTGGACGAGGACGACGAGGACGAGACCGGCGACGAGGCCGAGGAGCCGGTCGCCGACGAGCCGGATCGTGACCTCTCGCACGCCCGGCCCGGCGGACCCGCGTGACGCCACCCGCCCCGATCGCCGAGGCGGACTGGGCGGCGGCGCTCGACCGGCTCCGGTCGGCCCGCTCGATCCTGCTCACCTGCCACCTGAACCCGGACGGCGACGCGCTGGGCAGCATGCTGGGCGCCGGCCTCGGCCTGGCCCAGCTGGGGCTACCGGTGCAGGCGAGCTTCCCCAGCCCGTTCGAGCTGACCGGCGTGCTGGCCGAGCTGCCCGGCCGCGAGCTGCTGGTACCGCCGGGCGAGGCGCCGCGCGCACCCGACCTGCTGGTGTCGTTCGACGCGAGCAGCGTCGAACGGCTCGGTGACCTCGCCGACCGGCTGGGTACCGCGGGGCACACGCTGGTGTTCGACCACCACGCGTCGAACCCCGGCTTCGGCGAGTTGAACCTGGTCGACCCGTCCGCCGCCGCCACCGCGGTCCTGGTCGACGAGCTGCTGCGCCGGCTCGGCGTCCGGTTGACCGCGCCGATCGCGGAGTGCCTGTACGTCGCGCTGTCCACCGATACCGGCTCGTTCGCGTTCGCCGCCACCACCCAGGCGGTGCACGAGCTGGCCGGCCGGCTCGTGGCCACCGGCATCCCGCACGCCGAGCTGAGCCGCAAGCTGTACCACACGCGTCCGTTCGGCGCGCTGCGGCTGCTCGCCGACGTGCTCGGTCGGGCGCGCCTGGACCCGGGCGCCGCCTCCGGCGCGGGCCTGGTGTCCAGTCACGCCACCCTCGACGACCTGGCCCGGCACGGCCAGCCGCCGCAGGTGCTGGAGACGCTGATCGGCGACCTGCGTACCGCGCAGGAGGCCGAGGTCGCCTGCCTCGCCAAGCAGGCCGCCGCCGAGGAGTGGGTGGTGTCGCTGCGCAGCAAGGGCGCGGTGGACGTGAGCCGGGTGGCGGTGGCGCTCGGCGGTGGCGGGCACCGGTTCGCGGCCGGCTTCACCGGCCACGGCAGCGTCGACGAGGTGCTCGCCTCGGTCACCGCCGCGCTTGCCGACTGCCCGCTGGATCGCTGAGCGGCCGGCGGTCCGGCGTTTCGTCCGTTGTGAGCGACGGATCGCGGCAACGGGCTGTCCCGCCGCCGGTCGGCGGATGAGAATCGGAAGACGTGGATCAACAGTCTCCGGCCGCGGCCGAGTCCGCGCCGCCGCGCTGGTACGCGCCCGCCCGTGTGGTCGGCTTCGTCGGCGCCTCGCTCGCCGTCGGTGCGTTCCCGTCGTTCTCGCTGCGCTCGACCATCACCATGATCGGGATCGGTGGCGCGTTCTTCTGGCTCGGCGTCACCCGCCGGCTGACCCGCCATCCGGCCGTCCGGAAGGTCGCCCGGCAGGCGCTGTGGTGGCTGGTACCGGTGCTGGTCTTCGCCACCTTCGAGCTGGTCAGCTTCGCGCTCGGGTCGACGCCGGCGCATCCGACGCTGTCCGCGCTGGCGGACCCGGTGCTGCAGCACTACTGGGCGCGGGCGGCGGTGTTCCTGGGCTGGATCACCGGGTACTGGGCGCTGGTGAAGCGATGAGCGAGCGTGCGCGCGTGGAGGAACGGCGATGAGCGAGCGTGAGCGAGTGAGTCATGGGGATCGCGCGTCGTCGTGCCTGATCGGCGTTCCGACGAAGGAGGAACGGCGATGAGCGCTACGCGTATCGCGACGCTCGTCGCGTACGGGCTGGCCCTGGTGTCGATCGTGGCGCTGGAGGTGGCCGGCCGCCGCGAGGGTTCCCGGGTACCGACGCTCGCCCAGCTGTGCGGCTTCGTCATGCGGTACCGGGTGGGCCGGGTCCCGCTCGGCCGGGTGGCGCTGCTCGGCTTCTGGTGGTGGGTCGGCTTCCACTTCTTCGCCCGCTGAGGTCGTTGGCGGCACCCCGGTACCGCCGGCTGCGCTGGATGACGCCACGATCACAGTCCGCATGGTGGGAAGTCGGGTGCATCCACTGGAACGAACGTTAACTTGGGTCGGGACGCGCGCGGCAACGCAGCGCGTTCAACGGTTCACCCGGAGCCGACGCGGATCCGTCGGCTCCAGCCGTGCCGAGCGCCTCGCTCGTAGCCGTGGCGGCGTCTTCGCGCCGCGGTCGCGGGTCGAGGAGCGTCCGTCCGGCCGACGCGCGGGTCACCCCCGCCGTGGTCCGACGGTGCGACCCGACGGCGATGTCGGGCCTCGACAGCACGGCCCGACATCCGATGCCGGGCCCCACAGCCGATCCGACAGCCGGCCGCCATGCGGCCGGGGGTGAGGGGAACTGCCATGCCGACCACCACCGTTCAGCCACCGGCCAAGCCGGCCGCGACCGACCCGGAGCGCACCCGCCAGCAGGAGCGCGACGAGCAACGCCGGGAGGCGCAGCGCGCGTTGCAGCGCTCGCTGGAGAGCCGCTGGTAGCCTGCGCCGGGTGCGGATCCGTGTCCTCGGCAGCTGCGGCGCCTGGCCCGAACCGGGCCGCGCTTGCACCGGTTTTCTGATCAGTGACGCGGGCCGGCATCTCGTCGTCGACCTCGGGTACGGCACCGCGCCGCGGTTGTTCGCCGCGCTGCCGGCCGACCGGCTCGACGCGGTCGTGCTCACGCACGCCCACCCGGACCACATGCTCGACGTGCACGCGCTGCTGCGGGCCCGGCACTACGGCTTCCGCGGCGCCGGCCTGCCCCGGCTGCCGGTGTACGCACCGGCCGGTCTCGCCGAGGTGCTCGCGCCGCTGGAGGGGGCGGACGGCGCGGAGCTGCTGGCGGCGGCGTTCGACTGGCACGAGTACCGGCCGGGTAGCTCGATCGACCTCGACCCGGTGCGGATCGAGCTGGTCGCCCTGCCGCACTACGTGCCGAACGCGGGGGTCCGGGTCACCGGGCCGGGCGGCGTGTTCGCCTACACCGGCGACACCGGGCCGGATCCGGCCGTGGCCCGGCTGGGTGCCGGCGCCGACCTGTTCGCGGTCGACGCCACGTTCCAGGACCGTCCGGTCAGCACGGTGATACCCGACCAGCGGTTCAACCTGTCGGCCCGGGAGGCGGCCGGGTTCGCCGCCCAGGCCGGTGCCCGGCGGCTGCTGCTGACCCACTTCTGGCCCGGCGCGGACCGGAGCCGGGCCGCGGCGGAGGCGGCCGAGCACTTCTCCGGGCCGATCCTGGTCGCGGACGAGGACCAGGTCATCGAGCTGACCGGCCCCGATATGTAAGCAGTGGGTGCGGCTTTCGCTGATTACCGCGCCGTGTCATGATGACGGCGTGACATCGACCGTACGGGCCGAGGTGGCCTCCGGACGCCGGATCGCCGCGCTGGCCCTGCCGGCGCTGGTCGTGCTCGCCGCCGAGCCGCTGTACGTGCTGGTCGACACCGCCGTGGTCGGCCACCTCGGCGCGGTCCCGCTGGCCGGCCTGGCACTGGGCGGCAACATCCTGTCCGCCGCGGCCATCCTCGGCAACTTCCTCGCCTACGGCACCACCGGCCGGGCGGCCCGCCGGTACGGTGCGGGCGACCGGACCGGCGCGGTCGTCGAGGGCGTCCAGGCCAGCTGGCTCGCGCTGGCCGGTGGGCTGGCGTTCGTGCTGGTCGCCCAGTTGCTCGCCGAGCCGGTGGCGCACGCCCTCGCCGGCGGCGGCGCCGGCGGGGCGCAGATCGCGGCCGGCGCCGAGCGCTGGCTGCGCATCGCCGCCTTCGGTGCGCCCGGGATCCTGCTCGCGCTGGCCGGCAACGGCTGGATGCGCGGCGTGCAGGCGACCCGCCGTCCGGTGGTGTTCGTGCTGACCGCGAACCTGCTGTCCGCGGTCCTGGCACCGGTACTCGTCTACCCGGCCGGGCTCGGCCTGGTCGGCTCCGCGATCGCGAACGTCACCGCCCAGACGATCTCGGCGATCCTGTTCGTCGCCGCCCTGCTGGCCGAGCGGGTCGACCTGCGGCCCCGCCCGGCGCTGCTGCGCGCCCAGCTGTCGGTCGGCCGCGACCTGGTCCTGCGGACCCTGTCGATGCAGCTGTGCTTCACCTCGGCGGCCGCGGTCGCCGCCCGGTTCGGCGCCGCCGCCCTGGGCGCCCACCAGATCGCGCTGCAGCTGTGGAACTTCTGCTCGCTGCTGCTGGACTCGGTCGCGGTCGCCGCACAGTCGCTGATCGGCGCGGACCTGGGCGCCGGCCGCCCGGTGCAGGCGCGGCTGACCGCCCGGCGGATCGGCATCGCCGGTGCGGTCTGTGGCGCCGGCCTGGCTCTTTTGGTCGGGCTGGGCGCACCGGTACTGCCCGGGGTGTTCAGCGCCGATCCGGCCGTGCACCGGCAGGCGATGCTCGCCTGGCCATGGTTCGTCGGGCTGCTGCCGCTGGCCGGCGTCGTGTTCGCCCTGGACGGGGTGCTGATCGGCGCCGGCGATGTGGGCTTCCTGCGCAACCTGACGCTGATCTCCACGCTGGCCGGATTCCTGCCGGCGATCTGGCTGGCGTACGTGCTGCGGCTCGGGCTGGGCGGCGTCTGGGCCGGGCTGGGCGTCTTCATCGCGCTGCGGCTGGTGCTCGCCGTCGGCCGCACCGTCCGCGGCCGCTGGGCGGTACCGGGCTCCGGCTGATCAGCGGCAGCTGTTCTGGATCTTCATCGTGTGCTTCGGGTCGTACAGCGCGGCGCCGTCGGCGATCCCGGCGCCCGGGCTGGCGGACGGGTCGATGGCCGGGTGCGGCTTGAGGAAGCCGGCATCCGCGGCGGCGCAGTCCATGTCGTACAGGTACTCGTGGTACTCCCGGACCCACAGGCCGCGGTGCGCGGCGGTGCGGTGCGCCCCGGTCAGGTACCAGAAGACCAGCCTGTCGTGCACCACGACCGGGTCGCTCGCCTGCCGGAACGCGTAGGCCCAGACGACGTTGCTGGTGACGGTCAGGTACCGGGTGCCGCGCTCGCGCGTGATCGACACCTTCAGCGCGCCCTTCACCCGGGCCTGCCGGTCGCTCAGCCGGGCACCGTCGGCGACCCGCAGTCCGAGGTTGCCCTGCAGCACCGCGCGGTGTGCATGGTGCCGGTCCTCCGCTACCAGCGAGGCGAGCAGCGCCGAGTCGTCGTGGTCGACGAGCATCCGGTGGTCCAGATGCCCGCGGATCAGCGTGGTCCGTACCGCGTCGAGCGCCGTGCGTACGGTCGACGCCGAGTAGCCGCCGACGGCGTGCGGCGTCGGCAGCGTGATGCCGGCCGCGCCGGACCGGTAGTCGTACGCGGGGGTGCCCACGAACGGGTCGGTGACCGGCTTCGGCGGGGTCGTCTGGTGGGCGGCGAACCGGTCGGTGAGGCGGCCCGGGTGCCGCCACAGGTAGCCGCCGGCGAGCACCGCGGCGACCGCGAGCAGCGCGGTGACCGCGACGACGCCGGGGGAGCGCGGCGCCACGACGAAGCGGAACGGGGCGAGCAGGGCGCGGCCGAGTCGGCGCCGCCGGTTCGCGCGTACGGCGCGGCGTTCCGCTCGCTTCCACCAGTCGTTCGGTTCGGACACGGCTGCTCTCTTCGTTCCGGTGCGGGCGGCGACAGGTGATTGTCGCGATCACGCTCGCTGCCCCGGATCGTCCGTCCGGCCAGCGCGGGCCGGCCGAAGGTACGAACCGAGACCCGCGAGCCGACCGGCGGTCCGAGCCGGCGACACCCGCGAGCCGACCGACGGGGCACCCGCGAGCCGACCGACGGTCGGGGCCGCACGTTCGTTCCGGGCGATGAATCCGTTACAACGGATTTGCTTCAGATGTGGCATTTATAGGAAAAGTGGGCTCTAATGAGGCGGCAGTTAGCTACCCGACATGGAGGGCACATGAAAGTTCCTGCCGTCGTCAGACGTGTTCCCCGCAGGTTCCGGGCGCTGGCCACCGCGGCCGGGATGCTCGTCGCCGCGAGCGCGGCGCTCCTCGGCGCCGCCCCCGCGCAGGCGGCGCCGGCCGGCCTGCCCGGCATCGACGTGTCGCACTACCAGGGCAGCATCAACTGGAGCTCGGTCAAGGGCTCCGGGATCCGGTTCGCCTACATCAAGGCCACCGAGGGAACGTCGGTGATCGACTCGGCGTTCTCGGCGAACTACACGGGCGCGTACAACGCCGGCGTGATCCGCGGTGCGTACCACTTCGCCCGGCCCGGCAGCTCCTCCGGCGCCGCGCAGGCCAACTACTTCGCCGCGCACGGGGGGGCCTGGTCGGCCGACAACCTCACCCTGCCCGGCGCGCTGGACCTGGAAGTGTCCGGCTGCGACGGGCTCTCCGCGTCCGCCATGGTCAGCTGGATCAAGGACTTCACCACCACCTACCGGGCGGACACCGGGCGCGACGCGGTGCTCTACACGACCGCGTCCTGGTGGTCCAGCTGTACCGGTGGCAGCACCGCGTTCGGCTCGTCCAACCCGATGTGGGTGGCGCACTGGGGCGTCAGCAGCCCGAGCATGCCGGCTGGTTGGGGCACGTACACGTTCTGGCAGTACGCCGACAACGGCTCGGTGCCGGGCATCTCGGGTGCGGTGGACACCGACGTGTTCAACGGCTCGGCCGACCGGCTGCTCGCGCTGGCCAACAACACGCCCTGACGAGGGGCTCCGCGGCGGTGGGCGACGCGGTGCCGGTGTCTCCCTCCGCCGCATCACGGCAACTGCGGGTAGTCGGGCAATTACCCGCGTTTGCCTACTTTCCCGGCTGGATATTGATTGCCTTGACGAATGCAGCGGAAAACCCTGCCGGTGCGGCGCCCAGCCTCCGGGCAGCACCAGGCACGAGGAGGTCGATGACGAACATGGCCGAAGCGCAGGCTACGAAGCCGCCGGTGGACCCGGGCACGGTCCGCAAGGCGGTGCTGGCGTCCGCGATGGGCAACGCCACCGAGTGGTACGACTACGGCGTCTTCACCTCCGGCATCATCGCCGCGACGATCGGTACCGTCTTCTTCCCCGGTGGCGGCGGCGGTACCGCCGTACTCAAGTCGCTCGCGCTGGTCGCCGTCGGCTTCATCGTCCGTCCGTTCGGCGGCGCCTTCTTCGGCCCGCTCGGCGACAAGCTCGGCCGCAAGCGGGTGCTGTCGATCACGATCCTGCTGATGTCCGGCTGCACGTTCCTGGTCGGCTGCCTGCCCACCTACTCCGGCGCGTACAGCATCGGCATCGCGGCGCCGATCCTGGTCCTGCTGCTACGGCTGATCCAGGGCTTCTCCACCGGCGGTGAGTACGGCGGGGCGGCGACGTTCATCGCCGAGTACGCGCCGACCAAACGCCGCGGCTTCTTCGGCAGCTTCCTGGAGGCCGGCACGCTGGCCGGCTACATCCTCGGCAACATCGTGGTGCTCGCGGTGACGCTGGGCTTCACCACACCGCAGATCCATGCCTGGGCGTGGCGGATCCCGTTCTTCATCGCCCTCCCGCTCGGCCTGGTCGGGCTGTACCTGCGGACCAAGCTGGAGGACACGCCGGAGTTCCAGCGGCTGGAGGAGTCCGGTCAGAAGGCGGAGAAGGCGCCGATCCGGGAGACGCTGGCGCGCAACTGGCGGATGATCCTCAACCTGGTCGGCATCGTCATCCTGCTCAACGTCGCCGACTACATGCTGCTGACCACGATGCCCAGCTACTTCACCGACACGCTCAAGATCAGCGACACCACCTCGGTGCTGATCATCATCGTGGTCGAGGCGATCCAGATCGCCCTGATCGGCCCGCTGGGCGCGCTGTCGGACCGGGTCGGCCGCAAGCCGCTGCTGCTGACCGCGGCGATCGGGTTCATCCTGCTGAGCTGGCCGAGCCTGAAGCTGATGCAGAGCGGCAGCACGGTACTGCTGTTCGTCGGCTTCCTGATCGTGGCGCTGCTGTTGCTGCTGATGCTCGCGGTCATCGGCTCGACGTTCCCGGCGATGTTCCCGACCCGGGTGCGGTACGGCTCGTTCGCCATCGGCTACAACGTCTCGACCGCCCTGTTCGGTGGTACCACCGGGGTCGTGGTCACCGCGTTGATCCACGCCACCGGCAACGACGACTGGCCGGCGTACTACCTGATGGCGGCCGCGGTGATCGCGCTGGTGCCGATCATCCGGATCCCGGAGACGGCCCGGGTCCCGATGGCCGCGATCGACGAGAGCGGGGTCGGGCAGAAGCTCGAACCGCTGCCCCGTTGACGCGACGCGGCGCCCGACCGGTCAGGTCGGGCGCCGCGGTTGCTCGGTCCGGGCCGGCTGCCCGGCGGGCCGGCGCGCTCGGCGCCGGCGCTGCATCAGAGCTCGTGGTCGTGCCGGTTGGCGGCGACCGTCCGGGGAGCGAAGTGGCGCCGCGACCACATCGCCAACGCACCCGCCACCAACACCGCTGCTACGGCTTCCACCAGCAATGCGGTCAACACCATGGCTTCCTCCTCGAATGCTCGGGCCGGCCCCTTCTTCGACGGGGCTCTCGGCTTTCGCGAGGCCAACGGCCTCACTTGGAGTATCGCCCGGAAAGCAGCGAATATTCCGGCACGCGCCCCGGTCCGGCGGGTGACGTGCCGCACCGTCGAAACCGCACCGCCGGCCGGCTTCCCAGGGGTCCGGACGAAGCCTCTAAGCTGCCTGGTCGTGGACAGGGCCGGGTTCGTGGTGGTGGACAAGCCGGCGGGGATGACCTCGCACGACGTGGTGGCGCGGCTGCGCCGGCTGGCCGGTACCCGCCGGGTCGGGCACGCCGGCACGCTGGACCCGATGGCCACCGGCGTGCTGGTACTCGCGATCGGCCGGGCCACCCGGCTGCTGACCTACCTGACCGGCGCGGACAAGGAGTACCACGCGACGATCCGGCTCGGCGCGAGCACCGTCACCGACGACGCCGAGGGCGAGCCGACCGGCGGCACGAGCGCCGATGCGGTCACCGAGGCGCAGGTACGCAAGGGGCTCGCCGCCCAGACCGGCGCGATCCAGCAGGTGCCCAGCGCGGTCAGCGCCATCAAGATCAACGGCCAGCGGGCGTACAAGCGGGTCCGGGACGGCGACGAGGTGTCGCTGCCGCCCCGCCCGGTCACCGTGTACCGGCTGGAGGTCGACGCGCTGCGCCGGGTGCCCGGCGGGCTGCTCGACGTGGACGTGCGGGTCGCCTGCTCGTCCGGTACCTACATCCGGGCCATCGCCCGCGACCTGGGCGCCGGGCTGGGCGTCGGCGGGCACCTCACCGCGTTGCGCCGGACCCGGGTGGCCGACTTCACCCTGGCCGAGGCGGTCACGCTGGACGCGCTGCTCGACGGCGCCGACCCGGTACCGCTGTCGCCGGCCGCCGCGGCGGCCCGGATCCTGCCCGGCCGTACGGTCGACGCCGACGCGGCGCGGGTGCTGGGGCACGGCGGCTCGCTGCCCGGCGAGGAGCGCACCGGCCCGTACGCGGTGTACGGACCGGACGGGACGCTGCTCGCGGTGGCGGCGGAGCGGGACGGCCGTGCCCGGCCGCAGATCGTGCTGGCCCCGGCCGACGCGACGCCGTGACCCGGCGCCGGCCGCACCCGATGCGGCGGGATCGCCGTTGAGTACGGTGGATACCGGTCGGTAACGCCGACCATCGACGAAGGGGAGGGCGGCGTGCAGCGCTGGCGAGGGGTGGATGCGGCACCGAACGGCTGGGGTCGTTCGGTGGTCACCATCGGCGTGTTCGACGGGGTGCATCGCGGCCACCAGGCGATCATCGAACACACCGTCGCGCTGGCCACCAAGCTCGGCGTGGCCAGTGTGGTGATCAGCTTCGACCCGCACCCGTCCGAGGTGGTCCGGCCGGGCAGCCATCCGGCGGTGCTGACCGACCCGGAACGCAAGGCGGAGCTGATCGAACGGCTCGGCGCGGACGTGTTCTGCCTGCTGCCGTTCACCGTCGAGTTCAGCAAGCTGTCGCCGGAGACGTTCGTGCACGACGTGCTGGTCGAGCACCTGCACGCGCAGGCGGTCGTGGTGGGGGAGAACTTCCGGTTCGGGCACAAGGCCGCCGGCACCGTGGCGCTGCTCGGCGAGCTGGGCCGCAAGTTCGGCTTCACGGTCGAGGGCGCCCCGCTGATCGCCGAGGACGACACGGTCTTCTCCTCGACCTACATCCGGTCCTGCATCGACGCTGGTGACGTCGGCGCGGCCGCGGCGGCGCTCGGCCGGCCGCACCGGCTCGGCGGGGTGGTGGTCCGCGGCGACCGTCGCGGCCGGCTGCTCGGGTTCCCCACCGCGAACCTGCTCACCCCGGCGAAGGCGGCGGTGCCGGCCGACGGGGTGTACGCGGGTTGGCTGATGCGCGACGGCGCGACCGACCGGCTGCCGGCCGCGATCAGCATCGGTACCAACCCGCAGTTCTCCGGCAAGGACCGCCGGGTCGAGGCGTACGTGCTCGACTTCGACGGCGATCTGTACGGCGACCGGGTGGAGCTGGACTTCATCGCCAGGTTGCGTCCGATACGCCGGTTCGACCAGGTCGAGCTGCTGGTGGCGCAGATCGAGTCGGACGTGCGGGAGTGTCGCCGGGTGCTCGGTCTGCCCCGGTCGCTCTGAGCGGCCCGTCGGGTGGGGCTGCGGCGGGCGCGGGCCGCCTGACTGGTACCGTGGGATCGCACACCGTGTCAGCGGTGGTGACCCGCATGCCTGCACGGCGCCGTGGGTGCGGGGCCGGTTTCGCGGCGCGGACGACAGTTCGCCCCGACCGGACACACGAAGGCGACAACGACAAGGGAGAACATGGCGCTCGACGTCGAGACCCGTCAGCAGATCATCACCGACTACGCCACCGAGGAGGGCGACACCGGCTCGCCCGAGGTGCAGGTGGCGCTGCTGACCCGGCGGATCCAGGATCTGACCGAACACCTCAAGACCCACAAGCACGACCACCACAGCCGGCGTGGTCTGCTGCAGCTGGTCGGCCGTCGCCGCAAGCTGCTGAAGTACCTGACCCGCAAGGACATCAACCGCTACCGGGCGCTCATCGAGCGGCTCGGCCTGCGGCGTTGACGTGACGGGCGGGGACGCCACCGACGCCGGTGGCGTCCCCGCCCGGTTCTTGGTGCCGCCGCCGCTGCCTGCGGCCCGGCCGGCGCGAAGGACCCGATGCGGTCGGCAGAGTGCCGCCGCATCCCCGGCAGGCATCCGCCGACCGTGACCGGCGGGGAGCTTCGCACCGGTCCTCGGTAGTGGCCCTCGGCGCGTCGCCGAATCCGAAACGGCGACGACCGGGTGCTTCGATCGAAGACCGGACGCGCAGTGGCTCCGCACGTCGTCTGGTGGCAGACCGGCCTGTCGGGAAGCCCGACATGCAAGGAGCATCCGCACCATGACAGAAACCACCGGGTACGAACCCGAGGTCGTCAACCTGGGCACGCACTCCGCCCAGGCCGTGATCGACAACGGTGACTTCGGCACCCGTACCATCACGTTCTCCACCGGGCGGCTCGCCCAGCAGGCGGCCGGCTCGGCGCTGGCGCAGCTCGGCGACACCGTCGTGCTGTCCGCCACCACCGCCGGCAAGCACCCGAAGGAGCAGTTCGACTTCTTCCCGCTGACGGTCGACGTCGAGGAGAAGATGTACGCGGTGGGCCGGATCCCCGGCTCGTTCTTCCGCCGCGAGGGCCGGCCCAGCGAGGACGCGATCCTCACCTGCCGGCTGATCGACCGCCCGCTGCGGCCCAGCTTCGTCAAGGGGCTGCGCAACGAGGTCCAGGTCGTCGAGACGGTGCTCGCGCTGGACCCGCAGCACGCGTACGACGTGGTCGCGATCAACGCGGCCTCGATGTCCACCCAGCTGTCCGGGCTGCCGTTCTCCGGCCCGATCGGCGCGACCCGGGTCGCGCACGTGGACGGCCAGTGGGTGGCGTTCCCGACCCAGGAGGAGCGCGAGCGCGCCACCTTCGACATGGTCATCGCCGGGCGGCTGCTCGACGACGGCGACGTCGCGGTGATGATGGTCGAGGCCGAGGGCACCCCGGCGACCGTCGACCTGGTCCGGGGCGGCGCGGTCGCGCCGACCGAGGAGATCGTCGCGCAGGGACTGGAGGCGGCGAAGCCGCACCTGGCCGAGCTGTGCCGGGCCCAGCAGCGGCTGGCCGACGCGGCCGGCAAGGCGACCATCGAGTTCCCGGTCTTCCTCGACTACGAGCAGGACGTCTACGACGCGGTCGAGCAGGCGATCTCCGGCGAGCTGGCCGAGGCGCTGAAGATCGGCGCCAAGCAGGAGCGCGAGAGCGAGCTGGACCGGGTCAAGGAGCTCGCTTACGAGCGTGTCGGGGCCGACTTCGAGGGCCGCGAGAAGGAGATCGGCGCCTCGGTCAAGGCGGTCACCAAGAAGCTGGTCCGGCAGCGCATCCTGCGCGACCAGGTCCGCATCGACGGCCGCGGCCCGCGCGACATCCGGCCGCTGAGCGCCGAGACGCACATCCTGCCGCGAGTGCACGGTTCCGCGCTGTTCGAGCGCGGCGAGACCCAGATCATGGGTGTCACCACGCTGAACATGCTGCGGATGGAGCAGACCCTGGACACCCTGGCGCCGGAGAAGTCCAAGCGCTACATGCACAACTACAACTTCCCGCCGTACTCGACCGGTGAGACCGGCCGGGTGGGTTCGCCCAAGCGGCGCGAGATCGGCCACGGCCGGCTCGCCGAGCGGGCGCTGGTGCCGGTGCTGCCCAAGCGGGAGGACTTCCCGTACGCGATCCGGCAGGTCTCCGAGGCGCTCGGGTCCAACGGTTCGACCTCGATGGGCTCGGTCTGCGCGTCGACCATGAGCCTGATGTCGGCCGGCGTGCCGATCGCCGCGCCGGTGGCGGGCATCGCGATGGGCCTGGTGAGCGACACCGTCGACGGCAAGACCGAATACCTGGCCATCACCGACATCCTCGGCGCCGAGGACGCGTTCGGCGACATGGACTTCAAGGTCGCCGGGACCAGCGAGTTCGTCACCGCGCTGCAGCTGGACACCAAGCTCGACGGCATCCCGTCGGAGGTGCTGGCGCAGGCGCTGCAGCAGGCCCGCGAGGCCCGCGCGACGATCCTGGAGGTCATGGGCGCGGCGATCGCGCAGCCGGCCGAGATGAGCGACTACGCGCCGCGGGTGACCACGGTGAAGGTCCCGGTCGACAAGATCGGCATGGTGATCGGGCCGAAGGGCCAGACCATCAACGCGATCCAGGACGAGACCGGCGCCGAGCTGTCCATTGAGGACGACGGCACGATCTACATCGGCGCCTCGGACGGTCCGTCCGCGGCCGCCGCGGTGGAGCGGGTCAACGCGATCGCGAACCCGACACTGCCGAAGAAGGGCGACCGGTTCCTCGGGACCGTCGTCAAGACCGCGGCGTTCGGTGCGTTCATCTCGCTGGTACCGGGCCGCGACGGGTTGCTGCACATCTCCAAGCTCGGTGGCAACAAGCGCGTCGAGCGGGTCGAGGACTACCTGAACGTCGGGGACAAGGTCGAGGTCGAGATCGTCGACGTCGACAACCGCGGCAAGGTCTACCTCGACCTGGTCAAGCCGGAGGAGGAGCAGGCCGAGCAGGCGGCGGAGCCCGCCGCCGAGGCGGCCCCGGCGGAGGACGGCGAGGGCGACGGCGAGCACAAGGCCGGCGAGTCCCGCGACGGCGGCGAGCGTCGCCGTCGGCGCAGCCGGCACCACTGATTCTCGGTTGGCACCGCGGCGAGGCGTCGGGATCCCGGTCACCGGGCCCCGACGCCTCGGCGCATCCGGACGTACCGGTCGGCAACGATGCCGCCCCAGGGCGCGGCGGACTCCCGCGCGGCTGCGGCGACTCTCGCCCCGGCCGGGGTTCACAACACGCCCTAGGAACGTGAGGAACGCGTGAGCGAACGAGCCAAGACCCGGACCCTGGTCGCCGACCCGCTGAGCGGTGCGGTGCGCCGTACCGTGCTGCCCGGCGGGCTGCGGGTGATCACCGAGGCGGTGCCGGCGATGCGCAGCGCCGCGGTCGGCGTCTGGGTCGGGGTCGGCTCCCGGGACGAGTCGCCGCGCCAGGCCGGCGCCTCGCACTTCCTGGAACACCTGCTGTTCAAGGGCACCAAGCGGCGCTCGGCGCTGGACATCTCGGCCGAGATCGAGGCGGTCGGTGGCGAGACCAACGCGTTCACCACCAAGGAGTACACCTGCTACTACGCGCGGGTGCTCGACGACGACCTGCCGCTGGCGCTGGACGTGCTGGGTGACCTGATCACCTCGTCGGTGCTCGCCGCGGCCGACGTGGAGACCGAACGGGGCGTGATCCTGGAGGAGATCGCCATGACCGACGACGAGCCGGGCGACGTGGTGCACGACCGGTTCGCCGAGGCGGTGTTCGGTGACAAGCCGCTGGGGCGGCTGGTGTCCGGCACCACCGAGTCGGTGTCGGCCATGTCCCGCCGGCAGATCCTCGACTTCTACCACCGGCGCTACCGGGCCGACCAGATCGTCGTCGCGGTCGCCGGCAACCTGGAACACCGCGCCGTGCTCAGGTCGGTACGGGCGGCCTTCGGGCCGCTGATCGGCACCGGGCACGAGGTCGCGCAGCGCCGCGCCGGTGCCGCGCCGCCGCTGCGCCGGTCTCGTACCGTCGTCGACGCGCGGGACACCGAGCAGGCGCACCTGGTCCTCGGCTCCCAGGCCTACTCGCGCGCCGACCAGCGGCGGTTCGCGCTCGGCGTGCTCAACGCCGCGCTGGGCGGCGGCATGTCCAGCCGGCTGTTCCAGGAGGTACGGGAGAAGCGCGGGCTGGCCTACTCGGTGTACTCGTTCGGCAGCCACTTCGCCGACACCGGCCTGTTCGGCGTGTACGCCGGCTGCGCACCGGGCAAGGCCGACGAGGTGCTGTCGCTGGTCTCCACCGAACTGTCCAAGGTGGCCGCGGACGGCCTGACCGCCGAGGAGGTGTCCCGCGGCAAGGGCATGGTGAAGGGCTCGCTGGTGCTCGGCCTGGAGGACACCGGATCCCGGATGACCCGGCTGGGCAAGGGTGAGCTGCTCTACCGCGACCTGCTCAGCGTCGACGAGCTGCTCACCCGCATCGACCAGGTCACCCCGGACGAGGTCGCCGCGGTCGCGGCGGACCTGATGGCCCGGCCGATGTCGCTCGCGGTGGTCGGCCCGTTCGCCGGGCACGACTTCGAGACCCCGCTCGGCTGGACCTGACGCCCGGCTGCCACGAGAAGGAGGAACGTCGATGAGCGAGACGGGCAACGGCCGGCCGGTCCCGGTCGGCGTGCTGGGCGCCGCCGGCCGGATGGGCAGCGAGGTCTGCCGTGCCGTCGAGGCGGCCGACGACCTGGAGCTGGTGGCGACGGTCGGGTCCGGCGACCCGATCGACGCGGTGGCCGACGCGGGTGCCCGGGTGGTCGTCGACTTCACCACCCCGCAGGCGGTGCTGGACAACGTGCGCTGGTGCATCGACCGGGGCATCCATGCCGTGGTCGGTACCTCCGGGCTGGACGCGGACCGACTCGACCGGGTGCGGCAGTGGCTCGCCGGGCACCCCGAGGTCGGCGTGTTCGTCGCGCCGAACTTCGCGCTCGGCGCCGTGCTGATGATGGAGTTCGCCGAACGGGCGGCGCGGTTCTTCGCCTCCGCGGAGGTGGTGGAGCTGCACCACCCGAACAAGCTGGACGCGCCGAGCGGGACCGCGGTGCGTACCGCCGAGCTGATCGGCGCGGCGCGCGAGCGCGCTGGCCTGGGGCCGGTACCGGACGCGACCGACACGGCGCTGCCGGGCGCCCGCGGGGCCGAGGTGGCCGGGGTGCACGTGCACTCGGTGCGCTCGGCCGGCCTGGTGGCGCACCAGGAGGTGCTGTTCGGCGCGCCCGGGGAGACCCTGACCGTGCGGCACGACTCGTACGACCGGGCGTCGTTCATGCCCGGCGTGCTGATGGCGGTGCGGGCGGTACCGGATCGGCCCGGCCTGACCGTCGGCCTCGGCTCGCTGCTCGACGCCTAGGGTCTGTTCGGAGTCCCGCGTGCCGGCGATGCCGGCGCGGCGGTCAGCCGGAGTCGGCGGCCGAGCCGTCGGGGTCGGGGTCGAGAGCCACGTGCAGGCGGCGCTGCCGGACCAGGGTGCCGTCCATGTCCAGCGCCCGGACCGCGCCGTCGTCCTGCCAGCCGGCCGAACCCAGCAGGGCCCGGCTCGCGGCGTCCCGGTCGAACAGCCAGGCGACGGCCCGCTCGGCGCCGTCGTCGCGCCACAGGTCGACCGCCGCGGCGAGCAGCCGGCTGCCGTGGCCGCGCCGGCCCCAGCGCGGCTCGACCAGCAGGTCGGTGATGGCAGCGGTACCGCTCGGCAGCGCGTCGGCCGGCTCGTCCGGCGCGGCGGCCGTCTCGTCGGCCGGTCCGATCGCGGCGAAGCCGACCAGGTTCGCCTCGCCGCCCTGCTCGATCGCGACGAGCACCCGGTGGCGTGTCGACGGGGGCTCGGTGATCGCGGCGAGCCAGCGGGCGGCGAGCGCCTCGCCGTCGAGTTCGTCGAGGATGCGGGCCGGGACGATGCGCGCGTACGCGGCGCGCCAGGTGGCCAGCTGCAGCCGGGCGATCTCCGCGGCCTCGGCCACACGAGCGGTACGAACGTAACCCAGCGCCATGCCACCCACCCTAGGACCCGCCGCCGGTACGCCCGGAGCCCGGGGCGGGTTGGCGCGTCCGGCGGTTCGGGCCGGCGCCCCGGCCGTACGCTGATGCCGTCCCGGCGAGACGGGTCCGGGCGGGTCGGCGTGGGCGAAGCGACCGCGACCGGCGTCGAGGGGAGGGCCGGGTGGCGCACCGGGAGAGCGGTTCCGGCCGCGGCGGCGGGCTGTCCGGGCCGACCGAGCGGGCGCTCTGGCTGGCCCTGGCGATCGCCGTCTCGGTCCTCGCGGTGGGCCTGCTGTGGTTGCGCTCGCTCGGCCTGTCCGTGCTGGGTACCCGCGGGGTGATCGCGGTGTTCGTGCTGGCCGAGGTGCTCGGGATCGGCGGTGTCGTGTTCGCGATCCGGGCGCAGGTGGAGGCGCCGGACAGGCCGGAGGTGGCGGCGAGCGCGCTGGCCACGGCGCGTCGCTGGGTGCTGTCCGGCCTGGTGTTCCTGGCCGGGATGGCGCTGATCGCGATCGGCGCCCGGTTCGCCCCGACCGCCCTGGCATCCTGACGGCGCCGGCACCGCATGTCGGACCTCGCCGGTAGCCTGCCGCAGGTGATCACCGCACGCGTACCGCACCTGTCGGCTGCGACCGCCCGCCGCATCGCGCTGGGCGCGCAGGGTTTCGCCGATCCGCGCCCGATCGGGGTCCCCGACGTCCGGCACCTGCGCCGGGTGCTACGCCGCATCGGTGTGATCCAGATGGACTCGGTGAACGTGCTGCAGCGCGCGCACTACCTGCCGGCCTATTCGCGGCTGGGTCCCTACCCGACCCGGCTGCTGGACCGCGCCGCCCACAGCGCGCCGCGCGAGCTGTTCGAATACTGGGGCCACGAGGCGTCGCTGGTGCCGGTCCGGCTGCAACCGGCGCTGCGCTGGCGGATGGCCGAGGCCGAGCAACACGCCTGGAACGGGGTGCGCCGGCTCGCCGCGGAACGCCCCGACCTGGTCGCCCGGGTTCGCGACGAGGTGGCGCAACGCGGGCCGCTGACCGCCCGCGAGATCCAGGACGACACGGTCCGGGATCGCAGCGACTGGGGTTGGAACTGGTCCGCGGTCAAGACCAGCCTGGAATGGCTGTTCTACTGCGGCGAGGTCACCTCGGCGGCCCGGCTACCCACCTTCGAGCGGCTCTACGACCTGCCCGAGCGGGTGCTGCCGGCCGAGGTGCTGGCCACCCCGACTCCCGCGCCCGCCCAGGCGTACCAGCAGCTGGTCCGCACCGCCGCGACCGCGCTCGGCGTGGCCACCGAGCCCGATCTGCGCGACTACTTCCGGCTGCCGGCCGCGGCGAGCCGGCCGGCGGTGGCAGCGCTGGTCGCGGCCGGTGAGCTGATCGAGGTCGAGGTGGACGGCTGGCCGGCACCGGCCTACCTCGATCCGGGCGCGCGCCGGCCGCGGCGGATCGCCGCCCGCACCCTGATCAGCCCGTTCGATCCGTTGATCTGGCTGCGATCACGGGCGGAGCGGCTGTTCGGGTTCAGCTACCGGATCGAGATCTACGTGCCGCCGCACCGCCGGGTGCACGGCTACTACGTGCTGCCGTTCCTGCTCGACGACGCGCTGGTGGCCCGGGTCGACCTGAAGGCGGACCGGGCCGCCGGGCTGCTGCGGGTGCCGGCGGCGTGGATCGAGCCGCGGCCACCCGGCGGCATCGACCGGGTCGCGGGTGAGCTCGCCGCGGAGCTGCGCACGATGGCGGGCTGGCTGGGCCTGACCGACGTCGCCCGGCCGCAGCAGGGTGATCTTGCCGGCCCGCTCGCGGCCGCGCTGGAACGGTGACCGGCGTCGGCGCGGCCACGGGCGCCGGTCCGGTACGGTGAGGAGGTTCGGCGAAGGGGAGGCCATGGCGTCGGTGAGCGACATCGGCAGCGCGCAGCAAGTGATGTCCGGGGGAGCGGTTGCGGCGATCCCGGCCACCGGCATCGGGGAGCCGGTCGACGACGGCCCGCGGACCCCGCCGCCCGGTTATGGCTACCCGGTCTCCGCGGCCGGCTACGCCTACCCTGGCCCGACCGGGGCCGAGCAGGCGTCGCCGCGGCGGCCGCGAACGCCGGTCGGGCGCCTCATCCAGTTCCTGTTCGTGCGACAGACCTGGTTGGCGCCGCTCGCGCTGCTGGCCTGCTTCGGCATGTCGGTGGTCTACGTCGAGCACTTCAACCCCACCACCGGCGAGGAGGGGCCCACCGGTGGCTGCGCGTTCAAGGCGCTCACCGGGCTCGACTGCCCGGGCTGCGGCGGCACCCGCGCCTTCTGGTACCTGCTGCACGGCAACCTGCCGGAGGCGGCCCGCAACCACGTGCTCGCGGTGTTCGCCGCGCCGTTCGTGGTGTACGCCTACCTTGCCTGGGCGCTGCGCCGGGTCTTCGGCATCGCCATGCCGCGGCTGCGCGTCCCGCCGGTCGCGTTCGCCCTGTTCGCCGGCGCCTGGGCGGCCTTCTTCATCATGCGCAACCTGCCCTGGGCGCCGTTCACCTTCCTGTACGTCTGAGGCCGTCGGCCGGTCCTGTCGCAGGGGTGCCGGCCGACACCGACACCCTCGGCGACGCGGCGCCGTCAGGACGCCGCCGGTGCCGGTACCCGGCGGATCTCGATGTCGCCGGAGGCGGTGCTGCCGCGCAGCTCCACGTCGTGACCGGCCAGCGGGCGCTCGCCGCCGATGGACAGGTCGCTGGAGGTGCTGCCGGACGCGGTGTTGAGGTCCATCCACACCCCGGTCCCGGCCGGTACGCCGAAGATCAGGTCGCCGGAGGCGGTGTTGGCCCGGACCGATCCGGCGACCACCGCGTCGATCCGCACGTCGCCGGAGGCGCTGTGCACCTTGACGGTGCCGTGCGTCTCGCCGATCCGGGTGTCGCCGCTGGCGGAGTTGTGGGCCACGTCGCCGTCGACCCGACCGGCGTCGATGTCGCCGGATGCCGAGTTGGCCTTCAGGTTGCCGCCGACGTACGCGACGCGCACGTCGCCGGAGGCGGAGTTCATCGAGACGTCACCGGTGACCTGGTCCAGCTGGACGTCCCCGGAGGCGTTGTTGACGCTGACGGTGGCCAGGGTGCCGGTGCACACCAGATCGGCGGAGGCGACCTTGGACTCCAGCGAGGAGCCGGTCGGCACGGCGATCGTGATCCGCAGCTTCGCGGTACGCCGGCCGAACAGCCAGCCGACGCCGCTGGTGTCCGGCGTCTTGACGGTCAGCTGCCCGCCGGACAGCTGGACGATCGTGTCGGCGGCGGCCTGGACGGCCCGGTCGTCGCCGGGGTTGAGCGGTTCCACCTCGACCGTCGCGGTGTCGCGCGGCTCGGCGGTCAGCTCGCAACGGCCGGCCGCGACACGCAGGTCGATGCTGACCGGGGTGTCGGTCGCGAACTCGTACATGTCTGCTCCTGAATGTCGGCGCACGGCGTCGGCCGCGCGCTCGCCTGACGGTGCGAAGGACAGGGGTGCCCGCTGAGGGTGCGGGTGGCCCCGCGGCCGGCCGGTGCGGCCGTCGCGGGTGCGGGTCGACCGGTGCGGTCGGGTGGCGCGGTGCGGGTCGACCGCGGCGGGTCAGGCCTGGGCGTAGCCGGTGACCCGGCGGCCGAGGCGGGTCCGGGTGGTCGGGCCGCCGCTGCCGCCGCGGACGGCGGCACCGATGGCCCGGACCAGCCAGGCGTTGACGGAGATGCCCTCGGTCGACGCGGCCCGTTCGACCTGAGACTTGAGGCCCTCGGGCAGCCGCAGCGTGATCCGGGCGACGTCGCCGGACTCGGCTTCGGTGGCGGGCGGCGGCTCCGGCGGGCCGGGTGGCGCGGTCTCGTTGACGACCAGGTCGGCCGCCCGGCCGCGGAGCCGTACCTCGACCGAGGCGTTGTCCAGCTTCGTGGTGATCTCGGCCGCGGCGTCGGACAGCGCCTCCAGCAGGCTGAGCCGCGCGGCGGCCTCCAGCGAGCCGGAAAGCAGCCCGGCCGCCCGCCGGACGTCGTCGTCGCCGGGGGCCGCGCTGGCCTCCAGGTCGCGGCGCAACGTTTCCAGGTACGGGTTCAGGTCCATGGCACTATCCTGACAGCACGGGTGATGTCAACCAAGCGGGGGCGCGCCCGTCGATGCCGAGGACGTCGCCGTGGCGTGGGTCTGCCGCCGCGGTCGGCGTACCGATCCCGGCTCCCGTTCTCCGACTCGAGCCCGGTGCCCGTGCCCTTCCGGTACAGCCAGCCGTCCCACCGGTGGTCTCCGGTGCGGCGGGTGGCCGGCTCGTGGTCGATGGCCCCGCGGTGGGTGTTCAGGTCTCGGCGGACCAGTTCCAGTTCCAGTGCTGATGCGTTCATGACGCCATCATGACATCACTTTCGACGCCAGTCAATGCCTGATTGCCGTCTAGCGTGCCGTCTCCGGTCGCCGCAGCGGCCGGATGGACCGCGAACCGCCCACCGAGCCCGCAACCAGCCGGTTCCGGCAGGCATCGGGGCTGCCGGTAAATTCGAGGCGCGGCAGTGGCGCAGGGGACCGGCTCGCCGCGTCGCCAGACTTCGAGGGGGATGCCGTGCCCGAGATCGTTCCGCCCACCGTGCAGCCCATCGCCTGGACCCAGTTCGCGCCGCCCGCGGACGTGCCCTGGAGCACCGACGCGGACGGTGGCCAGGCGCTCGCCGAGTTCGCCGGCCGGGCCTGCTACCAGTCGTGGAAGAAGCCGAACCCGGCCACCGCGACCAACGCCGGCTACCTGCGGCACATCCTCGAGGTGGGCCACCTGTCGGTGCTCGAACACGGCAGCGTGACGTTCTACCTCACCGGCATCTCGCGCTCGCTGACCCACGAGCTGATCCGGCACCGGCACTTCTCCTACTCCCAGCTGTCCCAGCGGTACGTGCCGGAGCGCAACGCGGCGATGGTCGAGCCGGACGTGATCGCCGAGGACCCGGAGCTGCACGCCAAGTTCGTCGAGGGCGCCGAGGCCGCCGTCAAGCTCTACACCGAGCTGCTGGAAGGCCTGGAGAAGAAGTTCGCCGACGTGCCGAACGCGACGTTGCGCCGCAAGCAGGCCCGGCAGGCCGCCCGGGCGGTACTGCCGAACGCGACCGAGACGCGCATCGTGGTCACCGGCAACTACCGCGCCTGGCGGCACTTCGTCGCGATGCGGGCCTCCGAGCACGCGGACGTCGAGATCCGGGCGCTGGCGATCGCCTGCCTGCGGCAGCTGCAGCAGGTGGCGCCGAACGTGTTCGGCGACTTCACCATCTCGGCGCTGGACGACGGGACCGAGATCGCGGCCAGCCCGTTCGTCACGGAGGGCTGAGCCGGGTGGAGTCAGCCCTCCGGGGGACGGACGTCTCACCGGATGATCCGCCCGTGCCCGCCGGTCGGTCCGATAGGTTGGTGGCATGACGCACGACCCGCGCCGACCGTTTGGTCGGCTGCTGACCGCGATGGTCACTCCGTTCGCCGCCGACGGCTCGCTCGACGTCGCCGGTGCGCAGAAACTGGCCGAGTACCTGGTCGACGTGCAGGGCAACGACGCGCTGGTGATCAGCGGGACCACCGGCGAGGCGCCGACCACCTCCGACGCGGAGAAGGAGACGTTGCTGCGCGCCGTGGTCGAGGCGGTCGGTGACCGGGCCCGGATCGTGGCCGGCGTCGGTACGTTCGACACCGCGCACAGCGTTGAGCTCGCCCACACCGCGGCCAAGGCCGGCGCGCACGGCCTGCTCGTGGTCACTCCGTACTACTCCAAGCCGCCGCAGGCCGGGTTGCTCGCGCACTTCACCACCGTCGCCGAGGCGACCGACCTGCCGGTGATGCTGTACGACATACCCGGCCGGACGGCGACCCCGATCGCCACCGACACGCTGCTGCGGCTGGCCGATCATCGCAACATCGCCGCGGTCAAGGACGCCAAGGGCGACCCCGCCGCGACCTCGGCGGTCACCGGGCACGGCGGGGTCGCCGTCTACTCCGGCGAGGACAAGCTCACCCTGCCGCTGCTGGCGGTCGGCGCGGTCGGCGTGGTCGGTACCCCGACGCACGTGGCCGGCCGGGAGACCAGGCAGATGATCGAGGCGTTCGAGGCCGGCGACCATGCCGGCGCGCTCGCGTTGCACCACCGGCTGCTGCCGGTGTTCACCGGCTTCTTCCGCACCCAGGGCGTGATCCTGGTGAAGGCCGCGATGCGGCTGCGTGGCTTGCCGGCCGGCCCGGTCCGCTCACCGCTGGTGGACGCCACCGAGGCGGAGATCCGCCAGCTGTGCGCCGATTGCGAGCGGGCCGGTATCGAACTCTGACCGTTGCGGCCGCGCGCACGATGCGAACGACAGGCGCTCCTCGTGCCGCGTCGCGGCCGGCGGGGCCGCGACGCCGGCGCCGGACCGCCGGTACCAGAAGACTGTACGAAGTGAATAGGAGAGCTCAGTGAGCCAGGCACATCCGGAGCTGGCCCCACCACCGCCGCTCGCCGCGCACAGCCTGCGGGTCATTCCGCTGGGTGGCCTCGGCGCGATCGGCCGCAACATGACCGTCTACGAGTACGAGGGGCGGCTGCTCGTCGTCGACTGCGGCGTGCTGTTCCCGGATGTGGACCAACCGGGCGTCGACGTCATCCTGCCGGACTTCTCGCCGATCGCCGACCGGCTCGACGACGTCGAGGCGATCGTGCTCACGCACGGGCACGAGGATCACATCGGCGCGGTGCCCTACCTGCTGGCGCGCAAGCCGGACATCCCGCTGGTGGGCTCGCAGTTCACCCTGGCGCTGGTGGAGGCGAAGCTCGCCGAGCGGCGGATCACGCCGTACTCGCTGACCGTCCGGGAGGGCGGCATCGAGCAGCTCGGTCCGTTCAGCTGCGAGTTCTTCGCGGTCAACCACTCGATCCCGGACGCGATGGCGGTGGCGGTGCGCACCGGCGCCGGGACGGTGCTGCACACCGGCGACTTCAAGATGGATCAGCTGCCGCTGGACGGCCGGGTCACCGACCTGGCCGGCTTCGCCCGGTTGGGCGGCGAGGGCGTCGACCTGCTGCTGTCCGACTCGACCAACGCCGAGATCCCCGGGTTCGTCACCTCCGAACAGGAGATCCGGCCGGTCATCGACGGCATCTTCCGCCGCGCGCGCGGCCGGATCATCGTCGCCTCGTTCGCCTCGCACGTGCACCGGGTCCAGCAGGTGCTCGACTCGGCGGCCGAGCATGGCCGCAAGGTGGCGTTGATCGGCCGGTCCATGGTGCGCAACATGGGCATCGCCCGCGATCTGGGGCTGCTGCACATCGCGGCCGGTCTGGTGGTGTCGCTGGAGGAGGCGACGAACCTGCCGGCGGACGAGATCGTGTTCATGTCGACCGGCTCGCAGGGCGAGCCGATGAGCGCGCTGGGCCGGATGGCCTCCGGCGACCACCGGCACGTCAAGATCGAGCCGGGCGACACGGTCGTACTGGCGTCCTCGCTCGTGCCGGGCAACGAGACCTCGGTGTACCGGGTGATCAACGCGCTGTCTCGGGCCGGCGCCACGGTGATCCACAAGGACGTGGCCCGGGTGCACGTCTCCGGGCACGCGCCGGCCGGCGAGCTGCTGTACCTGCTCAACGTGGTGCGGCCGAGCAACTTCCTGCCGATCCACGGCGAGTGGCGGCACCTGCGGGCGCACGCCCGGCTGGCGGCCGAGTCCGGGGTACCGGCCGAGGGCGTCGTGCTGTGCGAGGACGGCGACGTGGTCGACCTGGTCGACGGCCGGGCCCGGCTGGTCGGCCACCTGCCCAACCGGTACGTCTACGTCGACGGCCTCGCGGTCGGGGACGTGGGGGAGAGCGCGCTGACCGAGCGGCGCATCCTCGGCGACGGCGGGTTCATCGCGGCGACGGTGGTGGTCGACTCGGTGACCGGCAAGGTGGTCGGCGGGCCGACCGTGTCGGCGAAGGGGTTCTCGGAGGACCCGGCCGCCTTCGACCCGGTGGTGCCGTTGATCACCGAGGTGCTGGACAGGGCGGCGAAGGACGGCGTGTCCGATCCGCACCAGCTGCAGCAGCTGGTCCGGCGCTCGGTCGGCCGGTGGGTCAACGACACGTACCGGCGCCGCCCGATGATCGTGCCCAACGTCGTCGAGGTGTGATCCGGCACGTCGCGTGGTGAGCATCGCGGTTCCGACCCGTACCAATGGTCACGGATGCGATGCTCACAGCGATGTCTGCCGAGCGGTCCGAGGACGAACAGGAACGCGTGGGGCCGCCGGCCCTGCGCGTGATCCCGGACGCGCTGCTGCTGGTGCTCGCCGCCGGCGCCGGCGCCACCGACGCGCTGAGCTACCTGGCGTTGGGGCACGTGTTCACCGCGGTGATGACCGGCAACCTGGCGCTGCTGGGCATCGCGGCCGGTACCGGCTCCGGCGCCGCCGCGGTGCGCTCGGTGGTGTCGCTCGCGGGGTACGTGGTCGGCGTGGCGGTGTGCACCCGGTTTCTCGGTCGCACCAGGGCCACCGACCTCGACCCCTGGCCGGTACGGGTCACGCACGCGCTCGGCGTGCAGGCGGTGTTGCAACTGCTGCTGTTCGTCGGCTGGCTGGTCGCCGACGGCCGGCCCACCGGGATCGGCGCGGGGGTGCTCGTCGCGGTGTCCGCGGTGGCGATGGGCTTCCAGGCCCGCGCGGTGCAGGCGCTCGCCCTGCCGGCCGGGTCCACCACCTACCTGACCAGCACGCTGACCACGGTGGTCAGCCGGATCACCGGTGGCGCAGCGGGCCGGGGGCTGCCCCGGCTGGTGTTGCTGGTGGCGGCGATGCTGGCCGGGGCGGCGGTGTCCGCGCTGCTGGTGACGACCGCCCGGCTGGCCGCCGGGGTACTGCCGTTCGCGCTGACCGGTGTCGCCGTGCTGGCCGCGGCGGCGGTCGACCTGCGGCACCGCCGCCGGCACTGACCGGGCGGCGGGACCGCGACACCGCGGGCCTCAGCCGTGGCCGTGCGGCTCGGCGAGACCGTCGAGCAGCGCGGTCAGGCCCTGCTCGTACAGCGCGTCCGCGTCGTAGCCGGTGTCGCCGAGCTGTGCGAGCCACGCGGCCACGGTCGGGTACCGGTCGGGATCCAGCGCGGCGGCGGTCTCGCGTCGCTGCGCCGCGGTCGGTTCGGCAACCCCGAGCGGCGGTCGCCCGGCCATCGCCAGGCAGTGCCCGATCGTGTAGGTGACCAGGTTGTTCAGCGCGTAGTTGGCCCGCGCCAGGTCGAACCCGGCGTCGTGTAGCAGCCGCATCGCCGCCTCGTACAGCGCAAGCCCCGGGCCGGCCGTCACCTCGTGGGTGGCCACGGCCGGCAGCGCGCCGGGGTGCCGCAGCAGCGTGCCGCGCAGCGACCACAGCAGGCGGCCGAGCACCGTGCGCCAGTCCGCCGCCGGATCGGCAGTCGGGACGGTGACCTCCGCGAACACCCGGCCGGCCAGCCCGGCGACGATGGCTGCCTTGTCCGGCACGTGGTGGTACAGCGACATCGCCTCGACGCCGAGTTCCCGGCCGAGCCGGCGCATCGACAGCGCCTCGACGCCTTCGGCGTCGGCGATCCGCAGCGCGGCCTCGAACACCCGGTCGCGGCTCAGCCCGGCGCGCCGACGGGACGCACTACCGGCCACGCCATGCTCCTCGTCGCTCAGGGCAGGTCGTCGATGGCGACCACCCGGTAGGTGGCGATGCTAGTACCGGTGGCTGCGGGCCCGGCGGCGGCGACCCGGGCCGACACCTGCTCGCGCGAACCGGCGAGGTGTGCGTACCGGATCAGCCGGCGCGGGTCGTCGACGTGCCGGGCGGTGTACACGCGCGCGCCGGCCGGGCCGGTCCGCCGGTGCCGCAACAGCTCGAGCGCCCGGTCCGGGTCGGCGGCAGCGTCCAGCGCGACCGAGTCGACCACCAGGTAGCGCCCGGCGTTCGGGTCGTCCGGTGCGGCCGCGGCGATCTCGTCGTCGGAGCCGATCAGCCCGAACTGCTGTAGGCAGCCGAACCGTTCGGAGACCCCGCCCAGCTCGGTGAGCTGCCCGCCAGCGAACCGGAGCACGAACACCGCCGGCCAGCTGGCCCGCTGACCGGTGGCCGCGCCCCGCCGGTACGGGCCGGTGTTGGTCGCCGAGATGCGCAGCAGCAGCGCGGCCCGGTCGCCGGCGACGAGCAGGTCGTCGAGGTCGAGCCGCACGTCGGGGAACGACGCGACGGCCATCTCCAGCCCGGTCCGAAACGACTCGGCCGGCGCGTCCACCACCAGCGGCGGTGCGACGAGGTCGGGGGACAGCAACGCGTCGAGCGCGTCGAAGTCGCGCTCGTTGATCGTCTCGACGAAGCGGCGGGCGAGCTGTTCGGTGCTGGTCATGAGGGCCTCCCTGATCTGACTTACGCCGTAAGGAACAGGGTGGCCGGCCTCGGCTGCGGCGGCAATACCTTACGATGTAAGTCACAGGGTGGCACGAAACAGGCCCCGGCCACCCGGCCGGGGCCTGTTTCGTGCCGCACCGAGCCGCCCCGCGCTGCGCGCCAGATGGGCTCAGCGCTGCGCGCCAGATGGGCTCAGCGCTGCGCGCCAAATGGCGCAGGGCTGCGCGGCGATTGGCTCAGGGCTACGCGCAGAGCAGCTCGGCGATCTGGACCGCGTTGAGCGCCGCGCCCTTGCGCAGGTTGTCGTTGGACAGGAACAGTGCGAGGCCGTTGTCGACCGTCTCGTCCGGCCGGATCCGGCCCACGAACGTCGGGTCCTGGCCGGCCGCCTGCAGCGGCGTCGGGACGTCCGACAGCGCGACCCCGGGCGCGTCGGCCAGCAGCTCGCGCGCCTTCTCGACGCTCAGCGGCGCCGCGAACCGGGCGTTGACCTGCAGCGAGTGCCCGGTGAACACCGGCACCCGGACGCAGGTACCGGACACCTTCAGGTCCGGGATCGCCAGGATCTTGCGGCTCTCGTTGCGCAGCTTCTGTTCCTCGTCGGTCTCGCCCAGCCCGTCGTCGACCAGCGATCCGGCGTACGGCAGCACGTTGAACGCGATCGGTCGGACGAACTTCTCCGGCGTCGGGAACTGCACCGCCGCGCCGTCGAAGGTGAGTCCGGCCGCGCCGTCGACGACCTTCCTGGCCTGCTCGTCGAGTTCGGCCACGCCGGCCAGACCGGAACCGGACACCGCCTGGTACGTGGCGACCACCAGGCTGGTCAACCCGGCCTCGTCGTGCAGCGGCCGCAGCACCGGCATCGCGGCCATCGTGGTGCAGTTCGGGTTGGCGACGATGCCGCGCGGCCGGTTCGCCAGCGCCCGCGGGTTCACCTCGGCCACCACCAGCGGTACGTCCGGGTCCATCCGCCACGCCGACGAGTTGTCGACGACCACGGCGCCGGACGCGGCGACCTTCGGCGCGAGCGTCTTGGACGTGCCCTTGCCGGCGGAGAACAACACGATGTCCAACCCGCGGAAGTCCGCGGCCGCGGCGTCCTCGACCGTCACCTCGCCGTCCCGCCAGGGCAGCGTGCGCCCCGCCGACCGCGCCGAGGCGAACAGCCGCAGCTCGTCCGCGGGGAACTCGCGCTCCGCGAGGATGCGGCGCATCACGCCGCCGACCTGGCCTGTTGCTCCGACAATCCCGATACGCATGAGCCGCAGGCTACCTGGCCGGCGGGCTGCCCGCCGAAACGTCCCGGCCAGTGAAAACGGGCATACGCTGCGGCCATGGGCTATCGATGGCTCGGCTGGGCGCTGGTCGCCGTGCACTTCGGCTACCTGGCGTACCTGCTGCTCGGCGGTTTCGTCGCGATCCGCCGGCCGCGCACGCTCGTGCTGCACCTGCTCGCCGCCGGGTGGGCGGTCGTGGTGGTCGCGGGCCACCTGTCCTGCCCGCTGACCGCCGCGCAGGACGCCGCCCGGCATGCCGCCGGGCTGCCGCCGCTGACCGGTGGCTTCCTGGCCAGTTACGTGCGCGGGGTGCTCTACCCCAGCGGCGCCGAGACGCTCGCCCAGGTACTGCTCGGCACGGTGGTACTCGTCTCCTGGGTGCTGGTGGCGCTGCGCTGGTGGCGCCCGGCCTGGCAGCGCCGGTCCGGCCGGCGTAGCGGCTGAGCCCCCGGGCCGACCAGGGAATTCTGTCACCGGCCGTGTCGGACCGGGGGTTTGCGTTCGGTTCCGGCTAGCGTGGCGGTCATGGCTGGCCGCACGTCTGCCACGAGCCGTGCCCGCACCTCGGCGAAGAAGAAGACGGGTACGGCTAGCCGTGCCACCCCGCGCCGCAGCCCCGCCCGGCGCCCCGCTCGGCGCAAGCCGAAGCGGTCGGCGTCGGCGCGGGTCGCGAGCGGCGCGTTCGGCGGCCTGGCCCGTGGGGTCGGGTTCCTCGCCCGGGCGGTCGGTCGGCAGGCCGCCACCGCGCGTGAGCTGGACCCGGCGCACCGGCGCGACGGCCTCGGCCTCGCCCTGCTGGCGTTCGGTATCGTGCTGGCCGTCGCGGTCTGGTTCCACGCCGCCGGCCCGGTCGGCTCCTGGGTGGCGTACGCGGTGCGCTGGGTGGTCGGCGCGGCCGCCGCGGCGCTGCCGGTACTGCTGGCCTTCGCCGCCGTCCGGGTGCTGCGCCAGGCCCCCGACCCGGCGCACCGTGGCCGGCACCTGGTCGGCTGGAGCGCGCTGCTGCTCGCCGCGTTGGGGCTGCTGCACCTGTTCCGCGGGGGTCCGGGTACCGCGGACGGGCGGGCGTACGCCGGTGGCATCGTCGGCGACCTGGTCGGCGGCCTGCTGGCTCGCGCGGTGACCTCGTGGGTGGCGGTACCGCTGCTGGTCCTGCTGTTGCTGTTCGGCTTGTTGGTGGTGACCGCGACCCCGCTGAACCGGATCCCGGAGCGGTTCCGCCGGCTGCGTGATCTCGCCCTGGGCCGGGCCGCGGCGCCCGCCGAGGACGACGCGGACGAGGCGGACGAGGTCTCCGGGCCGCCGGTGCGGCTGCGCCGACCGTCCCGGCGCCGGCAGGGCAGCCGGGCCGAGGACCCGGCCACGGTGTCGCCGGCGGGCGAGGAGGCCGCCGACGAGCCGGAGCTGCCGGTCCAGCGCAAGCCGCGCAAGAAGCTGACCCCGCCGGAGCACGGTCCACTGCCACCGCCGAAGGTGGAGCAGCCGGTGCTCAGCGCGGCGGAGGGCGACTACCGGCTGCCGCCACCGGAACTGCTGCGCAAGGGCGGCCCCGGCAAGACCCGCAGCCGGGCCAACGACGACGCGATCGCCGCGCTGCAGGGCGTCTTCGAGCAGTTCAACGTGGACGCCGCGGTGACCGGGTTCACCCGTGGCCCGACGGTCACCCGGTACGAGATCGAGCTCGGCTCGGGGGTGAAGGTCGAGCGGATCACCCAGCTGTCGCGCAACATCGCCTACGCGGTGAAGAGCCCGGACGTGCGGATCATCAGCCCGATCCCGGGCAAGTCCGCGGTCGGCGTGGAGATCCCGAACACCGACCGGGAGGACGTGGTCCTCGGCGACGTGCTGCGCAGCGCCGAGGCCGCCGCCGATCCGCATCCGATGGTGGTGGCGCTGGGCAAGGACATCGAGGGCCGCAACGTGGTGGCCAACCTGACCAAGATGCCGCACCTCCTGGTCGCCGGCGCCACCGGTTCCGGCAAGTCGTCCTGCATCAACTCGCTGCTGGTGTCGATCCTGGCGCGGGCCACGCCGGACCAGGTGCGGCTGTTGCTGGTCGATCCGAAGCGGGTCGAGCTGACCAGCTACGAGGGCATCCCGCACCTGGTGACGCCGATCGTGACCAACCCGAAGAAGGCGGCGGACGCGCTTGCCTGGGTGGTCCGCGAGATGGACATGCGCTACGACGACCTGGCCGCGGCCGGGGTGCGGCACGTCGACGACTTCAACCGCAAGGTGCTCAAGGGCGAGATCACCGCGCCGCCCGGCAGCGAGCGCGAGTACCGGCCCTATCCGTACCTGCTGGTGATCGTGGACGAGCTGGCCGACCTGATGATGGTGGCGCCGCGCGACGTGGAGGACGCGATCGTGCGCATCACCCAGCTCGCCCGCGCCGCCGGCATCCACCTGGTACTCGCCACCCAGCGGCCGAGCGTCGACGTGGTCACCGGCCTGATCAAGGCGAACGTGCCGTCTCGGCTGGCGTTCTCCACCTCGTCGCTGGGCGACTCCCGGGTCATCCTGGACCAGCCCGGCGCGGAGAAGCTGATCGGCCGCGGCGACGGGCTGTTCCTGCCGATGGGCGCGAGCAAGCCGGTCCGGTTGCAGGGCGCCTGGGTCACCGAGCCGGAGATCCACGACCTGGTCAAGTACTGCATCGAGCAGCGGCAGCCGGAGTTCCGCGACGACGTGCTGACGGTCGCCCAGGAGAGCAAGAAGAAGATCGACGAGGACATCGGCGACGACCTCGACCTGCTGTTGCAGGCGGCCGAGCTGGTGGTGACCTCGCAGTTCGGCTCGACCTCGATGCTGCAGCGCAAGCTGCGCGTCGGGTTCGCCAAGGCCGGCCGGCTGATGGACCTGATGGAGACCCGCGGCGTCGTCGGCCCGTCGGAGGGCTCGAAGGCGCGCGACGTGCTGATCAAGCCGGACGAGCTGGAGGACATGCTGGCCAGCATCCGCGGCGAGAACGGCTGACCGCACGGTGGCGTCGATGTCCTAGGCTGTGCCGGATTGCGGCACAGGGAGGGACATGGCGGGCGCGTTCCTACTCGGGGTGGATCTGGGCACCTCGAACACTGTCGCGGTGTTGCGATGGCCGGACGGCCACACCCGGCCACTGCTGTTCGACGGCGCCGAGTTGCTGCCGTCCGCGGCGTTCGTCGACGCCGCCGGCGTGCCCTCGGTCGGTCGCGACGCGGTGCGCGCCGGCCGCGCCGATCCCGGGCGGTACGAACCGAATCCCAAGCGCCGCATCGACGAGGAGACGGTGCTGCTCGGCGTTTCGGTGCCGGTGGTCGAGTTGCTCGCCGCCGTGCTGCGCCGGGTGGCCGACGAAGCGGTCCGGGTGGCCGGCGAACTGCCGCCGGTCGTACTGACCCATCCGGCCGACTGGGGCGCGCCCCGCCGCGACCGGCTCGCCACGGCGGCCGCGCGGGCCGGCTTGACGGTCGCCGCGCTGCTGCCGGAGCCGGTGGCCGCCGCCGCGTACTTCACCGCGGTGCTCGCGTCGACCCTGCCCGCGGATGGCGTTCTCGCCGTGCTCGACGTCGGCGCGGGCACCACCGACGCCGCGCTGGTCCGGCTGGCTCCGGGCGGTTACCAGGTGCTCGCCACGGCCGGTCTGGCCGACCTCGGCGGTCTCGACCTGGATGCCGCGCTGGTCGACCGGATCGGCACGATGCTGCCCGACGCGCCGGCACCGGTCGACGCCGACGCGCCGGCACCGGTCGACGCCGACGCGCCGGCACCGGTCGAGGCCGACGCGCTGGCGCCGGTCGAGGCCGACCGGACCGGCACGCCGGCGTCCGGGCCGCCGACCGGGTCCACCGAAGGGGCCGCCTCCGACGATCGGCCCGCGGTCGTCGAAGGCGCGGCGCCGTGGATGAGGCTGACCGAGCCGTCCTCGCCGGAGGACCACCGGGACCGCTGGTTGTTCTGGGACGACGTGCGCGGCGCGAAGGAGGCGCTGTCCCGGCTGTCGTCGGCGCCGGTGCACGTGCCCGGTGCAGCGGCGCTGCACCTGACCCGCGGCGAGTTCGAAGAGGTGGCGCGGCCCCGGCTCGACCGGGTGGTCGAACTGCTGGCTGGCTCGATCGCCGACGCGGGCCTGTCGGCACCGCAGCTGACCGGTGTCTTCCTGGTCGGCGGGGCCAGCCGGGTGCCGATGCTCGCCGCCCTGCTGCACGAGCGGCTCGGCATCGCCCCGGTGGTGTTGGAGCAACCGGAGCTGGTGGTCGCCGAGGGTGCGCTGCGGGTACCGCCGCCGCCGGCCGGCGCGTTGCCACCGCAACCACCGGCGTGGGGTGCGGCCCCGCCGGCGGCCAGACGCCGGATCGGGTACCTGATGGCCGTGCTGGTGCTGGCCGTGCTGCTGCTGGCGGCCGGCGGCACGACCGCGGTGCTCGGGGTCGACCGGTTGACCTCGTCGCCGCCCACCAGCTGGCCGGACGCTTCGGTGCAGGCCGCCACCGCCACGGCGAGCAAGGCGGTCCCGGCAGTACTCGGCTACGACTACCGGTCGCTCGACGCCGACGTGGCGGCCGCCCGCAAGTGGTGCACCGGGTCGATGCGGGCGAACTACACCAAGACCATGACGAGGCTGCGCAAGGACATCTCCGAGCGGCACGCGATGGTCTCCGCCCAGGCGAAGGAGATCGGCGTCGTGTCGTCCGCTACCGACACCGTGACGTTGCTGGCCTACGTGGACCTGCACAGCACCAACCGCACCAGTACCGAAGCCAGGCTCGATCAGATCCGGGTTCGGCTGGTCATGCGCCGTACCGGCGACGGTTGGCGGATCGAGAAGCTGGAGTCGCTGTGACCACCGTGCCCGCGCCCCACCGGCGCCCGGTCGGCTGGTTGATCGCGATCGGCGCGCTGGGGTTGGCGTTGTTGCTGACCCTCGCCCTACTCGTGGGCCTCGCCGGGACGCGCACCGCCGCCGGCCGCGCCGCGTACGTGCCGGCGGCGACGAAGGCCGCCCGTACCGCGACGCTGGTGTTCCTGAACGTGAGCGCGGATCACGTCGACGCCGACCTGAAGCGGATGCTCGACCTGAGCACCGGGAAGTTCCGCGCGCAGTACCAGGCGCGCCGGACGCAGTTGCGCAGCGGGATCGTGCAGAACCACGTGCAACAGACCGGGAAGGTGCTCGGCGTCGCGCCGACGCAGGCCGGTTCGACGGCGGCAACCGTTCTGGTCGCGGCCGATGCCACGGTGCGCAACACCAGCACACCGAAGGGTAGGACGGTGCACTACCGGATCCGACTCTCGCTGGTACGGCCGCACGATCGGTGGCTGGTGTCGGCGCTGAACATCGAATGAGCCGCGAGGCCGGAGCCCGCCGACGACCCGGAGATCCGGACCGTCGACCGCCCGGCCGCGCCGGCTCAGTCGGTGGGTGCGGAGCGGTGTCCGGCCCGCAGCAGGTGCGGGCGCTGCCGTCGGGCCCGGCCGAGCACCCCGAGCAGGGAGGCGAGCGCGACCAGGCACCAGACGCCCTCGAGCAGCAGGAAGCCCCATTCGTGCCCCAGCAGTGCGAGCACGGCGAGCACTCCGGAGCCGAGCGCGTTGACGATCAGGTAGGCCAGTGAGCGGGCGTCGACGGCGCCGATCTGGCTGGCGAAGAATCCGGCGAGCACCAGAACAGCGCCCACGATCTGCAAAATGTCGGTCATGGTAGGTGGCGCGGCGTCTTTGCTGGGCCGGGTACGTCGCGCTGCTCGTCCGGGACCGGTGGCAGATCCACCGTTCGTCGCCCAGGCTAGCCGTGTGTCGTCGAGGCGACGATCATCGGTGGCAAACTTCACCGACCTGCCGCCGCCGCGGGGCGGTGTCTGCGCTGGCACCCAGGATCGGTCGGTACGCTCGGTACGTGTCAGCCGCCGAATCCCCCCGCCGTGTCGCCATGCTCACCCTCGGGTGCGCCCGTAACGAGGTCGACTCCGAGGAGCTCGCCGCCCGCCTCGCCGCGGACGGCTGGCAGGTGACCGGCGACAGCGCCGACGCCGACGTGGTCCTCGTCAACACCTGCGGCTTCATCGAACAGGCCAAGCAGGACTCGATCGAGACGCTGCTGGACGCGGGGGAGAACGGCGCCAAGGTGGTGGCCGCCGGCTGCATGGCCGAGCGGTACGGGAAGCAGCTTGCGGACAGCCTGCCCGAGGCCGACGCGGTGCTCGGCTTCGACGACTATCCGGACATCTCCGACCGACTGCGCACCGTGCTCGCCGGCGGTTCGCTGACCGCGCACGAGCCCCGGGACCGGCGCACCCTGCTGCCCATCACCCCGGTCGAGCGGCACGCGCATCCGGCGCCGGTGCCCGGCCACGGTGACGTCGACGAGCACGCCCCGGCGCACCTGAAGGTGCTGCGCTTCCGGCTCGACGACGGCCCGGTCGCCTCGCTGAAGCTCGCCTCCGGCTGCGACCGGCGCTGCGCGTTCTGCGCCATCCCGTCGTTTCGCGGCGCGTACCTGTCGCGTACCCCGGACGAGGTGCTGGCCGAGGCGGAATGGTTGGCCGGGCAGGGCGTCCGGGAGCTGGTGCTGGTCAGCGAGAACTCCTCGTCGTACGGCAAGGATCTCGGCGATCCGCGGGCCCTGGAGAAGCTGCTGCCGCAGCTCGCCGCGGTGCCGGGCATCGTGCGGGTGCGGGCCAGCTACCTGCAGCCGGCCGAGATGCGTCCCGGCCTGGTCGAGGTGCTCGCCGGCACGCCCGGCGTCGCGCCCTACTTCGACCTGTCGTTCCAGCACGCGAGCGAGCCGCTGCTGCGCCGGATGCGCCGGTTCGGCTCCACCGAGCGGTTCTGGGACCTGCTCGCCTCGGCCCGCAAGATCGCGCCCGAGCTGGGCGCCCGAACCAACGTGATCGTCGGGTTCCCGGGGGAGACCGAGGCCGACGTCGCCGAGCTGGAGCGGTTCCTGACCGGCGCGGACCTGGACGCGATCGGGGTGTTCGGCTACAGCGACGAGGAGGGCACCGAGGCGGTCGGGCTGCCCGACAAGGTGCCCACCGACGAGGTGGACGCCCGGGTCAACCGGATCTCCGCGCTGGTCGACGAACTGGTCGCGCAGCGCGCCGAGGACCGGCTCGACAGCGTGGTCGAGGTGCTGGTCGACCGCACCGACGGCGACGAGGTCGAGGGCCGGGCGGCGCACCAGGCGCCGGAGGTCGACGGGAGCACCGCGCTGCTGGCGGGCGGCTCCGTGGACCCCGCGACGCTGCGTCCCGGTGATCTCGTCCGGGCCCGGGTGACCGGCACCATCGGGGTCGATCTGACCGCGGTGGTCGAGCGGGTACTCGACCCGGCGGCCGCCGGAGGGCAGAGTGGTGGCCGTGACTGAGGCCGCATCGAGCGCGCCCGGCCGGGCCGTACCACCGGCCCGGCGGGAGCCGCCGCCACCCACCGCACCGCTGGTGAACCCGGCCAACGCGCTGACCGCGCTGCGGCTGGTGCTCGTGCCGGTGTTCGTATGGATCTCGGTCTCCTCCGGCCTGATCGCCGCCGACTGGCGGATCCTCGCCTGCGTGGTGTTCTGCGTCGCCTCGGTGACCGACTTCGCGGACGGCTGGCTGGCCCGCGCGCGCAATCTCGTCACCCCGTTCGGCAAGGTCGCCGACCCGATCGCGGACAAGGCACTGACCGGTACCGCGCTGCTGGTGCTGTCGGTGTACGCGGGGCTGCCGTGGTGGATGACCGGGCTGATCCTGTTCCGGGAGGCCGGGGTCACCCTCCTGCGGTTCTGGGTGCTGCGGCACGGCGTGATCGCAGCCAGCCGGGGCGGCAAGCTCAAGACGGTACTGCAGATCCTCGGTATCGCCTGGTATCTCGCCCCGTGGCCCGATCCGGTGTCGGCCGTCGGCTTCTGGATCATGCTGGCCGCGCTGCTGGTCACCGTCGGCACCGGCATCGACTACCTGTTCCGCGCGCTCGCGCTACGTCGCGGCGCCGCCGACCGGTCGTGACCGCACCGGCGGAGGTGGTCACCGAGCTGGCCCGGCGAGGTGAGACGCTCGCCACGGCCGAGTCGCTGACCGCCGGCCAGCTCGCCGGTACGGTCGCCGACGTGCCGGGCGCCAGTGCGGTGCTGCGTGGCGGCCTGATCGTGTACGCGGTGGACCTGAAGGCGTCGCTCGCCGGCGTGGACGAGCGGCTGCTGGCCGAACACGGCCCGGTGCACCCCGAGGTGGCCCGGCAGCTCGCCCGCGGCGCTCGCGAGCGCTGCGGCGCCACCTGGGCGTTGGCGACCACCGGCGTGGCCGGGCCACAGCCGCACGGCGGGCAGCCGGCGGGCACCGTCTACGTCGGCCTGGCCGGCCCGGAGGTGCTGCTGGCCGAGCGGCTCGCCCTGCCTGGTGATCGGGCCGCCGTGCGTTCCGGGACCGTCGCCGCCGCGCTGGATCTGCTGCTGCGGTCGCTGCCGGCAGCGTGATCCGGCCCGGTTGCGTACCTCGTTCGGGAAGATCATCCCGCGGTACTGTGTTGCATCACGTCGTGGGGCACGGTGTCGGTGTCGGCTCGGCGCGGTACCGTGGCGAACATCCCGGTCCGGGTGCGACGCCCTCGGGCCACGGTCGGGCCGAGTGGTGTCGGTCGCCGGAGGAGGTGTGCGATGGTCCTGCTGCGCAGGGTCCTGGGTGACACGCTGCGTGAACGGCGGTTGGACCAGCGCCGCACGCTTCGGGACGTGTCGACCGAGGCCAAGGTGAGCCTGGGTTACCTGTCCGAGCTGGAACGCGGTCAGAAAGAGGCCTCCAGCGAGCTGTTGGGCTCGATCTGCGAGGCACTCGGAGTGCAACTGTCCGACGTGCTGCGCGAGGTGAGCGACACGGTCGCGCTGGCCGAGGAGATGGCCGGGGTGCTTGCCCCGGTCGGTGCCGACCAGCCCGGAACGGCCGATCCGGCGCCCGCCGAGCCGGTCCCGGCGGGTGCGGTGCCCGCCGGTGCGGTGCCGCCGGGCGCGGTGACCAACTCGGTGGCGATGCGTGGGCGGCCCACGCTGGCTCGCTCGGTCGGTCCGGCGCCGCGGCGCCCGGCACGTGAAGTGGTGTGCGCGGCCTGAGCCGCCGGTCTCAGGGGCGCCCCTGAAGTGTCCCGGGCATTGCGGATAAAGCGGCTTCGGGTCTCTCACTTGCCGGCGAGTTCAGGCACACTTGATCTGGTGCGCGGGTTGGCGTGGAGTCGGGTCGGCGTGCCGCAGGGCAAGCGAGGTCCGGGCGCTTCGGCACCGGGGACATCGTGGTGTTTCGGCGGTTTCCTACCGAGGATTCCGCGATCGCCCGCCGGGGGCGGCGTGACGACGGTCGCACTCGCCTGACACGATGGGACGAACGCGTCGAGGCCGGCGCTGCTAGAGCCGCAGAGAGGACCGCGAACAATGGCGAACCCGTTCGTCAAGGGCTGGCGATACCTGATGGCGCTGTTCGGCGCCAAGATCGACGAGTACGCCGATCCGAAGGTGCAGATCCAGCAGGCGATCGAAGACGCGCAGCACCAGCACCAGGCGCTCACGCAGCAGGCTGCGGCGGTCATCGGCAACCAGCGGCAGCTGGAGATGAAGCTGTCCCGGCAGATGTCGCAGGTCGAGCAGTTCCAGGGGCAGGCCAAGCAGGCACTGGTGATGGCCGACAAGGCGCGCGCCGACGGCGACGAGACCAAGGCGCAGCAGTTCGAGCAGACCGCGCAGGTGCTCGCCACCCAGCTCGTCTCCGCCGAGCAGTCGATGGAAGACCTGAAGACGCTGCACGACCAGTCGATCGCGGCGGCCCAGCAGGCCCGCAAGGCGGTCGACGACAACGCGATGATGCTCAAGCAGAAGCTCGCCGAGCGCACCAAGCTGCTCAGTCAGCTCGAGCAGGCCAAGATGCAGGAGCAGGTGGCCAACTCGCTGCAGAGCATGTCCGACCTCGCCGCGCCGGGCAACACCCCGTCGCTGGACGAGGTGCGGGACAAGATCGAGCGCCGCTACGCCAACGCGATGGGCCGTGCCGAGCTCGCGCAGAACTCGGTCGAGGGCCGGATGCTCGAGGTGCAGAAGTCCAGCCTGGACATGGCCGGCAACGCTCGGCTGGAGCAGATCCGGGCCAGCATGGCCGGCGAGCAGCTGACCAGTGCACCCGCGCAGAAGGCGGTCGAGTCCGGTTCGACGCAGGCCGCCGACGCCGAGCAGACCGCCGGCGTGGCCCGGCTGGAGCAGCTGCGCGCCAACATGAACAAGAACGGCAGCCAGGACGCCTCGGCGGGCTGACCGCCCGCGAAGCGACGCCCGGGCGGTAGATCGCCCGACGTCGGGGCGGGCTGGTCGCCCGCGGCGTACGCCGGTCGGGGAGGGCACCGGATGGCCGAGACGCGGGAGCAGCGGCTGCGCCGGCTGGGCAGGTTGCGGCGCGCCTTTCGGCGCTGGGTGGTGCTCGGCGCCGGGCTGACCGGCGCTGCGGCCGTCCTCACGCCGTACGCGGGGATCGGGCTGCCGGACGCCGCCTGGGCGGCCGGGGCGGGCGTCTCGGTGGCGCTCGCGGTGTTCCGCTGGCGCGACTACCACGCGCTCGCCGCGGAGCCCCTGCCGCCGGAACGGCCGCAGGTCGGTGCCGGCGAGGCGGTGCGGCAGGCCATGCGAGCGGCGCTCACGGCCAACCCGCTCGCACGGGCCGCGGTGGACGAGGTCGGCCGGCGAGCCGAGCGACGCAAGTACGGCGGGACGGCCGCGGCGGCCCCGATGGCGCGGCTGGGCACCGCGGTGCGCACCCTCGACGACGTCCGCGCCGGCACCCGCAGCGAGTACGTGGACGAGGCGCTCGCCGAGGCCGCCGACGGCGAGCGCGCGCTGCGCGACCTGGCGCATCGGCTGCTCACGGTGGAGAAGGCGTCCCGGTTTGCCGGCCCGGATGCCGCGCCCACGCTGGCCGCGGCGAAGCAGACGCTGTCCGGCCAGCTCGCGGACGGTGTGTCCACCTACGAACGGCTGGCGGCCGCGACGGCCGCCGCGGCCGCCAGTGGCGCAGGCACGGACACCGGCGCGCAGTACCGGTTGACCGAGGCGGCGGATCGGATGGCCGCGTTCGCCGCGGGCCTCGCCGAGCTGCGCGAGCCCGCCAGCTGACCTCCCCGCCTCGCGCCGGCCGGAAGTGGCCGGATTCACGCGTGGTGTGTTCCGCGCTGTCCGGGTCGTGACTTGGCGCCCCGTCCGGTTCTCGGCGACAGTCGTTGCGGTGGCCGGGCGCACCGGCCGCCGCGCCCCCTGGCCCCGCGTCTCCCAGGTCGGTGCGTCGCAGCCGAGGCGTGCTGCACCGGGAGGTGGCAGTGCCGCAGAACCCCCCACGCTGGGCCCGGGTGATCCGCACCATGCGGCGTGCCCTGCCCGGACCGCGCGAGACCCCGGTCACCGTCGGCTACCTGCTGGCGCTGCTGGCGGGCGTCATCCTGCTCCGGGCGCTCAGCGCCGACGACGCGACGCGGCTGCTGGCCGCCTCCAGTACCAACGTGGTGGAGCTGACCAGCCATCCGGTGCGGGCGCTGATCGGTTCGGCCGTGTGGCTGCCCGACGGCGCCTGGCTCCCGTACGCGGTGGGGTTCGCGGTGACGCTCGCTCCGCTGGAGCGCCGGCTCGGCGGGCTGCGGGCGCTGGCGCTGGTCGGCGGCGGTCACGTCGGGGTCAGCCTGGCGACCGAGGCCGGGGTGGCCGTCGCGGTGCACACCGGGGCGATGCCGGCGGCCGCGCTGAGCCGGCTGGACGTCGGAGCGAGCTACCTGCTGCTGACCGCCCTCGGCGCGGTGCTCGGGCTGCTGCCCCGGACGCTGCGCTGGCCGATACTCGGCCTCGCCGCTGCCGCGGCGGGCGGCGCGCTGGCCGTGGCCGCGGACCTCACCTCGCTCGGCCACCTGCTCTGCCTGTTCGTCGGCGTCGGGTTCTGGCCGGTGCTGGCCCGCCGAGGCCTGGTCGGCACCCTCTGGCCGGGCCGGCTGCCCTGGACACCGGCCGCACGGCTCGGCACCCGCCAGCTCGCCCCGCATCCGCTGGCCACCCGGCGGTTCGTGCCCGGCCGGCACGGCGCGGTCGCCGAACGGCGCGAGGCGGGGCGGGCCGCACGCCGCGACGGCCCGGCCCGGGCCGCGACGGCCGGCCGCGCGTGGCGCCGGCCGACCCTCCCGGCCGGGAGGCACCGAGCGGTGGGTCAGGCCGGGGACAGCCGGATCACGTCGCCGGGGGCGAGCGCGAGCCGCTCCACCGCCGAGCCGCCGTTGACCGCCAGGGTCACGTGGTCGGCCGAGTCGAGGTAGAGCAGCAGTACCCCGGGCGGCACCGAGCCGAACGTGTCGCCGGTACGCACCTGGAACGCGGCGGCGCCGGCCGCGACGGCGACCGCGACCTTCGGCCCCAGCTCGGCGAGAACCTCCGGCCCGGCCGCCAACTGCACGTTGCCGAACCGGTCCACGGTGAGCACCTCGACCTCGACGTACCCGTGGCCGGCGCGCACGACCGGGTCGGTGAGGGTGACCAGCTCCGCCGGGTCGATCGGGGTACCGGCCTGCTCGAACGGGCGGCCGGTCGCGAGATGCGCGGCGACCGGGGCGAAGATGTCGCGGCCGTGGAAGGTGGCCCGCACCGCGGTGAGGTGCCAGTCGGGTCGGTCCAGCACGACGACCCGGTCGGCGCCGCCCAGCTCCGTCGCCGCCCAGGGCAGTAGGCCGTTGTCCGGGCCGACCAGCACGCTGCCGCCGACCCGGATCGCCACCGCGCGCCGGGCGGTACCGACGCCGGGGTCGACGACGCCGACGTGCACGGCGGGCGGCAGGAACGGCAGGGTCTGCGCGAGCACCAGAGCGCCGCGGCGCACGTCACCGGGGGGCACGTGGTGGGTGACGTCCAGTATCGAGACGTCCGGTGCGATGGTCGCCACGACGCCCTTGCAGGCCGCGACGAATCCGTCGACGGTGCCGTAGTCGGTGGTGAGGCTGATCCACCTGTACCCGCCCGTGTCGGTCACGCCGGTCAGCCTACCGATGCCGGTCGCCTGCCGCGCTGACCTGCCCTTCCAGCCGGATCTCGTCGTGCAGGGCGATGCCGTTCTCGCCGGTCGCCGGGATGCTCGGCTGGCGCCGCCGGCGCTCGCCCTCCCGTGCCGGGTCGCGTCGGCCGAGGACAGCGCGGGGACTCGCGTCGGGCGCAGGATACGGCGCGCGGTCGTCGTGAACCACGCCGCAACGACCGGGCACCCGCTCGGGGTAGCGTCGTGCTGGTCTGCGATGCCGTACGGACGGGTGGGTCATGCAGCTTCGGGTGTTCACCGAGCCCCAGCAGGGTGCCAGCTACGACGAGCTGCTGCGGGTGGCGCAGCGGGCCGAGGAGTGTGGCTACGACGCGTTCTTCCGTTCCGACCACTACCTGAAGATGGGCGACGTGTCGGGGGAGCCGGGGCCGACCGACGCCTGGATCACGCTCGCCGGCCTGGCCCGGGAGACGTCCACGATCCGGCTCGGCACGCTGATGTCGGCGGCCACGTTCCGGCTGCCCGGGCCGCTCGCGATCGCGGTGGCGCAGGTGGACCAGATGTCCGGCGGGCGGGTCGAGCTGGGCCTGGGCAGCGGCTGGTACGAGCGGGAGCACACCGCGTACGGGATGGGCTTCGGGTCGCTGCGTGAGCGCTTCGACCGGTACACCGAGCAGCTCGCGATCATCACCGGGCTGTGGGAGGCCACCGAGACGTTCTCCTACGACGGGGAGTACTACCAGCTCACCGAGGCGCCGCCGCTGGTCCGGCCGGCCCAGTCGCCGCGCCCGCCGGTCCTGATCGGCGGTTCCGGGGCCAAGCGCACGCCGCGGCTCGCGGCCCGCTATGCCGACGAGTTCAACGTGCCGTTCGCCGGGGTGGACGACACCGCCCGGCTGTTCGCGGGGGTACGGGCGGCGTGCGAGCGGGCCGGCCGCGACCCGGACTCGATGCGGTACTCGGCGGCGCAGGTGCTGTGCTGTGGCCGGACCGAGGCGCAGCTGCGCGAGCGGGCTGCCGCGATCGGTCGCGAGTTGCCCGAGCTGCGCGCCAACGGCCTGGCCGGCACTCCGGACGAGCTGGTCGACAAGCTCGGCGCGTTCGCCGAGCGCGGCGCCAGCCGGATGTACCTGCAGACGCTCGACCTGTCCGATCTGGACCATCTGGACCTGGTGGCGGCCGAGGTCATGCCACAGGTCGCGAAGTTGTGAGCCGCCACCGGCCCGGCTCCCGTACGACGTGAGCCGGGTCGACGTCGACCGCGGCGTCGCCGGTACCGGGTGGTCCGCCGGCATCGGCTGCGGCTGTTCCCCGGCACACCAGCTGCCGTCCCGAGCGGGGCCGTGGCGGGATCGCCGTCACCGCCGGCCGACCGCCGGGACGTCGTTGCCGGCGTCGCTCGGGTCACCGGCCGGGCGACCGAAGCCTCGGCGGCGTCACCAGCAGAAGCAGAACGGGTGACCGGCCGGGTCGAGGAAGACCCGGAACCTGGTGCCGGGCTGTGTGTCGGCCAGCGTCGCGCCGAGGCCGAGCACCTTGTCCTGCGCGGCCTGCACCTCGGCCGGCTCGATGTGCAGGTCGAGGTGGAACTGCTGCGGCTGGTCCTGGCCGGGCCACTGCGGCGGCCGGTAGTCGTCGACCCGCTGGAACGCCAGCCGTACGCCGGCGCCGTCGTCGGCGAGGTCGACCCACTCGTCGTCGGTCTCGGTGACCGGCCAGCCGGTGAGCTCGGCGTAGAACGCGGCGAGCGCCCGCGGATCGGGGCAGTCGAGCACGATCGTGGTGAGTCGGGCGATGCCGGTCATGGCGTGGGGCCTCCTCGTGCGTCGGGTGGAGAACTGGCGTTCTGCCGGTGGCGCGCTGCGCCCGGCGGCAGTGTGGACGTGTGCGCGGGACAGCGTGTCGAACCGGTCGACGGTTCACGCTGGTAACCAGTGAACGCAGTATGCCGGTTGCGTTCGAGTGCGTGCAACCGGTATAGCGATTTCACTGGTTACTTGATCGGGTGCGGTTCAGGCGCGCAGCCGCAGCCCGCGTGGGGTGAGTCGGAACCCGGCCTCGGTCAGCGCCGCGGACAGCGGCGTCGCGGTCACCGGCTCGCCATCGGCGCGCTGCACCGCGAGGGCACCGAGCGCGCCGGACCGGACCGCGTCGGCGAGCGCCCGGGCCGCGGCGAGCAACGTGTCCGTGTCGTCCGCATAGGACAGAATCGTCCGCCCGCCGCGCTCCACGTACAGCGCGAGATCACCGGCGGAAAGCACCACCACCGCGCCCGCCTTGCGCCCCGGCCGGTGCCCGGTACCGGACTCGGCGACCGGTCGGGTCGGCCAGCCCAGCGCCGCCCCGTACGGGTTGGCCGGGTCGGTGGCCGCGAGCACCAGCGGCGGCGCGGGCGGACCGGGGCGACGGGCCCAGCCGGCGCCGTCCACGTCGGACGAGCGGTCGGCGAGCGCGCGCAGCCGGTCGACCGCCCCCGGCACCGCGAACTGCGCGGCGCCCAGCGACTCGACGAAGTACCCGCGCCGGGCCGCGCCGCGCTCCTCCAGCGCGGCGAGCACCGGGTACACCGCGGCGAAACCGCCCGGCACCTGCTCGGCGGCGACCGCGCCGCGGGTCAGCACCCCGTGCCGCTCCAGCAACGCCTCGGCCCGGGCCGCGCCGCGGCGGGTCGGGTCGGCGTCCGGCTCGGGCAGCCGGTACCACCGGCCGGCGGCGCTCGGCGGCCCACCCCGCGACGGCAGTCCGCCGCGCCGCAGCGACATGCCGGACCGGCCACCCCGCCGGTACCGGGCGCGGGCCGGGGCGGGGCGCGACCTGTGCGCGCCGCCGCCGGACAGCAGCGCGCGCAGCGGCGCCGGCGTGTCGTTGGACAGGTATCCGGCCCAGACCAGGTCCCACAGCGCCGCGGTCAGCTCCTCGTCGGCCGGCGGTGCGCCGAGCGCGGTGGCGACCCGGTCGGCCAGGTCGCGGAAGAACAGCGCCTGCCCACCGTCGAGCGCGTCCAGCAGCGCGGCGTGCAGCTCGCCGACGGCGAGATCCGGCACCGGTGGTGGGAGCAGCAGCTCGGCGGTGTCGGCGAACGCGAGCACCAGGTAGCCGTCGGACGACGGCAGCGCGCCGGCACCGGCCCACACCACCTCGCCGGACGAGCACAGCTGGTCGAGGTAGGCCGGCGTGTAGTCGGCCACCCGGGCCGGCAGCACCAGCCGCTCCAGCGCGCTCGCCGGGATGGCGACCCCGCCCAGCTGCTCGATCGCGGCGGCGACCGCCTCGACCCCGCGCCCGCCGCTGCCGACCTGCTGCCACTGCGGCAGGAACGCGGCGAGCGCCTTCGGCGGGGACGGCTCGATCTCGCGGCGCAGCGCGGCGAGCGACCGGCGGCGCAGGATCCGCAGCACCTCCGCGTCGCACCACTCCACGCCGGTACCGCCCGGGGTGAACTCGCCGGTCACCACCCGCCCGGTGGCCGCCAGCCGGTGCAGCGCCTGCTCCACCACCGCCACACCCAGCCCGAACCGGGCCGCGCAGCTCGCCGGGTGGAACGGCCCGTGGCTGCGCGCGTACCGGGAGAGCAGGTCACCGAGCGGATCGGCGACCGGCTCGGTGAACGCCTCCGGCACCCCGACCGGCAGCGCGACCCCGAGCGCGTCCCGGACCCGGCCGGCATCCTCGATCGCGAGCACCCGGTCGACCCCGGCGATGCGGACCACGATGGCGCGGCGGGCGGCGACCAGCTCGTCGAGCCACGCCGGGTCGATGCCGCGTTCCGAGCCCTCCACAGTGGACAGATCGCCGATCAACCGGAGGATCTCGGCCGCGTCCTCGACGTCGCGGGCCCGCCGGTCCGGGGTACGCCACTGCAACCGGCGCTCCGTCTCCGCGACCACCTCCGGGTCGAGCAGCTCGCGCAGCTCGGCCGCGCCGAGCAGCTCGGCCAGCAGCACCGGATCCAGCTCCAGCGCCGCCGCCCGCCGCTCCGCCAGCGGCGCGTCCCCCTCGTACAGGAAGGCCCCGACGTAGCCGAACAGCAGCGACCGGGCGAACGGCGAGGGCCGCTGCGTCTCCACCTCCACCAGCCGTACCGACCGGGACGCGATCGCGGTCGCCAGCTCGCCCAGCGCCGGCAGGTCGAACACGTCGCGCAGGCACTCCCGGGCCGCCTCCAGCGTGATCGGGAAGTCGTCGTACTCCCGGGCCACGTCCAGCAGCTGGGCGGCCCGCTGCCGCTGCTGCCACAACGGCCGGCGGCGCCGCGGATCGCGCCGCGGCAGCAGCAACGCCCGCGCCGCGCACTCCCGGAACCGGGACGCGAACAGCGCCGAGGTGCCGACCACGTCGCGGACGAGCTGGGTCAGCTCGTCGGCGTCGAACGCGACGAGATCGGCGCCGGGCGGCTCGTCCGCGGTGTCCGGCAGCCGCACCACGATGCCGTCGTCCGCCGGCTGTGCCTGCGCGTCCAGCCCGTACCGCTCGCGCAGCCGGGCGGCGATCGCGAGCGCCCACGGCGCGTTCACCCGCTCGCCGAACACCGAGTGCACGACCAGCCGCCAGTCGCCCAGCTCGTCGCGGAACCGCTCCACCACGATCGTCCGGTCGTCCGGCACGTGCCCGGCGATCTCCCGCTGCTCGCCGACGTAGCGCACCAGGTTGCCGGCGGCCCACTCGTCCATCCCGGCAGCCCGCAGCGCCTCGGTCGCCTCGGCCGGGCCGGCGCCCGCCAGCTGCCGTTGCAACGCCCCGATCGCCCGACCCAGCTCGGCCGGCCGGCCGGCCGTGTCACCCTTCCAGAACGGCATCCGGGCCGGCACGCCCGGCGCGGGGGAGACCAGAACCCGGTCCGGGGTGATGTCCTCGATACGCCAGCTGGTCGAGCCGAGCAGGAACACGTCGCCGACGCGCGACTCGTACACCATCTCCTCGTCCAGCTCGCCGACCCGGGCCGCCTTCTCCGCCCCGGCCAGGTAGACGCCGAACAGGCCGCGGTCGGGGATGGTGCCGCCGGAGATCACCGCGAGCCGCTGCGCGCCGGGCCGGCCGGACAGCTGCTCGGTGGCGCGGTCCCACACCAGGCGGGGACGCAGCTCGGCGAACGCGGTCGACGGGTACCGCCCGGAGAGCATGTCCAGCACCGCGTGCAGCGCCGAGTCGGGCAGCTCGCCGAACGGTGCCGCCCGGCGCACCAGCGCGGCGAGGTCGGGCACGGTCCAGTCGTCCAGCGCCACCATCGCGACGATCTGCTGCGCCAGCACGTCCAGCGGGTTGCGCGGGTAGTGCAGCTCCTCGATCTCGCCGCCGCGCATCCGGGTCGCGACCACCGCGCACGGGGCGAGGTCGCCGCGGTGCTTCGGGAACACCACGCCACGGCTCGGTGCACCCACCTGGTGCCCGGCCCGGCCGACCCGCTGCAGCCCGGAGGCGACGCTCGGCGGCGCCTCCACCTGGACCACCAGGTCGACCGCGCCCATGTCGATGCCCAGCTCGAGGCTGGAGGTGGCGACCACGGCCGGCAGCTGCCCGGACTTGAGCTGCTCCTCGATCAGCTTGCGCTCCTCGCGCGAGACCGAGCCGTGGTGCGCCCGGGCGATGACCGCCGCCGCGCCCGCCGCGACCCCGGACTCGCCGATCGCCTCGGCCGGGAACCGTTCGGCCGGCCCACCCGCCAGGATCGGCTGCGGCGCCGCCACCTCGGCTCCGCCGCCGGGCCCGTCGACGCCGGGCGGTCGAGTGTCCGGGGCGAACCCGGCCGGCTCGACGGCGACCGGGCCGAGCTCGTCCGGCGGCGGGGTGCCGGTGAGTCGTTCGGCGTGCAGCTCGTTGAGCCGGGCGCAGAGCCGCTCGGCGAGCCGGCGGGAGTTCGCGAACACGATGGTGGAGCGGTGCGCGAGGATCAGGTCCAGCACCCGGCTCTCCACCGCCGGCCAGATCGACGGTCGGCGCGGCGGCGGCGACGCCGGATCGTACGGATCGGCCTCGTCGGCCGGCACCTCGTCGAGCGCGGTCATGTCGGCCACCGGTACCTGCACCGACAGCTCGACGGTCTTCCCGGACGCCGGTGCCACCACCTCGACCGGCCGGCTGCCGGCCAGGAACCGGGCGGTCTCGTCGACCGGCCGCACCGTGGCGGACAGCCCGATCCGCTGCGCCGGGGCCGGTAGCAGCGCGTCGAGCCGCTCCAGCGACAGGGCGAGATGCGCGCCGCGCTTGGTGGCGCACACCGCGTGCACCTCGTCGACGATGACCGTCTCGACGCCGCGCAGCGACTCCCGGGCGGCGGAGGTCAGCAGCAGGAACAGCGACTCCGGTGTGGTGATCAGGATGTCGGGTGGAGTGCGCGCGAAGCTGCGTCGTTCCGCCGCCGGAGTGTCGCCGGTGCGCATGCCGACCGTGATGTCCGGCCGGTCCAGGCCGAGCCGCTGGGCGGCCTGGCCGATGCCGGCGAGCGGTGCGCGCAGGTTGCGCTCGATGTCGACCGCGAGCGCCTTGAGCGGGCTGACGTAGAGCACCCGGCACCGTCGGGCCGGCTCGGTCGCGGGCGCGGCGGCGAGCCGGTCCAGCGACCAGAGGAACGCGGCGAGCGTCTTGCCCGACCCGGTCGGTGCGACCACCAGCGTGTTGGCGCCGGACCGGATCGACGACCACGCACCGGCCTGCGCCGCGGTCGGTGCCGCGAACGCGGCGTCGAACCACTGCCGGGTGGCCGGACCGAACCCGGCCAGCGCCTCCTCGTCTGCCATCCCTTCATCCTGCCGCGGCGGTGTGACGCTCCCGCCCACCCCGCCGGCATCGCCCCGTACCGCATGGTCCGGGCCGAATGCGGCGGCCTGGGCGGTTGCGGCCGGGTCAGCCCCGGGAGAGGCGGGCGCGGAGCCGGTCGCGGGCGGCCGGCCACTCGTCGGCGGTCATCGCGTAGTACACGGTGTCGCGCAGGCTGCCGTCGACCCGCTCCTGGTGCGCCCGGAGGACCCCCTCCCGGGTGGCGCCGAGCCGCTCGATGGCCCGCTGGGATCGCTCGTTGCCGATGTCGGTACGCCAGGCGACCCGGCGTGCCCCGAGCGCCTCGAACGCCCGGGTCAGCAGCAGCAGCTTCGACTCGGTGTTCAGTCCGGAACGCCAGTACGCCGAGCCGAGCCAGGTGTGGCCGATCTCCAGCCGCCGGTGCGCCGGCACCACCTCATAGTAGCTGGTCACGCCGACCGCCCGGCCGGTGGCGAGGTCGATCTGCGCCCACGGCACCCGGTCGCCGGCCGCTGCCGCGGTCAGGGCACGGGTGATCTCGCGCGCCATCTCGGCCGGGGTGGTCGGCTGCGGCGCGGTCAGCCAGCGCCACACCTGCGGGTCGCGACTCGCCTCGAACAGGTCGTCGACGTGGTCGAGCGACAGCGGTTCGAGCCGCACCCGCTCGCCGGTGATCGGCTCGGCGGTCAGCCACGGTGACCGGGCCGGCTCGGCGCCGCGCTGCCAGCCGACCAGGTAGGCGGGGAGCGGGCGGTCGTTGACCGGCACCGGGGCCTCGGCGACGGTGCGTAGCGGCAGTACTCCCGCCCAGTACGGCAGGCCGAGGTCCTCCTCGTCGTCGCCCACGGTGGCCGGCCGGATCTTCGCCGCGACCTCGGTCAGCGGCAGCGCCAGCATGCCGACGCTGGCCAGCTCCCGGCGGTTGGGCGGCCGCGATTCGGCGGAGCGTCCGGCGGCGAGCTTGTCGACCAGCGCCGCGGACACCGCGAGCTTGGTCCGCTCGTCGGTCACCAGCCGGGCCAGCCCGTGCGCGACGACCGACCGGTACGGCGCCGAGTGGTGCGCCTGCGCGCGGGCGAACACCAGCCCGTCCAGGATCGTCGCGGCGACCGTGACCGGCAGCCCGCCGTCGCGGGCCGCGAGCGAGCTGCTGGCACCGCTGGAGGCGTGCAGGTAGACGGTCTCCCCGATGCGTACGTGCACGGTCGGCACGACCCGCGGCAGCCCGTCGACCACGTAGCCGAGGTGGCAGTGCAGCGCCTCGTCGAGGATCTGGTGGACCGTCTCGTGGTCTCGATGCATCCGGTCCGGGTACCGGCGGGGGGTGGTGGTCGTGCTGGCGGGGTAGGTCATGGCGCGCCCTCGATGCGTTCCCGATTTTGTTCTAGTACAATCTCTTGATTGTGACAGCACAATATCACGGCAGTACCTCGGTGGACATCGCCGCGAGCATCGAGAGCTCCGTCACCAGCGGCGAGCTCGCGCCCGGCGACGCGTTGCCCACCGTGCGGGCGCTCGCCACGCAGCTGCAGGTCAGCCCGGCCACCGTCGCCGCGGCGTACCGGGAGCTGCGGCAACGGGCGGTGATCGAGACGGCCGGCCGGGCCGGCACCCGGGTCCGGGCCCGCCCCGCCGTCGGCGCACCCCGGCCCGGCCGGATGGCGTACCGGCTGGACCTGCCGGCGGGCGCCCGCGACCTGTCCGGCGGTGGTCCGGACGCGCGGCTGCTCCCGGCCCTCGCCGCCCCGCTGGCCCGCCTCGCCGACCAGCCCGCCTGGCGCACCGGGCACGGGTACGACACCGCCGGGCCGCTGGCCGACCTGCTCGACCACGCCGCCGCCCGGCTGACCGCCGACGGGGTGCCCGCGGACGCGCTGGCCGTCACCGGCGGCGCCCTCGACGGCATCGAACGCACTCTCACCGCCCAGCTCACCCCCGGCGACCGGGTCGCCGTCGAGGACCCCGGCTGGGCCAACCTGATCGACCTGCTCGCCGCGCTGCGGCTGGAGCCGGTCCCGGTACCGGTCGATGACGACGGCCCCACCGAGGCCGGGCTGCGCGCCGCCCTGGCCGCCGGGGTACGCGCGGTGCTGGTCACCAACCGGGCGCAGAACCCCACCGGCGCCACCCTCACCGCCGACCGCGCCGACCGGCTCCGGTCGCTGCTGGTGAATCGCGGCGACGTGCTCGTGGTCGAGGACGACCACGCCGCCGAGCTGTCCGAGACGCCGCTCGCCACGCTGACCGGCGCCACCGACCGCTGGGCGTTCCTGCGCTCGGTCTCCAAGCCGTACGGGCCGGACCTGCGGCTCGCCGTGCTCGCCGGCGACGCCCGTACGGTGGGGCGGTTGCGCGGCCGGCAGCGGGTCGGCGCCGGCTGGGTGTCCACCGTGCTGCAGCAACTGGTGCTCGAACTGTGGCGCGACCCGCAGGTCGGCGCGCAGGTCGCCGCCGCCCGTACCGAGTACGCGCGTCGCCGCGACGGCCTCGTCGCCGCGCTGGCCGACCGCGGCATCACCGCGCACGGCCGCAGCGGCATCAACGTGTGGGTACCGGTGGCCGACGAGACCGTGCCGCTGACCCGGTTGCGAGACGCCGGCTGGGTGGTGGCGCCCGGTGCCGCGTTCCGGCTGCGCAGCACGCCCGGGCTGCGGGTCACGATCAGCGGTGTCGAGGTCGCGGAGGTCGGCGCGCTGGCCGGCGCGATCGCCGCCGCGGTCGCCGACCGCCCCGTCGGGTACGGTGCCTGACCCGTGCCGTCGGATCGGCGTCGGAGCCCGACGGGGCGCCGCGCCGGAGTGGTGGGCGTCTCGGCGGTCGCCGTGGCGCGACGCGGAGTGGGAGCCCACCGGTGTCGCGGGATACCGTCGAGGCCACCACCACCCGGCACGACCCGTTTGCGGAGGACACGGTGCGGCGAACCGACTTCTGGCGTCGGATGGAGCACGTCTTCGGCTCGGCCTACGCCCGCAGCGTGGCCGCCGACCAGGTGCTGCCACAACTCGACGGGCGCACCGTCGAGCAGGCGTTCGCCGGCGGCGAGGAGACGGCCGCGGTGTGGCGTGCCGTCTGCCAGGCGTACGCCGATCGGGTGCCCGGCACGCTTCGCTGACCTCGGCGGGGCGTGTCGCGCAGCATTCGAACAGACGTTCGGGTACTGTCCACAGGGTAGGTCGTTGTCCACAGACGCGGTGCGCCGGGTCGTTTCTGTCAGACCGGGCGCCTAGCGTGTCAGCCGTGACCAAGCGATCGAACGCTAAGGCGGCAGTAGGGGTGGCAGGCATGGCAACTGGGGGAGCAAGCTCCGATCGGACGAAAGCGCTGGACATGGCGCTCGCCCAGATCGACAAGCAGTTCGGCAAGGGCTCGGTGATGCGGCTCGGCGACCGGACCGCGCAGCCGATCTCCGCGATACCCACCGGGTCCATCGCGCTGGACGTCGCGCTCGGCATCGGCGGCCTGCCCCGGGGCCGCATCATCGAGGTCTACGGGCCGGAGTCGTCCGGCAAGACGACCGTGGCGCTGCACGTGGTGGCCAACGCCCAGGCGGCCGGCGGCATCGCGGCGTTCATCGACGCCGAGCACGCACTCGACCCGGAGTACGCCAAGGCGCTCGGCGTCGACACCGACGCGCTGCTGGTGTCCCAGCCGGACACCGGCGAGCAGGCGCTGGAGATCATGGACATGCTGATCCGCTCCGGCGCGATCGACATCGTCGTGATCGACTCGGTGGCGGCGCTGGTGCCGCGCGCCGAGATCGAGGGCGAGATGGGCGACAGCCACGTCGGCCTGCAGGCCCGGCTGATGAGCCAGGCGCTGCGCAAGGTGACCGGCGCGCTCAACAGCTCCGGCACCACCGCCATCTTCATCAACCAGCTGCGCGAGAAGATCGGCGTGATGTTCGGCTCGCCGGAGACCACCACCGGCGGCAAGGCGCTGAAGTTCTACGCCTCGGTTCGTCTCGACGTGCGCCGGATCGAATCGCTGAAGGACGCCGGCGACGTGGTCGGCAACCGCACCCGGGTCAAGGTGGTGAAGAACAAGGTCGCGGCGCCGTTCAAGCAGGCCGAGTTCGACATCATGTACGGCAAGGGCATCAGCCGCGAAGGCTCGCTGATCGACGTGGGCGTCGAGCAGGGCATCATCCGCAAGTCCGGCGCCTGGTACACCTACGAGGGTGACCAGCTCGGCCAGGGCAAGGAGAACGCCCGGCAGTTCATGCGGGACAACCCGGACGTGGCCAACGAGGTCGAGAAGCGCATCAAGGAGAAGCTGAACATCGGTGCGGTGCCGGGCGCCGACGCGGCCGAGACCGTCGCCGACGACGCGGCGGACTTCTGAGCCGATGACCGAACGGCAGCCCGGGCGGGGCCGCCGACGGCGGACGGCGGGGGAGCGCGGCGCTGCCGCATCCACCCCGCCGGCCGATCCGCGACAGCAGGCGCGAAACATCTGTCTGCGACTGCTCGCGGTGCGTCCCCGCACCCGAGCCGAGCTCGCCACCGCACTGCACCGGCGCGGCATCCCGGACGAGGATGCGACCGCCGTGCTGGAGCGGTACGGCGAGGTCGGCATGATCGACGACGAGGCCTTCGCGAAGGCGTGGGTGACCTCGCGGCACACCGGTCGCGGGCTGGCCCGCGGCGCGCTGGCCCGCGAGCTTCGTCAACGTGGCGTCGACTCGTCGGCGATCGGCTCGGCGCTGACCGAGCTGGACGGTGACACCGAGGCGACCACGGCGCGGGCGCTGGTCGACCGTCGGCTTCGTGCCATGGCCGGGGTTCCGGCCGAGGTCGCCTTCCGGCGACTGGTCGGCATGCTCGCCCGTAAGGGCTACTCGTCCGGTCTCGCGGTGCGCACCGTGCGCGATGCGCTGGCCGACCGGCCCGACGCCGACGACTTCTCCGACGGCGTGGACATCGACGCTTTGGCCGACAGTGTCGGCAACGACGCTTTGGCCGACAGTGTCGGCAACGACGCTTTGGCCGACAGTGTCGGCGGGGACACCCTTGCCGGCGGCGACGGCTCGGAGCGTGCCGCGCGCGGTCGGTGACGAACCGGATCGTGATGCCCGCGGTCGGTGACGGTGATGCCGTGACCGACGGATGACTCGGGTGGCGAAGGCGCTGGTGGGCGATAGTGACCGGTGTGTGGCCGACTCGATCGGGTGACATCGGCGTGTCGCGGCTGCCCGATGTGTCGCGGCTTGGTGCCTCGGGCGAACCGCCGATTCTCGGTGGGACCTGCGGTTCGGTCCGCACCGGTGACGTCGCTTCGGCCGAGGTGCCGGCTGCCGTGCCCAGCGCGCGGGTGGGGATCCTTGACCGGGGTCGCGGCGCGACTTAGCCTCAGCCGTACCAAAGGAGCAGTCCGAACCACGCGGGCAGTGGGCCCGCACATAGCGTGCACGACACAACGCCATATCGTCGCGAGAGTGACAGCGCCACGCCGTCGTGGGCGGCGAGAAGTCACACCGTCGCAAGAGCGAGGAGCAACGCAGGTGACCGGCGCTGCCGGTCCTGGCTGGGGTCCAGCAGGTGCAGTGATGCGCCGCTGGCGTTCGTGCATGCTCGCCGCCGGGCTCTCCTTTCCGGGTGCCGTGCGTTCGCACGGCCGCGAAGGAGGGAGGCGGCCATGACCGCGAGCGACCTGCTGGTGCTGGTGGCGCTGGTGCTCGTCGTGGTGGCGGTGGTCGTGGTCGTCGTGGCCGTGGTTCTGGTGCGACGGATCCAGGCCGCACCGCAGCCCCCGGCGGTGTTGCCGGAGGAGGATCCGGCCGTCGTCGCGGAGCGTGAGCGGCACGAGGCGGCGCTGCGCTCCGCCCGGGTGGCGGTCGACGAGGCGACCGTCGAGCTCGAGCGGGCGCGGGCGCAGACCGTGGCGGCTCAGGCCGAAGCGACGGCGGCACGTACCGAGGCCGAGCGGGTGCGGGTCGCCGCCCGCGAGGAGGCCGACCAGCTGCGCCAGCGCGCGCGCCGGCAGGCCGACCAGGATGCCGAGCAGGCGTTGGCCCAGGCCCGGCGTACCGGCGAGCAGGAGCAGCAGCGGGTGCTGAGCGAGGCCAGGGAGCGGCTGGCCGAGCTGGAGCGGCGGGAGCAGCGGCTCGACGAGCGGGAACGCCGGCTGGACGAGGAGGTCGAGCGGCTCGCCGAGCGCGACCGCCGGCTGGCCGCCGGCGAGACCGAACTTGCGGAGCGGTCCGCCGCGGTGGCCGAGGTCGACCAGGAACGCCGACGGGAGCTGGAGCGGGTCGCCGGGTTGACCGCGGAGGCGGCGAAGGGCGAGCTGGTCGAGTCGATCGAGACCGCCGCCAAGCGGGAGGCGGCCATCCTGGTCCGCGACATCGAGGCGGACGCCCGCTCGACCGCGGAGCTGCGGGCTCGTGCGCTGGTGGTCGACGCGATCCAGCGGGTGGCGAGCGAGCAGACCGCGGAGAGCGTGGTCAGCGTGCTGCACCTGCCGTCGGACGAGATGAAGGGCCGCATCATCGGCCGCGAGGGCCGCAACATCCGCGCGTTCGAGTCGGTGACCGGAGTGAACCTGATCATCGACGACACCCCCGAGGCGGTACTGCTGTCCTGCTTCGATCCGGTGCGCCGGGAGATCGGCCGGTTGACGCTGGAGAAGCTGGTACTGGACGGTCGGATCCACCCGCACCGGATCGAGGAGGTGCACGACGCCGCCCGCCAGGAGGTCGAGCGGCTGTGCCTGCGGGCGGCGGAGGACGCACTGGTCGAGGTGGGGATCACCGAGCTGCATCCGGAGCTGGTGGCGCACCTGGGCCGGCTGCGCTACCGCACCAGCTACGGGCAGAACGTGTTGAAGCACCTGGTGGAGACCGCGCACATCGCCGGCATCATGGCCGCCGAGCTGCGGTTGGACCCGAGCGTGATCAAGCGGTGCGCGTTCCTGCACGACATCGGCAAGGCGCTCACCCACGAGGTGGAGGGCAGCCACGCCCTGATCGGCGCCGACCTGGCCCGCAAGTACGGCGAGGCCGACGTGGTGGTGCACGCGATCGAGGCGCACCACAACGAGGTGGCACCGCAGACCATCGAGGCGGTCCTGACCCAGGCCGCCGACGCGTGCTCCGGTGGCCGGCCCGGCGCCCGCCGGGAGAGCCTCGAGGCGTACGTGAAGCGGTTGGAACGCATCGAGGAGATCGCCGGCGGCAAGGCCGGCGTGGAGAAGGTCTTCGCGATGCAGGCCGGCCGGGAGATCCGGGTGATGGTGCGCCCGGACGAGGTCGACGAGATCGGCTCCGCGGTCCTGGCGCGGGACGTGGCGAAGCAGATCGAGGAGGAGCTGACCTATCCGGGTCAGATCCGGGTCACCGTGGTGCGCGAGTCGCGGGCCACCGAGATCGCCCGCTGATCCTTCCAGCCGGCTGCCGCCGTGGCGGCACGGTCCCCCGGGCGGGCCATCGACGGCTCGAACGGAGTGGGCGCGGACGCCGGTCCCGGGCGGGCCATCGACGGCTCGAACGGAGCGGGCGCGGACGCCGGTCCCGGGCGGGCCATCGACGGCTCGAACGGAGCGGGCGCGGACGCCGGTCCCGGGCGGGCCATGGACCGCTCGAACGGGGCGGGCGCCGACGCCGGTCGTCTCGGCGATGCCGGCATCGGGGATGACCCGGATCGCCACTCCGGGGTCGGGCACCGGGGGTAACCGGGGCAGCGCCCCGGATGTGCCGAAGCTCCCCGCCCGCGAGGGTCGTAGGTATGCCAGACGATCTCCTCGCGCCGCGCCAGGCCGGCGCCCTGCCCGCACGCCAGGCCGGCGCCCTGCCCGCACGCCAGGCCGGCGTTCTGCCCGCACGCCAGGCCGGCGTTCTGCCCGCACGCCGGGACGGCGCCGTGGGTTCGCGCCGGGCCGGCGCCGGACCCGTACTTCCGGCTGGGGTCGAGTCCCCGCACTGTGGTCAGCCCTACCCCGCGGCTGCGGCTGCCGCCAGGTCCGATTCAGGTGCTTGCGGCAGTGTGCCTGCCGATCCGGGATGTGACCGTGTACCTGGCGGTGCCGGAGCGGCCGGTACCGCGGTGGACACGGCCGGGGGTGAGACGGTGCGATCGGTACCTGGTGCCGCGGTGCTGTCCCTGTCGCTGGTGGGGCTCGCCCTCCTGCTGATCGGGTACCTGCACGCCGCGGCCGGGGTGGACCCGGTGCACGGCATGGTCAGCGACTACGTGTTCACGCCGCTCGGGTCGGTGCTGCTGCCGGTCGCGGTGCTGGTGCTCGCCGCCGGGCTGATGGTGCTGCGACGGGCGTTGCTCGTGGCGGGCGCCGCCGGCCGGTGGACCGGGGTACTGGTCGCGGCCGCGGCGCTGGGTTCGGCGCTGATCGGGTTGTTCCCGGCCGACGTGACGGGTGCGCCGGTGACCACGACCGGCCTGGTGCACAAGCTCGCCGGCGGCCTGCTGTTCGGTGCGGTACCGGTCGCGGTGCTGACCCTGGTGGCGGGCTCGCGGCGGGACCGGTGGCGGGCGGTGGGTCGCCCGCTGCGGTGGCTGGCGTGGCTGTCGATCGGGCTGTTCGCCGGGTTCCTGACCAGCTACCTGCCGCTGTTCGGGATGCCGTTCCCGGGCGGCGAGGTGCTGGTGGGGGCCCAGGGACTGCTCGAGCGGCTGGTACTCGCGCCGGAGCTGGCGCTGGTGGTCGTCGTGGCAGCCCGGCTGATCCGTACCGGGCTTCCCGCCACGCCGGTGCCGGCGGCGGCTGCGGTCGCCCCGGCCGGGGCGGAGGTGGCGCGATGACCGCGGTGGCGATCGTGCTCGCGCTGGCCGGCGCGGTGGCGTACGCGTTGGCCGCGCACGTGCAGCACGCCGCGGTGCGCACCGCGTGCGCCCCGGGCCGCGGCCGGCTCGCCCGGTTGGTACGGCAGCGCCGCTGGTTCGGCGGCTTGCTGCTGATCGGGGTCGGCGCCGGTTTGCACTCGGCCGCGCTGGGGCTGGCGCCGCTGAGCGTGGTGCAGCCGCTGGGCGTGCTCGCGGTGGTACTGGTTGCGGCGCTGTCGGCGGTCACGGCCCGGCGCTGGCCGGGCGGGGTGACGTTGACCGCGATCGGTGCGACGACCGCGGCGGTGGGCGGGTTCGTCCTGCTCACCTCGGGGCAGGCCCGGGACACCGTGATCTCGGACGTGGCCATCGGCCGCACCGCACTGCTCGCCGCGGCGGGTGTCGCGGTGCTCGGTGCGTTGGCGCCGCTGGTACGGGGGCGGGCGCGGTGCCTCGCGCTCGCCACGGCGGGCGGCCTGGCGTACGGGTTCGTGTCGGTGTCGACCCGGGTGGTGGTGCAGCGGTTGCTGGTCGGCGGCATCGGCGCGGTACCGGTGCTGGTCCTGGTCGGGCTGGTGGTGGCGCTGCTGGTCGGCGGCGCGCTGATCCAGCTCGGGTACGCCTCGGGGCCACCGACGGTGGTGGTGGCGTGCCTGACCATGGCCGACCCGTTCTTCGCGGTACTGGTCGGTGCGGTGCTGCTGGGCGAGGGTGCCGCGATGTCGCCGGCGACGGTGGCCGGTCAGGTGGCGTTGGCGCTGGTGGCGGCGGGCGGCGTGGTGCTGCTGGCCAGGTTCCACCCGGATGCGGCCCCGCGACCGGCGCGCGACGGCGGAGAGCCGGCCGCGCTGCCGGGCGGGTCGCAGTCGCCCGCGCCGACCGGGGATCGGGCGCCGGCCGGAGGCGAGAACGCGGTGAGCCGCGGGGACAAGGCAGGGCACGGGCTCCCGGCGGGGGTGCCGGGAGCAGGCGGATCGAACGGATCACGAACGACGGCGACGGCGCCGTCACGGACGAGGGAGCAGACGGTGAACGGTGGCGACAGTGCGGCTCGGCGCATCGTGGTGGGTGCGGACACGTTCGTACCGGACGTCAACGGTGCGGCGCGGTTCTCGTACCGGCTGGCGACGGGGTTGGCGGCCCGCGGGCACGAGGTGCACGTGCTGGCGCCGTCTCCGGACGGGGCCGCTGGAGTGTCCATGATGGAGGGTGTGTTCGTGCACCGGGTGCGGGCGCGGCGCACGCCGTTCCACCCGACGTTCCGGTTCTGCCCACCGTGGCAGGCGTCCGCCGCGGCCGACGACCTGCTCGCGGAGCTGGCGCCGGACGTGGTGCACATCCAGTCGCACATGCTGATCGGCCGGGCGTTGTCGGTGGCCGCGAACCGGCACCGGGTGCCGCTGGTGGCGACCAACCACTTCATGCCGGAGAACCTGTTCGGCTACCTGCGGCTGCCCGGCGTGCTGCACGATGCGGCCCGGTCGGCGGCCTGGCGGGATGCGGCCAGGGTGTTCCACCGGGCGGTGGCGGTCACCGCGCCGACCCAGCGGGCGGTGGAGCTGTTGCAGGAGAACGGGATCGAGCACGCCGAGGCGGTCTCCTGCGGGATCGACCTGGACCGGTTCGAGGCCCGCCGGGCGCCGGACGCGGAAGTGCCGACGGTGCTGTTCGTCGGCCGGCTGGACGCCGAGAAGCGGGTCGACGAGCTGATCCGGGCACTCGCGCTGCTGCCGGCGGCGCTGCCGCTCGACGTCGAGCTGGTGGGTACCGGCTCGCGCCGGGACGAGTGGCAGCGGCTCGCCGCCGACCTGGGTGTCGGCGACCGGGTCCGGTTCAGCGGGTTCGTGCCGGACGACGAGCTGCCGGCCGCGTACGAGCGGGCCGACATCTTCTGCATCCCGGGCATCGCCGAGCTGCAGAGCCTGGTGACGATGGAGGCGATGGCGGCCGGTCGCCCGGTGGTCGCCGCCGATGCGATGGCGCTGCCGCACCTGGTGCGCAACGGCGACAACGGCTGGCTGTACCAGCCGGGCGACGTGGCGGGGCTGGCGTCCCGGCTCGGGATGCTCGCCGCCGATCCGCAGCTGCGGGTACGGATGGGTGCGGCGGGCCGGCGCCGGGTCGAGCAGCACGCCGTGCCGGCGACCCTGCGGCGGTACGAGGAGATCTACGCCCAGGTGCTCGGCGAGCGGGTGGCCGAGCCGGCGCTGGCAGCCTGACCGCGACCGGCCCGGCGGCACCCGGGCCGGCGGTGACCCGGCCCGGCGGCAACCCGGCCCGGGGCCGGACGGCACTTGGCGCCCCTGTCGGTGACAGGGGCGCCGAGTCGTACGCAGCGGTGTGGTGCTACTTCGGTGCTTCGCCGCCACCGAGCGGGCCGGCGGCCACCGGCTCCTCGCCGGTCTGCATCGCGGTCAGCGGCGCGGCGGCGAGCTTGCGGGAGCGCGACATCCGCCGCTCCAGCCAGGAGGCCAGCCAGGACAGCAGCAGGTTGATCACGATGTAGATGGCGACGACCACGATCAGCGTGGTGACCACCGGCGGCTGCGGCAGCTCCCAGATGTCGGCGCCGCCCTGGTAGATCCGCTTGCCGAAGCTCAGCAGCTCCTGGTAGCCGACGATGAAACCGAGCGCGGAGTCCTTCAGCGCCACCACGCACTGCGCGACGATCGCCGGCAGCATCATCCGGATCGCCTGCGGCGCCAGGATCATCCGCATCACCGCGGTCTTGCGCATGCCGATCGCGTAGGCCGCCTCGGACTGGCCCCGCGGTACCGCGTTGATGCCGGCGCGGAACACCTCGGCGAGCACCGACCCGTTGTACAGGGTCAGACCGACCACCAGCGCGGCGAACGCGTCCGGCGGGGTGGCGCCGATCGCGGTACCGATGAACGACAGCGGCGGGCCCCAGGTGAACAGGCCGAACAGGATCAGCAGCAGCAGCGGCACGGCGCGGAAGAACTCGATCACCACGAACGCCGGCCAGCGCAGCCAGCCCCGGTCGGACAGTCGGCCGGTGGCGAGGATGGCCCCCAGCACCAGCGCGAGCACGATCGACAGCAGCGCCGCCTTGATCGTCGCGAACAGCGACTCGAACAGCTGCCGCCACAGCCCGGAGTCGACGAACGGGCTCCACATGGCGGCGGACAGCTGGCCCTTGCGGGCCACCTGCCAGATCACGAACGCGACGACCGCGGCCAGCGCCACGATGCTCACCGCGGTCCAGAACCGGATCCGGCGGCGCGCGGCCGGCCCGGGGTTGTCGTACAGCACGCTCGTCATCGAGACACCGCCAGTCGCCGTTCGGCCAGGTTGAACGCTCCGGACACCAGCAGGGTCAGCACGATGTAGCCGACCGCCACCGCGATGAACTCGGCGTAGAGATGCTCGGGATGGTCCCGGACCTGGTCGTCGAAGAACTTGGTCAGCTCGCTGACGTTGAAGAACTCGGCGATCGCGGAGTTCTTGATCATCGCGATGTACATGCTGGCCAGGGGCGGCAGCACGGACCGCAGCGCCTGCGGCAGCACCACCAGCCGCAGCGTCTGGCCGAACGTCATGCCCACCGCGCGGGCCGCCTCGGCCTGTCCGACCGGTACCGCGTTGAAGCCGGACCGGATCGCATCGGCGACGAAGCAGGAGGTGTAGGTGGACAGCGCGATCACGGCGAAGATGAAGAACGTGTCGACGCCGATCGCGTCGGCCCAGGCGAACCGGATGCCGACCAGCGGCAGTACCACCGAGGTCGCGAGGAACACCAGCGTCAGCGGGGTGTTGCGGAAGAAGCCGGACCACGCGGTACCGGCCACCCGCAGCGCCGCGATGGGCGACACCCGCATGGCGGCGACGATCAGCCCGATGATGGTGGCGAGGATGCCGGCGACGACCGACAGCTCGACGGTGCCGAGCAGGCCGCTGAAGAACGCCCCGCGCTGTTGCCACAGGAATTCCAGGCCGCCGGTGGACGCACCGGCGGTTTCGGCGAGAACCACGTGTCCTCCACGGGACGGTGGCGCGGACCGGGCCGGCGCCATGGCGCCGGCCCGGTCCGCGATCGGTCAGTAGCGGTCGAGGGTCGGCGGGTTCGGCGCCTCGGAGCCGGACTTGCCGAGCGTCAGGTCGTAGGCCTTCTTCCAGCTGCCGTCGGAGAAGGACGCGTCCAGCCGGTCGTCGATCCACTTCCGCAGGTCGGTGCGGTCCTTGTTCATGCCGATGCCGTACTTCTCGGTGGAGAACGGCTTGCCCACGACCATCAGGTGGTCGGGGTCCTGGGCGGCGTAGCCGAGCAGGATCGCACCGTCGGTGGTCAGCACGTCGACGGTGGAGTTCTGCAGCTGGGTCACGCAGTCGGAGTACTGCGCCAGCGCGACCGGCTTGGCCTTCGGGTAGTTCTTCTCAATGTTGGCCAGCGGGGTGGAGCCGGTCACCGAGCAGACCTTCTTACCGGCCAGGTCGTCCGGCGTCTTGATCTTGTCCTTGTCCGCCTTGCGGATCAGCATGTCCTGACCGGTCTCGTAGTACGGACCGGCGAACCCGACCAGCTGCTTGCGCTCGTCGGTGATCGAGTACGACGCGATCACCAGGTCGACGGTGCCGTTCTCCAGGAACGTCTCCCGGTTCTTGGACACCGTCTCGACGAACTCGACCTGCTTGTTGTCGTTGTAGTCCAGGCCCAGCTGACCGGCGATCATCTTGCCGATCTCGATGTCGTAGCCCTCGACCTTGCCGGAGGTCGGGTTCTTGTAGCCGATGCCCGGCTGGTCGAACTTGACGCCGATCTTGATGTGCTTGGCCTTGTGGATCTTGTCCATCGTCGAGCCCGCGGGGAACTTCGGGTCCTTGACGATGGTGTAGGCCCCGGAGGCGGCCTTGTCCTTCTTGGTCTTCTCGTCGAGCTTGCTGCCACCGCACGCGGCGACGGTGCCGAGCGCGAGCGAGCCGATGACGGCGACCGCGAGGAGTCGCTTCAGTTTCATCAGTGCCTCTCTTGGATGGGGGAGGTGCGCGACGGCATGGCCGTCGCGCACCGTCACGGGAACCGTCGGCGGGTGCGTCGCCCCGCCGACCACGACGCCGTCAGTGCGTCAGGATCTTCGACAGGAAGTCGCGGGCCCGCTCGGACTGCGGGTTGGTGAAGAACTCGTCCGGGGTGGCCTGCTCGACGATCTGGCCGTCGGCCATGAACACGACCCGGTTCGCCGCCCGGCGGGCGAAGCCCATCTCGTGGGTGACCACGATCATCGTCATGCCCTCGCGCGCCAGCGAGGTCATCACGTCCAGCACCTCGTTGATCATTTCCGGGTCGAGCGCGCTGGTGGGCTCGTCGAACAGCATCACCTTGGGCTGCATGGCCAGCGCCCGGGCGATCGCCACCCGCTGCTGCTGGCCACCGGACAGCTGGGCGGGGTACTTCTCCGCCTGGTTGGCGACGCCGACCCGCTCCAGCAGGCCCATCGCCCGCTCACGCACGAGGTCGGACTTCTCCCGGCGCACCTTCACCGGGCCGAGCGTGACGTTCTCCAGGATCGTCTTGTGCGCGAACAGGTTGAAGGACTGGAAGACCATGCCGACCTCGCTGCGCAGCCGGGCGAGCGCCTTGCCCTCCTCCGGCAACACCGAGCCGTCGACGGTGATCGTGCCGGAGTCGATCGGCTCCAGCCGGTTGATCGCCCGGCACAGCGTCGACTTGCCCGAACCGGACGGGCCGATCACCACGACGACCTCGCCGGTGTGCACCGTCAGGTTGATGTCCTGAAGCACATGCAGAGGGCCGAACCACTTGTTGACGCCGTCCAGCACGACCAGCGGCTCACCGGTGTGCGGCGGCTCGGTCGGCTCGGGAGTGGTGGCCTCGGTCTGGGTGTCCACTGCTTCGTCCTCAATCGTGCGGGGGTTCGGCGATCCCGGGTGGCGTTTTCCGTCTGCTTGCCTTGCACCGTGGCGGCAACTGTAACGGTACCGACCGACACGGCACGCGGTGACTGGTGTCACGGCGAGGTAACGAGCGCTGTTTGTGGTCAGGTGACCGGGCAAAAAGGGGCAGTCCGGCGAGCGATGTCGCCTTCCGTGATCAGATGATCCCTTTCCGTCGCTGTCGGGCGACGGCGCTCGATCCTGGCGGGCCGCCGTGGACGTGCCGGGATCGGCGGCACCGCGCGCGGCTACCCTGGTCGATTGAGATGAGTGCTGCAGTCGAGATGAGTATCGCCGTGGACACCCCAGCCGCCGCCCGCACGTACCAGGTCCGCACGTACGGCTGCCAGATGAACGTGCACGACTCCGAGCGGATCGCCGGCCTGCTGGAATCCGCCGGGTACGTCCAGGCGCCGGCCGAGGACACGCCGGACCTGGTCGTGTTCAACACCTGCGCGGTGCGGGAGAACGCCGACAACCGGCTGTACGGCAACCTCGGCCACCTGCGGCCGACCAAGGACGCGCACCCCGGCATGCAGATCGCGGTCGGCGGCTGCCTGGCGCAGAAGGACCGCGGCGAGATCGTCCGGCGGGCTCCGTGGGTCGACGTCGTCTTCGGTACCCACAACGTCGGGTCGCTTCCGGCGCTGCTGGAGCGGGCCCGGCACAACGAGGCGGCCGAGGTGGAGATCCTCGAGTCACTGGAGGTGTTCCCCTCCACCCTGCCGGCCAGGCGCGAGTCGGCCTACGCCGGCTGGGTGTCGATCTCGGTCGGCTGCAACAACACCTGCACCTTCTGCATCGTGCCGTCGCTGCGCGGCAAGGAGACCGACCGCCGGCCCGGTGACGTGCTCGCCGAGGTACGAGCGCTGGTCGAGCAGGGCGTGCTGGAGGTGACGCTGCTCGGCCAGAACGTCAACTCCTACGGGGTGGAGTTCGGCGACCGGCAGGCGTTCGGCAAGCTGCTGCGCGCCTGCGGCGACATCGACGGGCTGGAGCGGGTCCGGTTCACCAGCCCGCACCCGCGCGACTTCACCGACGACGTGATCGCCGCGATGGCCGAGACGCCGAACGTCTGCCACCAGCTGCACATGCCGCTGCAGTCCGGGTCCGACGCGGTGCTCAAGGCGATGCGCCGCTCCTACCGGTCCGGCCGCTACCTCGACATCCTGCGCCGGGTGCGGGAGGCGATGCCGGACGCGGCGATCACCACCGACATCATCGTCGGCTTCCCCGGCGAGACCGAGGAGGACTTCCAGGCCACCCTCGACGTGGTCGCCGAGGCCCGGTTCGCCTCCGCGTTCACCTTCCAGTACTCGATCCGGCCCGGCACCCCGGCCGCGACGATGGCCGACCAGGTGCCGAAGCCGGTCGTCCAGGAGCGGTACGAGCGGCTCGTCGCGCTGCAGGACGAGATCTCCTGGGCGGAGAACCGCAAGCTGGAGGGGCGCGAGGTCGAGGTGCTGGTCGCGGTCGGCGAGGGCCGCAAGGACCAGGCCACCGGGCGGCTGTCCGGGCGTGCCCGGGACGGCCGGCTGGTGCACTTCACCGGCGCCGACGGGATCCGGCCCGGCGATGTGGTCACCACCACCATCAGCTACGGCGCGCCCCACCACCTGGTCGCCGACGGCCCGGTGACCTCGCACCGGCGTACCGCCGCGGGCGACGCCGCCGAGGCCGGCCGCACCCCGAGCACCCCGGGCGTGCTGCTCGGCATGCCCACGATCGGCGCCCCCGCCGCCCGCTGACCCACCGCCGCCGGGAGCGGCCCTCGTAGCGCCGCCGCCGGGAGCGGCCCTCGTAGCGCCGCCGCCGGGAGCGGCCCTCGTGGTGCTGCCGAGGGCGGCCCTCGTGGTACCACCGCCGGGCGTGGGCTGCGCGCCGGTGTACCCGGCACTGCCGCCGGCCGGCAGCGTGCCCGGTCACCGGGTCGGCCGCGGTGCGGTCACCGCCGCCAGTCGACGGCGTACGCGCGGGCCGGGTTGGCGACGAAGATGTCCGCGGTGACCGCCGCGCCGAGCGCGTGCTCGATGCGCGGCCGCAACACCCGCAGCAGGAAGGGCATGCCCGGCCCGCCGCCGGTGCTGGCCCGCGCCGCCGCGGTGGTGGTGTCGCCGCCCACCAGTAGCTGCCGGGCGTGGCCGGCGGCGGCGAGCTCGGTCAGCGTGTCCAGCAGCCGCCAGTCGGTGGCCTGCTGGGCCCGGGAGGGCCCGTCGAACGCGAGATACGCCCCGGAGGCGGCCACGTCGCGCTGCATCCGCAGGTCCGGACAGCGGTTGAGGTGGCCGAGCACGACCCGGTCGGCCGGTACGCCCAGCCGCCCGCACAGCAGGTCGAGCACCTCCGGCGCGGCGGTACCGGCCTCGTGGTGCACCGCGATCGGGGCACCGGTGGCGTGGTGCGCCTCGGCGGCGGCGGTCATCGAGGCCCGGGCGTGCGCGGCCAGCGCGTGGAAGTCACCGGCCACCTTGATCAACCCGGCCCGAGCCGGCAGCGGCGCAGCGTCCGGGTCGTCGCCGGCGCGGATGCCCTCGGTCAGCTCGGCGACGAACAGTTCGGTCAATCGGCCGCGTACCCGGTCGAGCACGGCGGGGTCGGTGTGCGCGGCCTGGTGCAGCCCGGTCGCGGCGATCACCTGCACCCCGGTCCGGCGGGAAAGCCGGATCAGCGCGTCGGCCCGGCGGCCGGTACCCACCGGTGACCACTGGACGACCGAGCCGCCGCCGGCCGCGGCGAACGCGCGCAGCTCGGCCGCGGCGGCGGCCGGATCGGTCAGTTCCTGGCCGGGCAGCGCGGGGCTGTGGAAGAACAGGTGGTCGTGCGCGTCGCAGGTGCCGAGCCGGGCCGGATCGACGTCGCCGAGCACCGTACGCACCGTGGTCACCGGTCGCCGTCCCGCGCCGGTACGGCGTCCGAGGCGAGGGTGGCGCCGACGACGCGCAGCGCGGCCAGCGCGCGCGGCACCCCGATGTAGGGCGCGAGGTGCACGAAGACCTCGACGATCTGTTCCCGGGTCAGCCCCACCCGCAGCCCGGTCCGGACGTGCCCGGCCAGCTGCGGGTCGACGTCGCCGAGCGTGGCCAGCGCGGCGAGGTTGATCAGCTGCCGGTCGCGCAGGCTCAGCTCGCTTCGCTGGTACGTGCCGCCGAACAGGCTGGTGACGATCCAGTCGGCGAAGCCGGGGACCAGGTCGTCGAGTCCGCGCACCGCCTGCTGGGTCGGCGGGTCCTGGAGCACCTCCCACAGGCGGTGTCCCCGGTCCCGGTCGATCATCGCGGGACGCAAGCTGGCTGCCATCGTTCCTCCTTGTAACGTCTGATGCGTTACACGCTAGCAGGTAATGGCTGATGCGTTACGCTGGCGGCGTGGCGGATCGGCGGGAGTTCCGGTTCGGCTGGGGAGCGACCTGGCTGGACCTGCTGGCAACGACGGGGCAGACGTTCGGCGCACACCCCGTCGAGCGGCTCGACAGCGTGGCGCGGCTGGCCGACTGGCTCGCGCGTACCGAACTGACCCCGGCCCGGCCGCCCACCGAGCGAGACCTCGACCGGGCATGCCGGCTCCGGGAGACGTTGCGGACGCTGGCGCTGGCCACCGTGCGCGGCACCGCACCGGCCCCCGAGGCGGTCGACGAGCTGGCCGAGTTCCTGCACCGCCACCCCGACCGGGTCCGGCTGGACCTGGCCGACCGGCTGCGCCGGCAGCCGCCGGCCAGTACCACCGAGGCGCTGGCCCGGATCGCCCACCAGGCCGCCGACCAGCTCACCGGTCCGGCCCGGCACGCCTTGTCGATCTGCGCCGAACACGACTGCCAGGCGGTGTTCGCCGATCCGGTCGGGCGCCGCCGGTGGTGCCCGGCCCCGTCCTGCGCCAGCCGCGGCCGGGTCCGGGCGCTGCGGGCCCGCCGCGCCGCCGCGGCCGACTGAGCCCACCGCTCACCCGCGGCGCTCGCCGGGTGGGCACCGTCCGGCCGGCGGGCCGCTCGGCGTTGTCCGGGGCGGGAGCGGTCGATGCACGATGTGGATGGTGGCGGCGCGGACCGGCGGTCGGCCGTGTGTGGCCGGGGTCAGCGGGTACGGGCGGTGGCGGCGGTGGCGAGATCGGCGAGCACTCCGGCCGGGTACGGCGCGATCGGCGCGTCGGCGAGAGAGCCCAGGGCCGCCGCGGTGAGTTGATCGATGCGGCGTTCGGTGTCGGCCAGCGCACCGGTCTCGACGATCAGCGCGCGCAGCTGCGCCACCCCGTCGGCGTCCAGGTCGGCGGCACCGAGCCGGGCGTCGAGCACCGCGCGGCCGGCCGGGGTGGTCGCCTCGTACGCGGCGGCCACCAGGTAGGTGCGCTTGCCCTCGCGCAGGTCGTCGCCGGCCGGCTTGCCCGTCCGCGCGGGATCGCCGAACACCCCGAGCACGTCGTCGCGCAGCTGGAACGCCGCACCCAGCGGCAGCCCGTACGCCGAGTACGCGGCGAGCGTGGCGGACCCGGCACCGGCCAGCCGGCCACCGAGCAGCAGCGGCCGCTCCACCGTGTACTTCGCCGACTTGTACCGCGCGACCCGCTCGGCACGGTCCCGGGACGAGTGCGCCACGTCCGCCTGCGCCAGCACGTCCAGGTACTGCCCGGCCATCACCTCGGTACGCATCAGGTGGTACGCCTCGCGGCCGGCGGCCAGCCGCGGCGCCGGCACCCCGGACCCGTCGTACATCTCGGCCGACCAGCCCAGGCACAGATCGCCGAGCAGGATCGCGGCCGCGGTACCGAAACCTTCCGCCGCACCGGACCACCCGCGCTCGGCGTGCAGCGTGGCGAACCGGCGGTGCACGGCCGGCTCGCCGCGCCGGGTGTCGGAGGAGTCCATCACGTCGTCGTGCATCAGCGCGCACGCCTGCAGCAGCTCCAGCGACGCGAACGCGGTGACCGCCGCGCCGTCGTCGGCGCCGCCGGCACCGCGGTAGCCCCAGTACGCGAAGGTGGGCCGCAGCCGCTTGCCGCCGCCGAGCACGAACGCCTCGACCGCCGCGCAGATGTCGTCGAGCTGCGGATCGATCGTGGTGAGGCGCCCGCGTTGGGCGGCGAGGAAGTCGCGCAGCGCCGCCTCGATGCGTGCGCGCAGCGCGGCCGAGGTGGTGGCGGGCACCGTGGGCACCTGGGCTGCTCCCCGATCGTCGGCGGCCCGAGCCGCCGGTTGCTGGTACGGCGGCCGCAACCGGCGGTCGCCTGGGTGCACGGTATCCCGACCGGGACCGGCCCGCGGTCGCCGGCCGGCCCGACGACGTGATCGAGCCGGTGCGCCGCCTGACCGTCCCGCTCCGATCGAGCGGTGCGCGCCGGCGTCGGCGACATGTCCGACGGCAACGGCCGCGCGGCGGGTACGCCGGCCGGTACAGTGACCAGGTGGCACTCGGTACCCCTTCGGTGATGCCCGGTGGCGATCCCGCCATCGGGCGGTTGGTGCGTGTGGCGGCACCGACGTTCTCGTTCGAGTTCTTCCCGCCCAAGACCGAACGCGGCAACGAGCTGCTCTGGCAGGCGATCCGCGAGCTGGAGCCGCTGCACCCGTCGTTCGTGTCGGTCACCTACGGCGCTGGCGGGTCGACCCGTGGCCGCACCGTGGAGATCACCGAACGCATCGCCACCGAGACGACGCTGACCCCGATGGCGCACCTGACGGCGGTCAACCACTCCGTCGCCGAGCTGCGCAACCTGGTCGGCCGGCTGGCCGAGGCCGGGGTGCGCAACCTGCTCGCGCTGCGCGGCGACCCGCCGGGCGACCCGATGGGGGAGTGGGTCCGGCATCCGCAGGGCGTCGACTACGCGGCCGACCTGGTCCGGCTGATCCGCGAGGCCGGTGACTTCTCGGTCGGCGTGGCCGCCTTCCCGTACCGGCACCCACGCTCGCCGGACGTGGCCAGCGACACCGAGTACTTCATCGACAAGTGCCGGGCCGGTGCCGACTTCGCGATCACCCAGATGTTCTTCGACGCCGACGACTACTTCCGGCTGCGCGACCGGGTCGCCGCGGCCGGTTGCGACGTGCCGATCCTCGCCGGCATCATGCCGGTGACCCGGATGAGCACGGTGGAGCGTTCCGAGCAGATGTCCGGTGCGCCGTTCCCGCCGGCCCTCGCGGCCGAGTTCGAGCGGGTCGCCGACGACCCGGAGGCGGTGCGGCAGCTGGGGGTCGAGCAGGCCAGCCGGCTGTGCGAGCGGCTGCTCGCCGGCGGCGCGCCGGGCATCCACTTCTACACGCTGAACCGGTCCACCGCGACCCGCGAGGTGTGGCACAACCTGGCGCTGCCGACCGTCGCCGCCGGCGGCTGATGGCGATGGACCGGTAGCGGCCGCGATGGTGGCCGGCGGGGGAGTCCAGACCGACTGGGTCGGCTACGCGACCCGGTGGAAGGCGCTGCACGGCGGCTACGACCCGCAGGCCGCCGCGTTCCCGGTGCGCGGCTGGTTCTACCTCACCTACCACTCGGCCCGCGGGCTTGCCCGGGTCGGCGTCAGTCCCGCCACGGTGACGGTGGTCGGCCTGGTCTGCTGCCTGTTCGTCCCGGCGGTGGCGGCACAGCACGGCCGGTGGCCGGTGGTGGCCGGCGGCCTGGTCGCGCTCGCCGGCGTACTGGACAGCCTGGACGGCGCGGTCGCCGTGGTGGCGCGCCGCGTCACCCGGTTCGGCTACGTGTACGACGCGGTCCTCGACCGGCTCGGCGAGACCGCCTGGCTGGTGGCGTTCTGGCTGGCCGGGGTGCCCGGCTGGCTGGTCGCGCTGACCGCCTGCCTGGCCCTGCTGCACGAGTACCTGCGGGCCCGCGCCACCGCCGCCGGGCTGTCCGGTCACGCCGGCACGAGCCTCGCCGAGCGGCCGGTCCGGGTACTGGTCAGCGCGCTCGGGCTGGCGCTGGTCGGGGTGTCCGGCGGGCTGTCGGACACCCTCGCCGCCGGCGCCGGCACCGTGGCGGTCTCGATCTGGCTGCTGCTCGGCGTCGTTGGGTTCATTCAGCTGTTCGCCGCGGTCGGCCGCGACCTGGGCTGACCGGCCGGCGACGGGGCCCGGGTGGGCCGTCCGGTGACGGTCAGCGGGCGGGGCCGAACCAGCGGGTCAGCGCGTCGCTCCGGTCGGCGCTGGTGCGGTCGGTCCAGCAGACGTGCCCGTCCGGCCGGACCAGGGCCGCGCCGGGGAGCTCGACCGGGTCGCCGGACAACCCGTCGTCGGGTCGGGGGAGCGCGGCGACGGTGTCGACGCGGTCGACCCAGCCGGCGGGCACCCGACCCGGTTCGCCGAACTCCAGCAGCAGCCCCCGGCCGCGGCGCAGCAGCTCGGCCACCCGGGTCGGCCCGGTGCCGGTGTGCAGCGCCACGTCCGGCAGCCGGGCGCCGAGCAGCGGTTCGGCGGCGTCGACCGGCCCGTACCGGACGTCCAGGCCGGAGATCATCCCGGCCACCCGCCGGTTCGCGGCGGGCAGCCGCAGCAGGTCGGTGAGCAGGTCCCGGACGTCGGCGACGTCCGGGTCGGCCGGGTTCATCAGGACGCCCTGGGCGCGGGTGTTGGCGAGTACCCGGGCGGCCACCGGATGGCGTTCGTCGTGGTAGCTGTCCAGCAACGCGCCCGTGCCGTCGCCGCGCAGGTGGGCGGCGAGCTTCCAGCCGAGGTTCATCGCGTCCTGGATGCCGAGGTTGATGCCCTGACCGCCGGCGGGCAGGTGGATGTGCGCGGCGTCGCCGGCGAGCAGCACCCGGCCCAGCCGGTACCGGTCGACCTGGCGGGAGGCGTCGGAGAACCGCGACGCGTAGCGCACCCCGGTCAGGGTCAACCCGTCGCCGCAGGCGATCTGCAGCGCTTTCGCGATCTCGGCCTCGGTGACCGGCGCGTCCCGGGACACCCCCTGCTGGTCCGGGCCGCCGAACATGAACCGCCAGACCCCGTCGGCCAGCGGCGACAGCAGCGCCTGCTGCTCGCCGCTGGCGCGGACCGCCTGGCTGAAGTGCTCCAGCCGGTGGGGCAGCCCGGCGAGGTCCGGGCCGGTCAGCGTGATGTCGCTCGCGACCATCCCGTACCGCCCGGAGCGGCCCGGGAACGCGACGCCGGTCGCGGCCCGGACCCGGCTGTGCCCGCCGTCGCAGCCCACCAGGTACGCGGCGCGGAGCCGGGTGCCGTCGGACAGCACGGCAGTGACCCCGGCGTCGTCGGCCGCGAGGTCGGCGAGCGCGCAACCGGTGCGCAGCCGCACCGTCGGCAGCGCCGCGAGCCGCTCGGCCAGGAACACCTCCAGGACGTACTGCGGCACCGTCACCGGGTGCGGCCGCCGGGTCTGCCAGGGCCGGTAGTCCAGCGGCACCGGCAGGCCGGCGAGGTGTCCGCCGACGGTGCCGGCGGGCGGCCGGCCGGCCAGCAGCGGTTCGAGCAGCCCGCGCGCGTCGAGCACCTCGGCGGTACGCGGCTGGATGGAGCCGGCGCGGGACTGCCGGCTGCGTTCGGTGGCGGCGTCGAGCACCAGGGTGCGCACCCCGGCACGGCCCAGCTCGCCGGCGAGCATCAGCCCGGTGGGCCCGGCCCCCACCACGACCACCTCGGCGTCGTTGCCCTCGATATCGATCATGTCGCGCGTCCCCCACGTTTCGGCTGCGGCCCCTGCGACCGCGAGTCCCATCGTGACTCATTGACTTTACCAAGTCAAATTTTTGTCCAAGGTAGTTTTCTTCCTCAGTCACGTACGGGATATGATCGCGCCATGGACACGGACACCGAGGGGCTGCGAGCGCGCAAGAAGCGGCGCACCCGGCAGGCGATCTCGGACGCCGCGATCGCGCTGATCCTCGACCGCGGCTTCGACAAGGTGTCGGTCGCCGACATCGCCGCCGCCGCCGAGATCTCCAAGCCGACCCTGTTCGCGTACTTCCCGACCAAGGAGGACCTGGTCCTCGACCGGATCGACGACCATCGGGAGGAGGCGGCCCGGGTGGTGGCGCAGCGCGGCGACCGGCCGCCGCTGGCCGCGCTGCACGCACACCACCGGGCGCTGCTGGACGCCCGCGACCCGGTCACCGGGCTGTGCGACGAGCCGGACTCGGTGCGGTTGCGCGAGATCATCTACGGCACCCCGAGCCTCGCCGCGCACCTGCTGCGGTACGCCGCGCGCAGCGAGCGGGCGCTGGCCGATGCGCTGGTGCGTACCGCCGGGGTCGAGGAGGTCACCGCCGCGATCGCCGCCGCCGCGATCAACGCGGTGCAGCTGACCCTCGCCGAGCGCAACCACCGGGCGGTGGTCGCCGGAACCAGCGCGGACGACCGGTACCCGGTCGCGGTGCAGGCCGCCGACCGTGCCTTCGCCCTGCTCGGCGCCGGGCTGGCCGACGCGCTGGCGGCGCCGGCCGGCACCTGACGTCCGCTCCGGCTCGGCCTCGGCCGGGTCAGGTCGTGTGGCCGCTCCGGCTCGGTCTCGGCCGGGTCAGCGGTCGTGCGGCCGCTCCGGCTCGGCCTCCGCGCCGGGCGGCGGCGCCGCCTCGGCAGCGGGTTCGGCAGCGGGTTCGGCGGCCGGTTCGGGCTCGGGCGGGTCCGCGTCGGGCTTGCCGCTGACGAACTCCTGGACCGCGATCTTGGCCCGGATCAGCGGCTTGCGGATGCGTTCCTCCCGGCGCCGGGCCCGCCGCTGCTTGCGCGGCCGCTTGCCGTACCGCCAGCGGGCCCACGGTGCGTCCGGGCGGCTGAGCCGGATCGCCCCGATGATCGTCAGCAGCGGGATGAAGATACCCACCAGGCCGGTCCAGATCTTGCCCTTGAGCAGGGTGATCACCACCAGCGCCAGGTTGAACAGGGTGTAGCCGGCGCCGATCAGCCAGCCGCCGAGGCCCGGGTACAGGGCGCGGGCGTCGCTGACGTCACTGACCCCGATCGGGGTGACCCGCAACAGGATCAGGCCGGTCACCGCGATCGCGGCGAACACCGCGTCGATGGAGGTCCGGCCGGCCTTCGCCCAGTACACGTCGTCCAGGTGCAGGATCAGCGCGAACTCGTCGAGCACCAGCGCCGCACCGATCCCGAACAGCGCCGCGAACCCGGCCCGCCAGCCGACCAGGTTGTCCGGCAGCGCCAGCCCGATGACGCCGCCCAGCAGCATGAACACCACTCCGAACACGGCGTGGTGGATGTGCGTACCGCCGGGCGTCACGTTGCCCGGCCACCACCGCACCTGGGCCCGGATCATCCGCACGCTGAACCGGATGAACAGGAATCCGACCACGAAACCGCAGAAGAAGCAGAACAGCGGCAGTCGCCCGGTTTCGACGATCGAGTCGTGGAACCAGCGCCCCATCCCCGCTCACCCACCCGTTCCGGGTCGGCGCCGACCACCGCATGCATCTGCCATGGGGCTGTTCTTACCGTCGAGGACGGCTCCGGTCGGAGGGAACGGTCAGATTCACACCTCCAGCGGCAGCCGGCGGCCCAGCACCGCGAACGGTCGTTCGTCGCCCGGGAACCGGAAGTGGCGCAGCACGTCGACGAATCCGGTGCGCCGGTAGAGCCGCCAGGCCCGGGACGACTCGTACGGTGCCTCCGGCGTGGACAGCAGCACCGTCGCCTCGGTGGCGCCGTCGAGCAGCGCGGTCAGCTGCGCGTACCCCCGGCCGTGGCCCTGCGCGTCCGGCCGGACGTGCAGCTCGACCAGCTCGAAGCAGTCCGTCAGCCAGAACTTCGCCGCCTCCGCCGGCAGCCCCGAGGCGACCTGCTCGTGCCACCACTGCCCGGTCCCGGACCGGTAGCCGTACCCGAACCCCAGCAGCCGGTCGTCGTTGTCCAGGCTGGCCACCGCCCGGAAGCCGCGGTAGTGGGTGTGCGCGGCGACGAAACCGCGCCGAGCCGCCACCAGGTCCGGTGGGTAGTCCATGGCCTCCGCGTACACCGTGAGGACGTCGTCGATGCGGGCGAGCAGGTCCTCCGGCGCCCAGTGCACGAGGGTCATGGCGGCAGGCCGTTCCTTCCGGTGGATCGCGGTGTGCCGCCGGCGCGGCTGTGTGCTGACGGTACCTTGGCGGGGTCAACCACGGACCGCTGCCGCGCGCCTCACTCGGCGTGCCGATCGGCCTGCACGTCGATCAATCCGAGCGCGGCCCGCACGTACCGCAGGGACTGCTCGGCGGTCAGCCCGAGCCGGCTGGTCTGCACCGCGTAGGCGTCGGCCAGCTCGCGGGCCCGCTGCGCGGTGTGGTTGCCGCCGGCGGCGACGTAGGTGCCGCCCCGGCCGCGCGTCTCGACGATGCCCGAGGTCTCCAGCTCCCGGTAGGCGCGGGCCACCGTGTTCGCGGCCAGCCCCAGCTCGCCGGCGAGCGCGCGCACCGTCGGCAGCCTGGTGCCGGCGGGCAGCTCACCGCTGCCGGCCAGCTGCGCGACCTGCCGGCGCAACTGCTCGTACGGCGGCAGCGCCGAATTGGGCTCCACCTTCAGCCGCATCGCGTCCCCTGCCCTCGTGGCGGCAGTACCGGCCCATTCTGGCAGCAGCGGCGCCCGGTGTCCGTCCCGAAACGCGGTGCGAGCACACATCCGGATCGCCGGCGGCCGGCACGCTACCGTGCTCGAATGCAGACCACGACGACACCAGACCCGTTGCCGCTGCCGGTACCGGACGCCGACTGGACCGCGTTCGTGCAGCGCCGGGCCGCCGACAACCTGGCCGCGGCGCGCGCCGGCGTCGAGCAGCTGGCCGAGCGCGCCGCCGGTACCGGCCCGGCAACCGACGATCCGGCCGAGGTCATGGCGCGGTGGAACGACATCGGCACCGCCATCGACAACGTGGCTCAGCTCGGCGAACTGCTCGCGCAGACACACCCGGACGAGGCGGTCCGCACCGTCGCGGAGACCTGCCAGCAGGATGCCGACCGGCTCGCCACCGAGATCGGCCTGGATCCCCGGCTGTACCGGGTGCTCGCGGGCGTCGACGCCGACGCGCTGGACGCCGCCGGCCGGCGGGTGCTGGAGCGCAGCCTGCGCGACTTCCGCCGGGCCGGCGTCGACCAGCCCGAGGAGGTACGCGACCGGCTGCGCGCGCTCGCCGAGCGCCAGGTGCAGCTGGGCCAGCGGTTCGACAAGAACATCCGGGACGACGTGCGTTCGATCCGGATCGCGCCGGAACGGCTGGCCGGGCTGCCCGCCGACTACCGTGCCGCGCACCCCGCCGACGCCGACGGCCTGGTCACCATCACCACCGAGTACCCGGACTACCAGCCGTTCAAGACCTTCGCGACCGACGCCGCCGCGCGCCGGGCACTGACCGTCGAGTTCCTCAACCGGGCCTGGCCGGCCAACGACGCGGTGCTGACCGAGCTGCTCGCGGTGCGGGCCGAGCAGGCCCGGCTGCTCGGCTACGCCGACTGGGCCGACTACGACGCCGAGGTCAAGATGGTCGGCTCCGGCTCCGCGATCGCCGGGTTCATCGACCGGATCGTCGCCGAGGCGCAGGGCCCCGCCGACCGCGACCGGCAGGTACTGCTGGACCGGTTGCGGGCCGACGACCCGGCGGCGACCGGCATCGACGCGGCCGACAACGCGTACTACGCCGAGGTGGTGCGGCGCGAGCGGTTCGACGTGGACGCCACGAAGGTGCGCCGCTACTTCGACTTCCCGGCGGTCCGCGACGGACTGCTCGCCGTCACCGGCCGGCTGTTCGGCCTGCGGTACCGGGAGGTGACCGGCGCGGGCGGCTGGCACGCCGACGTGACCAGCTACGACGTGTACGCCGACGAGCGGCTGCTCGGCCGCATCCACCTCGACCTGCACCCGCGGCCCGGCAAGTTCTCGCACGCGGCGATGTTCCCGCTGGTGTCCGGGATCGCCGGCCGGCAGCTGCCGGAAGGCGTGCTGCTGTGCAACTTCCCCCGCGGGCTGATGGAGCACTCCCAGGTGGTGACGCTGTTCCACGAGTTCGGTCACCTGGTGCACCACGTGCTGGCCGGCCGGCACGACTGGGGCCGGTTCTCCGGCGTGGCCACCGAGTGGGACTTCGTCGAGGCGCCCTCGCAGATGCTGGAGGAGTGGGCCTGGGACCCGCAGGTGCTGGGCAGCTTCGCCCGGGACGAGACCGGCGAGTCGATCCCGGCCGAGCTGGTCGCCCGGATGCGGCAGGCCAACGACTTCGGCAAGGGGTACTTCGCCCGCACCCAGATGTTCTACTCCTCGCTGTCGTACCTGCTGCACCACGAGAGGGTCGACGACATCACCGCGTTCAGCCAGCAGTTGCAGCGGCGCGTCGATGCGTTCGATCCGATCGACGGCACCCACTTCCACGCCGGGTTCGGTCACCTGGTCGGCTACACGTCCGCGTACTACACGTACATGTGGTCGCTGGTGATCGCGAAGGACATGTTCTCCGCGTTCGATCCGGGCAACCTGTTCGACGCCGAGGTGGCCGGCCGCTACCGCGACCAGGTGCTCGCCGCCGGCGGCAGCGACGACGCCGCGGTGCTGGTCGAACGGTTCCTCGGCCGGCCGTACACGGTGGACGCGTTCAGCGCCTGGCTGGCCCGCTGACCCGGGGTGAGCCGGCGGCGATGCCGCCGGCTCACCAGGTCACCGGGAGGGCTTCGACGCCGCTGACCAGGACGTGCCGCCAGCGCAGCTGCTCCGCCGGTACGGCCAGCCGCAGCCGCGGGCAGCGCGCCGTCAACGCCCGCAGCGCCTCCTGCAGCTCCACCCGGGCCAGGTGCGCGCCGAGACAGAAGTGCGGGCCGATGCCGAACGCGAGATGCCGGCCCGGCTCGCGGTCCAGTACCACCTCGTCCGGCCGGTCGAACGCGCGCGGATCCCGGTTGGCGGCGGCGATCGCGGCCATCACCCCGTCCCCGGCGCGCACCGTGACCCCGGCCAGCGGTACGTCGGTGGTGGCCACGCGCAGCTGGCCGACCTCGCTGAGCCGGGTGTGCCGCAACAGCTCCTCCACCGCGGTCTCGACCAGCTCGGGTTCGGCGACCAGCCGGTCCCAGTGCGCCGGCTCGCGCAGCAGGGTGGCGACGAAGCTCGCGATCTGGTTCGCCGTCGTCTCGTGCCCGGCGACCAGCAGGTTCATCCCGAACGCGACCAGCTCGTCGGTACCGAGCGCGTCGTCGCCGGCCAGCTCGGTCAGGATGTCGTCGCCGACACCCGGGTTGTCCGCCACCAGCTCGGCCAGGTAGTCGGTCAGCGCGGCCATCGCCGCCCGCACCCGCTGGGCCTCCGCCGGGACCAGGCTGTACGCCAGCTCCGTCCACGCCCGGAACCGGTCCCGATCGTCGTACGGCACGCCCAGCAGCTCGCAGATCACCTGGATCGGCAGCGGCAGGGCGAGCGCCGCCCGCAGGTCACCCGGCGCGCCGGCGGCGACCATCCGGTCCACCAGCTCTCCGGCCAGGCCGGCGATCCAGTCCCGGCGTTGCTCGATCCGCCGGCGGGAGAACACCCCCGACACCAGGCCGCGCAGCCGGGTGTGCTCCGGCGGATCGGTGGTCGGCAGCGTGCCGGGCAGCGGCGAGGACACCGCCACCCGCGGCGCCCCCGGCGCCACCGTGCCGGCCCGGGAGAAGCGCGGATCGGTGAGCACCGTACGCACGTCGTCGTACCGGGTGACCAGCCAGACCACCGAACCGGCGATGGTGCGTACCCGGGTGATCGGCTGCTGCTCGCGCAGCCGCCCCCAGACCGGATCGGGATCGAACCGGAAGCTGCCCGGAAACGGGATCTCCGGCACGTGCGGACAATCGCCCCCGGCTCCCACCCCGCCGGCTGCAGCCCCATCCGGCTCGCCGGCAATGTCCCCGGCCGGCTCGCCGGCAATGTCCCCGGCCGGCTCGCCGGCAATGTCCCCGGCCGGCTCGCCGGTGGTGTCGGTGCTGGACCGGGCGGGCCGGGGCGTGGTCATGGGCGGTACCTCCTCCGAACGGCCGATGTGTCCGAACAAGGCTAGCCACATCAGGTGTCGGAAACGGATCTTCCAGACGACGAGTCGTGACCCGCCGCGAGGAGGGGGCCGGTTGTTGCGCTCCGCCGACAAACGCGCTTTACTGGAGCGGTGTTCGAACAGGTGTTCGAACGCTCTCGGTGAGGTGAATCGCGGCACCGATCCGAGAGGCGCGGTCTCCGTCCTGCCTGCCGACCAGACCCCCAGGTGGGTGGGCGGGGCCCGTGGCCGGCCGGTCGGCCGGGCGAGGTGAGGGGAAGCATCCCGCCCGCCCGGCCGGTGCCCGGCGCCGCACTTCCCCTGCGGCTCGGGTCGGTGGTCCGCCACCGCGGCATGCAGCGCTGTCGCGGCCGGCTCGGGTCGGCTGCGCCGGCTCGGCCGGTTTTGCCGGCTGCGTCGTCGAGCCGGTTCCGCCGGCTGCGTCGGCGGCCGGCTCACTGCCGGACCGATCGCGAGCGAAGGGGAACAACCGACATGGCAAGAATGCACAAGCCCGGTTCCGTGGCGCCGATCGTTGCGGAGCGCGCCACCGCGGAGCTGCCGACGATCCCCGCCCACGTGATGCCGCACCGGTCCGCCCATGAGTTGCTGGCGCTGGCCCGGCGCGGGCTGATCGAGGCGGCGGAGACCCGCTCCGACGGACAGCGATACGCCACCGCCCATCTCGCCGCGCTGCGCGCCGCCGCGGCCGTGCTGGTGTCCCGGGCCAGACCCACCCCCGCCCGGCGCCGCCGGCCCACCAATGTGTGGGCACTGCTCTCGGCCGTGGCGCCGGAGCTGTCGCAGTGGGCGGACCGGTTCGCCGCCGGTGCCGCCAAGAGATCCGCCGCCGAGGCGGGGATCCTGCGGGTGGTCAGCGCGGTCGAGGCCGACGATCTGCGCGCCGACGCCGAACGGTTCGTCGCGGTGGTCGAGCTGTCGCTCGGTCTGCCGCACCAGCCGCTGATCACCGCCAGGGCGAGCTGACCACCGGCGGCACGGCCTTCTTCCGGTCGCTGACCGGCACCGCCTCGCCCGGGACGGGCCACCACCGGTGGCCTGCCCGGAAACCAGGACGGTGCCGGTGGGGAAGCGTCGGTCGATCCCGTGTGGGGGCTCGGGTCGTGCCGCGCCGCCGGTCTCATCCGTAGCCGTCCGGCCGGGCCGCCCGTCCGGTCGCGCCGCGCCCGTTGGGTCGAGCCGCCCGTCCGGTCGGGCCGCCCGTCGGGTCGCGCTGCCTGTCGGGTGGCGCCGGCTGCTTGGGGTGGTGCGGCCTGTCGGGGTGGCGCCGGCCGTCGGGTGGCGCTGCCGTTCGGTCGCAGTGCCGGGCCGCGGTTCCGCGGTCGATCGTCCCTGCTCGACCTGACATGACGGCTTCGGTGCGACCGGGTTCGGGACGACGGATCGCCAGTGCCGCACGGTGAGCAGGACCGCGGGTAGCACGTAACGGGGGAAACAGATGAAGGGCGAGGCCGTCCGGCCCGCCGGCGGTGCGGTAGGCAGGCCCGCGCCGGCGCAGCTGCTGCGCTCCGGCGCCGTTCGTTCGGCCGCCACGATCCACCACCGCATCGGTCGGGTCCTTCCGGTGTACCCGCCACTGCGGCCGCTGCTGCCCGACGGCGGGCTGCGGCGCGGCAGCGTGCTGTCGGTGGCCGCCGCGGTCGGTGGCACCTCCCTGATGTTCGCGCTGCTGGGCGCGGCGTCCCAGCAGGGCGAGTGGTGCGCCATGGTGGGGCTGCCGAACGTCGGCGTGGCCAGCGCCGCCGAGTTCGGGGTGGCCCCCGAACGCCTCGCCCTGGTGCCGAACCCCGGACACCACTGGTGGCCGGTGGTCGGTGCGTTGCTGGACGGGTTCGGGCTGGTGGTGGCGCGGCCGGCCGGGGCGGTGGCGGCGGGGCAGGCACGTCGGCTCGCGGCCCGGGCCCGGCAGCGCGGCGCCGTGCTGGTGGTGCACGGCGACTGGCCGGCCGCCGACGTGTCGCTGCGCTGCACCGATCCGGTCTGGGAAGGGCTGTCCGACGGGCATGGCCGGCTCCGGCGGCGCGCCCTGACGGTGCAGGCTACCGGCCGGGGTGCCGCGACCCGGCCGCGCTCGGCCCGGCTGCTGCTGCCGGCGGGCCGGCTCGGCGCGGCCGCGGTCGCGCCGGTGTCCGTGGTAGCGAACGCCACCACGGACACCAGCGCGACGGCCGGTATCGGCGCGACGGCCGGTATCAGCGTGACGGCCGGTGCCGGCGCGACGGCCGGTATCAGCGTGACGGCCGGTGCCGGGACGCCTACCGGCACCGAGGCGGTGGGCTGACGTGGATCCGATCCGCACGCTGGTGCTCTGGTGTCCGGACTGGCCGGTCGCCGCCGCCTTCACCGACCACCGCGATGCCGGGATCGAGCTGGCCGAACACCGGCCGGTGGCGGTCGTCGACGCCGGTACCGTGATCGCCTGCTCGCAGCTGGCCCGCGCCGAGGGGGTCCGGCGCGGCCAGCGGCGGCGCGACGCTCAGGCCTGCTGCCCGGAGCTGATCGTGGTACCGCACGACCCGGTACGCGACGTGCGGGTGTTCGAGCCGGTGGCCGATGCGGTCGCCGAGCTCGCCGCCGGCGTCGAGGTGGTACGGCCCGGCGTGGCCGCGCTCGCCGCCCGGGGTCCGGCCGGCTATTTCGGTGGCGAGGCGACCGCGGCGGAGCGACTGGTCGATCACGTCGCCACCAGCTGCGAGGCGGAGGCCCAGGTCGGCATCGCGGACGGGGTGTTCGCGGCGACGCTGGCCGCCCGGGCCGGCGTGCTGGTCGAGCCGGGGGACACGCCCGCGTTCCTGGCCGAGCTGGACGTGCGGGTGCTGGCCCGGCCGGAACTGGTGGGGCTGCTGCGCCGGCTCGGCATCCGCACTCTCGGGGCGTTCGCCGCGCTGCCGGCCGGGGACGTGCTGGCCCGGTTCGGCTTCGATGCGGCGGTGGCGCACCGGCTCGCCAGCGGCCGGGAGCAGCGGCTGCTCGCGCCGCGGTCGGTGCCGCCGGAGCTGTCGGTACGCGAGGAGTTCGACGACCCGGTGGCACGGGTGGACACCGCCGCGTTCCTGGCCCGGTCGCTGGCCGAGCGGTTGCACGAGCGGCTGGCCGCGCACGGCCTGGGTGCCACCCGGCTGACCATCATCGCCGGTACCGGCAACGGTGAGCAGCTGGAACGCACCTGGCGGCACGACGGTCTGCTCGGGCCGGGGGAGCTCGCCGACCGTCTCCGCTGGCAGCTGGAGGGGTGGCTGACCCGCGCGGACCGGCCGACCGCCGGTGTCACGACGCTGTGCCTGGTCCCGGACGGGCTGGCCGAACACGCCGGCTTCCAGCGCCGGCTGTGGGGCGAGCCGGGCGACGAGGGCGCCGACGCGCGCCGGTCGATCACGCACGTACAGGGGTTGCTGGGGCCGGCCGGGGTGCTGGCCGCGGTGCTCGGCGGTGGCCGGTCGCCGACCGAGCTGCCGCGGCAGGTGCCGTTCGGCGACGAGCGGGTACCGGCGTTGCCACCGGCGCCGTGGCCCGGGCGGCTGCCGACGCCGGCGCCGGCGGACGTCGCGGTGGCCGGCGCCACCGTGCTGGCCGCCGACGGAGTGCCGGTCGGGGTGACCGGCCGGCACCAGATCACCGCGTCGCCGGCGACGGTGGCGGTCGGCACCGGTGCGCCGGCGGCGGTGCTGTCCTGGGCCGGGCCGTGGCCGGCGGAGGAGCGCTGGTGGCAGCCCGGGGAGGCGCAGCGACTGGCCCGCATCCAGGTGTCGCTGGCGGACGGCCGGGCCCTGCTGCTGGCTCGTTCGGACGGGCACTGGCGGGTGGAGGCGAGCTATGACTGATCATCTGTCCACAGTGGACCAAGGGGCGTGCGCCGGGAACGAGGTTTGCTGATGGGGTGGCACAATCCGCCGATCTCGTGGGCCGAGTACCACCGCCGCCTGACCGGCCAGCCGTCCCCGGCCGACCCCCCACCGGAGGACTGTCCCCGGTCAGAGGACGGCTCCCGACCGGAGGAGTACCCCTGGCCAGAGGACGGCTCTCGACCGGATGACGACTCCCGGCCAGGGGACGACGCCTGGACGTCGGGTGCCGACCGTTCGGAGGGCGACCCCCAGGCGCCGGGCGGCAGCCGCCTGGAGGGCGACCGGCGGCCAGCAGGCGGCGCTCGCCGCCGCGACCGCCGACTGCGGTCGCTGCCCGGCACCGGCCCTGCCCACTCCGTCGTCGGAGCGCTCGGTCCCGCTGTGCCGGACGGGGGGCGGGCGACGCCACCGGCGGCGTTTCGGCGCGCCGGGCGGGTCCGGCCGGTGCCGTACGCGGAGCTGCACTGCCACACCAACTACAGCTTCCTGGACGGGGCGAGCCCGCCCGGACAGCTGGCCGGGCAGGCGGCCCGGCTGGGGCTCGCCGGTCTCGCGGTCACCGACCACGACGGGTTCTACGGTGTGGTCGAGTTCGCCGAGGCGGCCCGCGACCACGGGCTCGCCACGGTGTTCGGTGCCGAGCTGACCCTGGCCGCGGCGCCGGTGGCGTCCGGCCCGAACCAGGACCCGGCCGGCGAGCACCTGCTGGTGCTGGCCCGGAGCGCGGAGGGTTACCGGCGGCTGTCCACCGCGATCAGCGAGGCGCACCTGCGCGGCGGCCGGAAGGGCCGCCCGGTGTACGACCCGGCGCAGCTGGCGGAGCTGGGCCGGGGCCACTGGTGGGTGCTGACCGGCTGCCGCAAGGGCGCGGTACCGGCGGCGCTCGCCGCGGCCGGCCCGGGGGCGGCGATGGCGGACGGGCGTGCGGCCGCGGCGGCGCGGCTGCGCGAGCTGGTCGAGATGTTCGGCGCCGACCGGGTGGCGGTGGAGCTGACCGACCACGACCGGCCGGACGACGACGACCGCAACGAGATCCTCGCGGAACTGGCGCGGCGGCACCGGCTGCCGGTGGTGGCGACGGGCAACGTGCACTACGCCCGGCCGGCGGGCGGCCGGCTGGCGGCGGCGCTCGCGGCGGTACGGGCCCGCTGCTCGCTGGACGAGCTGGCCGGCTGGCTGCCCCCGGCCGGCTCGGCGTTCCTGCGCAGCGGCGCGGAGATGGCGGCCCGGTTCCGCTCCTGGCCCGGCGCGGTGGAGTCCACTGTGGACATCGCCGCGGACTGCGCGTTCGACCTGCGGCTGGTGGCGCCCCGGCTGCCCGACTTCGACCTGCCGGCCGGCGTCGACTCGGAGATGGCCTACCTGCGCCGGCTCACCTACGCCGGCGCGGCCGAGCACTACGGCGAACCCGAGCAGCATCCGGGTGCGTACCGGCAGATCGAGCACGAGCTGGCCATCATCGACGAGCTCGGCTTTCCCGGGTACTTCCTGGTGGTGTGGGACATCGTGCGGTTCTGCACCGAGCACGGCATCCTGTGCCAGGGGCGGGGATCGGCGGCCAACTCGGCGGTCTGCTACGCGCTGGGCATCACCGCCGCCGACCCGATCGCCTACGACCTGCTGTTCGAGCGGTTCCTCGCGCCGGAGCGGGACGGGCCGCCGGACATCGACATCGACATCGCGTCGGACCGGCGCGAGGAGGTCATCCAGTACGTCTACGCCAAGCACGGTCGCCGGCACGCCGCGCAGGTGGCGAACGTGATCAGCTACCGGCCGCGGATGGCGGTACGGGACGCGGCCCGTGCGCTCGGCTACTCGCCGGGCCAGCAGGACGCCTGGAGCAGGAACCTGGACGGCCACGCATCCACGGTGGACGGTGACGGGATACCGGGCCAGGTGATCGAGCTGGCCGACCGGATGCTCGGTTTCCCCCGGCACCTGGGCATCCACTCCGGCGGGATGGTGATCTGCCACAACCCGGTCAGCGAGGTGTGCCCGGTCGAGCACGCCCGGATGCCGGGCCGCACGGTGCTGCAGTGGGACAAGGAGGGATGCGCGTCGATCGGCCTGGTCAAGTTCGACCTGCTCGGGCTCGGCATGCTCACGGCGCTGGGCGAGGCGCTGCGGCTGGTCGGCGAGCACCACGGCCGGCGGTACTCGCTGCACGAGCTGCCGATCGAGGACGAGGAGGTCTACCGGATGCTGTGCGAGGCCGACTCGGTCGGGGTGTTCCAGGTCGAGTCGCGGGCACAGATGGCGACGCTGCCCCGGTTGAAGCCGGAGTGCTTCTACGACCTGGTGGTGGAGGTGGCGCTGATCCGGCCCGGCCCGATCCAGGGCGGCTCGGTGCACCCCTACCTGGACCGCAAGAACGGCCGGCAGCCGGCGACGATCCCGCATCCGTTGATGCGGCGGGCCCTGGGCAAGACCCTGGGCGTACCGCTGTTCCAGGAGCAGCTGATGCAGCTGGCGATGGACGTGGCCGACTTCGGTCCGGCCGAGGCCGACCAGCTGCGCCGGGCGATGGGCTCGAAGCGCTCCACCGAGCGGATGGAGCAGCTGCGCCAGCGGCTGTACGAGGGGATGGCCGGCAACGGCATCACCGGCGAGCTGGCCGACGAGATCTTCACCAAGCTGTCCGCGTTCGCCAACTTCGGCTTCCCGGAGAGCCACGCGATCAGCTTCGCGTTCCTGGTCTACGCCAGCGCCTACCTGAAGCGGTACTACCCGGCCGCGTTCTGCGCCGCGCTGCTCAACGCCCAGCCGATGGGGTTCTACTCGCCGCAGACGCTGGTCGCCGACGCGCGCCGGCACGGCGTGGCGATCCTGCGGCCGGACATCAACTCCTCCGGTACCGGCGCGACGCTGGCCGGCCAGCGCGCCGACCCGGCCGCCGGCCGGCAGTACGCCGGCCCCGCGCCGACCGATGCGCCGAAACGGCAGTGGGGTGTGGCCGGCCCGGCGGTACGGCTGGGGTTGTCGGCGGTGCGCGGCATCTCCGACGAGGTGGCGGAGGCGGTGGTGGCGGAGCGGGACGAGCACGGACCGTACCGGGACCTGATCGACCTGGCCCGGCGTACCGGGCTGGGTACGGCGGCGCTGGAGGCACTGGCCACCGCCGGCGCGTTCGGCGGGATCGGGCTGACCCGGCGGCAGGCGCTGTGGGCGGCCGGTGCCGCCGCCACCGAGCGGCCCGACACCCTGCCCGGTACCGGCAGCGGCGCCACCGCGCCGACCCTGCCCGGGATGGACGCGGTGGAGCGGATCGCCGCCGACGTGTGGGCGATCGGGCTGTCCACCGACAGCCATCCGGCCGAGTTCGCCCGGGACCGGCTGGACGCCGCCGGTGCGAAGCGCATCGGTGAGCTGGCCGGCGTCGCCGACGGTGACCGGGTCACCGTCGGCGGGGTGGTCACGCACCGGCAGCGGCCGGCGACCGCCGGCGGGGTCACGTTCGTCAACCTGGAGGACGAGACCGGCATGCTCAACGTGATCTGCTCGCCGGGGGTGTGGCGGGCGCACCGGCGGACCGCGCACACGGCGCCGGCGATGCTGGTCCGGGGCCGGCTGGAGCGCGCCGACGGGGTGACGAACCTGGTTGCCGAGCGGATCGCGCCGCTGTCGCTGTCGGTCCGCACCGCCTCCCGCGACTTCCGCTGACGCCGCCGGCCCCGGTGCCGGGGCCGGCGGTCGGCGGCGGCCGCCACCTGCCGCCGGCACGGTCCCGGGCGGCGGCCGCCACCGGCACGGTCAGCGGTCGGCGGCTGCCGCGCGGAGGAGGGCCGGGTCCACGTCCGGAACCGCCCAGCGCGGGTTGGCGCCGGCGGCGACGACCCGCGTCACGAAGCCGGCGGCCTCCTCGACCTGCCGGGCGGCGGCGAGCCCGCCGAGCGCCGCGGATCGCGCGCCCAGGTCCGCGACCAGCGAGGCGACCCGGTCGAGCGGCTCGGCGTCGTCGCCGCAGAGCGCGACGATCGGGGACGCGTCGGCCTCGCCGGTGAAGGGCCACGACGCCCCGGCGAACAGGTGCAGCGCCTTCACCACGTGGGCGCCGGCCGCGACCCGGGCGACGAGTTCGGCGGCCGAGCCGGTCTCCGGAAGCAGGCGTCCGGTCGCGTAGTCCACCGGATTGGTGCAGTCGACGACCGTCTTGCCCGCCAGCGCCCCCTCGGGGCCGCCGACGAGCCGCAGCGCCGGCTCCAGCCCGTCCCAGGCGATCGCCACGACGACGACATCGACCCGGGTGGCGAACCGTCCCGGAAGGGCCGATGTCGCGGTCGTCCCGATCTGCTCCGCGGCGGCCACCACCCGGCCCGGGTCCCGGCCGGTGACCACGATCGAGTGCCCGGCGGTCGACCACGCCCGACTCAGTGCGACCGCAAGGTTCCCGGTCCCCAACATTCCGATCTGCACGTCGATCTCCTTCGTCTCGTGCGGTGTCCCGGCAACGCTAGGAGCGGCGTTCCTACCAATCGGTAGGAACGCGGTCGTAGCCTGGAACGGTGAACCAGAACGGCTGCGAGACCTTCGTCTCGGACTGCCAGGTACGAGCCGCGGTCGAACTCATCGACCACACGTGGGACCCGGTGGTCCTGTCCGCGCTGCGCCGGGGACCGACCCGGCGCAGCGCCCTGCTGGAGCGCATCGCCGGGGTCAGCGACAAGGCGCTGACCGAGTCCCTCCGGCGGCTGACCTCCCGCGGCCTGGTGGCGCGGGTGGCGAACGACTCGCGACGGGACGCGGCCCGCTACCAGCTCACCGCGCTGGGGGAGTCCTTCGCCGGCGGGCCACTGGCCCAGCTCGCCGGGTGGGCGGCCGAACACCAGGAGGAGCTGTCCGCGACGTCCTGACCCGCGCCGGCTAGTTGTCCACTGTGGACTCTTCGGGGTCCGGTGGGAGCAGCCGGAAGCGCAGCTCGGTGGGGATCAGCAGGGTGGCGAACCGCGGCGCCACCGGCAGCGGCCGTACCGCCGGGGTGTAGTCGCGGGCGATCAGCGCGGTGAGCAGGGTCAGCTGCAGCATGCCCAGCCGGGCGCTCAGGCGGCTGCCCGGTCCGGCGCCGAACGGCAGGTATGCGTGACCGTGCGCGCCGAGCGCGAGGAACCGCTCCGGGCGAAACCGGTCCGGCTCGTCCCAGCGGCGCGGGTCGCGATGCATCAGGTACGGGCTGATCAGTACCTGCTCGCCCGGCTCCAGCCGCCAGCCCGCCACCTCCACCGGCTCGGCCACCTGCCGCGACACCAGCCAGGTCGGCGGGTAGAGCCGCAGCACCTCCCGTACCGTCGCGGCGGTGTAGGCGAGCCGGTCCGGTTGCGCGGTCTCGGCCACCTCGGCCAGCCCGTCGACCGCCTCGCACCGGATCCGCTGGCAGGTCTCCGGGTGTTCGGCGAGCGTGGCGACCAGCCAGCACAGCGCGGTTCCCGGTACCGCGTGCATGCCGGCCAGCGTGGTCAGCAGCGCTCGGCTGGTGGCGGTGCGGCCGGCGTCGGAGGCGCGTACCTGGTCGAGCAGGTCACCGGGCGACTCCGGCGGCGGCTGGTCGAGCCGTTCGGTCACCGCGCGGGTCAGCGCCGCGGACAGCGACCGATCGGCCGCGCGCAGCCGGCGCCGCCGCGGGTCCGGTATCCAGCGCGGCAGCTGCAGGCCCGAGTCGAGCACCGCGACCAGTGCCAGCGCCGACTCGGCGATCGCGCCGGACAGCTCGGCGTCCGGCCAGCCGGGCCGGCCCAGGCAGAAGTCGGCGACCGCGATCGCGGACAGCCGTTGCAGTGCCGACACCCCGGGCAGGGTGCGCTCGGCGAGCGTGGCGAGCGCGTGCGGGAACGTTTCGACCAGCCGGCCGGCGTGCGCGGCGAGCATCGGCGTGGTCAGCTCCCGGGCGGCCGCGTCGCGGGCCGCCGGCCAGTCGGCGAGCGGTGCCCGGCCGCCCGGCCTGGCGCCGGACAGCAGCATCCCCTCGGCCCGGAACCGGTGCTGCGGGTCGACCAGGATCCGCCGCGCCCGGTCCGGGTCGCACACCACCACGGTGCCGGCGTCGAGCCGGAACACGTCGCCGTACTGCTGCTGGCAGCGTTGCAGGAAGCCGATCCGGTCGTGCTGGTAGGCGCGTTCGTTGCCGGCCAGCGCGCTGCCCCTCGGCCCCGGCAGGGCTCGTGTCGTCGCCACGGCCACTCCTTCGCCCTCTGCGTGCGGGTCGACCGCCACGCACCACCCCTGCGCACGACCGGGCCCGCGGACCCGCGCCGTCCGGTCCGCACCACCCATGATCCTCATCACGCGCGTCCTCTTCGTACCGAGATCTCTGGCCACAGTCAATCCGTCACGCACTGTGTCGCTCGCAACGCGATACCCGGTTGCCCATGACCGCCCGGACTGGCACGATCGGCCGGCCGAGCGCGGGGTGGTGGCCGCTGTCGAGGCGGTCGTGCCCCGAGCGCGACCGGCGGGCCGTCCGGGTGGTCGTGCCCAGCGGCCGGTCGGGTCGACTTGGCCGGCGGCCGATCCGGGTCGGCTGTGGCCGGCGGGCCGGTCGGGTCGGCTTGGCTGGCGGGCCGGTCGAGCGGCTGTGGCCGACCAGACCCGGCGGTACGGAAGGGCGCCGGCCCGCCGCGCGTTGCTGCCGGTGTGAGCTACCGAGAGATCGACGCGGTGGTGATCGGCGCCGGCCAGGCCGGCCTCTCGACCGCCTACCACCTGCGCCGCGACGGGGTCGGGTTCGTGCTGCTCGACCACGCCGACGGGCCGGGCGGCGCCTGGCGGTACCGGTGGGACTCGCTGGTGCTCGGCCGCACCCACCGCATCCACGACCTGCCCGGCATGCCGCTGCCGCCCGCCGACCCCGACACGCCCGCCTCCCGCGTGGTGGCCGGCTACTTCGGCGCCTACGAGCGCCGCTTCGAGCTGCCGGTGCGCCGGCCGGTCGACGTGCGCTCGGTGCGCCGCGGCAACGACCGGCTGCTGGTCGACACGTCCGCGGGCGGCTGGGCGGCGCGCGCCGTGGTGAACGCCACGGGTACCTGGGAGCGGCCGTACTGGCCGGCCTACCCGGGCCGGGCGAGCTTCACCGGCCGGCAGCTGCACACCGCCGACTACCGCAGCGCCGACGAGTTCGCCGGCCGGCACGTGGTGGTGGTCGGCGGCGGCGCGTCGGCGACCCAGCTGCTCGCCGAGATCTCCCTGGTCACCAGTACGACCTGGGTGACCCGCCGCCCGCCGGTGTTTCGCGACGAGCCGTTCGGTGAGGACCTCGGCCGGGCCGCGGTCGCCGAGGTGGACCGCCGGGTACGGGCCGGGCTGCCGCCGGGCAGTGTCGTGTCGGCGACCGGGCTGGTACCCGACGAGCGGGTCCGGGCCGCGATGCGGCGCGGCGCCCTGCACCGGCTGCCGATGTTCGACCGGATCACCCCGACCGGAATCGCCTGGGATGAGCCGGTCGAGGGGCGCCGCGAGCTCGCCACCGACGTGATCTTGTGGTGCACCGGCTTCCGACCGGTGCTGAGCCACCTCGCCCCGCTGCGGCTGCGCGAGCCGGGCGGCGGCATCCGGGTCGAGAACACCCGGGCGGTGGCCGAACCCCGGCTGTTCCTGGTCGGGTACGGTCCGTCCGCGTCGACCATCGGCGCGAACCGGGCCGGCCGGGTCGCCGCCCGCGGTGTCCGCGCCCTGCTACCGGCCCCGGCCACCGCCGCCGCCTGACCCGCCGCCTGACCCGCCGCGGGCACCCGTCAGCCGGCGCGCAGCTGGACGTGGATGTGGCGTGGCCCGGTGAGGGCCCGGTGGGTGCGCAGCGCCTGCCGGTACTCGTCGCCGACCGGGTGCTGCCGGTACCGGTTGTGCTGCCGGGCCCAGCGGTCGGCGTCGGCGAACCAGTCGTGCCCGGCGATCGGGGTGTCGGTGACGATCGCGGTACGCACCGCGGCCAGGTAGCGCGCCCACCGCGGCCGGTACACGTCGCGCACCAGCCCGTCCCACTCCCGGTTGGCGTAGTCGCGCAGGCCGCCGCCGACCGACGCGGCCCGGTCGCCCCACACGGTGAGCAGGCTGCGCTGGTCGAACTCCAGCCGGTCCGCCTCGGCCCGATCACCGCCGGCCGCCCGGGCGCTCGCCAGCCGCGGCCCGAGCAGCAGCTCCGGCCGCGTCGACACCAGGTCGCCGAGCAGGTCCAGCAGCGCCAGCCAGGCCGCGGCGAGCTGGTCGAACACCACCAGGTCGGCGTCGGCGTACGCCTGGTACAGCTGCGGGAGCAGCGCCCGCCCGTGGTTGTCGATGGTCTGCCGGGCCACGTCGACCAGGTCCGCCCGGTACGCCGCCCCGGTGCGCAGCCGCGGTGCGACTCGCAGCAGCGCCGGCAGCGCCGCGTCGAACGCGGTCGGGTCGTACTCGACGGTGCCCGGCGACCAGGCCGCGCCGGAGGTGGCGGTCAGGCTCGGCTGCGCGCCGAACAGGCCGTCCTGCGGCTCGGCGCTGTCCCCGGGGATCGCGTACGCGGTGTCGCGCAGCGCGGCCCAGGCCGCCTCGGCGTGCCGGTCGGCGGCACCGTAGCGGCGCCGCGCGTAGTCGGCGTAGTACCTCGACAGATCGATCCGGCCGGTGCACCAGCCCAGGGCGCCGAACAGGTCGAGGTTCGCATCCGAGGTGCGGTTGGCCTCCGGCATCAGCGCGATGCCGGCCAGCGCGCCGTTCGGCTTGCCGCGCCAGCGGTGGTACTTGTCCACCCAGGTCGCCGCGGCGCCGCCCAGCGTCGACTTGCCGCCGTAGTTGTAGATGGTGCCGAACGCGTACGGCGTGTTCGACCAGTCCGTCTCCCGGTCGACGGCGCCGGACCGCTCCGCGAGCCCGTCCACGATCAGCATCTTCGACCGGTCCACCGCGGCGACCGTGGCCGCCAGCGGGTTGTTCTGCCAGCCCAGGATCACCCAGGTCGCGCCCGGATGCGCCCGCCGCAGCGCCCGCTCCACCGCCGCCGACGCGGCCCCGACAGGCACGTCGCCGGCACTGCCGCCCTCGTGCAGCAGATCCATCTTGTACATCGAGGTGGCGCCGAAGCGGCGGGTCTGGTTGGCGTAGAACGCCGCCGCGACGTCGGCGAAGACGTCGCCGCGCGGGTCCAGCCAGCCGGGCCGGTCGAAGCCGCACCACCGCCCCTGCGGTACCACCCGGGCAGCCGGGTTGCGGGCGGCGAAGTCCGGCGGCACCGTGCCGAAGTAGCCGGGCAGCACCGGCGTCATGCCGAGCGACCGGACGTGGTCGAGCACCTGGGCAGCAAGCGCCGCCCGCCGCCGCACCAGGCCCTGCGACATCGGGCCGGCGAAGCCGGACATGTTCTGCAACAGCCACCACGGCTGGTGCGCCGGGCCGGGGATCCAGTCCAGCACCTCGGTCGCGGAGTAGCCGAACGCCTGCAGCGTCTCCAGGTAGACCGCGTCGGTGCCGAGCCCGACCAGTACCTCGTTGAAGCCGTGCGCGGCGAGCACGTCCAGGTCGCGCCGCCAGGCCGCGAACCCGGCGTCCGGATCGGTGTACCCCTCGTACGTGTCGTTGCCGGCGAACCGGTGCGGCACCATCGCGGTCGCCTCGATCGCGCCGACCGGCGCCGGCAGCCGGCGCGGCAGCGCCAGGTTGTCGGCCGTCCACCAGATTCCCGCGGACAGCGTGCCGAGGTAGCGCCGCACGCCGGCGAGCGCGGTCGCGCCGCTGGTCGCCGCGACCACCAGGTGCCCGTCGGCCCCGTCCACCCGGTACCGGTCGGCGCTGCCGGCGAGGCGGCGCAGCTCGATCTGGTCGGCGTACCGGGAGCCGAGCAGCCGGCGCAGCGCCGCGTCGGCCGCCGCGAACGACGGTGCCGCCTCCGCCGCCGCGGGCGTCGCGGCCAGCCCGGCGGCCACGCCGGCACCGACCGCCGCGGTGAGCACGCTCCTGCGTCGCACCATCGCGTCCTCCGAGACTCCCGTCGCCACGCGCGGGGCCCGTACGAGAACCGTCCGGACCGCTCCGGCCGCGCAGCGAATGCGAACAACGTATCGATGACCATCGTCTCGTGTCACGTTGGCTCGTTCGTCCGGTCCGTACGCCCTCTGCCCGCGGTGCCCGCCGCGTTGGCGGTTCCCGCGTGTGTTGGCGGTGCCCGCGGTGGTGGCGGTGCTGGCGGTGCCCGCCGTGCTGGCGTTGCCGCGTGTGTTGGCGGGGTGCCCGCGGTGGTGGCGGTGCTGGCGGTGCCCGCCGTGCTGGCGTTGCCGCGTGTGTTGGCGGGGTGCCCGCGGTGGTGGCGGTGCTGGCGGTGTCCGCGGTGCCGGTGGTGCCGCGGCCGTGTCGGTCCGGGTCCGACCTGCCGCACCGGTAGGCTCGAACAGCACGGGGCCGGCGTCGCGCGCCTCGGATCTGCGCGGCCGCCGCCCGAGAGGCTGTCGGGAGACCTTCGATCGGGCGAGCCGATCATGAGGTTCCGCACAGTCTCCGAGAACGATCGGGAGGGCCAGTGACCGTGGAACGCAGCCGGGTGCAGTCGACGCCACGCACGGCGGTGGTGTGGCAGGTGCTGCGCGCCGAGTTGGCCGCCCGGGACGGCGAGCCGCTGTCGGTGGTCGACGTCGGCGGCGGTACCGGCGGGTTCGCGGTGCCGCTCGCGGCGGCCGGCCACCACGTCACCATCGTCGACGCGAGCCCCGACGCGCTCGCCGCGCTGAGCCGCCGGGCCGCCGACGCGGGCGTCGCGGACCGGATCACCGGGCTGCAGGGCGACGCCGGTGACCTGCCGTCGCTGGTGGCGGCCGGCAGCGTCGACCTGGTGCTGTGCCACAGCCTGCTGGAGGTGGTGGACGCGCCCGAGTGGGTCGCCGCCGCGCTCGCCGGGGCGCTGCGGCCGGGCGGGGCAGTCAGCGTGCTGGTCGCGAACCGGGCCGCCGCGGTGCTGTCCCGCGCGGTCGGCGGTCACCTCGCCGCGGCGGCCGCGCTGCTGCGCGACCCGGACGGCAGCACCGGCGTCCGAGACACCCTGCAGCGCCGGTTCGACACCGCGTCGGCGACCGCGCTGCTGTCCGGCGCCGGCCTGGTCGTCGAGCGGGTACACGGCGTGCGGGTGGTCGCAGATCTGGTGCCGGGCGCGCTGCTGGACGCCGAGCCGGGCGCCACCGAGGCGCTCGCCGCCTTCGAGCTCGCGGTCGCCGGGCAGGCGCCGTACCGGGAGATCGCCACCCAGCTGCACCTGCTCGCCCGCCGCCCGGCCGGCCATGCCGACACCCACTGACCCGGGCCCCTTCGTCACCCCGCGGTACGGCGAGCGCAGCCTCACCGACCTGCTCGGCTCGGCGTACGCGACGGTCGCCGGCGGCGGGGCCTGCCGCGACGGAAGCGCCGGCGGTGCCGGCGGCGGCGAAGGGGACGGCGCGGTCGACCCGCTCGGGTTGTCCGCGGTGCTGCCGGGGATCCGCCGGATCGTGGTACTGCTGGCCGACGGCCTCGGCGCGCACCTGTTGCCGCTCGCCGCGCCGGTCGCGCCGACGCTCGCCGCCGCCACCGCGCTGCCCCCGCTGACCTGCGGTTTCCCGTCCACGACGCCGACCGGCCTGGTGTCGCTGGGGGTCGGCGCGCCGCCCGGCCGGCACGGCGTGATCGGCTTCACGGTGCGGCTGCCCGGCACCGACCGGCTGTTCACCCACATCCGCTGGGACGCCGATGTCGACCCGCGCCGCTGGCAGCCGCTGGCCAGCTGCTTCGACCGCGGCCGCGCCGCCGGCATACCAGGCTGGGTGGTCGGCTCGCCGTCGTTCGCGACCAGCGGCCTCACCGACGCCGCGTACCGGGGCGCCGACTACCTGAGCGCCCGCGGCACCGACCAGTTCGTCGCGGCGGTGACCAGCGCGCTGGCGGCCGCCGACCGCGGCGTGATCTTCGTGTACCGGCCGGAGATCGACCACGCCGGCCACCTGTCCGGCCCGGGGTCGGCGCCGTGGCTGGCCGCGGTCGCCGCCGTCGACGAGGTCGTCGCCGGCATCGCCGCGGTGCTGCCGGCCGACGCCGCGCTGGTGGTGACCGCCGACCACGGCATGGTCCGGGTCGGCGACGCGGACCGGATCGACCTGGACACCGACCCGGACCTGCTCCGCGGTACCCGGGTGATCGCCGGGGAGGGCCGCGCCCGGTACGTGCACACCGAGCCCGGCGCCGCCGCCGACGTCCTGGCCGCCTGGCGCGAGCTGCTCGCCGGGCGTGCCGAGGTCGTCTCGCGGGACGAGGCGATCGCCGCGGGCTGGTACGGCCCGACCACGCCGGCCGCCGCCGAGCGCATCGGCGACGTGGTCGCCGTCTGCCGCGGTCGGTCGGTGCTGGTCCGTACCCGGGCGGAACCGACCGAGTCGAGCTTCCTCGGCTACCACGGTTCGCTGACCGCCGCGGAGATGGCCGTCCCGCTCCTGCTCGTCCGCCCCGGCAACTGACCGTCCACCCCGCCCGTCCTGTCGGACCCCGCCGGTCCTGTCAGGCCGCGCCGGTCCTGTCGGACCCGGCCGGTCCTGTCGGACCCGGCCGGTACGGTCGGGACCGCATCGGCGGTGGTGCGGGGCCGGGAAGCGGGCACGGGGGAGCATCGATGGGTCGCAACCAGTTGCAGCCGGGGGAGGGGCCGGGCGGGGCGGACGGGTTCGGTCCGGACGCCGACGACACCGGCTGCCCGATCCTGCACGTGGACATGGACGCGTTCTTCGCGTCCGTGGAGGTGCACCGCTGCCCCGAGCTGCGCGGCCGGCCGGTCGTGGTCGGCGGGGTGGCCGGCCGCGGGGTGGTCAGCTCGGCGAGCTACGAGGCGCGCCGGTTCGGCGTGCACTCGGCCATGCCGACCGCCCGGGCCCGGCGGCTGTGTCCGGCGGCGATCTTCCTGCCGCCCGACTTCGCCGCCTACCGGGCCGCCTCCGATGCGGTGATGAAGATCTTCGCGCAGACCACCCCGCTGGTCGAACCGCTGTCGCTGGACGAGGCGTTTCTCGACGTGTCCGGCGCCCGGCGGCTGCTCGGCAGCCCGGCGCAGGTGGCGCGGCAGATCCGTGCCCGGGTCGTCGGCGAGCTCGGCCTGACGTGCTCGGTGGGGGTCGCGCCGACCAAGTTCGTCGCGAAACTGGCGTCCTCGCGCGCCAAACCGGACGGGTTGCTGGTGGTGCCGGCCGACCGGGTCGTCGCCTACCTGCACCGGCTGCCGGTGGGGGCGCTGTGGGGGGTGGGGGAGCGCACCGAGCAGGCGCTGCGCCGGCTCGGCGTGACCACCGTCGCCGACATCGCGCACAGCCGGCCCGAGACGCTGGTGAGCGCGCTGGGCCCCGCGGTGGGCAGCCATCTGTACGAGTTGGCCTGGGGGCGCGATCCGCGCGCGGTCACCCCGCACACTCCGGAGAAGTCGGTCGGGGCCGAGACCACGTTCGAGACCGACATCGCCGACCCGGAGAAGATCCGGCGGGTGCTGCTGGAGCTGGCCGGGCGCTGCGCCACCCGCGCCCGCCGCGCCGGCGTCACCGGCCGTACGGTCAGCATCAAGGTGCGGTTCGCCGACTTTCGCACCATCACCCGCTCGCGCACCCTGCCCGACCCCACCGACGTGGCGCGGGAGATGTTCGAGACCGGCTGGTCGCTGTTCGACGCGCTCGGCACCCGGGAGCAGGTCCGACTGATCGGGCTGCGGCTGGAAGGGCTGCAGGACGAGGCGGCGCCGCGGCAGCTGGTGCTGGGCGAGCGCGAGCACGGCTGGCGCGACGCGGAGCGCGCCGTCGACGCCGCCACGGAGCGATTCGGTGCCGCCGCGGTGCGGCCGGCGTCGCTGCTGTCACCCGGGCAGCGCGCCGCTGAGGCCAGATACCGGGATGAATCACCCAGTTGAGCCGGGAAAGTGGGCGAGCGAGCGGTGCCGGTGAGAGCATGGGGGCATCCGCTGAACGAGGGTCGACTCCCGCTTCCCGCGGAGGTGACCCGCTCGTAGACTGGCCGGTAGGCAGCCATGACCCTGGCTGCTCGGTCCGCCGGCTTCGCCGGCCGCGTCGACCGGGAGGAGTGCCGTGCCGCTCTCGGAGCACGAGCAGCGACTGTTCGAGGAGATCGAGCGGTCGCTGGCTGACGACCCCAAGTTCGCTTCGGCCGTGCGCGCGAACGACCCGCGACATCACGCGCGCCGTCGCTTGGTGGTCGCCGGGATCATCCTCGTCGTGGGGTTGGGAGTGCTGGTCGCCGGCGCGATGCTGCACAGCACGCTGCTCGGCGTGATCGGTTTCGTGATCATGCTGGCGGGCCCGGCGTTCGCGCTGCAGTCGCGCCGGCGCACCGGGAGCCGCCGCGGCCACCTGCGCGTCGTCGGTGGTTCGAGCCGCCGGCCCCGCCGCTCGACCACGTCACTGCGGCGCGGCGGGTCGTGGCTGGACCGGCTCGAAGACCGCTGGCGCAACCGCCCGGAGGGCCACCGCTGACGCTTCCGGCGTCACCGCGGCAGCTGCCGTACGGACAACCGCGAACGGGTCGGCATCGCCGGCCCGTTCGGCGTCTGCCCGCCGCCCGCCCCGGCCGATCGGGCCTGCCTGGCCGGCGTCCGAACCGTCTTCGTGATCGGCCGTCCCCGGGTCGAGCCGGCCCCGGGTCGACCCGAACAGGCCGGGCCGGCCCCGGGGCGAGCTGTGCCGACCCGGGAGCGGTTCAGCCGGTGCGGTCGGCGCGGCGGTTCCGCAGCGGCCGGGGTACCAGCCGGTATGCCGCCTGCTGCCAACCGGTGATCCGGGCGGTGATCGCACCGACCGTGTCGGAGACGGCGCGCCGCCAGCGGTGCAGCACCGAACGCGGCAGGATCGCCGCACCCCACCGGCGCAGCCGTGGTACCCGCTCGGCCAGGCCGGCGCGGGCCTGCCGGGACGCGTCCCGCAGCCCGGCCGCGTCCGCCGGCGTCCGGGCATAGCGGGCCCGCTCCTCGGCGAGCGCCAGCCGTTGCACCGCGCCGGCCGGGCCGGCCGGCAACGACTCGTCGTGTACCAGCCGCGCCGCCAGGGCACGCGGAGTCTCCGACGCCGGTACCTCGTAACGCAGATCGACCATCGTGTCGACCAGCTCGTCCCAGGCCGCGTGGGCGGCCCGCCGGCCGGCCGCGGTCCGCGCGTCGTCGCCGCCGTCGACGCGCAGGTCCGGTGGATCGCCGTCGGTCGCGCTCGACACCGCGAGAACGCGGCCTTCGGCCCGGGACCGGCGACCGCGCAGCACCCCGCGGCGGGCCGCCGGGATGGCGAGCAGGCCGACCAGCACCACCGCGCCGAGGACCCAGTACAGCCAGACGGTCGAGCCGTTGCCGGAGCCGCCGTCGGCGCGGTTGACACCGGCCCCGCCGTGCTGACCGGCGTCGGCCGGCGAACCGGTCTCCTTGCGCCCGGACTGGCTGGCGGAGCCGCCGCCGCTGCTGGACGGGTCCGGCTCGCTCGGGTTCGGCGCCCAGCCGAACACCGCGGAGCCGGACACGTCGGTGGACGGGGTCGGGTCGAACGGCACCCAGCCGAAGGTGGGGAACCAGACCTCCACCCAGGCGTGCGCCTCGTGGCTGGTGATCTGCCAGGTCTGCCCGTTGCCCAGCCGGGTGCCGTGGGTGTACCCGACCACGACTCGGGCCGGGATCCCGGCCTCGCGGGTCATCCACGCCATCGCCGAGGCGTACTGCTCGCAGTAGCCCTGCCGGCCCTTGAGGAAGTCGACGATGGCGCTGCCGCTGGTACCCGCCTTGGTCTGCAGGCTGTACTTGAAGTGGTTCTTCGGCGAGAAGAAGTCGAGGATCGCCCGAACCCGGTCGTACTCCGTGGCCTTGCCGCGGACCAGCCTGTCGACCTGGTCGGTGATCTGCGGGATGTGCCGCACCTCGGTGTTGTACTTCACCGCCGGGTCGCCACTGGACAGCTCCGGTGCCGCCCGCAGGTCCTTGGCCTGGTAGTCGAAGGTGTCGTAGTTGGTGCTCCAGCTGCGCCCGGCGGTCGCCGGCCGGTCTGCCGCCACCACTCCGGTGTCGGTGTCGTAGCGCCAGTTCGCCCCGCCGGGCGCCTGCACCGTCGTCGGGTTGGCGAACAGCGGTAGGTACCGGTCGTCCAGCCGCTGCCCGGTCAGCTGGGCCTGGTAACGCTGGTACTTCAGCGACGACGGCTTGCCGTTGGTCGGCTCGACCAGCCCGCGCGCCAGTGGCTGCGCCCGCCGGGCCGACCGCGGCTTGAACCCGTTGTCGGTGATCTGGTCGGCCACCGCCGTGCGCAGGTAGCCCGGATCCGGGTCGCTGGTGTGCAACTGGAACAGGTTGACCGGGGTACCCAGCCGCAGGCTGCCGCGCAGCGTCGAGATCGGGTTGATGCTGGTCCCGAGCTGGGTCGTGCCGCCCGTGCCGGGACCGGTACCGGAGTTGTAGGCCGCGATCCGGTCCAGCACGCCGGTCGTCAGCCCCGGTACGAGCAGCGGGATCACCACCGCGAGCACCAGCGCCGCGAACCCGACCCGCCGTCCCGCGGCGGCCAGCGGGGACGGCTCCCAGGTGTCGATGTCGCGCCCGTCGCCGGTGAACCGCCGGCCCCACCGGCGCACCCGGTCGATGTGGTCGGTCATCAGCAGCCACAGGTAGCCGGCGGCGCTGAGCACGAACGGGATCCAGGACACGCTGTCCGGATGCACCGCCACCGGCACCGAGTACAGCGCGAGCAGCGGCAGGCCGGCGAGCGCCGGATGCCGCATGCCGACCGCGAGCACGTCGACGGCGATCGCGACCAGGCCGACCCCGACCGCGACCAGGAAGTCCAGCGACACCCGCTCCGGCACCGGCACCGCGAGCCGCTGCACATCCTGCCCGGCTTGCGTCAGCAGCGCGTCGAAGTGCCGGAACGTGCTGGCGCTGGGAAACACCCGGAGGAACTCGTGGCCGGACGGGAAGGTCCAGGTCACCAGCAGAAGCAGCGCCGCGAGCGCGGCCAGCCCCTGCCCCCACACCGGGATCCGCACCGCCCGCGCGCAGATCGACACGATCACCACGACCGCGATCGACAGGAACGAGTACAGCACCCAGCTGTACAGGTCGAAGATGGTGGACAGCACCGTGGTGGACAGCAGCGTCGCCGCGCCGGCCACCAGCGCCACCGCGCGCCGTTGTGTCATCGGCGGACCTCCGGTCGCGGTGTCATCGGCGGACCTCCGGTCGCGGTGTCATCGGCGGACCTCCGGTCGCGGTGTCATCGGCGGACCTCCGGTCGCGGTGTCATCGGCGGACCTCCGGTCGCGGTGTCATCGGCGGACCTCCGGTCGCGGTGTCATCGGCGGACCTCCGGTCGCGGTGTCATCGGCGGACCTCCGGTCGCGGTGTCATCGTCCGTCCCGGGTCACGGCGCGTCGGGTTCGCTTCCTGGCCTCGGCGCGGTCGGGCCGGACCGGACCCGGCGGTCATCGCACGGTCCCGGTGACGGTGTCGGCCAGACTCGCCCGCACCGCGACGCCGCGGGAGCCGTGCCCCGCCTGTGGCCACAGCGTCGCGAACGAGCTGCCGTGCGGCACCCCGATCACCCGCCAGCCGGCCCGCAACAGCGTCAGGGCACTCGTCTGGTACGCCTTGTCCTGCGCGGCGCGCTGCTCGGCCGGCAACCGCAGCCAGCCGGCGGCGTCCAGCAGGAAGCCGACGCAGGTGGTGCCGGAGGTGCGCAGCGCGGCGACCGCCTCGGCCTCCTCCGGTCGCATCATGCCGAGCATCGCGACGACCAGCCCGCCGTCCTCCCGGGCGCGCACGTGGTGCACCACCTGGGTCAGGTCGCCGCGCTGGGACAGCTTCACCTCGGCCAGATGGTCGAGCAGCAGCCCGATGCTGCCGCCGGACTCACCGGTACCGGAGTCCAGGTCGGTGCCGGTCTCGGTGACCAGCCGCATCCGGTACCCGCAGTGCCGCAGGTGCACCGCGGTGCTCGCCGCCGCCGACACCGCCCACTCGAAGCTCGCCGTCGGCCCCTCGCCGCGGTGCGCCCGCACCCGGGTGTCCAGCAGGACGGTCGCCCGGCTCTCCCACGGCTGCTCCTCGCGGCGCACCATCAGCTCGCCCGCCTTCGCGGTGGACCGCCAGTGCACCCGGCGCAGATCGTCACCGTAGCGGTACTCGCGGGTCGCCGCATCGTCCTCGCCGTGTACCGCCACCGACCGGGCGTGGCTCTCGCCGGCCCCGGTGTACTCGCCGGTCAGCCGTACCGGAGACAGCGGCACCACCCGTGGCGCCACCCGCAGCGTGTCCACGTTCGGGAATGCCCGGGTCAGCTCGCACAGCCCGAACGGGTCGGTCAGCCGCACCACCAGCGGGCCCACCTCGTACTTGCCGCGCACGTCGGCGCGCACCGTGTAGGCCACCGAGCTGGCCTTGTGCCCCGCCAGCCGCTCCAGCACCAGCCGCGGCCGGCTGCCCAGCGCGTACGGCAGGCGGTCTTCCAGCAGCAGCGTGCCGGTGGGCAGCCGGGACGTGTTGACCAGCCGCAACACCACCCGTGCGGTACCGCCGACGGAGACCCGCTGCGGCTGCAGCACGCGCGAGCAGCGCAGCTGGTAGCGGGTCCGGGCGACGGCGGCGGCCGACAGGACCGGCACGGCCGCGAGCAGCACCGCGACCCGGAGCAGATCGGACTCGCCCAGCAGCAGCGCGGACAGTGCCGCGGCCACCGCGGCGGCAAGGAAGCACCGCCCCCTCGTGGTCAGTCCGCGTAACGCCGATCTCACCGGCCGCCTCCCCGGGTTAGCCCTGCCAGTCGCCGCGACGGTCGCCCGCCCGGGCGCCGGGCACCGGAATGCGGCGCACCAGGTCGGCGACGATCGCGTCGGTGGTACGCCGGGCCAGCTGCGCCTCCGGGGTGGGGATCACCCGGTGCGCGAGCACCGGCACCACCAGGGCCTGCAGGTCGTCCGGCGTGACGTAGTCGCGGCCCTCCAGCGCGGCGACCGCGCGCGCGGTGCGCAGCAGCTGCAACCCGGCCCGCGGGCTCGCCCCCAGCCGCAGGTCCGGCGATTGCCGGGTGGTGGCGACGATGTCCACCGCGTACTGCTTGAGCGCCTCGGAGACGTGCACCCGCCGCACCGTGGCGATCAGCCGCCGGATGGTGTCGGCGTCCGACACCGGGGACAGCTCGTCCAGCGGGTCGCCGGCGCCGTGCAGGTCGAGCATGGTCAACTCGGCGTCCGCGCTCGGGTACCCCATCGCGATCCGGGCGGTGAACCTGTCCCGCTGCGCCTCCGGCAGCGGGTAGGTGCCCTCCATCTCGATCGGGTTCTGGGTGGCGATGACCATGAACGGCCGCTGCAGCCGGAACGTGGTCCCGTCCACGGTGACCTGACGTTCCTCCATGCACTCCAGCAGCGCCGACTGCGTCTTCGGGGACGCCCGGTTGATCTCGTCGCCGACGACCAGGTTGGCGAACACGGCCCCGGGCTTGAACTCGAAGTCGCGGGTCTCCTGGTTGTAGACGCTGACGCCGGTGACGTCGGACGGCAGCAGGTCCGGCGTGAACTGGATGCGCCGCACCGAGCAGTCGATCGAGCGGGCGAGCGCCTTGGCCAGCTTGGTCTTGCCGACGCCGGGCACGTCCTCGATGAGCAGGTGCCCCTCGGCGAGCAGCACCGCGAGGGCCAACCGGACGATGGCCGGTTTGCCCTCGATGACCCGCTCGATGTTGTCGACGATGGCCTCGGCGGTCTCCCGAAGCTGCTCCGCGGGCATCGGGGCACCAAGCTCGTCGAGCGTGTGTTGGGCGGTCACCGGCCTCCTCCTTGTCCGCCGCACGCGTTCGCGGCGCGCACGCGTCCGGGCGCTGTCACCGACGCGTACCGTCCGGCGACGGTGTGCGCGTCGCAGCCCGGTGACGACGGGCTGCCCGAGTGCATCCTCTCAGGCTATACGGGTACCGCCGGTCTCCCGGCTGATCATCTTTCGACAACGCTTCCGTCACTGTTCGCCATCGTGGTACCGACCATCCCGTTCGCCGTCCCGGCGGCGGGCGCCCCGTTCGCCATCCTGACCGCGCCGCCCCGTTCCCGGTACCGCCGATCGTCCGGGATGTGCGGATGGCTCCCCGGGGCGGCAACAGGGTGCCGGGCCGCGGCGCCGGGGAGGTAGACTGCCCGACATGATGGCGGCTGGCCTGCTTCTTACCGGGCCGTGCTGATCGGCCGCCGGTGCGGGAGCGCCGGTGACACGGCACGGCAAACCCCTCCTGCGTGAGGGGTTTTTTCGTGCACCGACCGCAGAGCGCCGGTGCGCAGGCTCCGCGACATTTCAGGCGTGACGACAGATAGCGGTGGTGGATTGCGATGACCGACAGTGCGCAACAGGCCGGTGGTGCCGCGGGCTCCGGCGCGGACGCCCCGCCGTACCGCTACACCGCGGCGCTGGCGGCCGACATCGAGCGCCGCTGGCAGGACCGGTGGGAGGAGCAGGGCACGTTCCGGGCGCCGAACCCGGTCGGCCCGCTGGCGCCCGCGCCGGGCAGTGCCGAGGCACAGCGGCTGGAGCGGCCCAAGAAGTACGTGATCGACATGTTCCCGTACCCGTCGGGTGCCGGGCTGCACGTCGGCCACCCGCTCGGCTACATCGCCACCGACTGCCTGACCCGGTTCCAGCGGATGGCCGGGTTCAACGTGCTGCACGCAATGGGGTTCGACGCGTTCGGCCTGCCCGCCGAGCAGTACGCGGTGCAGACCGGCCAGCACCCGCGCAAGACCACCGAGGAGAACATCGACCGGTACCGGGCGCAGATGCGCCGGCTGGGGCTGGCCTACGACGACCGGCGCTCGTTCGCCACCACCGACCCGGAGTTCGTCCGCTGGACCCAGTGGATCTTCCTGCAGATCTACAACTCCTGGTACGACACCGAGCAGCACCGCGCCCGGCCGATCGACGAGCTGGTCGAGCAGTTCGCCAGCGACGCCCGGCCGACGCCGGACGGTCGGCCGTGGGCCCAGCTGTCCGAGGCCGAGCGCGCCGCGGTCCTGGACACCTACCGGCTGGCCTACCGGTCGGAGGCACCCGTGAACTGGTGCCCGGGGCTGGGCACCGTGCTGGCCAACGAGGAGGTCACCCCGGACGGCCGGTCCGAGCGGGGCAACTTCCCGGTGTTCCGGCGCGACCTGGCGCAGTGGATGATGCGCATCACCGCCTACGCGGACCGGCTGCTGGACGACCTGGACACGCTGGAGTGGCCGGAGCCGGTCAAGATGATGCAGCGCAACTGGATCGGCCGCTCGCACGGCGCCCGGGTCAGCTTCGACGTGGCCGAGCACGCCGAGTCGATCACCGTGTTCACCACCCGGCCGGACACCCTGTTCGGCGCGACCTACATGGTGCTGGCGCCGGAGCACGACGTGGTCACCGCGATCACCCCGGCGAGCTGGCCGGCGAACACGCCGGCGGCCTGGACCGGCGGCGCCGCCGACCCGGCCACCGCGGTCGCCGAGTACCGGCGGGTGGCGGCGACCAAGTCGGAGCTGGAGCGCCAGGAGAACAAGGACAAGACCGGGGTGTTCACCGGCGCGTACGCGATCAACCCGGTCGACGGCGCCCGGATCCCGATCTTCATCGCCGACTACGTGCTGGCCGGCTACGGCACCGGCGCGATCATGGCGGTACCGGCGCACGACCACCGCGACTTCGCCTTCGCCCGGGCGTACGGGCTGCCGATGCGCTGCGTGGTCGCCCCCGACGATGGCCGCGGCGACGACCCGGCGAGCTGGGACGACGCGTTCGTCTCCGGTACCGCGGCGGTGGTCAACTCGACCGGCGACGGGGTGAGCCTGGACGGCCTGGCCGTGCCGGCGGCGAAGAAGCGGATCGCCGACTGGCTGGCCGCGCACGGTCACGGCGAGGCGACCACCACCTACAAGCTGCGCGACTGGCTGTTCAGCCGGCAGCGGTACTGGGGTGAGCCGTTCCCGGTGGTCTACGACGAGCAGGGCCTGGCGCACCCGCTGCCGGCCGAGCTGCTGCCGGTCGAGCTGCCGGAGGTGGACGACTTCTCTCCGGTGACCTTCGATGCCGACGACGCCGACTCGTCGCCCGCCCCGCCGCTGGCGAAGGCGACCGACTGGGTGCACGTCACGCTGGATCTGGGTGACGGGCCGAAGCGGTACCGCCGGGAGACCAACACGATGCCCAACTGGGCCGGCTCCTGCTGGTACGAGCTGCGCTACCTGGACCCGGACAACGCCGACGCGCCGGTCGACCCGGCGAACGAGAAGTACTGGATGGGGCCGCGGGACGCGACCGACCCGGGCGGCGTCGATCTGTACGTCGGCGGGGTCGAACATGCCGTGTTGCACCTGCTGTACGCGCGGTTCTGGCACAAGGTGCTGCACGATCTGGGGTACGTGGACAGCTCCGAGCCGTTCCGCCGGCTGATCAACCAGGGCTACGTGCAGGCGTACGCGTACACCGACGAGCGCGGCTTCTACGTGCCCGCCGAGCAGGTGGTGGCCACCGACGACGGCTACTTCCACGAGGGCCGGCCGGTCGACCGCGAGTACGGCAAGATGGGCAAGTCGCTGAAGAACGTGGTCACCCCGGACGAGATGTGCGATGCCTACGGCGCCGACACGTTCCGGGTGTACGAGATGTCGATGGGGCCGCTGGAGGCGTCCCGGCCGTGGGAGACCCGCGCGGTGGTCGGCTCGTTCCGGTTCCTGCAGCGGGTCTGGCGCTCGCTGGTCGACGAGCAGACCGGGCGGCCGCGGGTCGCCGACATCGCGATCGACGACGACACTCGCCGGCTGCTGCACCGCACCATCGACGGGGTCACCACCGAGACCGCGGAGCTGCGGTTCAACACCGCGATCGCGAAGCTGATCGAGCTGACCAACAAGCTGGTGCAGATCTCGGCCGACGGTGCACCGCGCGAGATCGCGGAGCCGCTGGTGCTGATGGTCGCGCCGTTCGCACCGCACGTCGCCGAGCAGCTGTGGCAGCTGCTGGGACACGAGCAGTCGCTGGCGTACCAGCCGTTCCCGGTCGCCGACCCGCGGTGGCTGACCGCCCCGTCGGTCGTCTACCCGGTCCAGATCAACGGCAAGGTACGCGGTCGCATCGAGGTGTCACCGGACGCCGCTGCGGACGCGGTGGAGGCGGCCGCGCTGGCCGACGAGAAGGTCGCCGCGGCGCTGGCCGGCCGTACCCCGCGCAAGGTCATCGTGGTACCGGGCCGGATGGTGAGCGTGGTGGTGTGATGCGGGTCGGCGAGGCACCGGGTGGTGCTTCGCCGTCCGCTGGCCGGCTTCTTCCGTTCGGCTGAGGCGGCCGGTCGTAGTCTGGCGGAGTGCTGGTTCGACGATGCGGCGTCATGATCGCCGTACTGGCAGTGTTGCTTGGCGGCCTTGCCGTCGCCTGCGGCAGCCACCACCCGCCGCGGCCGTCGGCTGCGGCGGGCGGACCGTGGTCGGGGCCACGGATGCGCTCGGCGAGCCCGTTCGGCACGCCGGGCGTCCAGCACACCGCGCGTCCCACCCTCGGCGCGGCCCGGGTCGGCGCGGTGTTCTCCGACAACGGCGCCGGCGGCCACTTCTGCACGGCGAGCATCGTCGACAGTCCCGGCGATTCGGTGATCCTCACCGCCGCACACTGCGTGCACGCCGGCCGGGGCGGGCACGAGAGCACCGACCTGGTGTTCGTGCCGGGCTACCGGGACGGCGACGCCCCGTACGGGGAATGGTCGATCACGCACGTGGTCGTCGACAGGCGGTGGGTGCAGCACTCCGACCCGGACTACGACGTGGCGTTCGCCGACGTGGCCACGGTGCACGGCCGGCGGGTCGGCGACGTGTTCGGCGGCAACACGCTCGGCTACGACCGCGGCTACCGGCTGCGGGTGCAGATCACCGGATACCCTGCGTCCACCGAACAGCCGATCACCTGCGGCAACGAGACCACGAAGTTCTCCGCCGGGCAGCTGCGGATCGAGTGCGCCGGCTTCCCGGGTGGTACCAGCGGCAGCCCGTGGGTCACCGACCTGAACCGCGAGACGCACACCGGCACCGTGATCGGCGTGATCGGCGGCTACCAGGCCGGCGGCGCCACCCCGGACGTCTCCTACAGCCCGTACTTCGGCGCCGGCGTGCTCGCCCTGTACCGCACCGCGGTCCGCGACGAGCACTGACCGCTGCGGCCACGGCCGCGGGCGGGCAGCGCCCGGACGCTCGACGCGGTTCGTGCGGGCCGGTCAGCGGGGCATGACCGCGGCGAGCCGCTCGGCGCGCAGCTTCTCCGGCCAGCTGTCGTCGATCGGCGGCAGCGCCATCAGCGGCACGTCCAGCGCCCAGGACAGCACCAGGTCGGCCAGCGCCGGGTTGCGCGACAGCGCCGGGCCGTGCAGGTACGTGCCGATCACCCGGCCGGCCCAGGCGCCCTCGGTCTTGCCGTCGTTGCCGGTACCGACGAGCACCTTCGCCAACGGGTTCGCGGCCGGGCCGAGGTGGCAGCGGCCGCCGTGGTTCTCGAAGCCGGTCAGCAGCGGCAGGCCCAGCCGCGGGTCGACCTCGCCGACCAGCTCGCCGACCGCCCGGGACTCGCCACGGTCGCTGCGCAGGTCGAGCAGCTCGGCGCCGGCGATCCGGTTGCCGTCGATGTGGAAGTACTCGCCGATCAGCTGGATGCCGGCGCACACGGCAAGCACCGCGGCGCCGGCCAAGACCGCCGCCCGCAGCCCACCGTCGGCCCGCATCCGTTGCGCGGCAAGGGTCTGCGGCCGGTCCTCGCCGCCGCCGACCAGGTAGATGTCGCCGCTGCGCGGGATCGGCTCGTCGTAGGCGATCGGGATGGTCTCCACGTCGATGCCGCGGGCCTGCGCCCGGCGCGCCAGGATCAGCAGGTTGCCCCGGTCGCCGTAGGTCGACAGCAGATCGGGATAGACCCACACGATCCGCAGGTGGCTGTCGCTGCGCGCGGCGGCGGGATCGATCGGCAGTCCGCTTGCTGCGGGGTCAGTTGGCACGGCCCAGCTCCGCTCGGATGTCCTGGAATGCGGTGTAGTTGGCGATCACTTCGAGCCGGCCCGGCGGTACCGCCGCGAGCGCGTCGGTGAACGCGTCCACCACCTCGAACGGCACCTCGTTGACCTCCAGCCGGACCGCGAGGTCGTACCGCCGGTCGCCGGTGACGAGCACCCGGTGCCCGCGCAGCGACGCGTAGTCCACGTCGTAGAGCCAGGAGGTGTCCAGGCCGTCGACCACCCGGGCGTTGATCGACAGCAGCACCGGCGGTGGCGGGGCGCCGGCCGGCGAGATCCGGTCGACCATGTCGAACGCCTCCAGCCAGCCGGCCGGGTTCTTGGCCAGCAGCAACCGGATGCTGCGGCCGTCCCGCTCGACCGTGGCGTAGCGCCCGGCGATCGAGGCGACCTCGGCCAACCGTGGTGCCGCGTCGGCCGGTCGCACCCCGAACAGCGCCGCGGCCGCCAGCGCGGTGACCGCGTTGGCCCGGTTGACCCGCCCGGGCAGTTGCAGCGTGACCGGCTGCCGGATGCCGTCCGGGCCGGCCACGGTGTCGTCGTCGGCCAGCCACCAGGACGGCTGTGGCCGGCGCAGGTCGCAACCGGGGCAGGCCCAGTCGACGCCCTCGCGCTTGAGGTGCGCGCCGCACTGCGGGCAGACCCAGGAGTCCTCCTGCCAGCGCTGGCCGGCCGCCACCCAGACCACCTGCGGCGCCGCGCTGGCCGCCCAGGTGACCAGCGGATCGTCGCAGTTCGCCACCACCTGGGTCGGCTCGGCGCCGGGGGTGGCCGCCTGCTGGCCCAGCGCGCCGAGTACCTCGCGCCACCGGTCGGCGAGCATGCCGACCTCCATCGCCCGGTCGAGCTGGTCACGACTGAGGTTGAGCAGTGCCACCACCCGCGGCCGGGTCTCGGCGAGCACCGTGCGCAGGTAGTGCTCGTCGACCTCGAGCACGGCGTGCTGGGCGTTGGGGGACTGGGCCAGCGCGGTGGTGTGCCCGGTCGGCATGTTCGCCCCGTAGCTGTTGGACGCGACCGGGCCGAGGGTGCCCAGCGCCGCGGTCAGCAGCCGGGTGGTGGTGGTTTTTCCGTTGGTACCGGAAACCAGGGCGACCTGCCGGCCGCGGGCGAGCACGGTGAGCAGTCGCGGTTCGACCGCGAGACCGATCCGGCCGCCGATCACCGAGCCGTCGCCGCGCCCGGTCATCCGGGACAATCGGGCCGCGGTTCGTACCAGGGCCGTCGCGAGCTGGGCGCGCACCACGGAAGCTCCTCGGGTGTGTCGGGACCGGCGCATCGGCACCGGCGCTGACCAGGGGTCGGCTGGCCCGTCCGCATCGCCGACCGGCGATCGGCGGCGCCTGGTCGTCCCCGCGCGCCGGACCGCCACTGGAAGTTTGGCACAGGCGGCGGCGCGTCTCGCGCGCCGCCCCGAACCGCGCCGCCGACCTCGAAGCTGTCGGCGGCGACAGATTGACCTCGGCTCGGCCGCGTGGTACTCCACTTCGCTCCACCGGCGGCCCGGCTCGCCGGACACCGGGCCGATCCGAGCGGATGTTTGGACTGGTTTCCCGCCGACTGACCGGATCGGCGTCCGCCGGAGAGGGGTACCCCGTTCCACCCGGCACCCGCCGGCCTGACCAGCGCATTCACCGACTTCGGTGGACCGGTATCGGCCAGTTGTCGATTGACGGTGGGGGAAGTGGAGTACAGTGGGGCGCGTTGGGGGAGCCGGCTGAGTCCTCTCGTTGTCGTTCGCGACATCGCTGCGGTCTCGGTGGATCCGCCGGGCCACGCGCCAGTTCCGGGGGAAGGGGCGGCCATGTTCCTTGGCACCCATACCCCGCGCCTGGACGACAAGGGTCGGCTGATTCTTCCGGCGAAGTTTCGCGACGAGCTTGCGGAGGGCCTGGTGATCACGAAGGGGCAGGAACGCTGCCTGTACGTGTTCCCCATGGCCGAGTTCCGTCGGCTCGCCGAGCAGTTGCAGCAGGCGCCGGTCACGCACAAGGCAGCCCGGGCGTACAGCCGGGTGTTCTTCGCCAGCGCGTTCGACCAGGTGCCGGACAAGCAGGGCCGGATCACCGTTCCGCCGGCCCTGCGCGACTACGCGGGGCTGCGCCGGGAGCTGGCGGTGATCGGCGCCTCCAGTCGGGTCGAGGTGTGGGACAGCGAGGCGTGGCAGGGCTATCTCGCCGAGAGCGAGGAGTCGTTCGCCGACATCGAGGAGGGGGTGCTGCCCGGTTTCTGACCGGTGCGCGCGGCGTGTGTCGCAGCGCGCGGTGAGTGGACAGTTGTCGTGCCGTGAGGTCTCCAGCCGCTCCGTCGTACCTGGCGCTACTTCCCCGGTGCCAGGTGCATCGAGCGGATGGGGACCTGAGGGCACGGGCAGTGGAGTTCGCCGCGGGGGGTGAGGCCCGTCCGGTCGCGGGGACCGGGTGACCGGGCCTCGGGGCCGGCCGGGCCGAGTGTGTGTGGTGAAGCCACCGATTCTGTCGCTCACGAGGGGGTCGTCATGGGGGACGAGCGACGCCGTGTCGCGCCGGGGCGCCGCCGGCCGGCGACGCCGGGTGTGCCGGTGCCGGCCGGTACCCACGTCCCCGTCTTCGCCCAGCGGAGTCTGGACCTGCTCACCCCGGCGCTGTCCGGGCCCGCCCCGGTGCTGGTCGACGCGACCCTCGGGCTCGGCGGGCACGCCGAGCTCTTCCTCGAGACGTTCCCGACGTTGACGCTGGTCGGGTTCGACCGCGACACCGAGGCGGTGCGCCGCAGCGAACAGCGGCTGGCCCGGTTCGCCGACCGGCTCCAACTGGTGCACGCGGTGTACGACCGGATCGGTGACGCGCTTGTCGACCTGGGGCTGTCCACGGTGGACGGTGTGCTGTTCGACCTGGGCGTGTCGTCGCTGCAACTGGACTCCGACGAGCGGGGCTTCTCCTACTCTCGGCCGGCGCCGCTGGACATGCGGATGGACCAGACCACCGGTGACACCGCGGCCGAGCTGATCAACACCGCGACCGCCGGCGAGCTGGCCCGGATCCTGCGTGACTACGGCGACGAGCGGTTCGCGTCCCGGATCGCCGCGGCGATCGTGCGCCGTCGCGCCGAAGCGCCGATCGAGGACAGCGTGACGCTCGCCGAGCTGGTCCGCGACTCGATCCCGGCGCCGGCCCGGCGCACCGGCGGCCACCCGGCCAAGCGCACGTTCCAGGCGCTGCGGATCGCCGTCAACGGCGAACTGGACGCGTTGCGGGCGGCGCTTCCGGCGGCGCTGTCGGCGTTGCGGGTGGGCGGCCGGCTGGTGGTGCTGTCGTACCACTCGCTGGAGGACCGGATCGTCAAGCGCGAGCTGGCCGCCTGGTCGCGCAGCAGCGCGCCGCCCGACCTGCCGGTGGTGCCCGAGCCGCTGCAGCCGAGGTTCCGGCTGCTCACCCGCGGTGCGGTGGAGCCGGACGAGGCGGAGATCGCGGCGAACCCGCGAGCGACATCGGCACGATTACGTGCCGCGGAACGGATCCGGGGCGGCCGCCCCGGTGACTCGGCGACGAGGGAGGGAACATGACCGCCGAACCGGTACGCGATGACGAGCGACGCTACGACCAGCCCGGCTACGACGATCCGGTGCGCAGCATCGGCGGTCGCCCGTCCCGCAGCCGTACCGGACGGCCCACCCGGACCGGCCGCACCGGCGCCGGCGTCGACCCGAACGCACGTCGTAACAACGCCCGTCGCGACCCGGCCGGCCGTGGCGGGCGGAGCCGGGCCGAGCCGGTGCGCGGCCGGGACGAGGTGCGCCACGTCGAGCCCACCCGGGTGCCCGGCGAGCAGCGGTCCGGGCGAGGCAGCGCCCGGCGCGGTGACGAGCGCCGGGTCGGCGGCACGGTCGCACCGCAGCGGCGTCGCGGCGCCGCGACCACCCGGAAGGGCGACGCGGTGAACCGCACCGTCGAAGCGCCCGGCCGGCGGGGCGCCGCCCGGCGCGATACTGCGCGGCCCGCGGCCGCCCGTCCGGCCGAGAAGACCCGGCGGGTGGCGCAGCCGCGCGGCGCCGGTGCCGCCGCCACGTCGCCGTCGCGCCGGCGCAGCGCACCGCCGGCGGCGGTGGCGCTGCCGCGTACCCCGTTCGTCCTGTTGGTGCTCGGGCTGGTGGCGGCGGGCATCGTGGGCCTGCTGGTGCTCAACACCGCGATCAACACCACGTCGCTGCGGGTGCAGCAGCTGCGTACCCAGCAGTCCACTCTGGACGATCAGGAACAGCAGCTGAACCAGCAGCTGGCCGACCTGGAGTCGCCGGGCAACCTGCAGGCGGCGGCGACCCGGATGGGGTTGGTGCCGGCCGGCCAGACCGCCTTCATCCGGCTGCCGGACGGCAAGGTGATCGGCGTGCCGCAGCCGGTGCCCGCGCACGCCGGCCAGTAGCACCCGACCGGCGCACCGCCGCCGCAGCACCCGGCCCCGAGAGGACCCTGCCCCGAGAGGACACGATGGCGACGCGACGCGGACCCGGGCCCGACCCACGCCGGGGCGGCCGGAGCGACGACGACCCGGACGACGTGGTGGTCCCGCTGCGCCGCGACACCGGCGGTCTCGGCGACGCCCGGCGGTACCGACCGCGTGGCCGCACGGTCCGGGAGTCGGCGGACCCGGCCGACGCGAGCCGGCGGGCCGACCAGGCCCGCCGGTCGCAGGAGCGGCGGGAACGCGCGCAGCGGGAGTCCACCGACTCCGGTTCCGCCGCCGGGCGGGGGGCCGGCACGAATCGCACCGATGGCTCCGGTCGCGGCAAGGCGCCGAAGAGCGCCGGTCGGGCCGGTACGGCCGGCCGTGGCGATCACCGCGACGGCGGTTCGGCGCGGCCGGCCGGGCGCACCGGTTCGGTGCGCGCCGGCGCGGGTGGCGCCGGCCGGGGCAGGTCCGACCGCGACGACGATGCGCGAACTCGCGACAACGCCAACCCCCGCAGCAACGCCGATCCCCGCAGCAACGCCAACCGCCGCCGGAACGCCAAGACTCGCAGCGATGCCGACGCCCGCAGTACGGCGAAGGCTCGCACCGGGCGCGACGCGCGCGGTGGCGACGGAACCCGCGGCAGCGCCAGGTCTCGCGGTACGGGGAAGGCTCGCGATGCCGCCAGGGCGGGCAAGGCGGGCCGGGCCGGGCGTGCCGGCGCCGGGGGAAGGGCCGGCACCGGCGGGCGACGCGGCGGCGTCCGGGCCGGCTCCTGGGGGCGGAGTCGACGGGGGCAAGGGCCGGCCGACCCGGTCCCGGCCGGCGAAGCGGCGGCCGATCCGGCGCCGGGTGGCCCGGCTGGGCAGCCCGGGCCGGCGACTGCGGTTCGGCACCGTGGTCGTGCTGGTGCTGTTCACCGTGATCGGCGGCCGGCTGGTGCAGCTGCAGCTCACCGACGCGCCGGCGCTGGCGGAGCGGGCGCTGCACCAGCGACTGCAGACCGTCCCGCTGCCGGCGGCGCGCGGTTCGATCGTGGACCGCAACGGGCAGGTGTTCGCGCACTCGGTGGAGGCGCGGTACGTGTTCGCCGACCCGACGATGATCAAGGACGCGGCGAAGACCGCCGATCGGTTGTCCGGGGTGCTCGGGGTGCCGCGATCCACCCTCGAGAAGGACATGCGCAAGCAGAAGCTGCCGAACGGATCACCCAACCGGTTCGTCTACCTGGCTCGCGGGGTCGACATCGGCATCGGCGACCAGGTCGAGGCGATGGACATCCCGGGCATCGGGGTCCGCGCCGACGAACGCCGGGACGTACCCGGGCACGACCTCGCGGCGAACATCATCGGGGTCACCGGGTGGGACCTGTCCGGCCTCACCGGCCTGGAGTCGAAGTACAACGGGCTGTTGCGCGGCGTGGACGGCAAGCGGCAGTACGAGGCGAGCCGTACCGGCGAGGAGATCCCGGACGGGTTCCACCGGGAGGTGGCGCCGAAGCCGGGCGGCTCGGTGCGGTTGACGCTGGATCGCGACATCCAGTTCGAGGCGCAGCGGGCGCTGTACCGCAAGCTGCATCCGCTGCAGTCCGACATGGGTGCGGCGGTGGTGCTGGACGTCAAGACCGGTGAGGTGCTGGCCCAGGCCAGCTATCCCACCTACGACGCGGCGAACTTCGCCGACTCGACGAAGGCGCAGCGCACCGACTACGCCAGCCAGGCGGTGGTGGAGCCGGGCTCGGTGGAGAAGGCGATCACGCTGGGTGCGGCGCTGCAGTGCCGGGTGATCACGCCGTCCTCGACCGTGCACGTCGGGCCGACGATCACGGTGGCCGACACCACCTACGCCGACACCACGCCGCTCGACGACGTGGACATCACGCTGCCGGGCATCTTCGCGTACTCGTCGAACGTGGGCACCATCAAGATCGCGAACAAGCTCGGCGCGCAGCGGCTGTACGAGTACCAGCGCAGGTTCGGGCTGGGCAACGAGACCGGTGAGGGGGTGCCGGGCGAGGCGGGCGGGATCGTCCGGCCGGCGAAGGACTGGCAGGGCTCCGACCACGGCTCGATCCCGATCGGCCTGGGCATCGCGGTCACCCCGATCCAGCTCGCCGCCGCATACGGCGCGATCGCCAACGACGGTGAGTACGTGCAGCCGCACCTGATCGCGGACACGGTGTCGCCCGACGGGACGAAGTCGACCCCGGGCGTGGCGAAGCACCGGGTGCTGTCCCCGTCGATCGCGGCGGCGGAGCGCAAGGCCATGGTGGCGGTGACCACCGCGCCGGGTGCGACCGGCCTGTCCGGTGCGGTCGACGGGTACCAGATCGCGGCGAAGACCGGCACCGGCCAGCGGGTGGTGAACGGCTCGTACCAGAAGGGCAACATCGAGTCGTTCATCGGCATGGCACCGGCCGATCATCCGCGCTACGTGGTGGCGGTGGTCGCGCACACCAGCGGCACCGGCGAGGGCGCGAACATGGGCCCGGTGTTCCAGGATCTGATGCGCTTCACGCTGGGCCACGAGAAGGTGCCCCCGACCGACGCGAAGACCCCGTCCTTCACGCTCTATCACAAGTAGCCGCCGGATGAGCGGAGCGCAGTGCGGTGCGGGCGCAGCGCACGGGAGCAACGGCGCAGCGCGAGCGTCGGGATCCGCTGGGTACCAGACGGGTCACGCTGGGCAGGATCCCGACACATCAGGCGGTCTCGGCGCGCCGGGCGGGTCGTACCCACGCCATGCGCGGCGCCGTGTCCGGGTAGGGTCATGCCTCGTGCCAGGCTTTCCGCGACCACGGACCGTTCCCGCGACCCGGCTCGCGATGCTCGCCGCACGCCTCGGTGCCGAGCCGCCGGCCGGGGACGGCCGCGTGCCCACCGGCGGTCCCGCCACCCACCCGGGCGCGGTGTCCGTCGAGGGCGCCGGGGACCCGGTGATCAGCGGCGTCACGCACGCCAGCGGCGAGGTGGTTCCCGGCGACCTGTACGCGGCGTTGCCGGGCTCGCGCCGACACGGCGCGGAGTTCGTGGCCGAGGCGGTGGCGGCCGGCGCGGTCGCCGTGTTCACCGACGCCGCCGGCGTGCCCGCCGCAACCGCGGCCGGGGTACCGGCGCTGGTGGTCGACGATCCGCGGGCGCGGCTGGGCGAGCTCGCCGCCGAGGTGTACGGCCGTCCCAGCGAGCGGCTCGCGGTGCTCGGCATCACCGGTACCAACGGCAAGTCGTCGACGGCGTACCTGGTCGAGTCGGCGCTGACCGCGGCGGGCCGGCGCACCGGGTTGATCGGCACGGTCGAGACGCGGCTGGGTGACGAGCGACTGGCGAGTGCCCGGACCACGCCGGAGGCGACCGACCTGCAGGCGCTGTTCGCGGTGGCGCTGGAGCGCGGGTTGGACACCATGGTGATGGAGGTGTCCAGCCACGCGCTGGCGCTGGGGCGGGTCGCCGGCACCCGGTTCGCGGTCGGCGCGTTCACCAACTTCGGCATCGACCACCTGGACTTCCACGGCACCGTGGAGGACTACTTCGCGGCCAAGGCGAGCCTGTTCGACGGCCGTGCCGGGGTCGAGGTGCTCAACGTCGACGACCCGGCGGTGGCCAAGCTGGCGCATCCCGGCCGCACCGTGTCGGTGTCGGCGCAGGGCCGGCCGGCGGCCGACTGGCAGGCCGACTCCCTGGTCCGGGACGGCTACGGTCAGCGGTTCGTGGTGACCGGCCCGGACCGGGTGCGACGGGACGCGAGCGTGCTGCTGCCCGGCCGGTACAACGTGGCGAACGCGCTGCTCGCGATCGCGGTGGCAGCCGCGACCGGGGTCGAGCCGGCCACCGCGGTCGCCGGGGTGGCCGCCTGCGGTGGGGTGCCGGGCCGGATGGAGCGGGTGACCGCGCCCGGGCCGGTGGTGGGTGTGGTCGACTTCGCGCACACCCCGAACGCGGTCGCCGCGGCGCTCGGCGCCCTGCGCGAGGCGGCCGCGCCGACCGGGGCCCGGGTGATCTGCGTGGTCGGCGCCGGTGGCGACCGGGATGCCGGGAAGCGACCGATGATGGGTGAGGCCGCCGCGCGCGGGGCCGACGAGGTGATCGTCACCGACGACAACCCGCGCAGCGAGGACCCGGCGGCGATCCGGGCGCAGGTCGTGGCCGGTGCGGCCGCGGTGGCGGGCGCGCACTGGACCGACGGCGGCGACCGGACCGCGGCGATCGCCGCCGCGGTGGCGGCCGCCCGGCCGGGCGATATCGTCGCGGTGCTCGGCAAGGGACACGAACAGGGACAGGAGGTGGCGGGCCAGGTGCACCCGTTCGACGACCGGGTGGTGCTGGCGGCCGCGCTGCGGGCCCGGTTCGAGGAGGACGCATGATCGAGCTCTCGCTCGCCGACGTGGCCGTGGCCACCGGCGGGGCGCTGGTCGACGGTGCCGATCCGACGGCGACCGTCACCGCCGGGGTCGAGTACGACTCGCGTGCGGTCACCGCCGGCGGCCTGTTCGTGGCGCTGCGCGGGGAGAGCGAAGACGGCCACCGGTTCGCGACCGCCGCGGTCGGCGCGGGTGCGGTGGCGGCGGTGGCCGAGGAACGTACCGGGGTGCCGACGGTGCTGGTGGCCGACACGCTGGTGGCGCTGGGTCGGATCGCCCGGGCGGTGGTCGACCGGTTGCCCGACACCACCGTGGTCGGGGTGACCGGCTCGTCCGGCAAGACCTCCACCAAGGACATGATCGCCGCGCTGACCGCCCGGTTGGGCGACACCGTCGCGCCGGTCGGCACCCTCAACAACGAGCTCGGCCACCCGTACACGGTGCTGCAGGCCGACCGCGACACCCGCTACCTGGTGCTGGAGTGCAGCGCCCGCGGCATCGGCCACGTGGCGTACCTGTGCGAGATCGCACCGCCGAGGATCGGCGTGGTGCTCAACGTCGGCAGCGCACACCTGGGCGAGTTCGGCTCGGTGGAGGCGATCGCGACCGCGAAGGGCGAGCTGGTCGAGGCGCTGCCGGCGGACGGGACGGCGGTGCTCAACGCCGACGACAAGCGGGTGCGGGCGATGGCGCAGCGTACCCGGGCGCGGGTGGTGCTGTTCGGTACCGCGCCCGACGCCGACGTGCGCGCCACCGACGTGGCGCTCGACGGGGCCGGCCGGCCGTCGTTCACGCTGCACGCCGGCGGCGAGTCGGTCCCGGTGCAGCTCGGCCTGTACGGCGCGCACCAGGTCTCCAACGCGCTCGCGACCGCCGCGGCGGCGCTGGCGTGCGGGATGCCGCTGGCGGAGGTCGGGTCCGCGCTGGGCGGGTTGCGGCCGGCCTCGCCGCGCCGGATGGATGTGTTCACCCGCTCCGACGGCGTGACCGTCATCGACGACTCGTACAACGCGAACCTCGCTTCGATGACCGCCGCGTTGCGGACGCTGGCCACGATCGGGGCCGGCCGCCGTACCTGGGCGGTGTTGGGCTACATGGCTGAGCTGGGCCGGTTCGAACAGACCCAGCACGAGCAGGTCGGCCGGTTGGCCGCCGAGCTCGGGGTGGACCGCGTGGTCGCCGTGGAACCGGCGGCGGCCGGCATCGATCAGGGCGCGCGGGCGCGCGCCGCAGACTCCGGGTGGGAGGGACAGTCGGTGCAGGTGCCTGACCAACAGGCAGCGATCGCGCTGTTGGCCGACGAGGTGCGGCCAGGTGACGTGGTGCTGGTGAAGGGCTCGCGCTACCGGACCTGGCACGTCGCCGACGCGCTGCGGGAGACCGCCGACAGCGCGCTCGGCGACCGGGAGGCGCCGGCATGAGATCGGTCATCGTCGCACCCCTCGTGGCGTTCGTACTCACCTTGTTCGGTACGCCGCTGGCGATCCGCTACTTCAGCCGGCTCAAGGCCGACCAGCCGATCCGCGAGATCGGTCCGCAGACCCACCTGGCCAAGAAGGGCACGCCGACGATGGGCGGGGTGGTCTTCATCCTGGCCACCGTGGTGGCCTACCTGGTGGGCCACCTGACGCTGCTGACCCTGCCGGGCCGGCCGCACAAGCCCACGGTCACCGCGATCGTGCTGCTCGGGCTGTTCGTGTGCATGGGCGCGGTCGGCTTCATCGACGACTTCCTGAAGGTACGCAAGAAGAACAGCGCCGGGCTGTCGGCCAGGGGAAAGCTGCTCGGGCAGGCCGTGGTCGGCGCGATCTTCGGCGTCATCGCGATGTACTTCAACCCCGACGCGATCTCGCCGAACGGAATCCACAACCCGACCGTGGGCAGCTCGTACATCTCGTTCGTGCGGGAGATCCCCTGGCTGGACATCACCCGGGTCGGCGCCGTGGTGCTGTTCATCTTCGTGGTGCTGGCGGCCTCCAACGGGGTCAACCTCACCGACGGGTTGGACGGCCTCGCCACCGGGACCTCGGTGATGGTGCTGCTGGCGTACACGGTGATCTCGTTCTGGCAGTACCGGCACTGGTGTTCCGACACCCACCCGCTGACCCACTTCTGTTACAACGTACGAGATCCGCTGGACGCGGCGCTGATAGCCGGGGCCGCGGCCGGGGCGCTGTTCGGGTTCCTGTGGTGGAACGCGTCGCCGGCCCGGATCTTCATGGGCGACTCCGGCGCGCTCGGTCTCGGCGGGTTGATCGGCGGCCTCGCCATCTCCACCAAGACGATCCTGCTGCTGTTCATCCTGGGCGCGCTGTTCGTCATCGAGACCGTCTCGCTGATCATCCAGGTCGTCTCGTTCCGCAGTACCGGCAGACGCGTGTTCCGGATGGCACCGATCCACCACCACTTCGAGCTGGCCGGGTGGAGCGAGGTCAACATCACCGTCCGGTTCTGGATCATCTCCGGCATCGGGATCACCGCCGGGCTGGCGATCTTCTATGCGGACTTCACCGCGTCGGCGATAGGCAGCAACGTGTGACCGGGTACGAGGGGCGCCGGGTGCTGGTCGCCGGCGCCGGGGTCAGCGGCAAGGCGTGCGCGCGCGCCCTGGTCGATGCCGGTGCCGTGGTGACGGTGCTGGACCGCTCGGCGAGTGCCGGGCTGGCCGAGCTGGCCGCGGCCGGCATCGACACGCAGGTGGCGCCGGAGCCGCCGACCGCGCTGCTCGCCGGGGCCAGTGACCTGGTGGTCTCGCCGGTGTTCGCGCCGCACCATCCGCTGGTGGTCGCCGCGCTCGCGGCCGGCCTGGACGTGTACTGCGAGCCCGAGCTGGCCTGGCGGCTGCGCCCGGCCGGCGCCGCCGACTGGCTGGCGCTGACCGGGACCAACGGCAAGACCACCGCGGTGACGATGCTCGCGTCGATCCTGTCGGCCGCCGGGCTGTCGGCCCGGGCGGTGGGCAACATCGGCGACCCGCTGATCGACGCGGTACGGGCGAACGACTGCCAGGTGCTCGCGGTGGAGCTGTCCAGCTACCAGCTGTACTGGTCGCAGCGGCTGGCGCCGCTCGCCGGGGCATACCTCAACCTGGCCGACGACCACCTCGACTGGCACGGCGACCGGGATGCGTACGCGAGCGCCAAGACTGCGGTGTGGCGCGGCGCGGCGGCCGGCGGTACCGCGATCGGCAACGCCGACGACCCGGCGGTGGCGGCGCTGCTGTCCGCGGTACCGGGCCGGCAGGTGTCGTTCACCCTGGGCGAGCCGGCGCCGGGCCAGCTCGGCGTGGTCGACGGGATGCTCGTCGACCACGCCTTCGGCCGCGGGGAGTCCACCGGCGCTGCCTTCGGTACCGAGCCGGTGGAGCTGGTGGCGGCCGACCAGATGCGGCCCGCGGGCGCGCACAACGTGGCGAACGCGCTGGCCGCGGCCGCCCTCGCCCGGGCGTACGGGGTGGGCCCGGAGGCGGTCGCCGCCGGCCTGGCCGGCTACGTACCGCAGCCGCACCGCAACCAGCGGGTCGCGCAGGTCGCCGGCGTGACGTACGTGGACGACTCGAAGGCGACCAACCCGCACGCGGCCCTGGCGTCGCTGCTGTCCTACCCGCGGCTGGTGTGGATCGCCGGCGGCCAGCTGAAGGGCGTCGACCCGGACGAGCTGGTGTCCCGGGTCGCCGACCGGCTGGCCGGCGCGGTCCTGCTCGGTGCCGACCGGGCGCAGATCACTGCCGCGTTGCGCCGACACGCGCCGGCAATCCCGGTGATCGAGGTGTCCAGGTCCGATGATGGGGCGATGGCGGACGTGGTCGCCGCGGCGGCCCGGCTGGCCGGTCCCGGTGACACGGTGCTGCTGGCACCGGCCGCCGCCTCGTACGACATGTTCGACAGCTACGCGCAGCGCGGGGACCGGTTCGCCGCGGCGGTGGCCGCTCTGCCGGTGGCCTGAGCCGAGGCGCCGGCGCCGCGGCGGACGGGAGTGCCAGTGACCGGTTCGGTGACCGATGCGCCGCCCGCACGCCGCAAGCCCGCGCCGGCCCGGCCCGCGGACTCGGCGTTCGGCCGGCTGGTCGGCGAACCGTTCGCGGCGCTGCACGGGCTGCTCGGCCGGCCGCTCGCCTCGTACTACCTGCTCGTGGCGAGCGCCGGCCTGCTGCTGGTGATCGGGCTGGTGATGGTCTTCTCGGCCACCAGCGTGCCGTCGTTCGACTCGCAGCAGAGCGCGTACGCCGGGGTGCAGCAGCAGGGGCTGTGGGCGGCGGTCGGCGTGCTCGCGTTCTGGGTCGCGCAGCGGCTGCCGACCCGCACCTACCGGTTCCTCGGGCTGCCGTTGATGATCGTGTGCCTGCTGTTCGCGCTGGTACTGGTGCTGTTCCCGGCGGGCCGGATCGGTCCGGTCGGCACCAACCTGAACTGGATCACGATCGGGTCGATCCAGTTCCAGCCGGCCGAGCTGGGCAAGCTCGCGCTGGTCTGGTGGGGCGCCGACCTGCTGGTACGCCGCGGCGACTCGGTGAGGAAGTGGAAGCGGCTCGCGATGCCGCTGTTCCCGGTCACGGCGCTGCTGTTCCTGCTGGTCGGGATGAACGACCTGGGCACGATGCTGTGCATGCTGCTGGTGTTCCTCGGCCTGCTGTGGGTCACCGGCGTGCGGTTCCGCGTGTTCGCCGGGCTGTTCGGGGTGGCGCTGGCCGGTGTGGTGGTGCTGATCGCCGAGCAGAGCTACCGGCTGGAGCGCATCCTGTCGTTCACCCACGCGGCGAAGGCGACCGGCTGCACCTCGGCGGACAGCATCCAGGGCCCGTGCTGGCAGTCCACCCAGGGCATGTACGCGCTGGCCGACGGCGGCTGGTTCGGCCTCGGGCTCGGCCAGGGACGGCAGAAGTGGGACTGGCTGCCGGAGGCGCACAACGACTTCATCTTCGCCATCATCGGCGAGGAGCTGGGCGTGGTCGGCTGCGTCGTGGTGCTCGCGCTGTTCGCGGTGCTGGCCTATGCGGGGCTGCGGATCGCCCGCCGGGTGGACGACCCGTTCCGGCGCACGGTGGCGGCCGCCTGCACCCTGTGGCTGGCCGGCCAGGCGGTGATCAACATCGGCGCGGTGGTCGGCCTGCTGCCGATCACCGGGGTGCCGTTGCCGTTCATCTCCGCCGGCGGTACCGCACTGGTGGTGACGCTGACCGCGATCGGCATGCTCGCCGCGTTCGCCCGGACCGAGCCGGACGCGGCGCGGGCGCTGCACGCCCGGGCGCCGAGCCGGCTGGTCCGGCTACTCTGGGTGCCGCTGCCGCCGCTGCCGGGTTCCACCCGGCCGACGACCCCGTCCGCGCGGTCTCGCCCGGCGGGGGGCAAACCCGGCGTGCGCGCCGCTCGCGGGCGTACGGCAGGATCGTCCAGGACCGAGACACGACGCCGCCGACCCGGCCCCCGGGCCGGTTCCCGCACGACGACCGGCAAGGAAAGACGTTGACCGACCTGCGCTCCGTGGTACTCGCCGGTGGTGGCACCGGCGGCCACATCTACCCGTTGCTCGCGTTCGCCGACTGCCTGCGCCGGCACGATCCGGACATCCGGATCACCTGCCTGGGCAGCGCCAAGGGCCTGGAGAACGAGATCATCCCGGCCGCCGGCTACGACCTGCGCCAGGTGCCGGCCTACCAGCTGCCCCGGTCGGTCAACGTCGACCTGGTCAAGACCGGGCCGCGGATGATCCGGTCGATGCGGGCCTGCCGCGCGGTGCTCGACGAGGTCGCCGCCGACGCGGTGGTCGGCTTCGGGGGATACGTGGCGGTTCCCGGCTACCTGGCCGCCTGGCGGCGCAAGACGCCGATCGTCATTCACGAGGTGAACGTGCCGCCGGGGGTGGCCAACAAGCTCGGCATGCGGTTCACCGACCACGTCGCGGTCGGTTTCGAGCACCAGCCGCAGCTGGTCCCGTCGCTGGCCGACGCCCGGGTCGTCGGCGTCCCGCTGCGCCGCTCGCTGACCGCACTGGACCGCGCCGCGCGCCGGGCCGAGGCGTGCGCGCACTTCGGTCTCGACCCGGACCGTCCCACCCTCTTCGTGTACGGCGGTTCGCAGGGCGCCCGCGCGATCAACCTGGCGATGGCCGGGGCGGCGAAGGCGATCACCGCCGCCGGCTGCCAGGTGCTGCACATCATCGGCGCCCGCAACGAGCCGGTGGAGATCCCCACCGACCTGCCCGCGCCGTACGTGACGTTGCCGTTCCTGTCCGAGATGGAACTCGGGTACGCCGCGGCCGACCTGCTGTTGTCCCGGGGCGGCGCGATGACCGTCGCCGAGGCCACCGCGCTCGGCGTCCCGGCCATCTACGTACCCCTGCCGTACGGCAACGGTGAGCAGCGGCGCAACGCGCTGCCGGTGGTCGAGGCGGGTGGCGGCATGATCGTCGACAACGCCGACCTGACCGCGCAGTGGATCGAGACGAACCTGCTGCCACTGCTGCGCGACCCGGCCCGGATCGCGGCCATGAGCACCGCCGCCGCCGGTTACGGTCGGCGCGACGGCGACGAGGCACTCCGGGCGTTCACGCTGGAGGCGGTAGCGAAGGGGGCGGGCCAGTGAGCACCGAGCAGACCGAGGCGACACCCCCGGCGGAGGCGGTCGGGACCGCGGCCGTGCCGCCGAGCGCCGAGGATCTCGGCCGGGTGCACCTGATCGGCATCGGTGGGGTGGGCATGAGCGGGCTGGCCCGGCTGCTGCTGTCCCGCGGCATCCCGACCACCGGTAGCGAGCTGCGCGAGTGGCCGACGCTCGCCGGGCTGCGCGCGCTCGGCGGCGTCATCCACGACACGCACAGCGAGGCGAACCTGGACGGCATCGACACCGTCGTCTATTCCACCGCCATCCCGGCCGACCACGTCGAGCTGGCCGAGGCGCGCCGCCGCGGCCTGCGGGTACTGCACCGTTCCGAGGCGCTGGCCGCCGCGATGGTGGGGCGCACGGGCATCGCGGTAGCCGGCACCCAGGGCAAGACGACGACCACCTCGATGGTGACCCTGGTGCTGCAGCACTGCGGGTTGGATCCCTCGTTCGTGATCGGCGGCGAGATCTCCGAGGCCGGTTCGAACGCGCACCACGGCTCCGGCGAGTTCTTCGTCATCGAGGCCGACGAGTCGGACCGCTCCTTACTGCGGTACCGGCCGCACGCGGCGATCGTCACGAACGTGCGCGGCGACCACCTCAACACCTACGGCGACCTGGCCGGGCTGCAGGACGGGTTCGCCGAGTTCTGCCGCGGCATCACCCCGGACGGGTTCCTGGTCGCCTGCGCGGACGACGAGGGCAGCCGGCAGCTGGCCGACCGGATGCGCGGCGAGGGTCGCACCGTCTACACCTACGGCGAGTCCGCGGACGCCGACCTGCGCCTGGCCGACCTGACCTCCGCGATCGGCGGCGTGCGCTACACCGCGGTACTCGACGGCGTCGAGCTCGGCGAGGTCACCCTGCCGACGCCCGGTCGACACCTGGGGCTCAACAGCGCGGCCGCGCTGCTGACCGCGGTCAAGCTGGACGTCGAGTTCGCCGCGGTCGCCGAGGCGCTGGCCGCGTTCCCGGGGGTACGCCGCCGGTTCGAGCACAAGGGCACCGCCGACGGCGTCCGGGTCTACGACGAGTACGCGTACCACCCGGTGTCGATGACCGCCGCGCTGTCCACGCTGCGCGAGGTCACCGGCGACGGCCGGCTGGTCGTGGTGTTCCAGCCGCTGCGGCTGTACCGCACCCGCGAGCTGCAGGCCGAGATCGCGCAGGCCCTGGCGATCGCCGACGAGGCGATCGTGATGGAGGTGTTCGGGCCGGGGGAGACCCGCGGCCCCGGCGAGGGCGGCCGGCCGCTGACCGACGCGGTACCGCTGCCCGACGGGCACAAGGTGTTCGTGCCGTCCTGGTCGGACGTCGCGGCCGAGGTGCTGCGCCGGTCGCGGCCGGGCGATCTGGTGGTGACGATGGGCGCCCCGCCGATCTCGATGATGGGCGACGAGTTGCTCGCGGCGCTGGCGGAGCGGTCCGGCTCGGCGGACGCCGCGGGCTGATGGCGGGCGCGGCGCGCGACACCCGGGCCCCGGGCCGGTGGCGGCTGGTGCAGGCCCGCCGGCAGGCGCTGTCGGCGTTGCTGCGCCGGCTGGTCGCCCGGTCCCGGCGCAACCGGCGTCGCACCGCGCTGACCCTGTCGGTGGCCGGTGCCGCGGTCGCCGTGGTGGTGGCCGGCTACGTCGTCGTCTACCACACCCAGACGTTCGCGGTCCGGGACGTGACCGTCCGCGGTGCGCACGTCGTGCCGGCACGGACGGTGGCCCGCACCGCGGCGGTTCCGTCCGGTGTTCCGTTGCCCGGCGTCGATCTCGCCGCGGTCGGGGCCCGGGTGCGCCGGCTCGCGCCGGTGGCGAAGGTCGAGGTGACCCGGGACTGGCCGCACACCGTTGTGGTGACGGTCACCGAACGCACCCCCGCCGCCGCGGTACCGGACGGGTCCTCGGTCCGGCTGGTCGACGGCTCCGGCGTGGTGTTCCGGACGGTGCCGGCGGCACCCGGCCGGCTGCCCACGCTGGTGGTGTCGCACCCCGGCCCGCACGACGTGCCGACGCTGGCCGGCCTGCAGGTGCTGCGCCAGCTCACCCCGCGGCTGCGCGCCCAGCTGGTCCGGGTGGAGGTGCCGCGGCCGACCCGGATCCGGCTGGTGCTCGCGCACGGCCGTACGGTCGTGTGGGGTGACTCGTCCAGCGGCGCCCGCAAGGCGGCCGCGGCGACCGCGCTGCTGGGCAAGGACGGCACCGTCATCGACGTCAGCGCCCCGGACCTGGTGGTCGTCCGCTGACGGTGCCGCGCCGGTATCTCGCTGGGCCGCACCGGTTGCGACTGGTAGCGTCTGTGTTCCGGAGGTGTCCACAATGGAGCGAGCAGATCCGGTGACCGATGCCGGTGACCGGTCGGCGCTGGAGCAGTGGCTCGACTACCACCGCGCCACGGTGCGGCTCAAGTGCGCCGGCCTGGACGAGATGTTCGCCCGGCAGGCGCCGGTGCGCACCTCGCCGCTGCTGTCGCCGGCCGGGCTGGTCGCGCACCTCACCGACAACGAGCAGTACTGGTTCGAGGCGGTGTTGCACGACGGGCCGCGGATCGCCGCCGACGACGACGATCCGGACGCCGACTGGGTCGTCCCGGAGGGCATGTCGCTCGCCGACCTGCTCGACCGGTACGACGCGCAGTGCGCCCGCTCGCGGGAGCTGGCGGCGGGGCTGGACCTGTCGTTCGTGGCCCGGCGCCAGGTCGAGCCCGGTGGCCGGCCGATGACACTGCGCTGGATCTACCTGCACCAGATCGAGGAGACCGCCCGTCACAACGGCCACCTGGACGTCGTGCGGGAACTGCTGGACGGCAGCACCGGGGCCTGACGTTGTCCACTATGGACTTTCGGCCAGGTCGATGTTCGCCGGCTGACCGGGTCGGGTCGGTCGCCGAACCGGCAAACGTGGCCGACACGCCGTGCTGGATACTTGGAGATCGCCCAACCGGCCCGTACGTTCCGGAACAGGGTCGAGGTTGACATAACTATAACCCTCTAGTTGAGGGTGAGGGTTGACCCGGCCCATGGCGGGGAGCAGCACAGCGAAGGGAAGGCGGACCGATGACACCTCCGCACAACTACCTGGCGGTCATCAAGGTCGTCGGCTGCGGTGGCGGCGGCGTCAACGCCGTCAACCGAATGATCGAGGTCGGACTCAAGGGCGTCGAGTTCATCGCGATCAACACCGACGCCCAGGCGCTGCTGATGTCCGACGCGGACGTCAAGCTGGACGTGGGTCGGGAGCTGACCCGCGGCCTCGGCGCCGGCGCCAACCCCGACGTGGGCCGCAAGGCCGCCGAGGACCACCGGGACGAGATCGAAGAGGTGCTCAAGGGCGCCGACATGGTCTTCGTGACCTGCGGTGAGGGCGGCGGTACGGGAACCGGCGCGTCCCCCGTGGTCGCGAACATCGCGCGCAAGCTCGGTGCGCTGACCATCGGCGTGGTCACCCGCCCGTTCTCGTTCGAAGGCAAGCGGCGGCAGGTGCAGGCCGAGACCGGCATCGACGAGCTGCGCAACGAGTGCGACACCCTGATCGTCATCCCGAACGACCGGCTGCTGCAGCTCGGCGACCGGACGATGAGCATGATGGACGCGTTCCGCCAGGCCGACCAGGTGCTGCTGTCCGGTGTCCAGGGCATCACTGACCTGATCACCACGCCGGGCCTGATCAACCTCGACTTCGCCGACGTCAAGAGCGTGATGTCCAACGCCGGCTCGGCGCTGATGGGCATCGGCAGCGCGCGCGGCGACGACCGGGCCGTCGAGGCGGCACAGGGCGCGATCTCGAGCCCGCTGCTGGAGCAGAGCATGGACGGTGCCCGCGGCGTGCTGCTGTCCATCGCCGGCGGTTCCGATCTGGGCCTGTTCGAGATCAACGACGCGGCGCAGCTGGTCACGGACGCGGCACATCCGGACGCGAACATCATCTTCGGTGCGGTCATCGACGACGCGCTGGGCGACGAGGTGCGCATCACGGTGATCGCGGCGGGCTTCGACGGTGGCTCACCGGCGTACAAGCCGCAGGCGGAGGTCGGCCGCAAGCCGCCCACCGCCGAGGTGCCGCCGGCGACCAGCACCCCGGCGCCGACCTCGCCGGTGACCACCGGAGGAAGCACCGGCACCCGGCCGCCGCAGCAGCCAACCCCGGCCGAGCGGCCGCCGCGCAAGGTACTGTTCGACGACGTCGACGTGCCGGACTTCCTCAAGAACGGCGCGTGAACCCGTCGTCGGAGCCGATCGACCGACGCACCGAGCTGGTCGGAAACCTCGCCTCGGTGCGTCGGCGTATCGCCGACGCGTGCCTGGCCGCGGGCCGGTCACCGCGTGAGGTGTCGCTGATCGCGGTCACCAAGACGTTCCCGGCCTCCGACGTCCGGCTGCTGGCCGAGCTGGGGCAGCGCGTGGTGGCGGAGAACCGGGACGGCGAGGCTGCCGCCAAGGCCGCCGAACTCGCCGCCGCCGGGGTCGACGTGCGCTGGCACTTCGTCGGCCAGCTGCAGCGCAACAAGGCACGCTCGGTCGTGCGGTACGCCGACGTGGTCCAGTCGGTCGACCGGCCGGCGCTGGTGACCGCGCTCGCCGCGGCGGTCGCGGCGCACCGGGACCGCCCGCTGGACGTACTGATCCAGGTGTCGCTGGACGATGCGCCAGGGCGCGGCGGGGTGTCCCCCGCCGCGCTGCCGGCGCTGGTCGACGCGGTGCTGGGGGCGGCCCCGCGGTTGCGGTTGCGGGGGCTGATGGCGGTCGCGCCGCTCGGCGGCGACCCGGACGTGGCGTTCGGCCGACTCGCCGAGCGTGCGGCGTGGCTACGGGAGCGCGACCCGGACGCGTCGATGCTGTCCGCCGGCATGACCGGTGACCTGGAGGCGGCGATCCGGCACGGAGCGACACATGTGCGTGTCGGCAGCGGATTGCTCGGCCGACGCGCCAAGCTGGGTTAGCCTGAGTTCGAGCAGAACTACATCGCTGTTATTCACGCTCACCGATCTCGTCCGTTTCGCAGGCGGCGCATCGCGGGGGAACGTCCCGATGGGTGGGGCGTGCGACGTGGCAGGACGGTGTCACGGGAGGAGGTGCCCGATGGGTAGGTTGCGCAAGGCCGGCGTCTGGCTCGGCCTGGTCGAGGACGACGACGACAGCTACGAGGCCGACGACGACCGCTACGACGGCTCCGACGGCTACCAGTCGACCGGCCGCCAGGAGAGCGCCGCGCGCTACGACACCGGTCGCTACGAGAGCCGCCGACCGACCCGCGACACCGGTCGCGAGGTGGACGACCGGGACTTCGACGACGCCGACTTCGCCGAGGAGGAGTTCGAGCCCGAGCCCGCCCGGCCGCGGCTGGCGACGACGACCTCCGAGCGGCTGGCGGAGCGGCCCGGAGTGCGCACCATCGGCCGCGGTTCGGTGACCCCGCTCACTCAGGACAACCTGGCGCTGGCGCCGCAGGTACAACTGCGGGAGCGTGCGGTGGTGTCCGACGACAGCGCCGACAGCTACCGGATCACCACGGTGCATCCCACTACCTACAGTGAGGCCCGCACCATCGGTGAGCATTTCCGGGACAACACTCCGGTGATCATGAATCTGTCGGAAATGGACGAAGCGGATGCCATGCGCCTCGTCGATTTCGCCGCCGGTTTGATCTTCGGGTTGCGCGGTACGATCGAACGGGTGACCAATCGCGTGTTCCTGCTCTCACCGGCCAACGTCACGGTCACCGCCGAGGACAAGGCCAAGATCGCCGAGGGCGGGTTCTTCAACCAGAGCTGAACCGGGAGTCCATCGCTCGTGTCGGTCCTCTTCCAGGTCCTCTACCTGGTCGTTTACTTTTTCCTGCTGTTTCTGATGGCGCGGCTCGTGCTCAGCTTCGTGATGCAGTTTGCGCGCAGATGGCAACCTCGGAGGGGTGCGGCCGCCGCGATGGAGGTCGTGTGGAGCGTCACTGATCCTCCCCTGAAAGCCCTAAGGAGGGTCATTCCGCCGCTCCGGATTGGTACCGTGAGCCTGGACCTGGCTTTCCTGATACTGCTGGTTATCGTGTACGTGCTGTTGAGAGTCGTGCTGCCGTGGTTGTTTCGTGGTTAGCCCGCCGGGCTGATCGTCCCGCGGTCCGGCGGCGCCTGGCACGGTCGAGCGATCGGCCGGATCGAGACGGCCCGGTCCCGGTCCTATCGACAGCGAGCCACGCGGTCGCAAGCTGAACCGAGGAGTTTCGATGCCGCTGACCCCGGCCGACGTGCACAACGTCGCGTTCAAAAAGCCCCCCATCGGCAAACGGGGGTACGACGAGGACGAGGTGGATGCCTTCCTCGACGAGGTCGAGCGTGAACTCGTCCGCCTCGTGGAAGACAACAACGAGCTCCGTGCCCAGGTCGAGCGGCTGCAGCACGGTGCCGCGCCTGCGCCGGTCGTCGCTGGTGGCGCGCCCGAGCACCTCGTGGCGGAGAACGCGGACCTGAAGGGCCAGCTGGAGCAGCTGGAGGCGGAGAAGGCGAACGCCGAGCAGGCGGTCCGCAACGCGCAGGCCGAGCTCGAGGCGATGCACGCCCAGGGCGGCGCCGTGCCGGCGGTCCAGGCCGCGGCGGCCGGCGGCGACGGCGGCGAGCAGCAGGCGCTGCGGGTGCTGATGATGGCCCAGCGCACCGCCGACGACCACGTCTCGGACGCGCGTCGGGAGGCCGACAAGCTGCTGTCCGACGCCCGGGCGAAGGCCGAGGACGTCACGCAGAAGGCCCGCACCAAGGCCGAGTCGTTGGAGCGCGACGCGCGGCAGCGGCACCAGGAGGCCATGGGCGGCCTCGAGGTCAAGCGGGCCGCGCTGCAGAAGCACATCGAGGAGCTGAAGGCCTTCGAGCGGCAGTACCGCACCCGGCTCAAGGCATACCTGGAGAGCCAGCTGCGCGACCTGGGCGCACGCGGTCAGGGCATCGAGGACGAGCTGAGTCGTGGCGAGGGCGGCGCCAGCGGCAACAACCGCCAGGTGTCCACCAACGGTTCCGGTCTGGCCGCGGCGAGCCTGGGCGGTTCGTACAACTCCGGCCGGAACGGGCTGGGTCTGCCCAACGCCGACGGCAACAGCCGGTAGGATCCTGTTCCTCCCGAACCGGATACCACGCGGCCGAGGTGACCCGTGATCATTGCCAGCTTGCTGCTGATCCTGATTGCAGCGGTGCTGCTGGTGCTCGGGTTGCTCCGTGGCCTCGACCTGCTGCTGGTGGTGTCGATCGCGGTCAGCCTGCTCGCGGCCGTGGCGCTGTACCTGGGTGCCCGGCGCACGCACGCGGACCGCGCCGAGGATGATGGCCCGGCGCCGGCGGACGAGGACGACGAGCGGCAGCCGGCCGCCGACCGCCCGTCGGTGGTCGCCCACTCGGGTGCCGCGCCTACCGACCGGCTGGACCTGCCGCGACGGCACGAGCCGGCCTCGGCCGGGGCCGGCGACGACCGGCCGCCCTGGCCGCTGGAGCGCCCCGTGGCCGCACCGGTACAGGGACCGGACCGGGAGGACGCGGCGGCGCCTCGCGGCGACGCCTGGCCGCGCGACGAGGCCGACAAGCCGGCAGACGATCCGCTGGACGAGCCGCCGGAACAGCGCACACCGCGGTCGGATGCGGAGCTGATCGCTCGGTTGCCGGCCGAGGTGCTCGTGGTGGACGGCAGGCCCCGCTACCACGTCACCGGGTGTCCGCATCTGCTGGACAAGGAGGCGGAACCGCTGCCGGTGGCGGAGGCCGTCGAGCTCGGCTTCGGGCCGTGCGGCTGGTGCCAGCCGGACACCGTGCTGCTGGGCGGCACGCCCGACCTGCCCTGACCCGGTCCGCGCCGATCCGGCGGCTGCTCGCACCGACCGCCAGCCGCGCGGACAGGGCGCGCAGGCGGGCGAGCCTCCGGCTATCGCACCCGGCGCCACTCTCCGCGGCGCAGGCGCGCCGGCGAAACGGGCCAGCATAACGCTCACTGAGGGCAATCATTCGCTGACAGTCGGATATTCGCGGATGTTTGTCGGACGCCCAACTACTCCGTATCCTTGGTGGTTCCACGCGCGTCGCGTTGGGCCGAGGGCCCGACGTGCCGCGCCCGTTTTGCATGTGGGAGCCGAAATGGCCAGGCGACGTCGTGTTCCGGTCGGTGACCGAGGCGACTTCAGGCTGACCGAATCGGGCCACCGACCGGTGGCGATCCGCCGGGCAGGCCCGGTGCCGTTCGTCTTCCACACCGAGACCGGCCACCGGCCGGTCAGTCATCTGTCTCGACGCCCGGCGCCGCTGCGTCGGCGAGGTCGGTGACATCACCACGACCGCCGCGAGAGCGCGGCCAAGGGGGCGACGATGACCACCAAGTCGGGCACCAAGAGCACGGGCACGGCACGCCGGACGACCACATCTTCCGCTACCGACCCGAAGCGCGCGAGCGGCGGTCGCACCGGGTCCGGCCGGGCCGCCGCGGCCCCCGCCGGTTCCCAGGACGGCTCGGTCACCAGCGGTTCGGCCAAGAACGGGTCGAGTCGGTCGACCGCGGCGAAGAAGCCGGCCGCCCGCAGGTCGTCGGCATCTGCCGCCGACACGGCCAAGCCCGCCGCCAAGCGCGCGGCGCGCAAGACCCGCAGCGCGGCGGAAACCGAGACGATTCGGGTGGCGCTCAACGAGCGGCTCATCGAACTGCACACCGAGTACGAGAAGACCATGGCGCAGCTGACCGACCTTCAGCGCGACCGGTTGACCGACTCGGCCGGCGACGACCAGGCCGACACCGGGACGAAGACGTTCGAACGCGAGCAGGAGATCTCGCTGGCCAACGGCATCCGCGACCGGGTGACACAGGTCGAGCGTGCCCTGGAGCGGCTCGACGACGGCCACTACGGATACTGTGAGCGGTGCGGGAACCCGATTCCCGCCGGGCGACTCGCCGCGTTCCCGTCGGCGACGCTCTGCGTGGCATGCAAGCAGTTGGAGGAACGGCGCTGAGCGAGGACAGCACCGACCGGATCTCGTCCGGCGATGATCACGCGCGGCCGTCGCACGGTTCCGCCTCCCGGCGGGTCGTCGGGTTGCTGGCCGCAATCGCGGTGGCGGCGCTGGTGGTCGACATCATCACCAAGGTCGTCGTCGTGGCGAACCTGCGCCCCGGCGATCCGGTCCGGCTGCTCGGCGGCGCGGTCTACCTGTCGCTGACCAGAAACCAGGGTGCCGCCTTCAACATCGGCGGCACCGGCTACACCGCGATCCTCGCGGCGGTCGCGGTGGTGGTCATCATCGTGATCATCCGATTCGCCCGGCGACTGCGATCGTGGCAGTGGGCAGTGGCGCTCGGGCTGGTGCTCGGCGGCGCGGCGGGCAACCTGACCGATCGGCTGTTCCGGGCGCCCGGCCCGCTGCGCGGTGGCGTGGTCGACTTCATCAGCGTCTTCAGCCCGGACGGGCACCCCTGGCCGATCTTCAACGCGGCCGACTCGTGCCTCGTGGTGGGCGTGATCATCGCCGTGCTGCTCGAACTGACCGGCCGCCGGATGGACGGTACGCGCGCGGGTCGCGGTACCGACGACGCCAAGGCGGTCGACGACGTGCAGACCGGCGGCACCGATCAGGCCACCACGGACCAGCCCGGCAACGATCAGGCCACCACGGACAAGGCCGGCACCGATCGGGCTGGCACCGAGCAGACCGGCATCGTGCCGGCCGACACCAAGCAGGCCGGCATCGTGCCGGCCGACACCGAGCCCGCGGGCCGGACGGACCGGTCGTCATGACGGGTGCGCGTTTCGACGACGCCACTCCGGTGGCGCCGGCCGGGGAGCATCGCGCCCTGCCGGTACCGGACGGGCTGGCGGGGATGCGGGTCGACCAGGCGCTGGCCCGGCTGTTCGGGCTGTCCCGCACCGTGGCCGCGGACCTGGTGGCGGCCGGTGACGTGGTCCTCGACGGGGCCGCACCGGCCAAATCGGACCGGGTCGCTGCGGGTGCGTACCTGGAGGTGACGCTGCCGGCGCCGGAGGGGGCGCCGAGCATCGTGGCGCGCCCGGTCGACGGGCTGCGCATCGTGCACTCCGACGACGACATCGTGGTGGTGGACAAGCCGGTCGGGGTGGCCGCCCACGGCAGCCCCGGCTGGACCGGTCCCACCGTGCTCGGCGGCCTCGCGGCGATGGGCCAGACCGTCGCCACCAGCGGCGCGGCCGAGCGGCAGGGCATCGTGCACCGGCTCGACGTGGGTACCTCCGGGCTGATGGTGGTGGCCAAGAGCGAGCGGGCGTACCGGATCCTGAAGCGGGCGTTCAAGGTGCGCACGGTGGAGAAGCGCTACCACGCGGTGGTGCAGGGTCAGCTCGACCCGCTGCGCGGCACGGTGGACGCGCCGATCGACCGGCACCCGCACCACGACTACAGGTTCGCCGTGGTGTCCGGTGGCAAGCCGAGCGTGACGCACTACGACACGCTGGAGGCTTTTCCGGCGGCGAGCCTGGTCGACGTCCGGCTGGAGACCGGCCGCACGCACCAGATCCGGGTGCACTTCTCGGCACTGCGGCATCCGTGCGCCGGTGATCTGACTTACGGGGCGGACCCGTCCCTGGCGAAGCGGCTCGGCCTGTCCCGGCAGTGGCTGCACGCTCGTGAGCTGGCGTTCGACCATCCCGGCTCGGGTGACCGGGTGCGGTTCGTCAGCGAGTACCCGGAGGATCTCGCGCACGCTCTGGCGGTGCTGCGCGGCGAAGGGTGACGTCGGCGCCCGCGATGACACGGTCTCGTTCGTTGAACAGATCGATGCCGGTCGCGGGGCTGGCAATCTTCGGGCGGCTCCGTAGCCTGTTGGTGGGTGAGGCGTCGGGCGGGAGGCGAGCGTGGATCAGTCCGGAGCCGGAGCGTACCGCTCCGGTGACTCGGGGTCGCGGTGGCGTAACCTGCTGGGCCGCGGCCGACCGCGGGACGGAGAGATCGGTGTGGACGCCGTACCGGAGCAGTCGGGTCGCGGGCAGGCCGGCGTCGGTCGGGCCCGGGTCGGTGCCGCCCCACCGCTGGTCCCGCGGCCTTCGCCGGCGCCCGACACGCGAGCCGGCCGGCGCGCCGCACCGGTGCCCGTCCAGGTCGGCGGGCACCGCCCGGAGGCGTACGCGACGGGCTCGGTGGACGGCCTGCTCACGGCGCTGCGGCGCAACTTCGGGCGGTCCCGGGTGGTGGCGTTCGTCAATCCGAAGGGCGGCGTGCACAAGACCACGGCGACCGTGCTGACCGCGGCGACGCTGGGCAGCGCCCGCAACGGCGGCGTTCTGGCCTGGGACGACAACGAACTGCGCGGCACGCTCGGGCTGCGCGCCGGCACCGCCCGGCACGCCCGCACCATCCGGCATTTGGTCGACGACCTGGACCGGATCGAGACCGGCCCGGGGATTCTCGCCGAGGTGCTGGACGACTACCTGCGGCACACCAAGGACGGCTCGTTCGACGTGCTGGCCGGCGACGAGGACCCGCGCATCGCCCGCCGGCTGGACCCGGCCACGGTGCGCCGGGTGCTCACCCTGCTCGCCGGCACCCACGACGTGATCTGCGTGGACACCGGCAACAACGTCGAGTCGCCGAACTGGCAGACGGTGCTGCGCGCCGCCGACCAGCTGGTGGTGACCACGGTGCCGCGCGAGGACGCGGCGTTCACCGCCGACTGGATGCTCGACCTGCTGGAGGAGCAGGGGATGGGCGAGTTGGTGGCGCAGGCGACCACGGTGATCAGCTGCCCGACGCCGAACCCGCTGCCGCTCACCGCCGACCTGCTCAAGCACTTCGGCTCGCGCACCCGCACCTCGATCGTCGTGCCCTACGACGTGTCGCTGGAGCCGGGCTCGACCATCGAGTACTCGAAGCTGGCCCCGGCCACCCGGATGGCCTGGCTGTACGCCGGGGTCGCGATCAGCGAGGGTTTCGGGCCGGATCGGTGACCGCGGGTGGCGCCGGCCACGCCCGGCGGTACCCGGGCGTGCCGGCCGGCGCGGTCCGCCGGCGGAGCGATAGGTTTTCTGTCAGACCCCACCCCTAGCGTGGTGGGATGCCGGGGGTGCGGCCAACATCTCCCGGCGCGGTCGCGGTCACCGTCACCCGGTGCTCCGCGCGTGGCTGTCCAGGTGAATACGAGGGGGGCGAGGCGCGCCATGTCGGCGTCCGGGTTCGCGCATCTGCACGTGCACACCGAATACTCGATGTTGGATGGCGCGGCCCGCCTGAAGCCGTTGTTGGCCGAGGTCCAGCGGCAGGGCATGGACTCGATCGCGATGACCGACCACGGCAACATGTACGGGGCGTACGCGTTCTACCAGGAGGCGAAGAAGACCGGCGTCAAGCCGATCCTCGGCATCGAGGCCTACCTGGCGCCCGGCGACCGGGCGTACAAGCAGCCGGTCCGGTGGGGCCGGCCGGACCAGCGCGGTGACGACGTCTCCGGCGGTGGTGCGTACACGCACATGACGATGTGGGCGGAGAACGCCACCGGGCTGCGCAACCTGTTCACGCTGTCCAGCAGGGCCTCGATCGAGGGTTACTACTACAAGCCGCGGATGGACACCGAGCTGATCTCGGGGCACACCGAGGGCATCATCGCCACCACCGGCTGCCCGTCCGGGGAGATCCAGACCCGGCTGCGGCTGGGCCAGGAGCAGGAGGCGTACGCGGCGGCCGAGCGCTACCTGGAGCTGTTCGGCCGGGAGAACTTCTTCCTGGAGCTGATGGACCACGGGCTCGACATCGAGAAGCGGGTCCGCACCGGGCTGCTCGACATCGGCAAGCGGTTCGACCTGCGGCCGGTGATCACCAACGACTCGCACTACGTGGCCGCCGAGGACGCGAAGGCGCACGAGGCGCTGCTGTGCGTGCAGTCCGGCAGCACCCTGGACGACCCGAACCGGTTCAAGCTCGACGGCGGCGGCTACTACATCAAGTCGCCGGCGCAGATGCGCGAGCTGTGGGACTCCCAGCTGCCCGGCGCCTGCGACAACACGCTGCTGATCGCCGAGCGCGTCGGCTCGTACGACGAGGTCTTCGCCCACCACGACCGGATGCCGGTGTTCGACGTGCCGGCCGGCGAGACCCAGGAGTCCTGGCTGCGTCATGACGTGTTCGAGGGCTTGGCGAAGCGGCTCCCGGGCGGGATCCCGGACCACTATCGGGCCCGGGCCGAGATGGAGCTCGGCGTCATCAACCAGATGGGCTTCCCGGCATACTTCCTCGTGGTGGCCGACCTGGTGCGGCATGCCAAGGAGTCCGGGATCATCGTCGGGCCGGGGCGTGGTTCCGCGACAGGATCGATCGTCGCCTGGGCAACCGGGATCACCGAACTCGACCCGATCGAGCACAGCCTGCTGTTCGAGCGTTTCCTCAACATCGAGCGCATCTCGATGCCCGACATCGATCTTGACTTCGATGACCGGCGGCGCGGTGAGATGCTCGACTACGCCACCGCCAAGTACGGCACCGACAACGTCTGTCAGGTCATCACCTTCGGGACGATCAAGACTAAGGCGGCGATCAAAGACGCGGCGCGAATCCATTTCGGACAGCCCGGGTTCTCAATCGCCGACAAGATCTCCAAGGCGTTGCCGCCGCCGATCATGGCGAAGGACATTCCGTTGTCCGGCATCGTCGACCCGAAACACGAGCGCTACGCCGAGGCGTCCGAGGTCCGGACGCTGATCGAGACCGACCCGCAGGTCGGCAAGATCTTCGAGACCGCGCGTGGTCTGGAGGGTCTGATTCGGCAGGCCGGTGTGCACGCCTGCGCGGTCATCATGTCGTCCACCCCGGTCATGGACGTGATCCCGGTGTGGGCGCGTCCGCAGGACGGCGCGATCATCACCGGCTTCGACTACCCGTCGTGTGAAGCGATGGGCCTGTTGAAAATGGACTTCCTGGGCCTGCGCAACCTGACGGTCATCGGGGACGCGATCGCCAACATCAAGGCGAACCGCAGCATCGACATCGACGTCGCCAGCCTCGAGCTGGCCGACGACAGAACATTCGAGTTGTTGGCGCGAGGCGACACGCTCGGGGTGTTCCAGCTCGATGGCGGCCCCATGCGCTCGTTGCTCAAGGCGATGGCACCGACCAAGTTCGAGGACATCGCGGCCGTGCTGGCGCTGTACCGGCCGGGTCCGATGGCGGCGAACGCCCACATCGACTACGCCGACCGTAAGAACAACCGCAAGCCGGTCGTGCCGATCCACCCCGAACTGGCCGACGATCTGGCCGAGATCCTGGACGAGACCTACGGCTTGATCGTTTACCAGGAGCAGGTCATGGCGATCGCCCGGAAGGTCGCCGGGTACTCGCTGGGCAAGGCGGACCTGCTCCGCCGGGCGATGGGCAAAAAGAAGAAGGAGATCCTGGACAAGGAGTTCGTCGGGTTCCAGGCGGGCATGCGCGACCAGGGCTACTCCGACGACGCGATTCAGACCTTGTGGGACATTCTGCTGCCGTTTGCTGGGTACGCATTCAACAAGTCACACACCGCGGGCTACGGGATCGTCTCGTTCTGGACCGCATACCTGAAGGCGAACTATCCCGCCGAGTACATGGCGGCGCTGCTGACCTCGGTCGGCGACTCGAAGGACAAGATGGCGGTCTACCTCGCCGAGTGCCGCAAGATGGGCATCAAGGTGCTGCCGCCGGACGTCAACGACTCCGACCTGAACTTCACTGCGGTCGGCGCCGACATCCGGTTCGGCCTGGGCGCGGTGCGCAACGTCGGCGCGAACGTCGTCACCAGCATCATCAACACCCGCAAGCAGAAGGGTGCCTACACCTCGTTCACCGACTTCATGTCCAAGATCGAGCTGCCGGTCTGCAACAAGCGGGTGATCGAGTCGCTGATCAAGGCGGGTGCGTTCGACTCGCTGGGACATCCGCGGCGGCCGATGCTGGAGCAGCACGAGACCATGGTCGAGGCGATGACCGGGGTCAAGCGGCGCGAGGCGGAGGGCCAGTTCGACCTGTTCGGCGGGATGACCGACACCGCCCCGGACACCGTCGTGGGCATGGACGTCGACCTCACCGGCGAAGACTGGCCGCGCAAGACCGCGCTGGAGTTCGAGCGCGAGATGCTCGGGCTGTACGTGTCGGGTCACCCGCTCGACGGCGCCGAACGGGTGCTGCGCAAGAACAGCGAGCAGCGCATCGCCGACCTGGTTTCCGGTGACGTCGCCGACGGCACGTCGGTGACCATCGCCGGGATCATCTCCGCGCTGGAGCGCCGGGTCACCAAGCAGGGCAACGCGTGGGCGAAGGCGACCGTCGAGGACCTCGACGCCGGCATCGAGGTGCTGTTCTTCCCCAAGACCTACGAGCTGGTCGGGCAGTACCTGGCACCCGATCTGACGATCGCGGTGAAGGGCCGGGTCAACCGGCGCGACCAGGAGATCAGCGTCGTCGCGATGGACCTGCGCACGCTGGAGATCACCGACGCCGACCTGGCCGCCGAGCCGGCGGTCACGGTCGCCATCCAGGCCGAGCGGGTCGACCCCGATTTGGTCGGTGAGCTCAAGCGGACCCTGCTGAACAACCGGGGAGAGACCGCGGTGCGGGTCAAGCTGGTCGGCCGGGAGCGCAACCACCTGCTCGCCCTCGACGACACGCTGCGGGTCACACCCGGTCCCGGCCTCACCTCTGAGCTGAAGAGCCTGCTCGGCGCCGGCTGCCTTGAATAGCCGGCCGCGCCGGGCCCGGATCCGCCGACTTGCTCGAGGTTGGGAGAATCGCCGCGATGAAGACGACGATGCCGCGCCGAGCCGGCGTGCCGCGGTGGGCCGAGGCACTCGTACTGGTGGTTGCGGCGGTGTGCGTCGCGGCGGCCGGCGCGCCGCTCGGGCTGCTCTGGTGGGTGCTGTCCCCGCGCGCCGAGGTCGTGATGACCGACCAGGGCGGGATGTACAACCTGGAGACCGAGACGTTCGCCGCCGCCGACGGCTGGCTTGCGGTGCTGACCGCGGCCGCGGGCCTGGTTGCCGCGGTGGCCTGCTGGGTGGTGCTGCGCCGCTACCGCGGTCCGCTGCTGCTGGCCGTGCTCGCGGTCGGCGGCGCCGGCGGTGCACTGCTGACCGCCTGGGTCGGCAGCCGGGTCGGGCTGGCCGACTTCAACGCACTGCTCGGCGCCGCCCAGCCCGGCTGGCGGTTCCCGTACCCGCTGCGGCTGGGCGCGCGCGGCGCCGTCGTGCTCGCCCCGCTGTTCGCCGTGCTCACCTACACGGTGCTGGCCGGATTCTCCCGGTACCCGGCGTTGCGGGCCCGGCGCGCCGCCGCCCCGGCCGTCCCGGAGCTGGTCGACCCGGTCCGGCTGCCGTTGATCCCGGCCCGCCGCCTCACCGATCCGGCCGATTCCGCTCCGGCCCCCGGCCCCGAGGGCCAGCCGGGTCCGCCGCCGGCCGACCCGTCCGCTCCGGCCGGTGACGCGACGCCGGGCGGGGTCGGTTCCGGTGCTCCCGCCAGCAGCCCGGGCGCCGGTGCGGCGCCAGGCGGCGGTGCCGCACCCGCCGGTGGATCGGTGGCCGGCCCGCCGGCCCGACCCGACGACACCGTGCCCGGCGTCAGCTGGCCGGCACCACCGGCCGGCCTGCCGGTGCCGCCCCCGGGTGGCGAGACCCCGCCGACGCTCGGTGCGCCCGGGTCTTCGGGTGGTGGGGGCCCGTCGACATTCGGTGCGGCTGCGGCGCCGCCAGGCGGCGAAGCCCGGCCCACGTTCGGTGCGCCCGGGTCCTCGGGCGGCGAGAGCCGGCCGGCGTTCGGTGCACCCGCGCCGCCCGCCGGCTCGCCGCCGCCCGCAGTCCCGCCGCCGCCCGCAGTCCCGCCGCCGCCGGCCGGCCCGGCATCGTCCGCCGGCCCGGCATCGTCCGCCGGCCCGGCGTCGAGCGGCGGTCCGCCGGGCTCCGGTCCGGCTCGATCGTCCGGCATCGCGCAACCTCCGGGTCCGGCCGGGCCCGCCGGTTCGGGCTGGCCGGCCGATCCGTTCGCGCCCAGTGGCCCGGCCGACGCGTTCCCGCCGGCACCCGCGGAGCCTCCGCCGTCGGCGCCGATCGACTGGCCGGACGCGCCCCGCCGCTCCTGAGCGCAGCCGCCCCGAGACGCTGGGCCGGCCGATCGGGTGGGCCGGTCAGTTGACGCCGGCCGGTACCTGGAAGTCGGTGAGGGCGGCCGGCACCGCCGACAGGGCCGCGACCAGGCTGGTCTCCCGGCGCAGCAGCCCGAGCTCGCCGCGGAGTCGGTGTGCCGCGTCCGGCTCGGCGAGCAGCTCCTGCCGGTCGGCCACGGTCAGCGAGGCGCTCGCCGCGACCAGGTGCGACAGCACGGCCGGGTCGTCCGGCAGCTGGTCCTGGGCCGCCTCGGGTGACACCGCGTCCGGGCCGGCCACGTCGGCGAGCTCGCGCAGGTACCGGCGGAACGCGGCAAGCACGCTCGGCACCAGCGCCTCGGCCCGGCGCAGGTCCGCCGGATCGGTCTGCTCCGGCAGCCAGTCGACCGAGGCCTGCAGGTACGGCGCGGACTCGGTGTCGACGTCCAGCAGGCTGAACCGGCGGCGGCCGACCGCGACCACGTCGTACCGTCCGTCGGGGTGGCGGGTGACCTGACGCAGCTGGGCGCTGCAGCCGATCTCGTAGAGGGTGCTGTCGTCGTGGTCGCCGGTCTCGGTGCCGCGCCGGATGGCCACCACGCCGAACTCGCGGTCGTCCTCGCCGGCCCGCCGCATCAGGTGCGCCACCAGCGCCCGGTAGCGCGGCTCGAAGATGTGCAACGGCAGCACGACCCCGGGGAACAGCACGGTCCCCAGCGGGAACAGCGGAATGGCGTCGGTCACAGTACCGAGCCTACGGGCTGCCGGCCCCCGAACCGAATGACCCCGTGCTGCGTTCCTGGCCGGTTTCCGGCCCGGATACGCCGGAATGCCGGTGCGGTGCGGTGCGGTGTGCTCGTCCCGGCCCGGCCCCGGTCGTGGTGCCCTACACCACCGGTTCCCGCAGGTCGGGACGCCTAGACTTGAGGTGTGCTGACTCGTGTCGACCTGCGCGGTACCACCACCGACCCGCGCGACGTGCTGCCCCGCGCCCAGCTCGACGTGGCGGCCGCGATCGAACAGATCCGGCCGACCGTCGAGGCGGTGCATCAGCATGGCGCGTCGGCGGTGCTGGCGGCCACGGAGCGGTTCGACCGGGTCCGGCCGCGCCGGCTGCGGGTCCCGACCGAGGCCATCGCCGCGGCTGCCGACACGCTCGACGACGCGGTCCGTGCCGCCCTGCAGACCTCGATCGACCGGGCCCGCGCGGTGCACGCCGACCAGTGCCGTACCGACGTCACCACCCAGGTCGTTCCGGGTGGCACGGTCACCGAGCGCTGGGTGCCGGTGTCCCGGGTCGGGCTGTACGTGCCGGGTGGCCTCGCGCCGCTGCTGTCCAGCGTGGTGATGAACGTGGTGCCGGCGCAGCTGGCCGGCGTCGGCTCGATCGCGCTGGCCTCACCGCCGCAGCGCGACACCGGCCTGCCGCACCCGGGCATCCTCGCCGCCTGTGCCCTGCTCGGCGTCGACGAGGTGTACGCGATGGGCGGCGCCCAGGCGGTCGCCGCGTTCGCGTACGGGCTGCGCGCCGAGACCGCCGTCGACCCGGCGGAGCCGGATGCCGGTCCGGCGAGCGGATGGCTGCTGGAGCCGGTCGATCTGGTGACGGGGCCGGGCAACATCTTCGTCACCGCGGCGAAGCGGATGCTGCGCGGCGTGGTCGGCATCGACTCCGAGGCCGGTACCACCGAGATTGCGATCCTCGCCGACGACAGCGCCGACCCGGTGCACGTGGCGGCCGACCTGATCAGCCAGGCCGAGCACGATCCGGCCGCGGCGAGCGTGCTGGTCACCCCGAGCGAGTCGCTGCTGGCGGCGGTGGAGGAGCAGCTCGCGGTGCAGGTGCCGGCGACCCGGCACCACGAGCGGGTGGCGACCGCGCTGTCCGGCAAGCAGTCCGGTGTGGTGCTGGTGGACGACCTGGACCACGGACTGCGGGTGGTGGACGCCTACGCGGCCGAGCACCTGGAGATCCAGACCGTGGACGCGGCGCGGGTCGCGGCTCGGGTGCGCAGCGCCGGCGCGATCTTCGTCGGGGCGTACTCTCCGGTCTCGCTCGGCGACTACGCGGCCGGCTCCAACCACGTGCTGCCCACCGGCGGCTGCGCGCGGCACTCGTCCGGGCTGTCGGTGCAGACGTTCCTGCGCGGCATCCACGTGATCGACTACTCGCAGCAGGCGTTGCGCGAGGTGGCGCCGCACGTGGTGGCGCTGTCGGCGGCGGAGGACCTGCCGGCGCACGGTCAGGCGGTCACCGCCCGGTTCGGCGGTGTGGTGTGATCGACGGCAAGGTGCCCGCTACCGGTGCGGCGGCCGGGATCGCGCTGGCCGATCTGCCGCTGCGCGACGACCTGCGCGGCCTCGAGCCGTACGGGGCGCCGCAGCTGGACGTGCCGGTCCGGCTCAACACCAACGAGAACTCCTACCCGGTACCGGACGACGTCGTCGCGGCGATGTCCGCGGCGATCGGCGCGCAGCTGCGCGACCTCAACCGGTACCCGGACCGGGACGCGGTCGCGCTGCGCACCGACCTCGCGGCGTACCTGAGCGCCCGGCACGGCCGGCAGGTCGGGCCGGCCCAGGTGTGGGCGGCGAACGGCTCCAACGAGGTGCTGCAGCAGCTGTTGCAGGCGTTCGGCGGCGCCGGGCGCACCGCGCTGGGTTTCACCCCGGCGTACTCGATGCACCCGCTGATCGCGCTCGCCACCGGCACCACCTGGCTGGATGGGCCGCGCGCGGCCGACTTCACCATCGACGCCGACGCGGCGGTCGCGCTGATCGAGGCGCGCCGGCCGGAGGTGGTGTTCGTCTGCTCGCCGAACAACCCGACCGGTACCGCGGTGTCGCTGGAGGCGCTGGCCGCGATCGCCGCGGCGGCGCCGGGCATGGTGATCGTGGACGAGGCGTACGCGGAGTTCGCCCGGCCCGGCACGCCGACGGCGCTGGAGCTGCTGGACGCGTACCCCCGGCTGGTGGTGACGCGCACCATGAGCAAGGCGTTCGCGCTGGCCGGTGCCCGGGTGGGTTATCTCGCCGCGGCGCCGGCGGTGGTGGACGCGCTGCAACTGGTCCGGCTGCCGTACCACCTGTCGGCGCTGACCCAGGCGGTCGCCCGGGCGGCGCTGGCGCACGCGGACGCGCTGCTGGCCACGGTCGACGCGCTGAAGACCCAGCGGGACCGGATCGTGGCGGAGCTGGCCGCGATGGGGTTCCGGGTTGCGGCGAGCGACGCGAACTTCGTCCTGTTCGGCGGCTTCGTCGACGACGACCAGCGGCGCGTCTGGCGCGCCCTGCTGGACGACGGGGTGCTGGTCCGCGACGTCCGGCTGGCTGGCTGGTTGCGGGTCAGCGCCGGCACCCCCGCCGAGACCGACGCCTTTCTCGCTGCGTTACGTTCGGTGCATCCGGCGGGTGCCGCCGCGCCGAGCGGCTGACCGGCGTGCCGACCCCGACTCCCGATCCGAACGCGAACCCGCGGAGCTGCGCATGACGAGGACCGCCCGGGTGGAACGCACCACCGGCGAGACCAAGGTGCTGGTCGAGATCGACCTGGACGGCACCGGTGGCGCCGACGTCGCGACCGGCGTCGGGTTCTTCGACCACATGCTCAACCAGCTGGCCAAGCACGGCGGCTTCGGGCTGGTCGTGCACACGGTCGGCGACCTGGACATCGACGCGCACCATACGCTGGAGGACACCGCGATCGCGTTGGGTCAGGCGTTCGCGGCGGCGCTGGGCGACAAGGCCGGCATCCAGCGGTTCGGCGACGCGGTGGTACCGCTGGACGAGGCGCTGGTGCAGGCGGTGGTCGACCTGTCCGGCCGGGCCTACGTGGTGCACGACGAGCCGGTGGACCTGGCGCCGATGATCGGGCCGCAGTACCCGACCAGCATGACCCGGCACATCTGGGAGTCGTTCGGCAACAACGCGAAGATGACGCTGCACGTCAACGTGCTGCGCGGGGCCCGGCCGGGACAGCGGCCGGACGCGCACCACGTGGTGGAGGCGCAGTTCAAGGCGGTGGCTCGGGCGCTGCGGCAGGCGGTCACCGCGGATCCGCGCGGCGGCGGCGTGCCCAGCACCAAGGGGCTGCTGTAGGCGGCGGTGTGCGGGGGCTCCGGCACGTGGCGCCCGCCACACCGTGCGCGGGCGCGCGGCGGCCGGACCACCGGCGAGATGCATGGCCTGCTATACAGGCGGGACGTCATCCGGCCGGCGGCGCGGGCCGCGCGGCGGGAACACGAAGGGCCGAGGGGGCCCGCGACGAGCGGGCGGGAGGGACAGCAGTGCAGAGCATTCTGCCCATCGCGCTGTTCGCACTGGGCGGGGTCCTGCTCGGCGGCGCGTGGTCGATGAAGCAGCAGGGCGCCTCCAAGGTGGTCATGGTGGGCTTCGTGGTGCTGGCGGCGGTGGCGGTGCTGGGTGGGGTCGTCTGGCTGCTGCCCAAGGGCACGTTCTGAAGCGCCGCACCGGTCGGAAGAGAGGGAGCCAATGACGCGTCGGGTGGTGGTCCTCGACTACGGCTCGGGCAACATCCACTCGGTGCACCGTGCGCTGCAACGGGTGGGCGCCGAGGTGACGGTCGCGACCGATCCGGCCGAGGGCATCGACGCCGACGGCCTGGTGGTGCCGGGCGTCGGGGCGTACACGCACTGCGTGAACCAGCTGGATGCCATCGGTGGCCGTGCGGTGGTGGCCGACCGGGTCGCCGCCGGCCGGCCGGTGCTCGGCATCTGCGTCGGGCTGCAGATCCTGTTCGACGCCGGCCGCGAGCACGGCATCCTGACCAAGGGTCTGGGCCTGCTGCCCGGCGAGGTGACCCGGCTGCTGGCCCCGCGGGTACCGCACATGGGCTGGAACACGGTGACCTGGCAGCCCGGTGACCCGCTGTTCGCCGGCCTGGGCCCCGACTCGCGCTGCTACTTCGTGCACTCGTACGCGGCGCGGCCGTCGCGGTCGCTGCGGGCCGCCGGGGCGCGGATCGCGACCAGCGTGCACGGCGAGGTGTTCGTCGCCGCGGTGTCGCTCGGCGCGCTGTCGGCGACCCAGTTCCATCCGGAGAAGTCCGGTGACGTCGGTGCGAGGGTGCTGGCGAACTGGGTGTCCGGGCTGTGACGCCGTCCACTGTGGACGGATCTGACGAGGGGAAACGCTGCACGATGTTGACGCTGCTGCCGGCGGTGGACGTGGCGGACGGCCGGGCCGTCCAGCTGGTCCAGGGCAAGGCGGGTTCGGAGCGGGTGTTCGGGGAGCCGCGGGCGGCCGCGCTGCGCTGGCAGCAGCAGGGGGCGAGCTGGATCCATCTGGTCGACCTGGACGCGGCGTTCGGCCGGGGCTCCAACGCCGAGCTGCTGGCCGGGGTGATCGGCTCGCTGGACGTGCAGGTCGAGCTGTCCGGCGGGATCCGGGACGACGAGTCGCTGCGCCGGGCGCTGTCGACCGGCGCGGCGCGGGTGAACATCGGTACGGCCGCGCTGGAGGACCCGGACTGGTGCGACCGGGTGGTCGGCGAGTACGGCGACCGGGTCGCGATCGGTCTGGACGTGCGGGGGACCAAGCTCGCCGCGCGCGGCTGGACCCGTGACGGTGGCGAGCTGTACGACGTGCTGGCCCGGCTGGAGGCGGCCGGCTGCTCCCGCTACGTGGTCACCGACGTCAACTCCGACGGCATGCTGCGCGGCCCGAACCTGGAGCTGCTGCGCGACGTCTGCGCGCACGCCACCGCGCCGGTGATCGCGTCCGGCGGGGTGTCCACACTGGACGATCTGCGCGCGCTGGCGGCGCTGGCCGGCGACGGCGTGGAGGGTGCGATCGCCGGTACCGCGCTCTACACCGGGGCGTTCACGGTCACCGAGGCGCTCGCCGTGTTGCGCGAGGCGGCGCGGTGAGCGCCACCCGCGTCTCCTCCGGCGGCCCGTGGGAGCAGCGGTACGGTTACTGCCGGGCGGTGCGCACCGGCGACCGGATCGTCACCGCCGGCTGTACCTCCACAGTGGACGGTGCAGTGGCGCACCGGGGCGACCCGTACGCGCAGACCGCGACGGCGATCGCCATCGGGCTGGACGCGCTGGCGAAGCTCGGTGCCGGTCCGGAGTCGGTGATCCGGACCCGGATGTACGTGGTGGACATCGATGCGCACGCGGACGCGGTCGGCACCGCCCACGCCGCGGCGTTCGGCGCCGCGCCGCCGGCGGCGACCATGGTGCAGGTGGCCCGGTTGATCGATCCCGACCTGCTGGTCGAGATCGAGCTGGAGGCCTGGTTGGGCGAGGAGGGCTGACGTGACCATCGCGGTACGGGTGATCCCCTGTCTGGACGTCGCGGACGGCCGGGTGGTGAAGGGCGTCAACTTCGCCAACCTGCGGGATGCCGGCGACCCGGTCGAGCTGGCCGCCGCCTACGACGCGGCGGGTGCCGACGAGATCACGTTCCTCGACGTGACCGCCTCGGTGGAGGACCGCTCGACGATGTTCGAGGTGGTCCGGCGGACCGCGGAGAGCGTGTTCATCCCGCTGACGGTCGGTGGCGGGGTGCGCTCGGTGGAGGACGTGGACGCGCTGCTGCGCGCCGGCGCGGACAAGGTCGGGGTGAACACCGCCGCGGTGGCCCGGCCGGAGCTCATCGGTGAGGTGACCGAGCAGTTCGGCCGGCAGGTGCTGGTGCTGTCGGTCGACGCCCGGCGCAGCCGGCTGACGCCGAGCGGGTACGAGGTGACCACGCACGGCGGCCGGCGCGGCACCAACCTGGACGCGGTCGACTGGGCGGTCCGGGCGGCCGATCTGGGCGCTGGCGAGATCCTGCTCAACTCGATGGACGCGGACGGCACCAAGACCGGCTTCGACCTGGAGATGATCACCGCGGTACGGGCGGTGGTCGACGTTCCGGTGGTCGCGAGCGGCGGCGCCGGTGCGGTCGAGCACTTCCCGCCGGCGGTGGCGGCGGGCGCGGACGCGGTGCTCGCGGCGAGCATCTTCCACTTCGGCGAGGTCAGCATCGCCCAGGTCAAACGGGAGCTGGCCGCCGCCGGCCAGCCGGTGCGCTGACCACATCGCCCAGGTCGAACGGGCGCTGGCCGCCGCCGGCCAGCCGGTGCGCTGACCGCCCGGCGACGGGTCATCCGGCGGTGCGGCCGTCCGCCATCGCGGCGACGCCCGTACCGACGGGCGGGTTCGCGTCTCGGGCCGGGACGGTCCACAGCGGGATCATCACGTGTGCCAGCGGGCCGATCGACACGGCGTAGATCAGGGTGCCGAACCCGACCTGCCCGCCGAGCAGGAACCCGCCGGCGAGCACCGTGAGTTCGATCGCGGTGCGCACCACCCGGACCGAGTGGCCGCGGGCGGCGAGACCGGTCATCAGCCCGTCCCGCGGACCGGGTCCGAACCGGGCACCGATGTACATTCCGGTCGCCACGCCGTTGAGCGCGATGCCGGCCAGCAGCAGCACCCAGCGCAGCCAGAGCGCGTCGGGCGCCGGTACCACCTGCAGGGTGGCGTCCAGCGCCAGCCCGATCAGGACCGCGTTGCTGATCGTGCCGAGGCCGGGTTTCTGCCGCAGCGGGATCCACAGCAGCAGGACGAGGACGCCGACGCCGATCACGAGCCACCCGATCGGCAGCCCGAGGCGGCGGGCGAGGCCCTGGTGGAACACGTCCCACGGGTCCAGGCCGAGCCGGGCCCGCACCATTAGCGCCGAGCTGGCGCCGTAGCAGAGCAGGCCCGCGTACAGCTGGACCAGCCGGCGCGGCAGCCGGATGCCGGTGAGGCGGGCGGCGACCCGGCGGGCCGGCGTGGCGGGGCCGGCGTGGTTCGGGCGGTCAACGCCGGGCGGGCGGCTGGCAGAGGTGGGCACGCTACCCACCATGCAGGCCAGTTGCCGGTGCAGGTAGAGCCAATCTTGCGGAACTGGCCTGCTCGTGCTGAGGTGGTGGCATGGAAGCGGTGGCCCGGGTGGGTGCGCCGGCGCTGGCCCGCCGGCTCGGTGACTGGCGTCGCACCGGCGGCAGCGACTACGTGGCGCTCGCGGCGGCCGTGCGTGGCCTGATCCGGGACGGGCGGCTCGCGCTCGGCGTCCGGCTGCCCGCCGAACGCCTGCTCGCGGCCGAGCTCGCGATCAGCCGTACCACCGTGACCGCGGCCTACCGGCTGCTGCGCGACCAGGGGTACCTGCGATCCCGGCGCGGCGCGGGCAGCGACACGGCCCTGCCGGAGGGCCAGCGGCTGTCCACCAGCGGGCTGTGGGCGCCGGATGACGAGGCGCTGATCGACCTGGGCTGCGCCGCCCCACCGCCGCCGGCCGAGCTGACCGCCGCCGCCCGGCAGGCGGCCGACGAGCTGGCCGGATACGCCACCAGCCACGGCTACTACCCGGCCGGGCTGCCCGAGCTGCGGTCCGCGATCGCGGACCGGTTCACCGCCCGCGGGGTGCCGACCGGACCCGCCGAGATCCTCGTCACCAGCGGCGCTCAGCAGGGGCTCGACCTGGTGCTGCGGCTGCTGACCGCGCCGGGAGAGCGGATCCTCGTCGAGTCGCCGAGCTATCCGAACGCGCTGACCGCGCTGGCCGCCGCGCGGCTGCGGGCCGATCCTGTCGCGGTCACCGACGAGGGCTGGGACGTGGAGCCGGTCCTGCCGGCGATCGCGGCCGGCCGGTACCGGGTGACGTACCTGATTCCGGATTTCCACAACCCGACCGGTGCGGTCCTGCCCGAGCCGCAGCGCGCCGCACTGATCGCCGCGGCGTACCGGGGCGGCGGGTTGCTGGTCGCGGACGAGACGTTCGCGGAGCTGTCGCTCACCGACCGGCCGGCGCCGCCGCCGATGGCGGCGCTGGACCGGCACCGCCGGGTGATCACCGTCGGCGGCATGTCCAAGTCGTACTGGGGTGGGCTGCGGGTCGGCTGGATCCGCGCCACGCCGGCGCTGATCCAGCGGCTCGCCGCGGTCCGCGCCGGGGTCGACATGGGCGGCGCGGTGCTCGACCAGCTCGTCGCGCGGGCGCTGCTGGCCCGCGCCGCGACGACCCTGCCGGCCCGGCGGGAGCTGCTGCGCACCCAGCGCGATGCGCTCGTCGGCGCGGTGCGCGAGCACCTGCCCGGCGCCCGCTTCCGGGTACCGGACGGCGGCCTGTGCCTGTGGGTGGAGCTGGACGAGCCGGTGGCAAGCGCGCTGGCCAACGCGGCCGAGGCGTACGGGGTGCGGCTCGCGCCGGGCCCGCGGTTCGGCACCGAGGGCACGTTCGAGCGCTACCTGCGGCTGCCGTTCGCGCGGCCGGCGAACGAGCTGGTCGAGGCGGTACGCCGGATCGCGGCGGCCCGGGGTGACCTGGACGCGCTGCCGTCCGGCCGGCCGGCCACCCCCGCCGTCGTCGCCTGACTCCGGCACCGCCTCCCCGCGGCGGTGCGAACCGGGCCGCGTGCTCGCCGGCCGGCCGAACGTGAGCTAGATCGCCTCCCACCCCGAAATGTCGGCACCATGCGGCATCGTCGTACCCGGAGAAAGGTAAGGGGTGGGTGTGGCGGTGTCCGGATACAACACCGGGTACGACCGCGGGGTCGTGCTGCGCGGGCTCAGGCTGCTGGGCCGATCCATCCGGGACGAGCCGGCGACGTTCGCGATCGGCGCCCTCGGCAGCGTGCTGTTCGCGGTGATGACCGTGGCCAGCGCGTACGTGATCGGGGCCGTGGTCGGTGACGTCGCGGTGCCGGCGATCGAAGCGGGGCGGGTGCCGGCCGGCGCGCTGGCGCTCGGCGGCGCGGCGATCCTCGGCGTCAGCGTGCTCAAGATCGTCGGGATCCTCGGGCGGCGGCTCGGCGCCGGCGCGATGCAGTACCGCCTGCAGGCGCGGTACCGCCGGGCCGTCACCCAGCGCTATCTCGACCTGCCGATGTCCTGGCACCAGCGGCATCCGACCGGCACCCTGCTGTCGAACGCCAACAACGACGTGGAGAGCGCGTTCATGCCGATCGCGCCGTTTCCGTTCGCCGTGGGTACGGTCACGATGCTGGTCACCGCGATCGTCGCGCTGCTGGTCACCGACTGGGTGCTGGCGCTGGTCGGCGTCGCGGTGTTCCCGACCGTGTTCGTGATCAACGTGGTGTACTCGCGCCGGTCCGCCCCGCTGCAGGCGGCGGCGCAGCGGCTGCGCGGCGAGGTCGCCGCGGTCGCGCACGAGAGCTTCGACGGCGCGCTGGTGGTCAAGACCGCCGGCCGGGAGGCGGCCGAGACCGCCCGGTTCGCCGTGGTCTCCGACCAGCTGCGGGACGCCTCGATCGCGGCCGGCCGGATTCGCGGCCTGTTCGACCCGCTGATGGACGCGCTGCCCAACGTCGGCACGCTCGCGGTGCTGGTGGTCGGGTCGGTCCGGCTGGCCGCCGGCGACCTGACCGTGCCGCAGCTGGTGTCGGCGGCGTTCCTGTTCAGCGTGCTGGCGTTCCCGGTGCGGGCGATCGGCTGGGTGCTCGGCGACCTGCCGCGCGCGGTGGCCGGCGCCGATCGCGTCGACGGTGTCCTGGCGGCCGAGGGAGAGATGGCGCACGGCACGGCGGAGCTGCCCGGCACCGGCGCGGTGGAGCTGGAGTTCGACCGGGTCCGGTTCGGCTACGGCGACGGCGCCGACGTGCTGACCGACGTGAGCTTCACCGTGCCGGCCGGGCGCACCGTCGCGCTGGTCGGCGCCACCGGCGCCGGCAAGTCCACGCTGACGCAGCTCGCCGCCCGGCTGGTCGACCCGGCCGACGGTACGGTCCGGCTCGCCGGCCGGGACGTGCGCGATCTGTCCGCCGCCGCGCTGGCCTCGACGGTCGCGCTGGTGCCGCAGGTGCCGTTCGTGTTCGACGACACGGTGCACGGCAACGTCGCGCTGGACCGTCCGGGCGTCGGCGCCGACGACGCCGCTGCGGCGCTGCGGCTGGCGCAGGCCGACCGGTTCGTCGCCGCCCTACCGGACAGTGCGGACACCCCTGTCGGGGAGCGTGGCGCCAGCCTGTCCGGCGGTCAGCGGCAGCGCGTCACGCTGGCCCGCGGGCTGGCCGGCCGGCCCCGGCTGCTGATCCTCGACGACGCCACCAGCGCCGTCGATCCCCGCGTCGAGCAGGCGATCCTCGCCGGCCTGCGCACCACCGGCACCGACACCACGGTGCTGGTCGTCGCGTACCGGCGGGCCACGATCGCGCTCGCCGACGAGGTGGTGTACCTCGCCGACGGCCGGGTCGCCGCCCGCGGCCCGCACCGCGAGCTGCTCGCCACGGTCCCGGGCTACGCCGAACTGGTCACCGCGTACGAGGACGCCGGCGACGAGATGGCGGAGGAGGTGGCCGGATGAGCACGGACGTGCGGGTGGAGGTCGCGCCGCACCGGCGGGCAGCGGCGACGCCCGACGGTACCCTTGCCACGCTGCGCCGCGGCCTGTCGCTGTCGCCGGAGCTGCGCGCCGGGTTGCCCGGCACCCTGGCCCTGGCGTTGGCCTCGACGCTGGGCAAGGTCGCGGTGCCGATCGCCGTGCAGCAGGGCCTCGACCACGGCATCCGGGCCGACGGCGGTCCGAATCTCGGCTACGTCGGGGTCGTCGGTGCGCTCACGGTGGCGTTGCTGGTGCTCGCGGTCGGTTCGGCCTACCTGATGAACTACCGGCTCTACCGCAGCACCGAGACCGCGCTGTCCGGGCTGCGGATCCGTACTTTCGGGCACGTGCACGCGCTGTCGGTGCTGCACCAGCAGGACGAGCGGCGCGGCGCGCTGGTCAGCCGGGTCACCTCCGACATCGACCAGATCTCCCGGTTCCTGCAGTTCAGCGGCGTGAGCCTGGTGGTCAACGCCGGCCAGGTGGTGGTCGCGACCGTCGTGATGGTCGTGTACTCCTGGCCGCTGACGGTCGCGGTGCTCGTGGTGTTCGTCCCGCTGGCGCTGGTGATGCCGCGGCTGCAGCGCTGGCAGCAGACGGCCTACCGGGCGGTGCGGGAGCGCGTCGGGGTGCTGTACGCGGCGGTCGCGGAGAGCGTCGTCGGCGCGCCGGTGATCCGCGCCTACGGGGTGTCCGGCCGCACCGCCGGCCGGTTGTCCGGCGCGATCGAGCGGTACCGGTCCGCGCAGTACGGCGCGCAGCGGCGCAGCGTGGTGATGTCGGCGCTGAGCGAGGGCGCGTCGGGGCTGACCAACACCCTGGTCGTGGTCGGTGGCGTGGTGCTCGGTGCCGGTCTCGCGCACCGGCTCGGGGCCGGGTTCAGCGTCGGCGAGCTGACCGCTTTCGTGTTCCTCGCCGGCCTGTTCGTGCAGCCGATCCAGATGTTCACCGAGACGCTGACCGAGGCGCAGAACGCGGTCGCCGGCTGGCGCCGGGTGCTCGACATCCTGGACGCCGAGCCGGAGGTCGTCGACCCGGGTCAGCAGGCCCGGCCGCTGCCGGCCGGCCCGCTCGCGGTGCGGTTCGCCGACGTCGGGTACGCCTACCCGGGCGGCGGCCCGGAGGCGCTGTCGGACGTCGACGTCACGATCACCCCGGGTACGGCGGTCGCGGTGGTCGGCGAGACCGGCAGCGGCAAGACGACCTTCGCGAAGCTGCTGACCCGGCTGATGGACCCGACCCGCGGCCGGCTCCTGCTGTCCGGGGTGGCGCTGGACCGGGTCGGCTTCGCCGACCTGCGCCGGCGGGTGGTGATGGTGCCGCAGGACGGGTTCCTGTTCGACACCACCGTCGCTCGCAACGCGACGTTCGTGCGGCCCGACCTGTCGGCCGCGCAGCTGACGGCGGCGTTCGCCGAGCTGGGGCTGGCCGACTGGCTGGCCGGGCTGCCGGCCGGCCTGGACACCCCGGTCGGCGAGCGCGGCGAGCACCTGTCGGTGGGGGAGCGGCAGCTGGTCGCCCTGGTCCGGGCGTACGTGGCCGATCCCGACCTGCTGATCCTGGACGAGGCGACCAGCGCGGTGGACCCGGCGACCGAGGTACGGCTGCAGCGCGCGCTGGACGCGGTGACCCGCGGGCGGACGACGGTGACGATCGCGCACCGGCTGTCCACCGCCGAGGCCGCGGACGAGGTACTGGTGTTCGACGCCGGCCGGATCGTGCAGCGCGGCCCGCACGAGCAGCTGGTCGCCGTGCCCGGCTCGGTGTACGCGCGGCTGCACGCCTCCTGGCTGGAGCAGACCCGCTGATCGCCCGCGCCACCCGGGGCCCGGCGGTGCGCCACCGCGACGGGGAGGCCCGGCGCGGGCTCACACGGCGAAGCGCGCCTCGCGCAGCGCCCGAACCGACTCGGTCGGGCCCTCGGTCGCCAGCCGGGCCGCCTCCTGCCGACCGGACGCGAACACCAGCAGCTCACCGGGTGGGCCGGTCAGCCGCACGTGCGGGCCGGAGCCGACGGTGCGCTCGCCGTAGTCCGGCGCGGCCAGCGTGACCCGGACCGGCAGCCGCCGCATGGACACGGTGGTGAGCATCGACAGCCGGCGCCAGAGGAGCTCGTTCAGCTCGACCGGCAGGTCGCGTGGCTGCCATTCCGGCTGGGCCCGGCGAACGTCCTCGTGGTGCAGGAACAGCTCCATCGTGTTGGCCAGCTCGTCGGTGAGCGGGTTGGACACCGGGCTCCACCACGGCGGCGCGGCGAGGAGCTCGAGCAGGACGTCCCAGTCCTGTTCGGCGTAGCCGCGGCGCACCCGCTCGGACCAGCCGGCGAGCGGCCGGATCAGCAGGCCGATGCCGGAGTCGGGGCGCCGCTCGCGGGCCAGCAAGTGCCCGACCAGATCCCGGGCGTCCCACCCCGCGCACAGGGTGGGCGCGTCCGGGCCGACCTGCCGCAGCAGCGACACCAGTTGCAGCCGCTCACCGTGCGCGTATGCCGTCACCCCGCTCACTCTAGTGACGCCGCACCCCCGGCGGGCGGCGACGGACGGCGGCGGTACGGGTTCGAGCCGCGGGTGGGAGGCGGGCGCGGCGCCGTTGCCCGTACCATCCCGGACCATGCCAGCAGCAAGCGTCGGGATTGCGGTCGGGATCGCCGCGGTGTGTCTGGCCGGATGGCTGCTGCTCGCCGTACGGGGTCGGCCGGCGGCGAGCGCCCCGATCCGGCTGGTGACCACGGTGGCGCTGCTGCTCGCCGGCGGCGCGGCCGGCTACCCCGTTGCGTACGGGCCGCAGCCGGTGCCGATGGTCGCCGGTGCGGTGCTCGGCTACCTGCTGGCGCACACCGCCGGCTGGCTGTTCGACCGGCTGCGCCGGCGCGGCCTGCGCGGTACCGGGCTGCCCCGCAACGCGCCGGCCGTCGCCCGCGAGTACCGGCTGCGCACCGTGCTGCTGCCCGGCGCCTCGGTGGCCGGGCTCGCCGCCGGCCTCGGTGCCGCCGGCGGCCTGCTCGGGGTGCTGGTGCTGGTGGCGTTCGTGGTGCTGCGCCGGGAGTTCGTGGGTGCCCCGCTGGTGGCGCTGATCGCCGCCGTGGTGGTGGTCCTGGTGCCGGCCGGGATGCTGCGGGCCCGGTGGATGCGCGACGTCGCGCTGCGGCTGTCCGACGACGAGGTCGAGCTGCGCTTCCTGGACGCCGACGGCCGCTGGCGGGTCCGCCGGGCGCCGCTGGACCGGATCCGCTCGGTGACCGTGTTCGCTGACCCGTACGGCCGGGCCCGGTGGCTGCGGGTGGACGCCGGCGAGACCCGCTTCGAGCTGCGGTGCGCGCCCGGGCTGGCCGGCCGTGGCGCCGCCGAGACGCTGCGCCGGGCCAGCCGGGATCTGCTCGGCCGGCCGGGGTGGCACCCGGCCAGCGGGGTCCGGCCGTACCGGGCCCGCTGGGGCGCCCGGCGCTACCGCGGCGCGGCGCGCGACAATCGGTGACTGTGAGCAGTCTCGACCCCGCGATCGCGGCCCGGCTCAAGCGCGGCCCGGACGGCCTGGTGCCGGCCGTCGCCCAGCAGTACGACACCGGTGAGGTGCTGATGCTCGCCTGGATGGACGACGAGGCGCTGCATCGCACCCTGACCACCGGCCGGGCGACCTACTGGTCGCGCAGCCGGGGCGAATACTGGGTCAAGGGCGACACCTCCGGGAATGTCCAGCACGTCCGGTCGGTCGCCCTGGACTGCGACGGTGACACGCTGCTGGTCCGGGTCGACCAGGTCGGCGCCGCCTGCCACACCGGGAGCCGTACCTGCTTCGACGGCCGCGACCTGCCGCTGACCGCCAACGCCGTGCCGTCCGATGTCGTGCCGTCCGATGTCGTAGTGTCCGAATCCGCGTCGCCGGCCGAGGCCGGGACGCACACCGATCCCGCGGAAGGGAGCATCCGGTGACGACCGGAGCCGTGAGCCCGGACGAGGCCACGTTCGCCGAGTTGGCCGCGCAGCGCCGGGTGGTCCCGGTGACCCGCCGGCTACTGGCCGACTGCGAGACGCCGATCGGGGTGTACCGCAAGCTCGCCGGCGGCCCCGGCACGTTCCTGCTGGAGTCGGCGGAGGCGGCCGGCACCTGGTCGCGGTACTCGTTCGTCGGGGTGCGCAGCGCCGCCGCGCTGACCGTCCGGAACGGCCGGGCGCACTGGCTGGGTGAGCCGCCGGCCGGGGTGCCGACCGACGGCGACCCGATCGAGGCGCTGACCGCCACCGTCGCCGCGCTGTCCTCGCCGCCGGTGGGCGGCGAGCCGGCGCTGCCGCCGCTGACCGGCGGGCTGGTCGGTTTCTTCGGCTACGACGTGGTGCGCCGGTTCGAGAAGCTGCCCGAACTGGCCGCCGACGAGCTCGGCTTCCCCGACCTCGGCTTCCTGCTCGCCACCGACCTGGCCGTGCTCGACCACGTGGACGGGTCGGTGCTGCTGATCGCGAACGCGGTGCTGCCGCCCGACGCCGGGCCGGCCGAGCTGACCGCGCAGTACCACCAGGCGGTCGGCCGGCTGGACGCGATGACCACCGCGCTGAGCCGGCCCACGCCACCGATGGTCTCGACGGTCGAGAAGGTGCCGCCGGTGCACCTGGCGGGCCGCACCCCGGCCGGTGGGTACCAGAAGGCGGTCGAGGCGGCGAAGGAGGCGATCCGGGCCGGCGAGTGCTTCCAGATCGTCCCGTCGCAGCGCTTCGAGGCCGACACGAACGCCGACCCGCTCGACGTGTACCGGGTCCTGCGGGCCACCAACCCGTCGCCGTACATGTACCTGCTGCGGTTCGGTGGGGTGGACGGCGCCGGCGGGCACGAGGCGTTCGACATCGTCGGCTCGAGCCCCGAGGTGCACGTCAAGGTGACCGGGCGCCGGGCCCTGATGCACCCGATCGCCGGCACCCGCCCGCGTGGCGCCACCCCGGAGGAGGAGCGGAGGCTGGCCGAGGACCTGCTCACCGACCCGAAGGAACGGGCCGAGCACGTGATGCTGGTCGACCTGGCCCGCAACGACCTCGGCCGGGTGTGCGTGCCGGGCACGGTCGAGGTGCCCGAGTTCTTCACCATCGAGCGGTACAGCCACGTCATGCACATCGTGTCCACCGTGGTCGGCGAGCTGGCCGAGGGCCGTACCGCGTTCGACGCGCTGCGGGCCACGTTCCCGGCCGGCACGCTGTCGGGTGCACCGAAGGTACGGGCGATGGAGATCATCGAGGAGCTGGAGCCGGTGCGACGCGGGCTGTACGGCGGGACGGTCGGCTATCTGGACTTCGCCGGCGATCTGGACATGGCGATCGCCATCCGCACCGCGCTGATCCGGGACGGCCACGCGTACGTGCAGGCCGGCGGCGGCATCGTGGCCGACTCCGATCCGGACGCGGAGGACACCGAGACCCGCAACAAGTCCGCGGCGGTGCTGGCCGCGATCGCCTCCGCCGAGACGCTGCGGCAGGCCCGCTGATGCCCGACCGCCGCCCGGACGTCCACCCCGACGACGCCCACCCCGAGACCGCCGAGACCTCGCAGAACCCAGGAGCCGCGCAGACCGCCAAGGCCGCGGAGGGCGACGAGACCGCCAAGGCCGCAGAAGGCGACGCGGGCGCTGAGACCGCCAAGTCCGCAGGAGACGCCGAGGGCGTCGGGGCGCCGGTGACGCCCGGTACGGACGTCCCGGATGATCCGGACGGCGTGCCGGAGGTCGCCGGTCCGGTGCTCGGCCGGGAGCGCCCGGCACCGGACGGGGGACCCGGCCGTCGCGCCGCGACGCCCGGGGGCCCGGCCCGGCCGGCGGCGCGGCGTCCGTCGACCCGCGGGCAGCTGGTGCTCGCCGTCGTCGCCTGCACCCTCGGCGCCGGCATCGCGCTGTACGCGGCGTCCAAGAACTGGTCGGTGCAGGCCGGCCGGCCGCTGGGCCCGCTGCACCTGCAGCAGACCGGCCGGACCGGCACGGAGATCACCCCGGTCGTCCCGACTCTCGCGCTGATCTCGCTGGCCGGGGCGGGTGCCCTCGTCGCCACCCGGCGGATCGGGCGGCTGCTGGTCGGGGTGCTCCTGATCCTGACCGGGTTCGGGGTGGCCGCCGGTGCCGGGTACGGGCTGTCGGCCGCCGCGCACGACCCGGGCACCGTGACCCCCGGCTGGGCGATCACCGCGCTGGTCGGCGGGCTGCTGGTCGCCGCCGTCGGCTTCGGCACGGTGCTGCGCGGTCGTGGCTGGCCCACGATGGGCTCCCGGTACGAGCGGACGGCCGGCCGGACCGCCCGGGTCGGCGCCGACGACGACGCCGCGAAGATCTGGGACGCGATCGACGACGGGCACGACCCGACGGTGCGCTGACCCGGGGCCCCGTCGCCGGCGGCCGGCCGACCCGGGCGTACGCGTGCGTCCCCGCTGGTCGTACCGCTGTGTGAACCCGCTGACACCCCGGCTGGGCCAGCATCGATGGCGGCGCATAACATCGGCCCAGGATCCGCCGGGTGTACCCGCCGTCCCGCTGGGTGCGGCAGGTCAGGGCGGATGCCGCACTACAGCCGACGAGGGGAGTCCGCGGTGAACGCAGACGCGAGCCGGCCGCAGACATCGGGCCCGTCGCCCTCCGGCGACGTGCTGGCCGAGATCCTCGCCGCGGTCCGCGCCGACGTCGCCGAGCGTGAACAGCAGACCCCGTTGGCGCAGGTGAGAGAGCTCGCCGCCGCGGCCCCGCCGGCCCTGGACGCGTTCGCCTCGCTGCGCGCGCCGGGCGTCGGGGTGATCGCCGAGGTGAAGCGGTCCTCGCCGTCTCGCGGGCAGCTCGCCGAGATCCCCGACCCGGCCGAACTGGCGGGGGAGTACGCGGCGGGCGGCGCCCGGTGCGTGAGCGTGCTGACCGAGAAGCGGTTCTTCGGCGGCAGCATCGAGGACCTGATCGCGGTGCGGGCCGCGATCCAGGTACCGATCCTGCGCAAGGACTTCGTGGTGTCCAGCTACCAGGTGCACGAGGCGCGGGCACACGGCGCCGACCTGATCCTGCTGATCGTCGCCGCACTGGAGCAGAACGCGCTGGTCGGACTGCTGGAGCGGACCGAGTCGCTGGGCATGACCGCGCTGGTCGAGGTGCACAACGAGGCCGAGGCCGACCGCGCGCTGGAGGCCGGCGCGAAGGTGATCGGCGTCAACGCCCGCGACCTGCGCACCCTGGAGGTCGATCCGTCGGTGTTCGAGCGGATCGCGCCGGGGCTGCCGTCGACGGTGGTCAAGGTGGCGGAGTCCGGGGTGCGCGGCACCCACGACCTGATCCGGTACGCCTCGGCCGGCGCCGACGCGGTCCTGGTCGGCGAGGGGCTGGTCACCCAGAAGAGTCCGCGGGACGCGGTCGCCGAGCTGGTCACCGCCGGTTCGCACCCGGCGACGCCGCGCCCGGCGCGCTGAGCTCGTAGCGCATCGCAAAGGAGACGGTGGCGACCATGGCACCGCAGCACGGACCGGGCGAGTCCGGTCACCACCCGAACACGTCCCCGCCCGGCGCGTCCGGGCATGCGGACGACCCGCACGACGGTCCGGACGCCGCGGGGCACTTCGGCCGGTTCGGCGGCCGGTTCATGCCGGAGGCCTTGACCGCCGCGCTGGACGAGCTGGGCGCCGAGCTCGCCAAGGCGATGGACGATCCCTCGTTCGTCGCCGAGTTCGACCGGATGCTGCGTGAGTACGCGAACCTGCCCAGCCCGCTGTACGCCGCGCGCCGGCTCTCGGCGCAGGCCGGTGCCCGGATCCTGCTCAAGCGCGAGGATCTCAACCACACCGGCGCGCACAAGATCCGTAACGTGCTGGGCCAGGCGTTGCTGGTCAAGCGGATGGGCAAGCGGCGGGTGATCGCGGAGACCGGGGCCGGCCAGCACGGGGTCGCGACCGCGACCGCGTGCGCCTACCTCGACCTCGACTGCGTGGTCTACATGGGCGCCGAGGACACCCGCCGGCAGGCGCTGAACGTGGCCCGGATGCGGATGCTCGGCGCCGAGGTCGTTCCGGTCGAAACCGGCAGCCGCACGCTCAAGGACGCGATCAACGAGGCGCTGCGCGACTGGGTGGCCAACGTCGACACCACCCACTACCTGCTCGGCACGGCCGCCGGGCCGCACCCGTTCCCGGTGCTGGTACGCGAGTTCGTCCGCGGCATCGGTGACGAGGCGCGGGCGCAGACCCTGGAGCTGACCGGTACCTTGCCGGATGCGGTCGCCGCCTGCGTCGGCGGCGGCTCGAACGCGATCGGCGCCTTCCACGCGTTCGTCCCGGACACCGACGTCGCGCTGTACGGGTTCGAGGCCGGCGGTGACGGTGTCGAGACCGGCCGGCACGCGGCGTCGATCACCGGCGGCGCGGTCGGGGTGCTGCACGGTGCCCGGACGTTCCTGCTGCAGGACGCCGACGGGCAGACGGTGGAGTCGCACTCGATCTCGGCGGGCCTGGACTACCCGGCGGTCGGGCCGGAGCACGCGTGGCTGGCGGAGACCGGCCGGGCGAGCTACCAGCCGGTGACCGACGCCGAGGCGATGGCCGCCTTCCAGCTGCTGTGCCGTACCGAGGGGATCATCCCGGCGATCGAGAGCGCGCACGCGCTGGCCGGTGCGCTGCGGGTGGCTCCGCAGCTGGCCGCCGAGCTCGGCCGGGAGCCGACGATCCTGGTCAACCTGTCCGGTCGCGGCGACAAGGACATGGAGACGGCCGGCACCTGGTTCGGCCTGTTGGACGGGGCGGAGGTCCGGTCGTGAGCGAGCCGCGGATGGCCGAGCCGGTGGTCGGTCGGCGTGCCGGGTCGGCGTTCGATTCGGCCCGCGAGCAGGGCCGGGCCGCGCTGGTCGGTTACCTGCCGGCCGGGTTCCCGACGGTGGCCGAGGCGATCGAGGGCTGCCGGGTGCTGGTCGACTCGGGTGTCGACGTGATCGAGATCGGCCTGCCCTACTCGGATCCGGTGATGGACGGGCCGGTCATCCAGCGGGCCGCGGAGCGGGCGCTGGCCGGCGGGTTCCGGGTCGCGGACGTGTTCCGCACCGTCGAGGCGGTCGCCGCGGCCGGGGCACCCGCGCTGGTGATGACCTACTGGAACCCGGTCGAGCGGTACGGCGTGCCGGCGTTCGCGCGCGACCTCGCCGCCGCCGGCGGCGCCGGGCTGATCACCCCGGACCTGATCCCGGAGGAGGCGGGCGAGTGGGTCGCCGCCGCCGAGGAGCACGACCTGGACCGGGTGTTCCTGGTGGCGCCGAGCTCGACCGCGCAGCGGATCGCGACCACCACGGCGGCGTGCCGCGGCTTCGTCTACGCGGCCAGCGTGATGGGCGTGACCGGGGCCCGCGAACAGACCGGCCAGGCAGCGCCGGCACTGGTGGAGCGGGTACGGCGGGCCACCACGGTGCCGGTCGGGGTCGGCCTGGGCGTCAGCACCGGCGCGCAGGCGGCGGAGGTCGCCGGGTACGCGGACGGCGTGATCGTGGGCAGTGCGCTGGTGCGCTGCCTGCTGGACGAAGCGGACCCGGCCGCGGCCCGTCGACGGCTCGGCGCCCTGACCACCGAACTCGCCGCGGGCGTGCGCAAGCGCTGACCTGGGCGGCGTCCTTCCCGGCAGGTTTCGGGTTGTCCGGCGTCGGTTCAGGCCGGTAGCGGCACGGCGGTACCGGCGGCCGGCACGCTGCGGTGCACGTCGGTGACCACGCCCCGGCGTCCGGCGGCGAGGTCGGCCAGTACCGCGGTGGCGGTGGCGGTGTGCGGCGTCGGCACGTCGTTCGGCGCGTACCAGCCGAGGCGGCAGATCATCGCCGGCGCGTTGACGCACGGTTCACCACCGACGGGATGTGCCCGGAAGGCGTGGACCAGCAGGTCCGGCAGCGGCTCGGCGGCATCGGCCGGGCCGGTCAGCCGGTACAGCCCGATCAGCTCGTCGACGGCGATCTCCAGGCCGGTCTGGGTACGGATGTCGCGGACGGCGGCGTGCGCCGGGTGTTCACAGTGCTCGATGCGTCCGTGCGGCAGGCCCCAGAGCCGGTGGCCCTGGCTCTGCTGGCAAAGCAGGACGCGGCCGTTCGGGTCGGTGACGACCGCCGCGACCGCGTAGGTAAGGGAGTCCATTTCGCCGATCGTAGGCCAGTTTCGATGCACAGTCACCGCTCGGTTCCGGTACGTGATCGCCCGCGCGGAGGGCTGTGCTGACGGGGCTGCGCACGCCCGGTACGTTGGCCAACTGTGAACCTTGCCTCCATTCCGAGCCCGTCCCAGTCGGTGGTGCATCTCGGTCCGCTGCCGCTTCGGGCGTACGCCTTGTGCATCGTCGTGGGCATCGTGCTGGCCTGCGTGATCACCGAACGCCGGCTGCGGGCGCGGGGCGCCCCGGTGTGGACGGTGCTGGACATCGCGGTCTGGGCGGTGCCGTTCGGCATCGTCGGAGCCCGGGTCTACCACGTCATCACCGACCCCGAGCTGTACTTCGCGGCCGGCAAGGACTGGGTCGGCGCGTTCAAGATCTGGGACGGCGGCCTGGGCATCTGGGGCGCGGTGGCCGGTGGCGCGCTCGGCGCCTGGATCGCCTGCCGGCGCCGCGGCCTGCCGTTGTCGGTCGTGGCCGACGCGCTGGCCCCCGGGCTGCCGGTGGCGCAGGCGGTCGGCCGCTGGGGCAACTGGTTCAACCAGGAGCTGTTCGGCCGCCCGTCGAACCTGCCCTGGGCGGTGCAGATCGACCCGGAGCACCGGATCATCGGCTACGAGCAGTACGCCACCTACCACCCGACCTTCCTGTACGAGTGCATCTGGGACCTGCTCGTCGCGCTCGCCGTGTGGCTGCTGGACCGCAAGTTCCGGTTCGGCCGGGGCCGGGCGTTCGCACTGTACGTGGCGCTGTACGTGTTCGGGCGGTTCTGGGTGGAGTCGCTGCGCATCGACCATGCCAACACGTTCTTCGGGCTGCGGCTCAACGACTGGGTCAGCATCCTGGTCTTCGTCGCCGCCGTGCTGTACGTGCTGCTGGTGCGCGGGCCGCGGCTCAACGTGCTGGCCGATGCCGACGGCAAGCTCACCGTGGTGCCGGAGGGCGCCGCCGCCGGCGCCGAGACCCTGGTGTCCGCGACCGGCGACGGCGCTGCGGCCCGGACCGCGGCACCCGGCACCGCGGACGCCGATGCGGACGCTGCCGGGTCCGAACCGAAGGCACCGGACCCGGGCGGCACCGACACCGAGGATCCGGATGCCGGTGCCGGGGCCCCGGCCACCGAGCGGGCCGACGCCGACCCGGCCGTCGAGCAGCCGGACGCGGACGCGTCCGCCGAGCAGTCCGACGCCGACCCGGCGACCGAGCAGTCCGAAGCCGACCCGGCGACCGAGCACCCCGACGCCGAGGCTGCGGCCGAGCAGCCTGACGCGGAGGCCGCGGCCGAGAAGTCCGACTCCGGGAAGTAGTCGCCGCGGGTGGCCCCGGGCTTGCCGCAGCGGTCAGACGCCCGCCGGCGCGCTGATGTGTACCGGCGTGCCGTAGTCGGACAGGTCGGTGGTGCTGTCCACCGTCATCGACCCGTCGCCGACGCCGGTCATGGTGAGGGTGCTGTGCTCGCGCACCACCCGGCCGGCGGGGTCGAGCCAGACCTCGACCGGGATGCTGTCGACGCCGTGCTCGGACAGCTTCGTCAGCGCCTCCTGCGCCTTGGCGCCCTGCTTCGCCGCCGCCTTCTTCAGATCGACGGTGGCCTTGTAGCCGGTGACCTTGGTGCCGCGGATGGTCCTGGTGCCGAGCTTGGTCACCGAGGACGACGCGCCCTGCAGGTAGGTCAACGCCTGGGTCGGGTCCATCGGCGCGCCGTCGGTCAGCGACGAGATGTCGATCTTGCGCCAGGACGAGCCGGTCTTGAGGTACTCGTACCCGTCGACCATGATCGCCTCGATCTGCCGGCCGCCGGTCTGCACAGTGACCTGCTCGGCCGGCGGGTCGAACCGCACCACTCCGGACATGGTCGTGGTGCCGGCGGCCGAGCCGCCGGTGATCTTGGTGGTGGCGGAGATCTTCGCGGTCTTCGCGTCGGTGGTCTTGCCGTACGCCTGCTGCACCGCGATCTTCAGGTCCGTGCCGGTGCCGGTCGCGCCGGTGGCGCTGGGTGAACGGGATGCGGCGGCGTGCTCGCGGTCGCCGGCGGCGGACGAGCCACCCGGGTTGCAGCCCGCGGCGAGCCCCAGCACCGCGACGGCGGCGGCGGACACGGCAACGTACCTGATGCGCATGCAACTTCTCCTTGACGTCATGGGCCCCTCGGTGCAGGGTACGGTCCGACCTCCAGCGCGCCGACAACGCACCGTTCCACAGTGGACACGGAAGGTACCGGCGATGGCTCGGGTTGTCGGTGCCGCCGCGTACCGTACGGGCATGTTGGTGAGCACCGTGATCCTGCCCATCTACCGCTGGCCCGAAGCACGCGAGATCTGGCAGCGTGCCGAGCGGCTCGGCGCGCACGCCGGCTACAGCTACGACCACCTGTCCTGGCGCTCGTTCGCCGGCGGCCCCTGGTACGGGACGGTCCCGATGCTGTCCGCCGCGGCGCTGGTGACCGACCGGCTGCGGCTGGGCACGATGGTCACCTCGCCGAACTTCCGCGATCCGGTCCCGCTGGCCAAGGATCTGATGACGCTGGACGAGCTGTCCGCCGGCCGGATCACCGCCGGCATCGGTGCCGGCTCGGCGACCGGGTTCGACGCGACCGTGTTGGGCGGGCCGGCCTGGTCGGCGGGCGAGCGCGCCGACCGGTACGCGGAGTTCGTTCGGCTGCTCGACACCCTGCTGCGCAATCCGGACACCACCTCGACCGGGCGGTACTACTCGGCGCACGCGGCGAAGATGATCCCGGGCTGTGTGCAGCGGCCGCGGCTGCCCTGCTACCTCGCCGGCACCGGTCCGCGGGGGCTTCGACTCGCGGCCGAGCTCGGCGACGGGTGGATCACCACCGGTCCGGCCGGGCGGCCGGCCGCCGACCTGGCCGCGGCGATGGTTGCGGTCGGCGATCAGCTGCGCCGGCTGGCCGACGCCTGCGCCGCGGTCGGCCGCGACCCGGCGACGCTGCACCGGGTGCTGCTGACCGGCTTTCTGCCCGGCGAGCCGCTCGGTTCGTTCGACCAGGCGGTCGAGCTGGCCGGCGCGGCCGCGCAGCTCGGCGTCGACGAGATCGTGGTGCACTGGCCGGTGCCCGACTCGCCGTTCGCGCTGGACGAGAAGCTGTTCGAACGCATCCTCACCGAGCTGCCCGACCAGGTGAACTGACCGAACCGCCCGGCCGGGTGCGCTGACCGGGCTGCCCGGCCTGGTGCACCGACCGGGCAGCCCGCGTGGAGCCTCAGGCGGTCGGGGTCGACACCTGCCAGAGCCGGTCGAAGTTGCCCCGGTACGCGTCGTGCGCGGACGCGCCGTCGATCTCCAGGATCGTCTCGTCGTTCTCCCGCAGCGAGGAGAAGTCGAGGTTCGCCGACCCGGCGAAGGTCAGCGTCCGGTCGGGCCGCCCGTCGTAGTTGCCCTCGATCAGGAAGTACTTGGAGTGCACCAGGTAGCCGTCGGCGTTCTTGAGCCGGCGCAACGTCAGGTTGGCGTGCCCGGTCAGGTTGGCCACCTGGTTGCTGTCGGTGTAGACGATGTCGACCCGGCAGCCGGCGTCGGCGAGGCCGGTCAGCGCGTCTGCCACCTCGGCCCGGTGCAGCGCGAACGCCGACACACGGATGATCGACCGGTGGTCGCCGGGCGTACCGCGGTGCTGGTTTCCGGTGCAGCGCACCCGATCCAGGATGTCGACCACGACGTCACCGGTCTCCTGCGGCAGGAACCAGTAGCGTTCCGTGCCGGCCCGCCCGGTGGTGAAGTAGTTGTTGTCCTGCACCATCGCGGCCAGATCCGCGAAGTAGCGGTTGTAGGCGTCGTACAGCGGCTTGTTGTGCACGATCGTGTAGGCGTTGTTGAAGTACTTCTCCACGTTGAGCGCGGTCTGGTTGGCGGACGCCTGGATCACCACGTACGGCACCCGCCCCACCGAGGAGAACGTGAAGAACTTGTTGTGGTTGATCGGGTTGACGCCGTCGTGCGCGATGCAGGCGCCGCCGGTCATGCAGACCCGTACCCAGGAGCCGGGGGACGGGTAGTCGCCGAGCGCGGCGATCAGGTTCTGGCTGGGCGCCGAGCTGGTGTACTTCGCGTCCAGCACCACGCGGACCGTCACGCCCCGGTCGTGCGCGGCGACCAGCGCGTCGGTGTAGTCCTGGTCGGTCAGCGCGTACATCGACGAGCGGATCGTCGCGCCGGGCGCGGTGGCGTCGATGGTGGCGATGATGCGGTCCTTGATGGCGTTCTGCTGTGCCGCGGTACCCAGCGGGTCGTTGAACACGGCGCCGGTGGTCGGCACGTACCCGGTGGCCGCCGGCGGCTGCGCGGCGGCCGGTGCCGTTCCGCCCGCCACCAACGCCGCCACCAGCAGCGGCACCGTCAACAGGGCTCTCACCCGTGGTCGCATCTGGGTTTCTCCTTCCCGGCCGCCACGAGGCGTGGCGGCCCAGCCTGGTGCGGCCACAGCCTGGTCGGGCCGACCGGCGGCGGGAAGGGCGTTGCGCGATACGCGACGGTGCGCTGGCAGGCGCGCGGCCGGCGCGGTGTCGACCCGATCGCGGGCCGGGCCGGGCGACGCCCGCCCCGGCGCGCGGTCTCAGGCCGGTTCGGCGATGCAGGAGGTGCCGATCCGGGTGAAGCCGAGCCGGGCGTACAGCGCGGCGACGTCCTCGTTGTCGGCGGACAGGAACACCACCCGCACGCCGGCGGCGAGCACCGCGCGCACCACGGTCGCGGTGACCGCGAGACCCAGCCCGCGACGGCGGGCGACCGGCAGCGTGCCGACGCCGACGACCTCGGCGACCGGGCCGACCCGGCCCGCGCTGCCGGCGGCGACCACGCCCCGCAGCGCCTCGGCGCCCTCCAACCCCTGCGGGCTCTCCGCCAGCGCCCGGACGTGCCGGCCGGTACGGATCAGCTCGGCCTCGGCGGCGACCCGGTCGGCGTCGAGGGTGCCGGTCGTCTCGTCGCGCTCGGCCGGCCCGGCGGCGCCGACCGCGGTTCCGCCGTCGGCGAACGCCAGGTCGGCCACCGCGGCGCTCGCGGCCAGGTCGGCGGCGAAGGTCTCGTCGTCGGGGTCCAGCAGCCGCAGCGTCGCGCCGACCGGTATCCGTACCGGCGGGGGAGCGTCGGTGGTCAGCACCATCAGCGGCGCCAGCTGCACGGCGAGGCCGGCGGCGCGGGCCGGCTCGATCAGCCCCGGAGTGGTCTCGTCCACCCACTCGAACGCCTCCGGCAGGCCCAGCTCGCGCTGCCGGGCCCGCACCGCGGCGATGTCCGCGGCGGTACCGGCGGGCGCGCCGAGCGCCGGTCGCGCGTAGAACGGGTGCCCCGGGACACCTTCCCGGACGAACAGGTCGAAACCGGCGATACGCTCGACCCGGCAGCGGTCCCGCGGTACCGCGTCACAGAACGTCTCGAGCGCGCCGAACAGGGCGTCGGAATCGGTCACGGGAGCCGACACTACGGGGGAGATCCCGGGCCTGGCCAGTTGACGGGCGAGCACGCCGAACGCGTGTGAAATATGCCCGCCGACCGTTCGTCCGACCGGCCGGGTTGATACCGTCGGAAACGACGGAGTGGTGAGGTCGTTCACGACGAGGTGACCCGGGCGCAACGCCGGTGGTCTCGTACACTCCAATGTCAGCATCGGGCCGATGGCGTCCCGCCCCTTATGCACATTTCCGCCGGGCGGCAGATCGCGCCGGCGTCCTTACCAGCATGGAGGCCCGATGACGCTGCCCGCCACCGGTGTCCCCGCGATCGGCCCGGGTCCGGACCGCTCCTCCGCCGGGCTGTACGACCCGGCGTACGAGCACGACGCCTGCGGTGTCGCGTTCGTCGTCGACGCGCACGGCCGGCGTTCGCACCGCACGATCGAGCGCGGGCTGTCCGCGCTGATCCGGATGGAGCATCGGGGCGCGGCCGGGGCGGAACCGAACACCGGTGACGGCGCCGGCCTGCTGATCGGCGTACCGGACGAGTTCTGCCGCGCGGTGGCGCCGGTGGACCTGCCGGCGCCGGCCCCGGACGGCAGCCCGCGCTACGCCACCGGCCTGGTGTTCCTGCCGGCCGAGGCGGCGCACGCGGCGCAGGCCGAGCGAATCCTCGCCAAGTACGCGCTGGCCGAGGGCGCCGAGGTGCTCGGCTGGCGGGACGTGCCGACCGACCCGGCCGGGCTGGGCGCGACGGCGCGGGCCGCGATGCCGCGCATCCGGCAGGTCTTCCTCGCCGCGCACGACCTCGCCGACGCCGCCCCGCTGTCCGGGCTGGCGCTGGAGCGGGTCGCGTACTGCGTGCGGCGCCAGACCGAGCGGGAGACCCGGGAGCGGGGTATCGCCGCGTACTTCCCGTCGCTGTCCGCGCGCACCCTGGTCTACAAGGGCATGCTGACCCCGCGCCAGCTGGGCGCGTTCTACCCCGATCTGTCCGACGAGCGGATGACCTCGGCGATCGCGCTGGTGCACAGCCGGTTCTCCACCAACACCTTCCCGTCCTGGCCGCTGGCGCAGCCGTTCCGGCTGGTAGCCCACAACGGCGAGATCAACACCATCCGCGGCAACCGGAACTGGATGGCGGCGCGCGAGGCGCTGCTGTCCGCACCGCTGCTGCCCGGGAGGATCAGGCGGCTGTTCCCGGTGTGCACCCCGGGCGCCTCCGACTCGGCGAGTTTCGACGAGGTGCTGGAGCTGCTCGCGCTGACCGGCCGCAGCCTGCCGCACTCGGTGCTGATGATGATTCCGGAGGCGTGGGAGAACGACCCGCGGATGGACCCGGCGCACCGGGCGTTCTACCAGTTCCACGCCTGCCTGATGGAGCCGTGGGACGGCCCGGCGTGCGTGGCGTTCACCGACGGCACCCGGATCGGCGCGGTACTGGACCGCAACGGGCTGCGGCCGGCCCGCTGGTGGCGCATCGACGACGGTACGGTCGTGTTCGCCTCCGAGGCCGGCGTGGTGGACCTGGACCCGGCGAGCGTGGTGGCAAAGGGCCGGCTGAAGCCCGGCCGGATGTTCCTGGTCGACACGCAGGCCGGGCGGATCGTCGACGACGACGAGATCAAGGACGAGCTGGCCGCCGCCGCCCCCTACGACGAGTGGCTGGCCGCCGGGCTGATCCAGCTCGCCGACCTGCCGGCCCGCGAGCACATCGTCTACACCCACGACAGCGTGGCCCGCCGGCAGCAGACGTTCGGCTACACCGCCGAGGAGCTGAAGATCCTGCTCGGGCCGATGGCCACGGCCGGCGCCGAGCCGCTCGGGTCGATGGGTACCGACACCCCGATCGCCGTGCTGTCGAAGCGCTCCCGCCTGCTGTACGACTACTTCACCCAGCTGTTCGCGCAGGTGACGAACCCGCCGCTGGACGCGATCCGGGAGGAGCTGGTCACCAGCGTCGCCACCACGATCGGCCCGGAGCACAACCTGCTGGAGGCCTCGCCCGCGAGCTGCCGGCAGATCGTGCTGCCGCACCCGGTCCTCGACAACGACGAGCTGGCGAAGATCCTGTCGGTCGACGAGGACGGCGACATGCCGGGCTTCAAGGCGGTCCGGGTCTCCGGCCTGTACCGGGTCGCCGACGGCGGCGAGGGCATCAAGGCCCGGATCACCCAGATCTGCCGGCACGTGTCCGAGGCGATCGAGGACGGGGTGCGCATCCTGGTGCTGTCCGACCGGGACACCACCGCCGATCTCGCGCCGATCCCGTCGCTGCTGCTGACCGCCGCGGTGCACCAGCACCTGGTGCGCGAGCAGACCCGTACCCAGGTGTCGCTGATCGTGGAGTCCGGTGACTGCCGGGAGGTGCACCACGTGGCGCTGCTGCTGGGCTACGGCGCCGCCGCGGTCAACCCGTACCTGGCGTTCGAGACGGTCGAGGACCTGATCGCCGCCGGCACCATCACCGGCCTGGCGCCGCGCGAGGCGGTCGGCCGGTACGCCAAGGCGCTCGGCAAGGGTGTCCTGAAGATCATGTCGAAGATGGGCATCTCCACGGTCGCCTCCTACACCGGTGCGCAGGTGTTCGAGGCGATCGGGCTGTCCGACGAGCTGGTCGCCCGCTACTTCACCGGTACCACCTCGCGGATCGGCGGCATCGGGCTGGCCCAGATCGCCGCCGAGGTCGCCGACAGGCACGCCCGCGCGTACCCGAAGAACCCGGCCGAGGCGACGCACCGGGTGCTGGACGTGGGCGGCGAGTACCAGTGGCGGCGCGAGGGCGAGGTGCACCTGTTCAACCCGGAGACGGTGTTCCTGCTGCAGCACTCGACCCGGTCGCGGCAGTACGACATCTTCGGCCGGTACACGTCCACTGTGGACGCACTGAGCGCGGAGTCGGGCTCGCTGCGCGGGCTGTTCCGGCTGCGCACCGAGGACCGCACCCCGGTGCCACTGTCCGAAGTGGAGCCCGTCGAGGCGATCGTCAAGCGGTTCGCGACCGGCGCGATGAGCTACGGCTCGATCTCCGCCGAATCGCACACCGACCTTGCCATCGCGATGAACCGGCTCGGCGGCCGGTCCAACACCGGCGAGGGCGGCGAGGACGTCGACCGGCTGTACGACCCGGCCCGGCGCAGCGCGGTCAAGCAGGTGGCGTCCGGCCGGTTCGGCGTCACCAGCGAGTATCTGGTCAACGCCGACGACATCCAGATCAAGATGGCGCAGGGCGCGAAGCCCGGCGAGGGCGGCCAGCTGCCCGGCAACAAGGTGTACCCGTGGGTCGCCCGCACCCGGCACTCCACGCCCGGCGTCGGGCTGATCTCGCCGCCGCCGCACCACGACATCTACTCCATCGAGGACCTGGCCCAGCTGATCTTCGATCTGAAGAACGCCAACCCGGCCGCCCGCGTCCACGTCAAGCTGGTCAGCGAGGTCGGCGTCGGTACCGTCGCCGCCGGCGTCGCGAAGGCGCACGCCGACGTGGTGCTGATCTCCGGCCACGACGGCGGGACGGGCGCCTCGCCGCTCAACTCGCTCAAGCACGCCGGCGCGCCCTGGGAGCTGGGGTTGGCCGAGGCGCAGCAGACGCTGCTGGCCAACGGTTTGCGCGACCGGGTGCGGGTGCAGGTCGACGGGCAGCTCAAGACCGGCCGGGACGTGGTGATCGCGGCGCTGCTGGGCGCCGAGGAGTTCGGCTTCGCGACCGCGCCGCTGATCGTGCAGGGCTGCGTGATGATGCGGGTCTGCCACCTCGACACCTGCCCGGTCGGCATCGCCACCCAGAACCCGGCGCTGCGGGCCCGCTACACCGGCAAGCCGGAGTTCGTCGAGACGTTCTTCCGGTTCCTCGCCGAACAGGTCCGCGAGTACCTGGCGCAGTTGGGGTTCCGCACCCTCGACGAGGCGATCGGGCAGGTCGAGCTGCTGGATGTCGCGCCGGCGGTCGAGCACTGGAAGGCGGCCGGGCTGGACCTGTCGCCGATCCTGACCGTGCCGGGCCCCGACACCGGCGCCCGCCGCGCCGTCCGGGACCAGGAGCACGGCCTGGAGTCGGTGCTCGACGTCAAGCTGATCGAGCTGGCCCGGTCCACTCTGGACACCGGCGAGCCGGTCACCGCGTCGCTGCCGATCCGCAACACCGACCGCGCGGTCGGCACCATGCTCGGCTCCGAGCTGACCCGCCGGCACCGCCAGGGCCTCGCCGACGACTCCATCAGCTTCACCTTCACCGGTACCGCCGGCCAGTCGTTCGGCGCGTTCCTGCCGCGGGGCATCACCCTGCGGTTGCACGGCGACGCGAACGACTACGTCGGCAAGGGGCTGTCCGGCGGGCGGCTGGTGATCCGGCCCGACGAGCACGCGAGGTTCCCCGCCGCCGACAACATCATCGCCGGCAACACCGTGCTGTACGGGGCGACCGGTGGCGAGCTGTACGCCGACGGCATCGTGGGGGAGCGGTTCGCGGTGCGCAACTCCGGTGCCCTCGCCGTGGTCGACGGCTGCGGCGACCACGGCTGCGAGTACATGACCGGCGGCACCGTCGCCGTGCTCGGGCCCACCGGGCGCAACTTCGCCGCCGGCATGTCCGGCGGCACCGCGTACGTGTACCGGCTGGACGCCGGGCTGGTCAACCGGGAACTGGTCGACCTCGGCCCGCTCGCGCCCGAGGACCGGCAGCGGCTGCGCGAACTGGTCGAGGCGCACCACGCGCAGACCGGCTCGGCCCGGGCCGCCGAGCTGCTCGCCGACTGGCCCAGCGCGGTCGAGCAGTTCACCACGGTGCTGCCCCGCGACTTCGCGCGGGTGCGCCGGATCATGGCGGAGGCGCAGGCGTCCGGCGCCGACGTCGACGCCGCGGTGATGGCGGTGGCCGGCAAGCCGGTCCCAGCAGCCGCCGGTGGAGGGAGGTCCGATGCCTGACCCGAGGGGATTCCTGGCGCACGGCCGGTCGCTGCCGGCCAAGCGGCCGGTGCCGGTGCGCATCGCCGACTGGCACGAGGTGTACACCAACCACGACCCGGCCGCGCTTCGCGACCAGGCGACCCGGTGCATGGACTGCGGCGTACCCTTCTGCCACAACGGATGCCCGCTGGGCAACCGGATCCCGGAGTGGAACGAGGCGACCCGCACCGGCGCCGACGCCACCGCGATCGAGCAGCTGCACGCGACGAACAACTTTCCCGAGTTCACCGGGAGGCTGTGCCCCGCGCCCTGCGAGGCCGCCTGCGTGCTCGGCATCGCCGACGATCCGGTCACGATCAAGCAGATCGAGGTCCAGATCATCGACCGCGCGTACGACACGGGCCTGGTGACGCCGCAGCCGGCGCCGGAACCGTCCGGCAAGCGGGTGGCGATCGTCGGCTCCGGCCCGGCCGGGCTGGCCGCCGCGCAGCAGCTGGCCCGCGCCGGCCACGAGGTCGTCGTGTACGAGCGGGACGAGCGCGTCGGCGGCCTGCTGCGCTTCGGCATCCCCGACTTCAAGCTGGAGAAGAAGCACATCGACCGGCGCCTGGCTCAGCTGACGGCCGAAGGCGTCCGGTTCGTGACCGGCTGCGAGGTGGGCGTCGACGTGAGCGCCGCCGACCTGCGCGCCGAGTACGACGCGGTGCTGCTCGCCACCGGCGCGCTCGCCAGCCGCGACGTGGACACCCCCGGGCGCGAGCTGCGCGGCGTGCACCTGGCGATGGAGCACCTGGTCGCCGCCAACCGCGCTGTCCACAGCGGGCGGACCTCGACACTGTCCGCGGCCGGCAAGCACGTGGTGATCATCGGCGGCGGCGACACCGCGGCCGACTGCCTGGGCGTCGCACACCGGCAGGGCGCGGCGAGCGTCACCCAGCTCGACCTGTACCCGCAGCCGCCGGCCGCCCGGGACGGTGCCCTCGACCCGTGGCCGACCTGGCCGACGATCCTGCGGATGTACCCGGCCCACGAGGAGGGCGGCGCGCGCGAGTTCGCCGCCGGCGCGTACGAGTTCGTCGACGACGGGACCGGCACGGTCCGGGCCATCCGGATCCACCAGGTCGACGTGGCGCGGGTGGACGGCCGGCGGGTCGTCACGCCGGTACCCGGCAGCGAGCGCGAACTGCCCGCCGACCTGGTGCTGCTGGCGATCGGCTTCGCCGGCACCGAACCGTCGCCGCTGCTGTCCAGGCTCGGGCTGACCCGCTCCCCGCGCGGCACGCTGGACTGCGGCGACGACTGGCAGACCGACGCCGAGGGCGTGTTCACCGCCGGCGACGCGCACCGCGGCGCCGCGCTGATCGTGTGGGCGATCGCCGAGGGCCGGGCCGCCGCCGCGGCGATCCACCGCTACCTCGGTGTCCCCGGCGACCTGCCGGCACCGGTCGACGCCACCACCCAGCCGCTCGCCCTGCCCCGCTGAACCGTGGCGGGTTCGAAGGTTCCGGCGGCGGCTCCGGCTCGGCTCGTCACGGCCGGTCGAGGGCGGCCAGCACGGTGTTGTGGGTCTGCTGGTAGATCACCGAACTGCGGTAGCTGATGATCTCCCGGCGCCGGCTGAGCCGGTCGACCAGGAACGCGTGCAGGTGATCGAGGTCCTGCACCGTTACGTGGATGAGGAAGTCGTCCCCGCCCGCGACGACGAAAACCGACACCACCTGCGGCAGGCCGGCGACGAACTCGGTGAAGCTGTCGATGACCGTCCGGCTCAGCGGCCGGATCTGTACCGCGACGAACGCCTGCACGCCCCGGTTGAGCGCGGCGTTGTCGATCTCGGCGTGGTAGCCGCGGATCACGCCGCGGCGCTCCAGCGAGCGAACCCGCTCCAGGCAGGTCGACGGTGCGATGCCGAGCTGGCGGGCCAGCTCGCGGTTGGTCTGCCGGGCATCGCGCTGCACCAGCTGCACCAGCGCCGAATCAAGTTCGTCCATGTCGCTCAGTATCCCCTCGTTTCCGAACGAAGTTCGGTGAGAGGCTTTTCGTTCCGGGCATCTGGCTAGCGTTCGGTCCGACTTTCGGATTTGGGAGGCGGCCATGCCCGAGCGACGACTCGGTATCGGTACCGGCGTAGCGCTGTATGTGGGCGCGGTGCTCGGCCCCGGCGTACTGGCGCTGCCGGCGCTCGCCGTCCGTACCGCCGGGCCGGCGTCGGTCCTGTCCTGGGCGTTGCTGTGCGCGATGTCGGTACCGGTCGCGGCCGCCTTCGCGGCGCTCGGCGCGCGGCACCCGGGACGGGGCGGGGTGGCGAGCTTCGTGGGCCTCGCGATCGGGTCCGCAGCTCGGGCCGTGGTCGGCTGGTGGTTCTACCTCGCCGTACCCGTCGGGGTGGTCGCCGGGGCGCTCGCCGGGGCCCGCTACGTGGCCGGCGGCGCCGGCACGGTACCGGTCGCCGCGCTGCTGCTTGTCGCCGCGTTGACCGCGAACCACGCCGGGCTGCGCGCCACCGGCCGCATCCAGCTGGCGCTGGTCGGGCTGCTGGTGGCGTTGCTGGTCGCCGGAATCGTCGCCGCCGCACCGCAGGCGCACCCGGCGCGGTTCGTCCCGTTCGCCCCGCACGGCCCGGGCTCGGTGCTCGCCGCCACCAGCACGCTCTACTTCGGCTTCGCCGGGTGGGAGGCGGGCACCCACCTGTCCGCCGACTTCGCGCAGCCGCGCCGGGCGCTGCCCCGGGTCACCGGTGTGACGCTGATCGTGGTCTCCGCGCTCTACCTGGGCGTGGCGGCGGCCACCGTCGCGGTGCTCGGCTCCGCCGGCGGCCGCAGCGCCGTACCGCTGGCCGATCTGCTGGCCCGGGGGCTGGGCAGCGTTGCCGGACCGGTCACCGCGGCGGTCGCGGTGCTGCTGTCGTTCGGCGCGATCAACACGTACCTTGCGAGCGCCGGGCGGCTCGGCACCGCCCTCGCCGAGAGCCGCGTGCTGCCGGGCGCGCTCGCTCGCACACCGCGGCGATCGCTGACCCTGGTCGCCGTACCGACCGGGGCCCTGCTGGCGGTCGTCGCCGTCGCCGGGCTGCCGCTGGAACTGTTGCTGCGGGCCACCAGCAGCTGCCTCGCCGCGGTGGTCGTCGCCGGTCTCGCCGCCGCGGTGGTACTGCTACCGCGCCGCTCGGCGGTGCGCCGGGGCGCCGCGGCCGGCGCGGCCGGTACCACCGTGGTGCTTCTCGCCACCGGGTGGCTGGTGCTGTTGCCGGTCGCGATCGCCGCGGCCGCGATCGGGTACCGGCGGCTCGCCGGACGCCGGGCGGTGGCCCGCCCGCAACGCGACCGGGCGCCGCGGGTATCGACGAGCCCACGCTAGGGCGCGTCTTCATAGCCGGCCACCCGGCTGCGCCGGGCCCGTTCGCCCGCTCGCCGCGTTGTCGGCACGGGCGCATACAACACCGGTATGCACCCGCACCTCCGCCTTGCGAGCGAACAAACGGACTCCGGCTCGCACGGGCGGAGCCATGAAGACACGCCCTAGAGCCCGAGCTCGGACAGCGCGGGCAGGTTGCGCCGAACGACCTGTCGTGCCTGGTCGGCGCCGTCGGAGTCCAGGGCCTGCTGGGCGAGCCGGACACAGTCGTCGTGGTCGACGCGGGCGAGTACCGCCTCGACGTCGGCCAGCGCGGACGCGCTCATCGACAGCGACGAGACACCGAGCCCGACCAGCACCGCCGCGAGCGCCGGATCAGCGGCCGCCTCCCCGCACACGCCGACCGGGCGGCCCCGCGGCGCGGCGCCCTGGCAGGTCTGCGCGACGAGCGCCAGTACGGCGGGCTGCCAGGCGGTGCCGAGCGACGCGAGCTGCGGCAGCATCCGATCCGCCGCCATCGCGTACTGCGTCAGGTCGTTGGTGCCGATGCTCGCGAACGTGGCCGTGCGCAGCAGGTGCCGGCTGAGGATGGCCGCCGACGGCACCTCGATCATCACCCCGGCCGAGGTCAGCCCGTACCGGCCGCAGCGGTCGACGAACGTGTCGGCCTCCGCGGCGGTCGACACCATCGGCGCCATCACCCACACCTCGGCCCGCTCCGCCGCGGCCGCCTCGGCGATCGCCGCGAGCTGCTCGTCGAGGATCTCGGGCGCGTACGTGGCGACCCGCAGCCCGCGCACGCCCAGCGCGGGGTTCGGCTCGTCCGGCACGCCGAGGAACGGCAGCGGCTTGTCGGCGCCCGCATCCAGGGTGCGCACGACGACCTTGCGATCCGGGAACGCGGCGAACACCTCGCGGTAGCTCGCGACCTGTTCGGAGCGGCGGGGCGCCTCGGTCCGGTCGAGGAAGCAGAACTCGGTACGGAACAGGCCCACGCCCTCGGCGCCCGCCTGCGCGGCGGCGGCGGCGTCGCCCGGCGCGCCGACGTTGGCCAGCAACGGGACCGGCCGCCCGTCGCGCGTGGTGCACCGGCCCGAGAACGTACGCCGCCGCCGCGTCACGGACCCGGCCCGGGCCACGAGTTCGGGGCCCGGATCGAGGTGCACCGCGCCCGCGCCGGCGTCGACGACCAGCGCGGTGCCGGTCGGAATGTCGTCGGCGCCGGCCACGCCCAGCACGGTCGGGATGCCCAGTGCCCGGGCGAGGATCGCGGTGTGCGAGGTCGCGCCGCCGCCGCTGAGCACCAGCGCGAGGACCCGCCCGGCGTCGAGCCGGGCGGTGTCGGCGGGGGCGAGGTCGTGCGCGACGAGGACGAACGGGTGATCGGGTTCGGGGATCCCGGGCGCCGGCCGGCCGAGCAGGACGGCGACGATGCGGTCCCGCACGTCGCGCACGTCGCGGGCGCGTTCGGCGAGTACCCCGCCGAGCCCGGCGAGCTGGTCGGCCAGCGCGGTGCCGGCGGACCACACGGCGGACTCCGGGGTCAGCCGCTCGTTGCGGACCAGCGCCTGTGCGGCGGCGACCAGTGCGGGGTCAGCCGCCATCACCGCCGTGGTGCGCAACAGCTCGGCGCTGGTACCGCTGGTGCGGTCGGCGGCCGCCGACAGCTCGCGCCCCACCTCGGCCGCGGCCTCGGCGATGCGGCCCGCTGCCGGGTCGGTCGACGTGTCCGGCGGCAGCTGCGTTCGGGGCGGTTCGGACACCGCGGGGCTCATCCGGATCGCCTGCCCCGACACCAGACCGGGCACGACCCCGAGGCCGCGCAGCGGCGCCGCGGTGTCGTGCTGGGTCGGGCTCATTCGGTGGCCTCGATCAGGGCGCCGAGCTCGGCGAGCAGTGCGGCGCTGTCCGGTGCGTCGCTGCTGAGGACGACCACGTCGCCGCGGCTGAGCCCGAGCCCCATCATCGCGAGCATCGAGGCGGCGTCGACCGGCATGCCGTCGTCGCCGGCGCGGGCAAGAGATACCGGGAAACCGGCGGCGGCGACGCGCTGCGCGAGCGCGGCGGCCGGCCGGGCGTGCAGGCCGTCGGGGGACTGGACTACGGCGCGCTGGGTGGGCATTTCCCTCCTCGAACAGGGTTGGATCCGCCGCCCGGACCGAAGGTCAGGGCTTGTGGTGGTCGACAGCATACTGTATACCGTTTCGCATGACGCAGATCCTCGTCGTCGGGCACGGCGACTTCGCGACGACCCTCGTAGAGACCGCAAGGATGCTCACCGGTACCGCCGGCCGAGCAGTCGCCGTACCGTTCCCCGTCGGTACCGGCGTCGACGAACTGACCGCGCAGGTGTCCGCGGCCCTCGACACGCTCGTCGCCGCGGGCGGCGCGGGCGCCGACCCGGAGCGCGTGCTGGTGCTGGCGGATGTCGCCGGCGGTTCCCCGGCCCGCGTCGCGCTCGGCGAGGCGCTGGCCGGCCGGGCCGAGGTCGTCACCGGGGCCAACCTGCCGATGCTGATCGATGCGCTGTTCGGCGCCGAGACCACGCCGGCCGCCGAACTCGCCCGCCGAGTAGTCGTGTCAGCCCAGGCCGGGATCCGGAACCTGGGTTCGCAGATTCGTGAAGGAGGTGTGCCCGCATGAGCTTGGCCCAAGCCGCGTTGATCGCAGTCGTGGTCGCCCTGGCCTATCTCGCGCGCCGGATCGGTGGCGATCCAGGCCTCGAACGTCCCATCGTCCTGGGCCCGATCGTCGGCCTGATCCTGGGTGATCTGCAGACCGGGATCATCGTCGGCGGCTCGCTCGAACTCGTCTTCATCGGCGCGTCGCCGATCGGCGGATCCGTCCCGCCGAACGTCGCCATCGGCGCGGCGATCGGGACCGCCCTCGCGGTGGGCAGCGGGCACGGAGTGCAGGCGGCGCTGGTGGCGGCCATCCCGGCCGCCGTGGTGGGTACGTTCTTCGAACTGTTCGCGAAGACGGTCTGCTCGTTCCTGGTGCACCGCGCCGACCGGGCCGCTGCGGAGGCACGCGGAAGATCGATCATGGCCGTCGTCTGGGCCGGAAACGCGGTGCACTTCCTCGCGTACGCGATCCCGACGTTCCTGGTGCTGCGGTTCGGTGGGAGCGCGATCCAGTCGCTGCTGTCCGGCCTGAACGAGCACGTCCAGGCCGCACTCAACACCGCGGCGGCGCTGCTGCCGGCGGTGGGCTTCGCGATCCTGCTCTCGGTGCTCTACAACAAGATGCTCTTCCCGCTGTTCTTCGTCGGCTTCGCGGTCGCCGCCTACACCGACTTCAGCGTCATCGGCATCGCGATGCTCGCGACGGCGCTGGTCGCCGTCATCATGCGCCGTTTCTCCTCGTCGGCCGCCGCACCGCCACCGGCACCGGCCGTGCCGGCCGCGCCGGCCGAGAAGGACGCAGACAGTGCCCCGGCCCCGGTCACCACACGGCTCGTCTGAGCGGAGGGTAGGAAACCATGAGCGACACCAAGGCCCCCCCGGCGTCGGAGCCGGACACCGCCGAGACCAGGCGGGAAATCCGCCGGCTCACCTTCCGTGGCCTGCTGGTGCAGGCCGGCTTCAACTACGAGCGGTACCAGAACCTCGGCTTCTGGTGGATGATGCGCCCGCTGCTGGACAAGCTGTACCCGGGCAAGGCGGAGCGGGCCGCCGCATACCAGCGACACCTGGTCTACTTCAACACCCACCCGTGGCTGATCGGCCCGATCGCGGGCGTGACCGCCGTGATGGAAAGGCAGCGCGCCAACCGCGCGGAGAACATCGACGACGAGACGATCAGTTCGGTCAAGATCGGCCTGATGGCCCCGCTGGCCGGCATCGGCGACTCGCTGGTGTTCGGCACCCTGCGCCCGATCCTGGGCGCGGTGTGCGCGGCGATGGCCGTCACCGGCAACGTCGCCGGCGCCCTGATCTTCTTCTTCGGGCTGCTGGCCATCCAGTTCGGCATCCGGTTCTGGACCACGTCCGCCGGCTACCACACCGGGGTGCGGTTCTTCGACCGGATCTCGCCGGAGACGATCGACCGGATCCGGCGCGGCGCGACGATGGTCGGGTTGGCGGTGGCGGGTGGGCTGGTGGCAACGCTGCTCAAGGTGCAGACGCCGTGGACCTACACCAACGGTCACCAGAAGATCAAGCTGCAGGACCAGCTCGATGCGGTACTGCCGGCGATGCTGCCGCTGGCCGTCACCCTCCTCGTGTTCGTCCTGCTGCGCCGCCGGGTCTCCCCGGTCTGGGTGCTGCTCGGCACGCTCGTGGTCGGCCTGGTCCTGGGCTACTTCGGCGTGCTCGGTTGAGGCGTAGGGAAAGGGAGGTGACGGTGCAGAACCTGGATGGCGTGGTGCTGGTCGGCGCGCGCGTGCTGCGCTCCGACGGCCGGCTCGAACCCGCGTCGATCGAGATCGAGGACGGCCGGATCGCCCGGGTCGTCGAGGGCGCCGAGGCGACGGCGGGCCGGATCCGGTACGACCTTGCCGGGCGGATCGTGGCACCCGGGATGATCGACACGCACGTGCACGGCCGGCTCGGCCACCACGTCATGAGCGCGACGCGAGGGTCCGTCGACGTGATCGGCCGCGCCCTGCTCGCGCACGGCACCACGTCGTTCGTCGCCGCAACCGCCACCGTCGAGTACGGGCGGCTGCTCGGCGCGGTCACCGGTCTCGCCGGGCTCGTCGGCCCGGTCAAGGCCGGTGCGGAACTGCTGGGCATCCACCTCGAAGGCCCGTTCCTGAGCCCGGTGCGCCGCGGGGTCCATCCGCTGGAGCATCTGGTCGCGCCGACACCGGAGCGGCTGGATGCGCTGCTCGAGGCGGCCGGTGCCGCCCTGCGCATCTGTACGCTCGCCCCGGAGCTGGACGGGGCGAGCGAGGCGATCAAGCGGCTGGTCGCCGCCGGGGTACGAGTGGCGGCGGGGCACACCGACGCGAGCTACGCGCGCACCGCCGAGGCGGTGGCGGAGGGGGTCACGCGGGCCACTCACCTGTTCAACGGGATGCCCCCGGTCCACCACCGCAAGCCGGGGCCGGTGCCGGCGCTGCTCGCCGATCCGCGGGTACGGGTGGAGCTGGTCGCGGATGGGGTACACGTCGCGCCGGAGCTGGTCGGCGTCCTGCTGCGGGCACCGGACCTGCGCGGCCGGGTCATGTTCGTCTCCGACGGTACGGACGTGGCAGGGCTTGCGGACGGCCCGCACCGGCGGTGGGAGGGTACCCCGGTGGTGATCAGGGGCGGAGCCGCGACGACGCTGGCCGGCGCCGTGGCGGGCGGCACCGGCACCGTGCTCGACGGCGTCCGGCTGGCGGTCGATCAAGGGGTGCCGGTCGAGGTGGCGCTCGCGGCCGGTTCGCACGTCCCCGCCGACTCGCTCGGGCTGACCGACCGTGGCCGGATCGCCCCCGGCCAGTGGGCCGACCTGCTGGTGCTCACCGAGACACTCGACATCGAAACGACGATTCTGCACGGGGTCGTGCGGCGTGAGGAGAGCTAGTCACATGGACATCACCGTGATCCGGGTCGACGACCGTCTCATCCACGGTCAGGTCGTCTTCGGCTGGACGCAGGCGTTGGGCATCGAACAGATTCTGGTGGCCGACGATGCCACCGCCGCCAATCCGACCCAACGCGATCTGTTGTTGCTTGCCGTACCGACCGGGGTGGTCGCCGATGTGCTGTCGATCGACGACGCGGCGAAGGTGATCGCAGCGTCGACCTCGCGCATCCCTACCATGGTTCTGGTCAAGGGTCCCCGTGAACTCCAGACCCTCAAGCGGGCGGGTGTGCCGATGACCGAGGTCAACGTCGGCAACGTGCACACCGGTCCGGGGCGTCGGCGGCTGACCAAGGAGGTGCACGCCACCGGCGAGGAGATCGCGATCTGGCGGGAGCTTGCGGCGGAGGGCGTGCAACTCGAGGCGCTCTGGCTGCCGGGGCAGACGCGGACCGATCTGGGGAAGCTCGTTGCGCAGCTGGCTGACTGAGGAGGACGCGCCGTGGCGGTTGACCGAGGCGACGCCGGATCGTCCGCTTCCCCTGCGATCCCTACCATTCAGCGCTCCAGCCTGCAGGAGCAGGTGCGAGACGCGGTGGAGGAGATGATCGTCTTCGGTGTGCTCGCGCCCGGTGAGCGGCTTGCCGAGGGAGCGCTCGCGGCCCGCCTCGGCGTCAGCCGGCAACCGGTGCGGGAGGCGCTTCGGGCGCTGGCGTCGGACGGTTTCGTCGACCTGTCGCCGGGGCGAAGCGCGACCGTGCACGCGCCGACCATGCGAGAGATCCGCGAGGTCTTCCACGTGCGCGCGATCCTGGAGGCGGACAGCTGCGCCCTCGCGGCCCGCACCATCGACGAGGCGGGCGTCAAGCGGCTGGACGCGATCTGCGCGGACGGGGAGGCGGCGCTCGCTGACCGGGACACGCGGCGGCTGATCGATCTCAACGGCACGTTCCACGGGGCCATCACCCGCATCGGCGGCAACAACGCCGCGTTCGAACTCCTCGAACGGCTCCAGCGGCGGATCGCCTGGCATCTGACCCAGATCGTGGTGGACCGCGCGCCCGATTCCTGGGTGGAGCACCGGGCGATTCTGCATGCGCTGGCCGACTCCGACGCCGATCTCGCGTACCGGCGAATGCTCGAGCACGTCCACCATTCTGTCGAGGCGATCAAACTCCACCAGTCCTGATTCCTCCAATCCGCCGGTAGGCTGATCAAGCAATGGTCGCCCGGACCTCCCGGCGTGCCCGTATTAGTGTGCAGGCATGGGATTCGTCGAGTCGGTCGATCAGTATTTCTGCGCATTCGATCAGTGCCGATGCCTGATCCCAAGAATGCATGGACCAGTCGCGCAACAATTGTTTACGCTACTCGACGTCGGGTGCCGAGACGCATTGCGCCCGATTCCCCGCTCTCCCGTTCGCACAGGAAGTGGTGATCCATGTCCCACGCATCCGCGCGCATCGCCCGTGCCGCCATCGCCGGGCTCGGTGCCGCGTTGCTGGCCACTGCACTCGTCCCCACCACGGTCGCCGCCGCCGGCACTGCCCGGACCACGACCGGCGGCGCCGTCGTCACGCTCACCGAACCGGCCGCCGCCGGAGCGCCGGCCTACACGGTGACGATCCGCAAGGATCCGGTCCAGATCACGACCAGCCGCGGCGGCCGTACCGTGCTCGCGACGACCGGTCGGTCCGCGTCGCCGGCGACCGCGCCGCTGACGTTCACCGCCGGGGGCTCGACGTACGCGGCGAGCCGGGTCACCGGCGCCGAGTGGGCCGCCGGCACGCTCACCCTCACCATGGCGACGACCAGCCCCGGCGACCTGATCACGCTGCGGCTCACTCCCCACGCCGGCCAGTACGACATGGCGTGGACGGTCACCGGGACCGGCGCCGGCCCGGTCGACACCGTCGCACAGAACTTCGACCTGTCCTCGGCCGGCTACTGGTACGGGCAGGGGCTCACCAGCACGCCACAGGGCGGTCCGATCCACGACCAGCCGTGGCCGCTCAACGCCGGCGACGTCGACAACACGGCGATGGGCCCCTCGTCGCACGACCGCAACAACCCGTTCTGGTACACCTCCAGCGCGAGCGGGCTGTGGGTCGACACCAACGACGACATGAACGTCCAGATCAACCACGAGCACAGCGGGCTCGGCAGCTTCACCGTCACCCGCACCGACCGCTTCGCCAGTACGGTGTTCGTCGAGTCGACGCCGCGGGCGGTGTACGAGGACTACGTCGCCATCGCCGGCACGCCGCAGACCGTCGACGACCCGGACGCCGCCTTCGCCACCCCGACCTGGAACAGCTGGGCCGAGTTCAACACCGACGTCACCCAGGCGAGCTTCCTCGACTACGTGCGGAAGCTGCGGGCCAACGGCATCCCCGGCCACGCCGTGCAGATCGACGACGGGTGGAACAGCAACTACGGCGACTACACGTTCGACCCGGTCCGGTTCCCCGACCCGAAGGCGATGTCGGCGCAGGTCCACCAGCTCGGCTACGACCTCGGGCTGTGGATGACGATGTGGATCAACAAGGGCACGAAGAACTTCGACTACGCGAAGCAGCACGGCTACTTCTTCAGGTCCAAGGCCGACCCCGACCAGGTGTGCCTGGTGCCGTGGTGGAACGGGGAGCAGGGCGCCGGGATCGTCGACCTGGCGAACCCGCAGGCCCGCGCCTGGTTCAGCGGCATCATGCACCACCTGATGGACACCTACGACGTGCAGGGGTTCAAGTTCGACACCCGGTTCTACGACCCCTCCTGCGCGCCCGACGCCGGGTACAGCACGCGGGACTACCTGGAGCTGGCACACGAGTACGCCGACGACTTCGACATGGAGGGTCTCGGGCTCACCGCCGCCTGGACCGGCACCCAGAAGTACGGCTTTGCCATGCGCGACAACGACAAGGGCACCGACTGGCACTCCTTCCAGGCGTCCCTGTCCCAGGTGCTGTCGCTGAGCACCATCGGGTACCCGTTCGTCGAGACGGACATGATCGGGGGCTCGTCCGGCGCGCCGGAGGATCCGCCGAGCAAGCAGGTACTGATCCGGTGGGCACAGGCCGCCGCGCTCATGCCGCTGGAATACGCCTCGACCTCGCCGGTCAACCCGCGCTACGACCAGCAGACCATCGACGCGTACCGGGACGCGATGCTGCTGCACGAGCAGCTGACGCCCTACATCCTGCGGCAGGTGCACGCGGCGGTGCACACCGGTGATCCGATCATGCGGCCGGTTTTCTTCGACTTCCCGGCAGATCGGGCCAGCTACACCCTCGCCAACGAGTGGATGCTCGGCGGCTCGCTGCTGGCCGCGCCGGTCGACACCGACACGACCGCACGCGACATCGACATCCCCGCCGGCCGGTGGTACGACGTGCTGCACCACCGCACCGTGCACGGCCCCACCACGCTGCGCTCGTACGGCGCGGACCTCTCCCAGATCCCGATGTTCGTGCGGCTCGGTACCCGGGACACCGGGATGCTGATGTCCGCGCTGCACGGGAATGCCGGCCGGTAGGCGCCATCGACGCCGGGCCGGGTCGCCGCCGACGTCCGGCGGCGGCGCGGCCCGCGTCGCGCCGGCGAACACGCTGGACACGGCCGCCGGAATCTGGTGACCGTGGGCAAGGGAGAGTGGTCCATGACAGACGGCATGCCCCTCGCCGATCTCGGGTCGCGCAAGCGCGGCCGGCGGTTCGTACGCATCCTGGAGGCGGTCGCCGACCGCGGCGCGATGACGTTGCCCGAACTCGTCGCGATGCTCGGCGTGTCGGCGGCGACGGCGCGCCGAGACCTCGCCGAACTCGCCGACCACGGACTCGTCCGGCGCACCCACGGCGGCGTTCGAGCCGTCGATTCCGGGGGCGAACTTCCGGTCGAACTGCGCGACACCCAGTGCCCGGTCGCCAAGCTCGCGATCGCCCGGGCCGTCGCCGCGCGGGTACCGCGGGACCGGCACGCCGTCGCGCTGTCCGGCGGGACGACGACGGCGCGCGTCGCCATGGAGCTGTCCCGCCACCCGCTGCTGACCATCGTCACCAACTCGCTGACCATCGCAGACCTGGTACACACGCATCCGGACCTGCGGATCGTCACGACCGGCGGCTCGCTGCGCACCCAGTCGCTGGAGATGGTCGGCGCCCTGGCCGAGCGCACGTTCGGCGCCGTGAACGTCGGCACCGCGATCCTCGGTGCCGACGGCATCGCTGCCGGGGCGGGCGTGACGACGCACGACGAGACCGAGGCGCGAACGAACCGGGCGATGGCCGCCAGCGCGCAGCGCGTCATCGTGGTCGCCGACGGCTCCAAGGTCGGACGGGTGACGCTGGCCCAGATGGTGCCGATCGACGGCGTGCACACGCTCGTCACCGACGCCTCGGCCGATCGCGGCGAGTTGGACCGGCTCCGCGCGGCCGGCGTCGAGGTCGTCGTGGCCTGAGCGTGCCCGCACCGGCCCAGCGATCCGGTGCCGTGCCTGCGCCGATCGCCCGCGTCGAGCACCGGTGGTGACTCGGCTCGTCACCGTGGCCGCGGCGGGCGCTGGCGAGTCGTCGGTAGGCTTGCGTGCGGGTGGCGATCGGTGGCAAACAGGGGGTGAGCGGCGGTGCGACCCGAGTGGCGGGAGCACATCGCGGAACTGACCGAACAGTTCGCGCAGGCCCGCAGCGGACTGCTCGACGCGCAGCGCCGGGCCGCCGAGCTGACCGCGACCGCCCGCGACGCCGAGGGCCGGATCGGCGTCACCGTCGACCATCAGGGCCGGCTCACCGCGGTCGACCTGGAACCCGCCGCGACCGGGCTGCCGGCCGCCGAGCTGGGCGCGCTGATCGTCGCCGCCAGCCGCGCGGCCGCGGCCAAGATCGACACCCAGCGCGCCGAGCTGATCGCCCCGTCCGTCCCGGACGAGGTGCGCGAGCGGCTCGACGCCGTCCGCGACGAGCACGGCCGGCTCGACCTCGCCCGGATGTTCCCCGACCCGTACCAGGAGCCTCGGCGATGAGCCGGATGGAGATCGACACACGCGCCGTCCGGCGGTACGCGCCGGGTCTCGGCGACGTCGCGAGCGACCTCGCCGATGCACTGTCCACCCTGAACGAGGCGCTCGACGCCGACGGCGGCGCGTGGGGCGACGACAAGTACGGGCAGGCATTCCTCAAGAACTACGGCAAGCCGGCGAAGTCCACGGCGCACAGCATCAAGCAGGTCGTGCACGGCATCCGGCAGATGCGCGAGAACCTGGTCACCGCGGCGGACAACTACGACCAGACCGAGGACGCCAACACCTTCACCACCTGACGGGACGTACATGACCGACTGGACCCCCGGTACCGAGTTCGAGCGCGCCCTCGCCGCCACCGTCGAGGCGCGCGATCTGGCTGGCTACCTCGACGTCCTGACCGGCGGCGAGCTGGTGCTGCCGATGGACGACGAGGTGGTCCGCGACAACAGCTGGATCACCTTCGTTTCGGGTGACACCCGGGCGGTCGCGTCGTTCACCTCCGGTTCCGCAATGACCGCCGGTACCAACGGCAGGTTCACCCTGTTCCGCAAGCAGTCACTCGCCGACCTGGTCGCGAACTGGCCGGACGAGCGCTGGCGGCTCGGCGTCGACGTCGGCCTGCCGATCGGCGCGATCTTCGACCTCGCCCAGCTGCGCTCGGCCCTCGGCATCGCGGCACCATCCGTGTCCCCGTCCGACAGGACGCCCTCCGCGACGGAGTCTGCGTCCGGCGTGGCCCCTTCCGCGACGGCGTCTGCGTCCGGTGTGACCCCTTCCGCGACGGCGTCCCCGTCCGTGGCTGCGGGACCGTTCGTGGCTGCGGCGCCCTCGGCGGCCGGCCCGTCGATCGGCTCCCCGCCACCTGCGGCCGCGACCGCTGGGCCCGGCCTCGCCGGCGACCCGGCTGCCGGAGAGAGCGGCACGTCCTCCCGCTCGGCATCCGCCGAGGACAGTGGCTTGCCCTCGTCATCGGACGGTGCCGGGGCAAGCGCCTCGTCGTCTCCGCCGGAGAGCGGCGGGGCGCCGAGCGTCATGCAGAAGGTGGTACCGCCCGACCAGCTCGGCCGCTACCTCGACGACGGGTACGACCTGGTCGCCGGCTACGTGTACAAGCTCGCCGACGTCGAACCGCTGCGCACCGTGCCCGACATCGTCGCCGGGCTCGGCCTCGACTACGCGGGATCGCCGTTCAGCCGCGACGACGAGTACGTGTGGGTGATCCGCTGGCGCCCGGTGGTCACCAGCGTGTTCCGCGTTCCGTGGGGTGGCACCGATGCGGCAGCGCTCGGTGCTTGGGGCGATCGCGGCTGGGTTGTCGAGCACCCACCCTTCGCCGGCAACGGCTTCGCCGTCGACCCGGCGACGCCGATCCCGGAGTGGAAGGTGGACAGCACCCGGATCACCTCCGGTGCCGAGATGTACCGCATCGATCGTCGCGGCCGGGAGGACCTCGTCGCCGTGTACAGCTCGTCCAACGCACGCTGGAACCGGCTGGCGGGAAGGTGACGATGATCCGCGAAGGGCTCTACCTGATCTGGCACGACGAGCCGTACCCGGCGAACACCGACGGGTACCGGGTCTTCATCTACACCGATCGGCCGGGCGACGGCTTCCGCGAGACGGCACCCGGCCGGTACGAGCGGGACGTCACCGACGAGGACGGCCTGGCCGGCGCCTACATCTCCACCGTCGGCACCTGGCGCGGCGTGCCGATCAAGGCGCTCTATGACGAGGGTGACCGGGTCCGCATCGAGTACACCGGGGGCCAGGCCCCGGTCGCCGAAGCCCTCGGCATGGACCGCGTCGACAAGGGCGTCTACCAGACGTGGGCTCCCCGCACCGACCTCCCCGACCTCCACGAGATCGCGCTCTCCTGATGACCAATGAGCTGTTCGGCCTGGGTGCGGTGGTGCAGGGAGTCTGGTGGTGGAGTACACCGGACAAGTACAAGCCGCCGCGCCGCTTCGACGACGTCGCAGCGGCACGCGCATACGGCACGGCGTCAGTGATCACGGTCGAACTGCTATTGCGGTGCGTTGGTGGAGCCGAGGCGACTCTCGTCGGCGAGGTACCCTCCGTCGCCCCCAACTTTCGTCTCGCCGAAGGCGCCTCAGATGCCAGTGCTCCGCAGGTGGGTGCAACAGCGGTGGAGTTCGTCCCTCGCAATGGGGTCCGAGAGCCACCTAGGTCGGTTGAAGCGCGCTGCGACGATCGTTACCGGGCGATAATCTTCCGCAACCCGGATGGTGTGCTGGTTTCGGTCCGGCCGTGGATGTTTCCAGGGATCTTTCAGGCGGACGAGCCTCAGCCTGAGTAACGATCGTGTGGTCCGATATCTGGAGCCACCGAGTTACTTGTTCGTGAGTTGCGTCCAGACCCCGCCATGGAAGACGGCGACGAGTTGCTCGTCGCCGTTCGCTGCGATCCGCCAGATTTCGGCACCCTCGCTAAGGCGTATGGCACCGTCATATCCAGGTCCATCGCCGATCAGGAACTCGGGAACACCGTCGACGGGTTCCGCGGTGAAGGCACTTCCCGAGAACGGCGGAGCGTCCTCGTGCACGCGCCAGGCGAGTCTGTGACTGCCAACTTGATCTGCAGTTCGGACCGTGCGTGGCGATCCCGGGGCGAATAGATTTCTTTCAGCTGTTCCCGGGTTGATCCGTGTGCGGAGCACCGTGATGCTTTCCTGCGTCGGCCTGAACTGCGACCCAGGATAATCGAGCCGTAGCGCCGAGAAGATCTTTGCAGGAGTGGTGAGGTGAAGGGTGTCGACCAGCTTCGCCACGAATCCCCCGACGGTGTCCCAGTTGGATTCGAGATAGCCGTTGGTGACGGCGTCGGACAGTGAGCCTTTTTCATCCTGCTGCGAGTTCGTGGTCTTGAAGGACGTGGATGGCTTTGGCGAGTCGGCCGGCGCGGTGGGGGCTGGAGCGTAGCTTGCGCAGGATGCGCCAGGTTTTGAGCTGGGCGTTGGCGCGTTCGCCGGGGCCACGCAGCCTCGCGTGCGCCCGGTTGGCAGCTTTCTGAGACTCGGGTTTACCCTTGCCCTTGTACGGAGTGATCACCGGCTCGCCGATCCCGTGATAGCCCTTGTCGCCCAGGGCGATCAGCCCGGCCTGGCGTAGCGCGGCGAGAATGTTCCAGATGCGGGCGGCGGCGGTGTCGTGCACGCTGCCGGGCAACGCACCCGACACCCACAGGATGGCCCCGTCGGGTGCCGAGATCACCTGCAGGTTCATCCCGTGCATCCGGTGCTTGCCGGAGTAGAACGGCCGGTCGGCGGCCACCCGATCGATCGGGACCAGGGTTCCGTCGATGATCACGTAGGCCATGCCGGCCCGCCTCGCGGTCTTCAGCGCCGCCTGCAGCTTCGGTGCCCGGTCGGCCAGCAGCTCCACCGTCTCGTTGACGTAGCGCCAGCAGGTGGCTGTGGACACCTCGAAACCCGCCCCGACCTGCGTGAACGGTTCACCTTTGCGCAGATACACCAGCACCAGCAGCGCCTGTTGCCCCGCATCCAGCGCCCGCCACCGCGAGCCGAGTTGCCGACGATGGCGGCGGATGAGTCCAGACACGAAGGTCAGGGTCTGAGATGACAACGGCAGCGCGGCACGGTAAAACAACATGAAGAAGCCCTTGCTGACGACAGCAGATCTTGGTCGATCGCCGTCATAGCAAGGGCTTCGCTACATCCCCGACCGCGACACGCCCCTCTCGGTCACGAACCCGTCTCGATCCCCAGCGGCCCAACACATCCCCACCACGATGAAAAGGGCTCAGTACTTTCTGGATGACGAGGTCGTCGGCAGATTCGAACCTCGATTCTTCCCGGATCTTGGTCAGTGCGACGAGTTCCTCGTCGGTGGCTTCCTGGTAGCGGTCGCGAAGCTCGTCAGGTACCGGATGGGCGAGCTTGCCGCGGGCCTCGTTGAAAAGGTCGTCGGAGGTGTGACCGTCGCGCGGAGGGAAATATTTGTGGACGAAGCTTTTGAGCCGAGTGGCGAATCCTTTGCCGGCGTATCGTTCGTCCGTGGATCGGTAATCGACGCGGTGCCAGCCGACGTCCGAGACGTGTACCCATTCATGACCATCGCGGATGACGTGGTCCACGCCCACCGCGTTGAAGCCAGGATGCTGCGGGTCGTAGTCGAGTTCTCCGCTCGCCCCCTTGTCAGCCGACGGCTGTCCCGCGTCCGCCGCCGCAGGATCTTTGGCTGCCACCCCGTCCAGGGCACGGGAACCGGGCTGTTCGGCACTGCCGTCGCTGGGGTGCGGCGCGGATGGGTCATCCGTTGTCGCGCGCTCGTCGGCGGCAGGCGTGCGCGAACGATCGTGTCTCGCAGCCCGGCCCGGTGTCCCAGTCGTGGGATCTCGGCTCGACGCTGGATCTCCGGTGCGCTGTCCTGACGTGCCGGCGGCGTCCGAACTCGTGGTCTGGCGGGGCGACGCGCCGGCCTGGTCGGTGGCACGGCGTGCCGATGTTTCGGCAGTCCCGGACCCGGGGGTCTCGCCGCCAGTGGGGTGGGCGGTTCGGGCCGGTGGGTTGAGGACGGCGTCGATGTGGTTGACGGGCGTGGCCGAGCCGCGCCCGGATCGCTCCGATGCCTCGTGGCGTGACGTCTGCGGTTCGGTCGCGGTCCGATGCCGGTTGGCCGACTGGGCGTCGTCCGTGTGGACCGACCGGTCGGCGCCGCGGCCATCGCCGGCCCGCTCTCCGTCCCCGCCTCGGCCGCCGTCTCCGCCCCGACCACGATCTCCGGCGTTGCTGCCATCCCCTGTCCGCACAGCATCCGCGGTGGGCGACGGCGCGGCGCCGGCATGGGTCCCCGCCTGAGGAGAATGGTCGGCCGAGGCACCGACGTCGTCGGCGTATCGTCCACCGGGCTGCCGTGGCCCGCCGTCTCGGGCCGCAATGCCGTCGGGGCCGGCGAGGGTGCGTGGGGCATCGGGCGATGCGCGGCCCGCGCGCGCCGCGTCTTGGGAAGGCGGGGTGGGGCGGTCGGGGGCACGGCGGGAGCGATCGGCGCCGGAGGAGTCGCCGGTGCCGTGTCGGGTGGGCTCTGCGACGCGGGTACGGTCCTGCGCCGGGTGCGTCGTGGACCGAGCGGGCTCCGCCCGTGCCGTGCCGGCAGGCGCGCCGGAGTCGACGTGGGTCGTGGCACTGGCGTGTGTGGGTCCACCCGCCGACGACGCCGTGCCTACGTCCGCGCTGGCGGGGGAGCGGCCGGCATCCACCGTCGCGGACGTGTCCACTGTGGACGTGTCGGTGACCGGTCGGGACGAGGAGGCGAGGAGCGTCTCGGGCGGATCGGCGTCGGGGATCGCGACGTGGTCGCCGTGCGGCGTGGAACTGGCCCATTCCTCCGCCTTGCCCCTGGCGAAGCCGATCGCGCCGCCCGCCGCGCCACCGGTCGCGCCCTCCGCGACGTCGCGCCAGGACGCCGGCTCACCGGTCACCGCGCCGACCGCGAACGGTGTCGCCCCGCCGACCACCGCGCCCTTGACCGTCTGCCCGAACAGGTTGTCGCCGAAGACGGCGCGACCGAGCCCGGTCTTGTTGCCCAGGAGATCGGCGCCACCACCCAGCACGGCGCCGGCTCCCGCGTTGAGCACGCTGTTGCCGGTACGCGCGAAGTTCCAGCCGCCCTTCTCGTCGCCCTGCGCGGTCATCAGCAGCTGCGCGCCGAAGTCGGGCAGCTCGCCCTTGAGCGTGCTCTTGATGCCCTCCTTGACCAGCTGCTTGACCGAGAACTCGGCGGCCTTCTCGGCGGTACGTTCGGCGATCTTCTCGACCACCATGGTGGCGACGCGGCGGGCGGCGAGCTGGGTCAGGCCCTCCTCGACGGCGATCTCGACGAGCGAGGCACCGAACGTCTCCGCGGCGGCCGCGATCATCATGATGATGTCGAACGCGAGCAGAGCCAGCATGACGATGAACGTGTACTTCGCGTACTCGATGTCCTCGGCGCAGCCCTCGCACAGCGTCGCGAGACCGTCGCACGCCTCCTTCAGCTTCGACAGGTACGCCTCGTCGTCACCCGAGTAGGCCGACCAGGTCCGGTCGAACGCGCGACCGTCGGCGGCGTCGAGCGCGGTCATGACCAGATCGGCCGCCTGGTCACCGTTGTCCGAGGCGTCGCCGAGCGCGGTACCCATCGCGGTCCACGCGTCCGCCAGCCGGCGCATCGCGTCCTCGTCGCCGGCCGGCCAGTCCGCCCCCACCACCCAGCTGAGCCACTCCAGCCACCCCGGCACCTCGTAACTCACGCGGACACCCACCTCACCGTGTACGGCGTGGGCGTCGCTCGCCACGAGCCGCGAGTCGCAGACATGTCCTCATCCTCTGGACCGGGACGCCCGGTCCCGCTGCGGCCGGGATGTCTCACCTCTCCGGCGGTGCGACTGCGCCGCCGTGCGACGACGACGATGACGACGACCAGCGCGATGGCCACGACGACGGCGATGATCCAGGGGAGTGCACTGCCGCCGCCACCGGAACTCGGTGCTGCTGCCGCGCCGTTCCCACCGGCCGACGACGGTCCTCCTCGAGATCAACTACGGGGAGAAACGTAGCGCAATGGTGCAATCACCTATGTCGCCCGCTGGACAGTTCGCGATCAGCCGAGGGGGCCGTTGCGCACGGCGGCGACGAATGCGGTCCATGGTGCGGTGCCGACGACGAGCATGCCGCCGTCCCGATCCTTGCTGTCCCGCACCGCCACTGCGTCAGGTACGTCACCGCCCTCGACACGGGAGGCACCGCCACCGCTGCTATGGGCGCTTACGTGCCAACGCCCAGCACCGACCTCAACGCAGTTGCCGCCGCTACTGCTGCTGCGCGAGCTGGTGCGCCATTCCAAAAGGCCAGTCTCGGGGTGGAATCCAGTCACTCCAGATCCTTTGGCGCCGTCTCGATGAGCGCGACCGACTCGCGCTCATCGAGGGCAACGGCGCAGAGTCGATCGAGAACGCTCTTGAACCGGTCCACGGTATCGGCCTCGACGTAGAGAGCGCCAGCGAGCGTGTCGAGGTAGCCGATCGGCGGGAACGGTTCAGCCATCTCGCAGACGTAGGCGTGCCGGCGGCGTCCGAGGCGCTGGCCCGGACGCTGGCGCGCGGTGCGCTGCCGTGGTTTGCCGCGGAGTTCGCCGCGGCCCGCGACGACGGTGTGTTCACGCCGCAGTGGTGGGGCGACTTGCGCTACCCGGGCAGCCTGTGGCCCGAGGACACCGCCACGGTCGCCGCCGACGTGGACCGGATCGCCGCGGCCGCCGCCGCGGCCCGGCCCGCCGTGGTCAGTTGAAGTCGGAGGTGCCGCGGAGCGCCAAGACGATGATTCCGCCGATGATGCCGCAGACGATGGCGGCGATGGTCCAGCCGCGGGCGCGGGAGAGGTGGCGCTCCATCTCGGCCATCTCGTTGCGGTCGCGGGCGCCCATCGCCAGCGCGGAGAAGACGATGCCGACGATGCCGAACGGGGTGCAGCAGCACACCGTCGAGGCGATCGACAGCCCCAGCCAGGTGCCGGGGGTGGAGCCGCTCGGCTCCCTGACGTAGTCGTACTCGCTGGGCATGCGCACCGTCCCGGGGATCGTCAGGCGGTATCGGTACCGGACGCGGCAACGGTAGCGATGCCGGACAAGCTCCGGGGGTACCGGTGACCAACCCGTGATCCGTCGCGTCGAACGCGTCCACACTGTCGGATCTTCGCCGTTTCGGTGCTGTCGGCGAACGATTTCCGGCCGGGCCGGCAGGAGCCCGCGGATGCCTCTTTCCGCTGATCGGACAGGGTGGGACGGGCGCCACAGTCGATCCGGCGTCGGGTATAGCCTGGCTGCCGTGACACGTCGAGCGAAGATCGTTTGTACCATCGGGCCAGCAACGGCGACGCCCGACCGGATGCGAGGCCTGGTCGAGGCCGGCATGGATGTGGCCCGGCTGAACTTCAGCCACGGCACCCACGCCGACCACGAGGCCGTCTACCACATGGTCCGGCAGGCCGCCGACGAGGCGGGTCGGGCGGTGGGCATCCTCGCCGACTTCCAGGGTCCGAAGATCCGGCTCGGTACCTTCGCCGACGGCAAGGTCGAGTGGAAGACCGGCGACTCGGTGGTGATCACCGCCGAGGACGTCGAGGGCACCGCCGAGCGCGTCTCCGTGTCGTACAAGAAGCTGCCCGGCGAGGTGCACTTCGGCGACCGGCTGCTGGTCGACGACGGCAAGATCGCGCTGGAGGTCACCGACGTCGAGGGCCGCGACATCCGCTGCCTGGTGGTCGAGGGCGGCCCGGTCTCCGACCACAAGGGACTGTCGCTGCCGAACGTGGCGATCAGCGTCCCGGCGCTGTCCGCCAAGGACGCCGACGACCTGCGGTTCGCGATGGGGCTCGGGGTCGACCTGGTGGCGCTGTCGTTCGTCCGCTCCGCCGACGACATCAAGCCGGCGCACGAGATCATGGACGAGCTCGGCGGCCGGGTCCCGGTGATCGCGAAGATCGAGAAGCCGGAGGCGGTCGACCGGCTGGATGCGATCGTCGACGCGTTTGACGGGCTGATGGTGGCCCGTGGCGACCTCGGCGTCGAGCTGCCGCTGGAGCAGGTGCCGATGGTGCAGAAGCACGCGGTGCAGCTGTGCCGGGAGAACGCCAAGCCGGTCATCGTCGCCACCCAGATGCTCGACTCGATGATCGAGAACTCCCGTCCCACCCGCGCGGAGACCTCCGACGTGGCGAACGCGGTGCTCGACGGCGCCGATGCGGTGATGCTGTCGGCCGAGACCTCGGTCGGGCGGTACCCGGTGCTGACGGTGCGCACCATGGCCCGGATCGTGGAGTACGCCGAGTCCGGCGAGTTCTGCTGTCCGGGGTTGCAGCACGACCCGCGCACCCAGGGCGGTGCGATCACCGCCGCGGCCGCGCACACCGCCGAGGTGATCGGCGCGAAGGCGCTGGTGGCGTTCAGCCAGACCGGCGACACGGTGCGCCGGCTGTCCCGGCTGCACTCGTCGCTGCCGCTGCTCGCCTTCACCCCGGACGACAAGGTGCGCCGGCAGCTGGCGCTGACCTGGGGCGTGGAGACGTTCCTGGTGCCGTTCGTGCACCACACCGACGACATGTTCCGGCAGGTCGACCAGGCGCTGCAGGAGGTCGGCCGGGGCCAGTCCGGCGACTCGGTGGTGGTCGTGGCGGGTAGCCCGCCCGGCGTGCCTGGCTCGACCAACACGGTGCGGGTGCACCGGCTCGGTTCGCTGGCCGACGCCACCTGAGCGCCGTGGCCGACCAGCACGACCCGGCCGGCCGTACCGACGCGGCGGGCCGGCCGGATCCGGATGCCGGGCCTGGCGGCGGGCACCCCGGATCGACGGAGCAGCTGACCGGGCAGGCCGCCGTCGACGACCTGCTCGACGTGCTCGACCTGGAGACCATCGAGGTCAACCTGTACCGGGGGCGCAGCCCCGCGGTGGCCCCGCAGCGGGTGTTCGGCGGCCAGGTCGCGGCGCAGGCCCTGGTCGGCGCCGGCCGTACCGTCGACGCGGACCGCACGGTGCACTCGCTGCACGGCTACTTCGTGCGCGCCGGTGACTCGTCGATCCCGATCGTGTACTCGGTGGAAGTCATCCGGGACGGCCGGTCCTTCTCGGTGCGCCGGGTCACCGCGATCCAGCACGGCCGGCCGATCTTCTTCATGTCGGCGTCGTTCCAGCGCGCCGAGGCGGGCCTGGACCACCAGGCCGAGATGCCGGCCGACGTGCCACCGCCGGAGTCGGTGCCGACGCTGGCCGAACGGATGGCGCGCTACCCCGAGCGGCTCGGCATCTGGTCCCGGGTGCCGCAGTCGGTCGACGTGCGCTACGTCGGCGAGCCCGGCTGGGTGAAAAGCGGTGACCGGCCGGCCGAGGTACACCAGCGGGCCTGGCTGCGGGTCGCCGGCCGGCTGCCGGACACCCCGCTGCTGCACGCGTGCGCGCTGACCTACGCCTCCGACCTGACCCTGCTGGACTCCGTCCTGTCCTGGCACGGCGAGGTGTGGGGCCCGGACGGGTTCGCCGGTGCCAGCCTCGACCACGCGCTGTGGCTGCACCGCCCGTTCCGCGCCGACGAGTGGTTCCTGTACGACTGCTCGAGCCCGTCGGCCTCCGGCGGCCGCGGCCTCGCCACCGGCCGCATCTTCACCATCGACGGCCACCACGTCGCCACGGTCGTCCAGGAGGGCCTGCTGCGCCGCGTCGGCGACTGACGCTCCGGCGTCCCGTGGCCGCCTCCGGGCTCGGCCAGTCGACTCCTTTCTTCTGCCGACCGTTGACCTGTCGTGTTCTGTGTGCTTGAGTTTGAAGCTGTCCGATGCAGAGTGCCCTTCCTTGGCCCGGCGCGCCGTCGCCTGCCCTCAACCCCTCGTCTACCTGCACCTCAAGGTCGACCATCCTGTGCTCCCGGCTGCCGTGACATACGGACGACGGCCGCTGGTTCGGTGAGACAACACAATCAAACATTGCGAGGGAGTCCTCCATGCCGCACCGCGCGCACCATCCGCCACCGCGGCTTCGCCCGAGACTCGGCGCGACCGCGGCCCTGATCGTCCTTCTGGTCGCCGCCTTCGCCGGCCCGGGGCCGGCAGCCGCGAGCGCCCCCGGCGCCCGATCCGCGGGCAACTCGACCTCGACCGACACCGTCGGCGCCACGCCGCCGATGGGCTGGAACAGCTGGAACCAGTTCGGCTGCGACATCAGCGACCAGGTGGTCCGGGAGGAGGCTCGCGCGCTGGTGTCGACCGGCCTGCGCGACGCCGGGTACGGCTACGTCGACATCGACGACTGCTGGCAGGCGCCGGAACGTACCGTCGACGGTGCGCTGCAGGCCGATCCGACCCGGTTCCCGCACGGCATCAAGCCGCTCGCCGACTACGTCCACTCGCTCGGCCTCAAGCTCGGCATCTACGGCAACCCCGGCGCGCGCAGCTGCGCGCAGCGCAACCGCGGGTATCCCGGCATGTCCGGCTCGCTCGGGCACGTGCAGCAGGACGCCGACACCTTCGCGTCCTGGGGCGTCGACTACCTCAAGTACGACTGGTGCGGTGCCGACGAGTACGGCGTGGACCGCACGACCGCCTTCGCGCAGATGCGGGACGCGCTGCACGCCACCGGCCGCGACATCGTGTACAGCATCAACCCGTCCGACGGCAACGCCCTGGGCGCGACCGGCTACTGGGACGACGTCGCGACCATGTGGCGTACCACCGGTGACATCAAGCCGGTGTGGGACCAGGGCGCGGCCGGGGTGGTCAACATCCTCGACCGGCAGGTCGGGCTCGCGCCGTTCGCCGGGCCCGGGCACTGGAACGACCCGGACATGTTGGAGGTCGGCGTCGTACCGGGCGGGTACACCGCGAGCTACCCGGGCCTGACCGACACGGAGGCACGCGCGCACTTCGGTATGTGGGCGATGCTGGCCGCGCCGCTGATCGCCGGCGCCGACATCCGCCACCTGGACGCCACCTCGCGGGACGTCCTCGCCAACCGCGAGGTCATCGCCATCGACCAGGATCCGGCCGGGATCGAGGGCACCAAGGTACGCGACGACGGCGACCGGGAGGTGTGGGCGAAGCAGCTGGCCGACGGGAGTGTCGCGGTGGCGCTGCTGAACCGTTCGGCGACCAGCCAGCCGATGTCGACCACCGCCGCCGAGGTCGGGCTGGCCGCTGACACCACCGGGTACCGGGTCCGCGACCTGTGGGAGCACGACAGTACCGAGACCGCCGGGGTCGTCGCGGCGAACGTGCCCGCACACGGCGCCGCGCTGTACCGGGTGACCCCGATCGACAACCCGGCGCAGGACGCGCCGCACACCGCTCTGCGACTCGACGGGCTGGGCACCGTGACCGGTGGCGAACCGGTGACCGCGACCGCCACGTTCACCAACTACGGGGTACTGCCGGTGCAGAGCGCCGAGCTGGGTGTGTCGGCGCCGCACGGCTGGCAGGTCCGCGCGACCTCGCCGACCGTGTTTGCCGCCGTGGCGAGCGGGCAGAGCGTGCATGCGACGTTCCGGCTCACCCCGGCGCCGCCCGACCAGCTGTTCCCGACCGGTGAGCTCACCGCCACGGCCGGCGGACGCTGGCACGGCCGGCTCCGGTGGAGCACCTCGACGTCGGTCACCGTCGCGATGACCAGCCCGCCGGTTCGCCCGCCCTACCGAACGTACTCGTCGGCGACGGACGGGCCCGCCCGGTACGCCCAGCTCGACGGTGCGTTCGGCATCTCCGGTGCGGGGAAGGATCTGTACAAGAGCGCCGATGCGTACACCACGATCTACCGTCCCGGCGCGGTCAGCGCCGGTACGACGATCGAGACCACCGTGACGGGCGCCGACCACCTCTCCGGGTTCGGCAAGGCCGGCATCCTGGTACGCGACGACATCACCGCGTCCGACTCGGGCCCCGAGGGCGTGATCCTGCTCGTCTCCCCGTCCGGCGGCATCCAGCTGGAGTGGAACTCCGACGGCGGTACCCGGATCAACGCGGTGACGCCGGCCAACGGCACCATCGCGTACACGCTGCCGGTGCACCTGCGACTGGTACGTAGCGCGGTGGACCGCTATGCGGGGTACTACTCGCTGGACGGAAACACCTGGCATCCGGTCGGCACCGCGACCGTGCGGGGTCAGGGCGCCGTCCAGGACGCAGGGATGTTCGTCACCTCGCACGCCGCCGGCAGCCCGGCCACCGTCGAGTTCGCCGGCTTCGCGGCCTCGACGGAGTAGGCCGGTCACGACTCGACCCGACGGGCGCGTGCCGGCGAAACCGTTGCAGGACAAGGAGATGGGCCGCACCGGCGGTCCACCTCCGCGGCGTCGGTGGGCCGCGGCGGCAGTCCACCGACGCGACGTCAGTCGGTGGCGAGGGCGTCGGTGACGAACTGGTCGACGACGCCGTCACCGACCTTGACCGGGGTCTTGCCGTCGATCGGGTCGACCGGTGCGGTGGCGGCGGCCACCTGGTCGGCGATCGCGGCCCGGTCGGTGGCGGCCCGGTCGGTGTCGCCGTCGCGCTGCGCGTGCAGCAGGTCCAGCGCGGTGGTCATCGCCTGGCCCCAGGCGCCCATCGAGGTCAGCCACGGGTCGGTCTCGGTGACGAACGACGGCTCGGCGTGCTGCCGGATCACCCCCGGCGCCGCCGCGAACGCGGCCACCCGGCGCTCGAACGTCGCGATGCCGTGCGCGTCGTTCGCCGCCCACGCCGCCCAGAAGTCCGTGATCGCCGCGGACAGCTCCGGTGCCTGCTCCCCGGTGATGTTCGGAACCTGGTACTCCACGTCGGCGAACGCGCGCAGCGCCGCGGCGAGCCGGTGGTCGCCCCCGGCGTACTGTTCGATGCCGGCCGTCCAGGACCGCTGCGGGTCGTAGGCGCCGTCGTTCCAGCAGAAGTCGGCCACCGTGTACAGGGCGATCTTGCTCGCCGCGGCCTGGTTCATCGGGTTCGCCGTGTCGCCCGCCAGCACCCCGGACAGCCCGGCCTGCCGGTGCAGGTACGGCGCCATCTCCAGCCGGCCCCGCAGGTAGTCGTTGACCGGATAGTTGTCCCACAGCAGGATGTCGTGCCCGAACACCTGCTTGGCCTGCTGTGCCTGCTCGACGGTGACCTCGTGGGCGATCACCCCGATCCCGGTCCACATCACGACCACGTCGGGGTCGAGCTGCTCGCGCAGCGCCTTCTTGTACGGCGACTCGGTGACGTTGTAGTACTCGGTGGCGACCGTCTGCAGCGGCGCCACGTCGTCGTGCTGGGCGATGAACGCCTCGTTCACCGCGTTCAGCAGGTACGACTGGGCCGCGCCCGCGGCGGCCGCGCCGGTGCCGAACTTCTGCGCGTCGGCGTCGCAGTTCCACTTGGTGTAGCTGATGTCATCGAGCGGGATGTTGAACGAGCGCACCCCGATCGCGTACACCTGCTCGAATTTCGCCACCAGCTTCGCCAGGTCGTCGGCCGAGGAGTAGCACACCGACAGCCCCGGCGACAGCGCATAGGTGAACCGCACGTGGTTGGCCTTCGCCCGATCCACCAGCTCGGCCAGCTCCGCCAGCTGCGCGTCGGGGTACTCGTCGCGCCACTGCGCCCGCAGGTACGGGTCGTCCTTGGGGGAGTACTCGTAGGTGTTGAGCTTGTGCGCGCCGTAGAAGTCGAGCTGGTCGAGCCGATCGGCGTGCGACCACGGCGTGCCGTAGAAGCCCTCGATCGTGCCGCGGATCGGCATCGCCGGCCAGTCCCGCACCGTCACCGCCGGCAGCGTGTGATGGACGATCAGCTGCCGCAGCGTCTGCACCGCGTAGAACGTACCGGCACCGTCCACACCGGACAGTGCCACCACGCCGTGCCCGCGCTCGTTGCCGCTGGCCAGCACGTACCCCTCGGCGGCCAGCCCGGCCGGGCCGTCGGCGTGCAGCCCGGCCAGCGCGCCGGCGGTCGCCGGGTTCTCCGCCGGCCCACCCAGGTACACCGTCAGCGCGCCGGCCGGCTGATCCTGCGCCGGCGACACGGTACGTACGTGCCGCGCGCCGGCCGCCCGCAGCGTCGCGCGCAAGGCGCTACGGGCCGCGGAGTCGGTGCCGGGGCCCGCGACCACGGTCACCGTCGGCGGCACCGCGAGCGTGCCGTGGCCGGGCGTCACCTGCTGCGGCGTCGGCGCGATCTGGGGGACCGGGGCCGGTGCGGCGCTGGCGGGCGTGCCGGCCATCGACGCCGACAGGCTCGCCGTGGCGAGCACGAGCGCGGCGGCAGCGGGCAGGGCGCGGAACACACGCATGGGACCTCCTGCGACGGCGGCGCCCGGCGCGAGGGGCGATGCGACACAACGTGGGCGCGGCATCGACGCCGGGTCGGTCCCATCAGCTCACGTACCGCCGGAGTTGTCAAGATCTGTTCGATATGACGGGACATCGAGCGCTTTCGCGCCCGCGCGGAGCCAGCCGACCATGCGATCCCCCGGCGGTTTCTGCGGCGGTCGGTGGGCCCCGGTGCGGCTGGCGCTCGCCTCCGCGGGGGAGAATCGACAACCGGGAGGAGGTGCCGTGCAGATCAGCCTGCTCGGGCCGGTGGAGATCGGATCCGCCGCCAACACCGACCGCGACAGCAGTGCCGGACGTGACGGCGCCGTCGTCGTCGCCGGTGCCCGGCTCCGGGCCCTGCTGGCCCGGCTCGCCCTCGACGCCGGCCGGCCCGTCGGCACCGACCGGCTGATCGCCGCGCTGTGGGGCGACGAACCGCCCGCCGGCGCCGGCAACGCACTGCAGTCCCTGGTGTCCCGGCTGCGCCGAGCGCTCCCCGCCGACACCCCGATCCGGTCGGTACCGGCCGGCTACCAGCTCGACGTGCCCGCCGACGCAGTCGACGTGCGCCGCTTCGCCGCGCTCGCGGCCGACGGCCGGCACCGGCTGCGACACCGCGACCCCGCCGGCGCCATCCAACGGCTGCAGGAGGCGCTGCGGCTGTGGCGCGGACCCGCGCTCGCCGACGTCACCGCCCCGTACGCGGCCGCCACCGCCGAGCGGCTGCACGCCGACCGGCGCACCGCCCTCGGCGATCTCACCGAGGCGCAGCTCGCCGCCGGCACACCGCAGCAGGCGGCCGCCACCATCGCCGGACCGGCCGGCGAACACCCGCTGGACGAACGGCTCTGCACCCTCGCCGTCCGGGCCCTCGCCGCCGCCGGGCGCCAAGCCGACGCGCTCGCCGCCTACCAACGCACCCGCGCCGCGCTCGCCGACGAGTTCGGGGTCGACCCCGGCACCGAGCTCGCCGCCGCCCACCTCGCCGTCCTGCGCGGCGAAACCACGCCCACCCGCGCGCCCGCCACGCCGAGCCGGCCGGGCGACGGTGCGCCGAACCCGCCAGGTGCCGGCAGACCGGCGAGCCCGCCAGCGGCCGACCGGTCGCCGGCGCCGGAGGCGGCGACACCGGCCACCCCGCGCACCAACCTGCGCGTCGCCCTGTCCAGCTTCGTCGGCCGCGACCGGCAACTCGGCGAGCTGCGCAAGCTGCTGGCCGACAACCGGCTCGTCACCCTCACCGGGCCCGGCGGTACCGGCAAGACCCGGCTCGCCACCGAAGCCGCCGGCGCGCAGCTCGACACCCACCCGGACGGCGTCTGGCTGGTGGAACTCGCCGGCGTCAGCGACCCCGCCAACGTGCCGCACGCCGTGTTCGCCGCGCTCGGCGCGAGCACACCCACGCTCACCGGCAGCCCGTCCAGCCTGCGCGACCGCGCCGTACAGCTGGGCGAGCTGCTCGGCGACCGGCAGCTGCTGCTGATCCTGGACAACTGCGAACACCTCGTCGACGCTGCCGCGCACCTGGCCGAGGAGATCCTCACCCACTGCCGGCAGGTGTCGATCCTCGCGACCAGCCGCGCGCCGCTCGGCCTCACCGGCGAACAGCTCTACCCGGTACCGCCGCTGGACACCCCCGCCGAAGGCGTCGACATCACCGCCACCCGGGCCAGCCCCGCGGTACGGCTGCTGGTCGACCGGGCCGCCGCCGTCCGCCCCGGCTTCACCGTCACCGCCGGCAACGCCGGCGCCGTCGGCGCCATCTGCCGCCGCCTCGACGGCGCGCCGCTGGCGCTGGAACTCGCCGCCGCCCGGCTGCGCAGCCTCACCGCCGACCAGGTCGCCGACCGGCTCGACGACCGGTTCCGGCTGCTCACCGGCGGGCAGCGCACCGCGCTGCCCCGACACCAGACCCTGCGGGCGGTCGTGTCCTGGAGCTGGGACCTGCTCGACGAACCGCAACGCGCGCTGGCCCGCCGGCTGTCGGTGTTCGCCGGCGGAGCCAGCCTCGACGCGCTCGACGCCGTCTGCGCCGACCCGCCCGACACCACCGACCCGGCGCTGCCCGGCACCGCACTGCTCGACGCGCTCACCGGCCTGGTCGACCAGTCCCTGGTCGACGCCGGCGACGACAACCGGTACCGGATGCTCGAGACACTGCGCGCCTACGGCGCCGAGCGGCTCGCCGAGGCCGGCGAGACCCGCGCCACCCGGGCCGCTCACCTGCGCCACTACCTGCACCTCGCCGAGACCCAGGAACCCATCCTGCGTACCGCCGAGCAGGAGACGGCCCTCGCCCGGCTCAGCGCCGACTACGACAACCTGCTGGCCGCCCTGCGGTACGCCATCGACGACCGGCAGGACCGCAGCGCGCTGCGGCTCGGCGCCGCACTCGTCTGGTACTGGTTCCTGTTCGGGCACGCCGACGACGCCATCCGATGGCTGCGCGAGGTCAACCGCATCGCCCCCGCCGAACCACCCGCCGGGCTCACCGCCGCGTACGCCATCTGCTTCGGCGGCGCCAACCTCGAACTGATCGCCGAACACGGCCACCAACCAGAACGGCTGCGCACCGTCATCGACCAGTTCGAACGCCTCGTCGAGCGGGCCCGCGGCGAGGGGCCGCTGCCCCCGCTGCTCGCCCTCGGCAGCGCCGTACCGGGGATGCTGGTCGGCAACCACGACGCCGTCCGCCGCCTGCTTGCCGACCTCGTCGACCACGCCGAGCCCTGGACCGCGGCCGCCGCCCGGCTCGTGCACGCCAACCTGGTCCAGGACGCGTACCGGTCGATCGCCGAGTCCGGCGACGACTTCGCCGGCGCCGTCGAGGCGTTCCGCACCCTCGGCGAACGCTGGGGGCTGTCCGCGGCGCTTGTCGGCTACGGCGAACACCTCGTCCTCGCCGGCGACGCCGAACGCGCCGCCGAGGTCCTCACCGAAGCCTGGGACATCGCCCGCCGCTTCATCCCCGACCGCGAACAACCCGGCTTCCTGCTCCGGCTCGCCCACATCCGCCTCCGCGCCGGCGACGTCGACACCGCCGAAGCCGAACTCGCCCAGGCCATCGCGCTGCGCGCGCACACCAGCCGCGGCGACCGCCCCGGCGACGACGAGTGGTGGTTCCAGCGCGAAACCGTCAGCGCCGAGGCGCACCGGGCGCGCGGTCGCTACCCCGAGGCGCAGGCCTGCTACCGGCGCGTCCTGGACTGGACCGACGACACCGCCACCCGGCACCGGCCGCCACAGCTCGCCGCCATGGCGTACAACGGGCTTGCCCGGGTCGCCCTCGACGCCGGCCGCCCCGACGAGGCCGACACCCTCGCCCGGGACGGGCTGCGCCGCCTCGCCCGCGGCGCCCACCTCGACCTGCCGCTCGCCTCGCTGCTCGCGGAGACGCTGATCCTCACCCACCGCGACCACGACCCGCGGCACGCCGCCACGCTCGCCGGCGCCCTCGACGCCCTCTGGTCCGGACGCACCCACCCCAACGCCGAACTCGCCGCCGCCCTCGACGAGATCGGCGCTCGACTCGGCGCCGACGACTACGCCCGCGCCCGCGCCGACGGCGCCGAACTCAACCTCGAGGGCATCTACCGCTACCTGCAGATCCCGCTCGATCCACAGTAGACAGTGCGGGGCGGGCCGGCGGCCCGCCGCCTCACACCTTGCGCCGGTACGCCGCGATCGCCAACGGCGCGAAGACCGCCGTCAACAACACCGACCAGCCCAACGACCACCACACCGACGAACCCAGCGGGGTACCGGTCAGCAGCCCCCGCACCGCGGTCGACAGGTACGACACCGGGTTGACGTTCGCCCACGCCTGCAGCCACCCCGGCATCGTGCTCGTCTGCACCATCACGTTCGAGCCGAACGTGATCGGGAACATCAACACCCCGGAGAACAACTGCACCGTCGTCGCCGACTTCGCCAACAGCCCGATCAGCATCGACACCCACGCAAGGCCCACCCCGAACGCCAGCACCAGCAGCAGGCCCGCCGCTGCCTCCAGCGGGTTGGTGTGCACCCGGAACCCGATCAGCATCCCGAACGCCAGCAAGATCACCAGCGACGCCGCGAACCGCACCAGCTCGCCCATCGTGCGCCCCACCAGCGGCGCCGACCGGGCGATCGGCAGGCTCCGCAACCGGTCGAACACCCCGTTCGTGATGTCCTGGTTGAGCCCGGCACCCGTCGCCATGATCGAGAACACGCCCGACTGCGCGATCAGCCCCGGCAACACGTACTGCAGGTACGAGCCCGACGTTCCCGCGATCGCACCGCCGAACACGTACACGAACAGCACGATGAACACCAGCGGCTGGATGATGAAACCCGCCAGCTCACCCGGATTCGACTTCAGCTGCACCAGGTTGCGCCAGGCCAGGGTGAAGCAGTGCTGCACCGCCGTCCACGGAGCCAACCGGTGCGTCGCCGGCGCCGCCACGCTCGCCATCACGCCCTCCCCGACACGGTCTCGACCATCGGCTCGCCCTCGGCCTGCGCCTGCGCCCGGTGGCCGGTCAACGACAGGAACACGTCGTCCAGGCTCGGGAGACGCAACGCCAGCTCCGTCACCGTGATCGCCGCATCGTCCAACCGGCGCAACACGGCCGCCGGCAACGCCGGATCCGACACCGGCGCCGACAACCGCCCGCCCTCGGCCACCGGCCGTACCCCCGCCAACGCCGCCACGATGCCCGCCGCCTCCTCGATCCGGTCCGGATCCGTCGGCCGGATCTCCAACGTCTGACCACCCGTGCGGGTCTTCAACTCGTCCGGCGTACCCGTTGCGATCACCGTGCCCCGGTCCACCACCACGATGTCGTCCGCCAACTGGTCCGCCTCGTCCATGTACTGCGTGGTCAGCAGCACCGTCGCCCCGTCCGCCACCAGCCCCCGCACGATCGACCACAGCTCGTTGCGCGAGTGCGGGTCCAGGCCCGTCGTCGGCTCGTCGAGATACAGCACGCTCGGCCGGCCCACCAGGCTCACCGCGAGGTCCAACCGCCGGCGCATCCCACCCGAGTACGTCTTCGCGCGCCGGGCGCCGGCCTCCGACAACCCGAACCGCGCCAACAACGCCGCTGCCCGCGCCTTCGCCTCGCGCCGGGACAACCCCAGCAGCCGGCCCACCAGGATCAGGTTCTGCACCCCGGTCAGACCCTCGTCCAGCGCCGCGTACTGGCCGGTCAGGGCGACCAGCTGGCGCACCTCGTGCGCCTGACGCACCACGTCGAACCCGGACACCCGCGCCGTCCCGGCGTCCGGCCGGATCAGCGTCGCCAGCACCCGCACCGCGGTCGTCTTCCCCGCGCCGTTGGGACCCAGCAGCCCCAGCACCCGGCCGGCCGGCGCCGCCAGATCCACCCCGGCCAGCGCGGTCGTCGCGCCGAACCGCTTCACCAGCCCCTCGGCCTCGATCGCGTACGTCACCGGCACCACCCGCCCGGCGCACGCACATCCGCGTGTCCCATCCTCACGTTCCTCTCCACAGCTCGTCGAGACCAGCGTGCCCGCGCGCGCTGACACCGCCCGCACACCGCGCTGAGACCGGCCCGGCCCTCCGCGCGGCTCAGGTCTTGGGGCCGATGAACTCGTCCAGCAGCGCGACGTCCGCCCGGGTCGCCACCGAGATGCTGTTGCGCCGGTTGAACCGCCAGCGCGCCCCGATCCGGTCCAGCGCCGCCCCGCAGATGCCCAGAATGTCCACCGACTCGTTCGCGAACAGATACCGCGGATACGCGTACTGCTTGCCGCGCGTCGTCACCCGGTTGATGCACCGACATCCGTCGGCGTGAATCAAGCCGCGGAGCAGCGCTCGTGGCTGCTCCGCGACCACCGCCTGCTGCCAGTTCACCAGCGAGATCGGGCGGCGGTGCTTCGGCCCTGGGCCGTGCTGTGGGAACAGATGCGGCCAGTGCGTCGAATAGCTCTGCACTCCTACGCAGCCGGCCCTCGGCACGATGCTGACGCTCCTGGCGAACACCCTGAGCATCGCCTGCCGGCACTCCTCGATGATGTCCGGGTACGCGTTCGCGCAGTAGACCCGCAACACCGGCACCCGGGCGCTGGTGACCAGGTGGCCGTCGCCGAGGTACTGACCGAGCAGGTACGCGTACGCCCGAGGGTCGTCGAGATCGCCGGGGTCCCGGGTGCAGCCGGCGCAGACCCGGACCGGCTGCTTCGCCCGAAGCAGCGCCATGTGTCGGGCGCGCGAGCCGTAGATCCAGTGCGCGACCGTTCCGCGGGGCAGGCCGAGCTGGTCAGCGATCCGGGCGAGGGAAACGCCCGATTCGCGAAGCCGCACGGCGCGCTCGTAGGTCTCGGGCGGATGCATGGTCGCACTCTGCCGGCACCGTGTGACAGTTCTGGTGCCGAGAGCGGGACTCGAACCCGCACGCCCCGGAGGGCAGAGGCTTTTGAGGCCTCGGTGTCTGCCTATTCCACCATCTCGGCATTTGTCAGGAAAATCGGACATCACCCTTGGTTGGTGGAAGACTCCTCAGATCCAGACGTGCAAAGCGTACCGGCTAGGCTGTGGCGTGGTCGACGGGGCTGGGTACGCGGCACCGTCGGAGGCTTGACCGGGACCGGAGGTAGGCCGAGTCGTGAGTGCGGAACAGACGGGCGAGACCGCCCGCCGGCGGGTGCTGATCGCGGAGGACGAGGCGCTGATCCGGCTCGATCTCGCCGAGATGCTGGCCGAGGAGGGCTACGAGGTCGTCGGCGAGGCCGGGGACGGGGAAACCGCGGTCCGGCTCACCCGCGAGCACAAACCCGACCTGGTGATCCTCGACGTGAAGATGCCGATCATGGACGGCATCGCCGCCGCCGAGCAGATCGCCGGCGACCGGCTCGCGCCGGTGGTCATCCTGACCGCGTTCAGCCAGCGTGACCTGGTGGAGCGGGCGCAGGCGGCCGGTGCGATGGCATACCTGGTGAAGCCGTTCCAGAAGAGCGACCTGGTGCCGGCGATCGAGATCGCGCTGTCCCGGTTCGCCGAGCTGGCGGCGCTGGAGGCCGAGGTGGCGAGCCTCGGTGAGCGGCTCGACTCGCGCAAGGCGATCGACCGGGCAAAGGGTCAGTTGATGACGCAGTACGGGATGAGCGAGCCGGACGCGTTCCGGTGGATCCAGCGCGCCGCGATGGACCACCGGCTGACCATGCGTCAGGTGGCGGACCGCATCGTCGCCGAGGGCGGTACGGCCCGCACCGAGGGCGCCGAGGCCTGATCCGCATCGCCCGAGCCCGCGGTGCGCCGAGCCCGTCGGGCCGTTGCGTCGTGCCCGCGAACGGCTCGCGCCGGTGGCTTTCCGTGCGGTGTCGCGCTGACCGTTACCTGCTCGTGATGTGGTCGGACGGCGGGGTGCGGTCTGCCGTGATTGCTCCCGCTGAATGATGGTTTCTGCTGGTGGCGGCGTCAGCGCTGAGCGTCTGCCAGATAACGGTTTGGTACGTCGGACCCCCTGCCCACCTTCCCGTAGGGGCCCGACCTCGGTTACGTTCCGCGCCACACAGGCAGGCGCGCGCCCTGTCAGGTACGTCGTGTCCCGGCACCGCGGAACCAGTGGGCGCGCGTCTTGAGGGAGGCGGAGCAGAACGTGAACGTCAGGGTGACACGAGCGTGGCTGGTGGTCCCGGTCGCGCTGTCGGCGGTGGTGGCGATGAGCGCCTGTGCCGAGCAGAACGGTGGTTCGTCCGCGTCGGGCAAGTGCGACTCGAAGATCGCCTTCTTCGGCGCGCGCACCGGTCCGAACGCGAACCTCGGTATCAACATCTACAACGGCGTGAAGCTGGCGGTCGACCAGTACAACGCGAAGCACAAGGACTGCAAGGTGACCCTGGAGTCGAAGGACTCGCAGGGTGACGAAAAGCAGGCGCCGGGTCTGGCCCAGCAGCTCGTGCAGGACCAGAAGGTCGTCGGTGTGGTCGGCCCGGCGTTCTCCGGTGAGTCGGAGGCCGCGGACGGCATCTTCGACCAGGGCGGGTTGCCGTTGATCTCGGCGTCGGCGACCAACCCGTCGCTGTCCCAGAAGGGCTGGAAGGTCTTCCACCGGATGCTGGGCAACGACAACGCCCAGGGCCCGGCGGCGGCGACCTACCTCAAGGACACGGTCAAGGCGAAGAAGGTCTTCGTCATCGACGACACCACCGCGTACGGCAAGGGTCTGTCCGACGTGGTGAAGCAGAGCCTGGGTTCCGCGGTGGTCAGCACCGACACGGTGCAGCCGAAGCAGACCGACTTCCAGGCGACCGTGGCGAAGGTCAAGAGCTCGAAGGCGGACGCGGTCTTCTACGGCGGGTACTACGCCGAGGCGGGTCCGTTCGTGAAGCAGCTGCGGGCGGCGAACGTGAAGGCGACGTTCGTGTCCGACGACGGCGTGAAGGACGAGGGCTTCGTCAAGGGCGCCGGCAACGCGGCGGCCGAGGGTGCCGTGGTGACCTGCCCGTGCATCCCGGGTGACGAGGCGAAGGGCACGTTCTTCGCCGACTACAAGAAGGCGTTCGGCAAGGAACCGGGCACCTACGGTCCGGAGGCGTTCGACTCCACGAACGTGTTCCTGGACGGGATTGCCGCCGGCAAGACGTCGCGCAAGGACATGCTGTCGTTCATCGACTCGTACGACAAGGACGGCGTGACCAAGCACATCAAGTTCGACAAGAACGGCGAGATCGCGAAGTCGGAGATCGTGATCTGGTCGTACAAGGTCTCCGGCGGCGAGATCGTGAAGGACCAGGAGATCAAGGCCACCAGTTGACCGCCGCCGGGGCCGGCGGCGCGCTCCGCCGGCCCTGCGGCAGCCCTTCGTGCTCGTGGCCCGTTCCGGGTCGCCGGCCGGTGTCTCGCGGCACCGGCCGGCGACGGGATGGCCGGGGGCGCCTTGTCGCCGTGGAGCGTCGTTGAATTTCCATTTCCTGTTCTCGAACATCGGTGACCTGACGGTCACCGGTCTGTCCCAGGGCGCGATCTACGCGTTGATCGCCCTGGGCTACACGCTGGTGTACGGCCTGCTCAAGCTGATCAACTTCGCGCACTCCGAAGTGTTCATGATGGGTACCTTCGGCGCGTTGATCGCCTGGAACCTGGTGGGCCTGCACGAGAACGATCCGGTCCCGTCGCTGCCGATGATGGTGGTGTACCTGCTGGTGGGGCTGGTCGGCGCGATGGTGTGGTCGGGTGTGACGGCGTTGACCGTCGAGTTCGTGGCGTACCGACCGCTGCGGCGGCGCAACGCGCCCCGGTTGGTCTTCCTGATCACCGCGATCGGCGCCTCGGTGGCGATCAGCGAGGCGGTGGGTGTCATCACCGGCCGCAACCAGTACGGCATGCCGGATCTGTTCAAGACCGCGAACCTGATCACCATCGGCAACGTGCACGTGACCAACGTCGATCTCGGCGTGCTGCTGGCCGCGATCGTGATGATGGTGGTGCTGGACCAGTTCATCAACCGGACCCGGCTGGGCCGGGGTATCCGCGCGGTGGCGCAGGATCCGGACACGGCCGCGCTGATGGGCATCAACAAGAACCGCGTGATCGTGCTGACGTTCGCGCTGGGCGGGGTGATGGCCGGTGCGGCCGCCCTGCTGTACAACCTGAAGATCGGCGTGACTCGCGCCGACATCGGCTTCCTGCTGGGTATCAAGGCGTTCACCGCCGCGGTACTGGGCGGGATCGGCAACCTGCGGGGTGCGCTGCTGGGCGGTCTCGCGTTGGGGCTGGTGGAGAACTACGGCTCGGCGCTGTTCGGTACGTCCTGGCGGGACGTGGTGGCGTTCGTGGTGCTGGTGGTCATCCTGATGTTCCGGCCGACCGGCCTGTTGGGTGAGTCGCTCGGAAAGGCGCGCGCATGACGAGCACGGGCCCCGGTGGGGGTAAGGCACGGCGGGGTAACCCGGTCATGTCGGCGTTGCGAACGGCCGACGACCGGCGGCTGGCCGGCCTGTCGGCGATGCGGTCGCGCTGGCGGGCGATTCCGCGGCCGGTGCGCATCCTGTTCGGGGTGGCGGTGGCGGTGTTCTTCTACCTGCTGCCGAACCTGGCGATTCCGTTGATCCCGACGCCGGACACGAACTTCGCCTCGGTGCTGTTCACCGTCGCGGTGTACGTGCTGGTCGGGGTCGGCCTGAACGTGGTGATCGGGCTGGCCGGCCTGCTGGATCTGGGCTACATCGGGTTCTTCGCGGTCGGCGCGTACTCGGTGGCGATCTTCGGTTCGCCCGCGTCGCCGCTCGCGACGAAGTACCCGTGGCTGATGCTGATCCCGATCGCGATCGCGTTGTCGATGGTGTCCGGGGTGATCCTGGGCGGGCCGACGCTGCGGTTGCGCGGCGACTACCTGGCGATCGTGACGTTGGGCTTCGGTGAGATCGTCCGGCTGATCGCGGTCAACTGGTCGATCACGAAGGGCCAGATCGGTATCCCGAGCGTGCCGGCGCCGCCGGGCCACTGGGGCAACGGCGATCCGATCTTCGGGATCATCGACACCCGGCCGTTCTACTGGCTGGCGCTGACCGTCGTGCTGATCTGCATGTTCGGCGTCAAGCTGCTGGAGTCCAGCCGGGTGGGCCGGTCCTGGCTCGCGATCCGGGAGGACGAGGACGCCGCGGAGCTGATGGGTGTCCCGGCGTTCAAGTTCAAGCTGTGGGCGTTCGCGATCGGTGCCGGCCTGGGTGGCCTGTCCGGTGCGCTGTTCGCCAGCCGGCAGGGCTTCATCAACTCCAACTCGTTCGACGTGTTGACCTCGATGCTGTTCGTCGCGGCCGTGGTGCTGGGCGGGGCGGGCAACCTGGCCGGGGTGACGCTCGGTGCGGTGCTCATCTCGTACCTGCCGGAGCGGTTCCGGGGGTTCGCCGACAAGCGGTTCCTGGTGTTCGGCCTCGCGCTGATCGTGATCATGATCTTCCGGCCGCAGGGGTTGATCCCCAGCCGGAGACGCGCGGTGGAGCTGGCCGACCGCAAACGCGAGGCTGCGGAGGAGGCGACCGCGAATGTCTGAGGTGGACACGACCGGCGAGTCGGCCATGGGTCCCGCTGGCGGGCCGCCCGAGGGTGCCGCCGGTGAGCCGGCCATGGGCGCTGCCGGTGAGCCGGCGAAGGACGCGGCCGGTGCGCCGGCCGCTGACGGGGCGGGTACGGCGCGGCAGACGCGGCCGCTGCTGGAGGTCGACGACGTGGTGATGCGCTTCGGCGGGGTCACCGCGCTCGACCATGTCAGCTTCACGGTCAACGAGGGCGAGATCCTCGGGCTGATCGGGCCGAACGGCGCCGGCAAGACGACCTGCTTCAACGTGATGACCGGGGTGTTTCGGCCGACCACCGGTCAGGTGCGGCTCAACGGCCGGCCGCTGGTCAGCCGCAGCCGGCACCAGATCACCCGGCTGGGCATCGCCCGTACGTTCCAGAACATCCGGCTGTTTCCGGAGATGACGGCGCTGGAGAACGTGCTGGTCGGTACGGACGCCCGGCACCGCACCAGCGTGCCCGGTGCGTTGCTGCGGCTGCCGCGGCACCGCAAGGAGGAGCGGGCCGGGCGGGCGAAGGCGCACGAGCTGCTGGACTTCATGGGCATCGGGTCGACGGCGAACCAGTTGGCCCGCAACCTGCCGTACGGCGACCAGCGGCGGCTGGAGATCGCCCGGGCCCTGGCGACCGAGCCGGCGCTGCTGTGCCTGGACGAGCCGGCCGCCGGGTTCAACCCGGCGGAGAAGGAGGAGCTGCTGGAGCTGATCCGGCGGATCCGGGACCGGGGTCAGACGGTACTGCTGATCGAGCACGACATGCGGCTGGTGATGGGGGTGACCGACCGGATCGTGGTGTTGGAGTTCGGTCGCAAGATCGCCGACGCGGTGCCGGCGGAGGTGCGGTCGGATCCGAAGGTGGTCGCTGCGTATCTGGGGGTGCCGGACGATGCTGCTTGAGTTGGAAGACCTGGTCGTCGCCTACGGTCGGATCGAGGCCCTGCACGGCATCAGCCTGGGCATCGAGGAGGGCGAGATCGTGGCGTTGATCGGCGCGAACGGCGCCGGGAAGACGACCACGATGCGGGCGATCTCCGGGCTGCGCGCGGCTCAGCAGGGCCGCATCCGGTTGCAGGGCCGCGACATCACCCGGATGCGGGCGGATCAGCGCGTGGTGTCGGGTATTTCGCAGGCGCCGGAGGGCCGCGGGATCTTCCCGGGCATGACGGTCGAGGAGAACCTGGACCTGGGCTGCTACACGCGCAGGGACACTGCCGGAATAGCCGAGGACCGGGATCGGGTGTTCGACCTGTTTCCGCGGTTGGCGGAGCGGCGCAAGCAGCTCGGCGGGACGATGTCTGGTGGAGAGCAGCAGATGCTCACGATCGGCCGGGCGCTGATGGCGCGGCCGAAGGTGTTGTTGCTCGACGAGCCGTCGATGGGGCTGGCGCCGATGTTGATCCAGCAGATCTTCGCGATCATCGCGGAGATCAACACGCAGGGTACGACGATCCTGCTGGTGGAGCAGAACGCGCAGCAGGCGCTGTCGCTGGCGCACCGTGCATACGTGCTGGAGACCGGAAGTATCGTACGCACCGGCACGGGCGCGGAGCTGCTCGCCGACCCGACGGTCCAGGAGGCCTACCTGGGCGTCGCGTAGCGGCCCGGGTCGGACCAGGACGGCAAATCTGGAGGATTGTCATGAGGATGGTTGGCAGGTCGGGCGTCCGGTGGGCGTGCACCGGCGCGGTCGCGGCCGTGCTGGCGGTGACGCTGGCCGCCTGCGGCGGTGGCAGCGGCGGCGACGGCTCCGGGTCGGGGACGGGCAAGCCGTCGCCGACGCCGAAGGTGGGGGTGGACAAGGCGCTGGCGGCGAAGGTACCGGCGGCGATCAAGAGCAAGGGCACGCTCAAGATCGGTACCGACTCGTCGTACGCGCCGAACGAGTTCCTGGCCTCCGACGGTAAGACCGTCGAGGGCTGGGACGTCGACCTGTACAACGCGGTGCTGGCGAAGCTGGGCCTGAAGGCGACGTACGAGTCGGCGAAGTTCGGCACGATCATCGCCGGCGTCGAGTCGGGCAAGTACGACGCGGGCGTGTCGTCGTTCACGGTCAACGCGGACCGGATGAAGCAGGCCAACATGGTCACGTACTACTCGGCCGGTGTCTGGTGGGCGACCAAGAAGGGCAACCCGAAGAACGTGTCGCCGGACGCGGCCTGCGGCAAGACCGTGGCGGTGCAGACCGACACGATCGAGGTCGACGACATCCAGGCGCGGTCGAAGAAGTGCACCTCGGCGGGTAAGCCGGCCATCAAGATCGACCAGTACGACGGTCAGGACCAGGCGACGGCCGCGGTCGTGTCGGGCAAGGACGACGCGATGCTGGCCGACTCGCCGATCGTGGCGTACGCGTTGAAGCAGTCGAAGGGGCAGCTGGAGTCGCTGGGCAAGATCTACGAGGCGGCGCCGTACGGGTACGTGATCAAGAAGGACCAGCTCGCGTTCGCGCAGGCCATCCAGGGCGCCCTGAAGGCGCTGATGGCGGACGGCACGTACGAGAAGATCCTGACGAACTGGGGCGTGCAGGTCGGCAAGATCGACAATCCGACGGTGAACCCGTCGGTGTCGCAGTAGTCGATGATGTCGACCGGTGTGACGGGCTCCGGCCGGGGACGGCCGGAGCCGATCCGAGCGGTGCCGGTGCGCCACCCCGGCCGCTGGGTGGCGGTCGCGGTACTCGTCGTGCTCGCGCTGATGTTCGCGCACATGCTGGTGACGAACAAGGCGTTCCAGTGGACGTTCCTGTTCGACAACATCCTGTCGGCGCCGGTGGTGCGCGGCGCGGTGACCTCGATCGAACTGACCGTCCTGGCGATGATCATCGGGATCGCGCTCGGCGTGGTGCTCGCGGTGATGCGGTTGTCGCCCAACCCGATCCTCGCCGGCGCGGCCTGGGTGTACGTCTGGTTCTTCCGCGGCGTGCCGCGGCTGGTGCTGTGCGTGCTGTTCGGCAACCTGGGCATCCTGTACAGCCGGCTGGAGTTCGGGCTGCCGTTCGACCATCAGCTCGGTGCGCTGTTCGGCATCGACCTGAACGCGCGGCTGTTCGGCGTGAACGCCGTGACGCTGCTGAGCGGGTTCGTCGCCGGGCTGCTCGCGCTCGCGATGTCCGAGGGCGCGTACATGGCCGAGGTGGTGCGCGGTGGCATCCAGTCGGTGGATCCGGGCCAGGCCGAGGCGGCGCAGGCGCTCGGGATGCGCCGGCCGCTGCTGCTGCGGCGGATCGTGCTGCCGCAGGCGCTGCGGGTGATCGTGCCGCCGACCGGCAACGAAACGATCGCGATGCTCAAGGACACCTCGTTGGTGGCGTACGTGCCGGTGACCAACGAGCTGTTCTTCCAGCTGCAGCACATCGGTGCCCGCACCTACGCGATCTTCCCGATGCTGGTGGCCGCCTGCATCTGGTACCTGGCGATGACCTCGGTGCTGATGGTGGGGCAACACTTCCTGGAGAAGCGGTTCTCCCGCGGGCACGGGCCGCGGGCGATCCGGCTGCGGGGCGCGCGCTCCGCCGGCGCCGGTGGCGCGGTCGGTACGGAGGTGGACTCATGAGCGACGAGGATGCCGGCGGCCTGGTGCAGGCGCAGGTGACCGCCGATCCGGGCCGGTACATGGTGGTCGCCGACAACGTGCACAAGTCGTACGGCCGCAGCCAGGTGCTGCGCGGCATCGACCTGGCGGTCGCGCCGGGCGAGGTGACCTGCGTACTGGGTCCCTCGGGCGGCGGCAAGTCGACGTTTCTGCGCTGTATCAACCACCTGGAGAAGATCGACGCCGGGCGCATCTGGGTCGGTGGCGAGCTCGTCGGGTACCGGCAGGTCGGCGACCGGTTGCACGAGATGCGGGAGAAGGAGGTCGCCGCCCAGCGCAGCCGGATCGGCATGGTGTTCCAGCGGTTCAACCTGTTCCCGCACCTGACCGCGGAGCAGAACCTGATCGAGGCGCCGTGCCGGGTGCGCCGGATCCGTCGCTCGGACGCCCGGTCGCGGGCGACGGAGCTGCTGACCCGGGTCGGTCTGGGTGACCGCGGCGGCGCGTACCCCGCGGAGCTGTCCGGCGGGCAGCAGCAGCGGGTGGCGATCGCCCGGGCGCTGGCGATGGATCCCGAGCTGATGCTGTTCGACGAGCCGACGAGCGCGCTGGATCCGGAGCTGGTCGGCGAGGTCCTGCAGGTGATGCGCGACCTGGCCGCCTCCGGCATGACGATGGTGGTGGTCACCCACGAGATCGGGTTCGCCCGCGAGGTCGCCGACACGGTGGTCTTCCTGGACGGCGGGGTCGTGGTCGAGTCCGGGCCGCCCTCGCAGGTGTTGGAGAACCCGCAGCAGGAGCGGACGAAGCTGTTCCTGTCGAAGGTGCTGTGAGCGGTCCCGACCGGAAGGCGGTCGGCGCCGGTCCGGCGCCGGCCGGTCGGGACCGCTGAGCGGCGGCGGGCGCCGTCGGTTTTGTCGGTGCCCGCCGCTACAGTCACTCAGGTGACTGCGAGCACGAAGAGTTCCGCGCCGAGCCCTGCACCTGCGACCGGTTCGGCCGGGTCGGGGCGGCCCCGCCTGCTGTTGATCGACGGCCATTCGGTCGCATACCGGGCGTTCTTCGCGCTGCCGGTGGAGAACTTCTCCACCAGCACCGGCCAACCCACCAACGCGGTGTACGGGTTCACCTCGATGCTGATCAACGTGCTGCGCGACGAGCAGCCGACACACATCGCGGTGGCGTTCGACGTGTCCCGGCGTTCGTTTCGCACCGAGCGCTACGCGGAGTACAAGGCGGGGCGGGCCGAGACGCCGGCCGACTTCCACGGCCAGGTCAGCCTGATCGGCGAGGTCCTTGCGGCGCTGCGCATCGTGCAGGTCAGCAAGGAGGGGTTCGAGGCCGACGACGTGATCGCGACGCTGGCCACCGAGGCCGCCGGTGCCGGCTTCGAGGTGCTGATCTGCTCCGGCGACCGCGACTCGTTCCAGCTGATCGACGACAGCGTCACCGTGCTGTACCCGAAGAAGGGCGTCTCCGAGCTGGCCCGGATGACCCCGGCCGCGGTCGAGGACAAGTACGGCGTGCTGCCCGAGCGGTACCGCGATCTCGCCGCGCTGGTCGGCGAGACCTCCGACAACCTGCCCGGGGTGCCGGGCGTGGGCCCGAAGACCGCCGCGAAGTGGATCGGGCAGTACTCGTCGGTCGAGGGCATCGTGGCCGCCGCCGACCAGCTCAAGGGCAAGGCGGGCGAGTCGCTGCGGGCGCACCTGGCCGACGTGATCCGCAACCACGAGCTGAACGAGCTGATCTCCGATCTGCCGCTGCCGGTGCAGCCGGACGACCTCGCCTGGCACGGCTGGGACCGCGAGCAGGTCGCGCAGGTGTTCGACACGTTGCAGTTCCGGGTACTGCGCGACCGGCTCTACAGCTACCTGGCCGCGCCCGAGCCGGAGGCCGAGGAGGGCTTCGACGTCGCCGGCTCGGTGCTGTCGACCGGCGGGCTGAGCGACTGGCTCGCCGCGCACACCAGGCCCGGGGTGCCGGTCGGGCTGGCGGTGTCCGGTTCGTTCGGCCGGGGGACGGGCAGCCTGACCGCGCTGTCGCTGGCCGTCGACGAGGGTGCCGCGGCCTGCCATCTCGATCCGACGAAGCTGGACGCGGCCGACGACGCGGCGCTCGCGGCGTTCCTGGCCGACCCCGACCGGCCGAAGATCGTGCACGACGCGAAGCCGGTGCTGCTGGCGTTGCAGGCGCATGGCTGGGAGCTGGCCGGGCTGGCCACCGACACCGCGCTCGCCGCCTACCTGGCCCGGCCGGATCAGCGCAGCTACGACCTGGAAGACCTCGCGGTGCGCTACCTGCACCGCGAGTTGCGGGCGGACGAGCCGGACAACGGGCAGCTCACCCTCGACGGGCTGGCCGACGCGCTGGGGGAGCGGGCGGCGGAGCAGCAGCTGATGCTGCGGGCCCGGGCGACGCTGGACCTGGCGCCGGCGCTGCTGGCCGAGCTTGCCGCGCGCGGCGACGCCGCGGCCGAACCGGGCGGGCCGGACCCGGTCGCGGCGGCGGCCGGGGGCGGCGACACCGCCGAGGGCCGCAGCGTGCAGCTGCTGGTGGGGCTGGAACAGCCGCTGTGCCGGGTGCTCGCCGGCATGGAGCGCACCGGCATCGGAGCCGACACCGACTACCTGTCGGAGCTGGAGGCGCACTTCGCCGGCGAGGTGAAGTCGACCGCGCAGGCGGCGTACGACGTGGTCGGGCGCGAGTTCAACCTCGGCTCACCCAAGCAGCGGCAGCAGCTGCTGTTCGAGGAGTTGGGGCTGCCGAAGACCAAGCGCACCAAGACCGGTTACACCACCGACGCCGACGCCCTGCAGTCGCTGTACGCGCAGAGCGAGCACCCGGTGCTGCCCCACCTGTTGCGCTACGCCGATGTGTCCAAGCTGCGGTCGATGGTGGAGGGGCTGCTCAAGTCGGTCAGCGCCGATGGCCGCATCCACACCACGTTCAAGCAGACGGTGGCGGCCACCGGGCGCCTGTCGTCCACCGACCCCAACCTGCAGAACATCCCGATCCGCAGTGAGGAGGGCCGCCGGCTGCGCCGGGCGTTCGTCGTCGGCGACGGGTTCGAGCAGCTGTTGACGGCCGACTACAGCCAGATCGAGATGCGCATCATGGCGCACCTGTCCAGCGACGAGGCGCTGATCGAGGCGTTCGTGTCCGGTGCCGACTTCCACGCGGCGACCGCGGCCCGGGTGTTCGGGGTGGCTGCCGAGGCGGTCGACGGCGAGCAGCGCAGCCGGATCAAGGCGATGAACTACGGCCTCGCCTATGGCCTCTCGGCGTACGGGCTGTCCAGCCAGCTCGGCATCACCGCCGAGGAGGCCCGCGGCCTGATGGACGAGTACTTCCAGCGGTTCGGCGGGGTGCGCGACTACCTGCGCGGCCTGGTCGATGCGGCCCGCCGGGACGGGTACACCGAGACGATGCTCGGTCGCCGTCGCTACCTGCCCGACCTGACCAGCGACAACCGGCAGCGGCGCGAGATGGCCGAGCGGATGGCGCTGAACGCGCCGATCCAGGGGTCGGCCGCCGACATCATCAAGCTGGCGATGCTGCGCGTCGACGCCGCGTTGCGGGCGCAGGGGCTGGCCTCGCGCATGCTGCTGCAGGTGCACGACGAGCTGGTGTTCGAGGTGGCGCCGGGGGAGCGGGCCGCGGTCGAGGAGCTGGTGCGCACCGAGATGGGGCAGGCGCAGGCGCTGTCGGTGCCGCTGTCGGTCTCGGTCGGGGTCGGGCCGGACTGGTCGACCGCCGGTCACTGACCGCGGGGGTTTCCGGCGGGGCGCGCCCGGCCGCTCGGATCCCGGCGCGTGCTCGCGCCCACCGCGTCAACCGACACTGTCGGTGTCGTGGCGTGCACTTCTGTCCTTCGTTGTCGGGCGGATAACGGCCGCGTTACCCACTCGTTGTAGATCGTACATGTGATCACCCCGCGTGCCTTCTGCGCCCGAAATGTACGATCAGACTCCCATAAACATCGTAATTTGACTCCGGAGCGTACAGGTAGGGGTGTTGACAGGGGCATGATCCGTGGTCGCGTGGGAACACGCGCAGTCGTATAACTCTCAGTTGTCTTAAGTAGAAGTAATGTGCCTGTTGATCATCCGCCCGCCTTCTCGGGTATCGAGCATTCAAGCGGCCTGGGACATCGGTCCCGACTGCGGCAGGTACGGATCGGTGGCCGTCCTCGCGCCCCGGTCGGTGACGGACAAGGAGGTCGTGGATTGAGCGCCGCGACAGGAGAGACCCCGGGCTCCGGCCCGGCAGACAAGCGCCATCTGAGGCGCGACATCGGGATGATCGGACTGCTGTTCACCGGCGTGGGTTCGATCATCGGCTCCGGCTGGCTGTTCGGCGCGTTGCGCGCCTCCCAGCAGGCCGGCCCGGCCGCGATCTTCTCGTGGCTGATCGGCGGCGTCATGATCATCCTGATCGGACTGACGTTCGCCGAGCTCGGCACCATGTTCCCGGTCACCGGCGGCGTGATCCGGTTCCCGCAGTACGCGTTCGGCACGTTCGCCAGCTACACGCTGGGCTGGATCACCTGGCTCGCCGCGGCGGTGGTCGCGCCGATCGAGGTCACCGGCGTCCTGCAGTACGCGACGAAGTACTACTCCGGCTTCACCGAGGCGCACGCCGGCGGCGTGTTCACCCTCCGGCCGGTCGGCATCGTGGTGGCGATCGCCCTGCTGGCGGTCTTCTGCATCATCAACGTGCTGGGCGTGCGCTACTTCGCGCAGATCAACAACGTGCTGGTGTGGTGGAAGCTGATCGTGATCGTCCTGGTGATCGTCATGTTCCTGATCACCGCGTTCCATGGCGCCAACTTCACCAGCCACGGCTTCGCCCCGAAGGGGCCCTCCGGCATCTTCACCGCGATCGCGACCGCCGGCGTCGTCTTCTCGTTCCTCGGCTTCCGGCAGGGCATCGAGCTGGCCGGTGAGACGAGCAACCCGAAGCGCAACGTGCCGTTCGCGGTCATCGGGTCGGTCGTGCTGACCATGGTGATCTACATCCTGCTGCAGATCGCGTTCATCGCCGCGGTCAACCCGCACGACCTGGTCACCTCGCACGGGTGGACGGACCTGGCGTTCAAGAACGACTTCGGTCCGCTCGCCGCGATCGCGTCCGCGATCGGGCTGGCCTGGCTCGCGGTCGTGCTCTACATCGACGCGATCGTCTCGCCCGGTGACACCGGCCTGATCTACACCGCGGTCACCTCGCGGCTGGGTTACGTGACCGCCCGCAACGGCAACGCGCCGGCGGGCGTCGGCAAGCTGACCAAGACCGGCGTGCCGTGGGTGTCGACGATCATCACGTTCATCCTGGGCGTGATCTTCCTGCTGCCGTTCCCGAGCTGGCAGCAGCTGGTCGGCCTGGTCACCTCGGCCACGGTGCTCTCGTTCGGCTCCGGGCCGCTGGTGTGGGCCGCGATGCGCAAGGAACTGCCGGACCAGGAGCGGCCCTTCCGGATCCCGGGCGGGCACATCATCCCGGTGCTGGCGTTCTACTCGGCCAACCTGATCGTGTTCTGGTCCGGTTGGGACACCAACTGGAAGTTCTTCGTCGCGATCATCGTCGGCCTGATCCTGCTGGCGGTGTTCCAGGCGACCGGGCAGATCAAGTCGGTCGGTGGCCTGGACTTCAAGCACGGCTACTGGACGGTGATCTGGCTGGCCGGGCTGGCCATCGTCAGCTACGTCGGCAGCCTGATCAACAAGGGCGCCGGCGACTCGTGGCTGATCTGGGGCTTCGTCGCCTGCGCGGTGCTGACCGCGGTCATCTACTGGCTGGGTTGGACCACCCGCATGTCCAAGCAGCGGATGGAGGAGATGATCGAGCACACCCCGCACGACGAGGTCGCGGTCGAGGAGGCGGGCATCACCGCCTGACATCCAGCGACACACGACGGGCCCGGGTGCGGTGCATCCGGGCCCGTTCGTGTCCCGCCGGTCGGGCCGGCGTTCAGCGCGACTCGACCAGCGAACGGGTCAGGAACACCACGGTCATGAACGTCCGGAACGCGCGCAGCGGATCGTCGTCGGTGAACCGCACCGTGTTCCCGCCGGTACGGCGCACCGACCGGATCCAGGACGCCTGCTCGGCCATGTCCGGGGTGGCGAGGTCCACCTCGATCGTCACCGGCAGCTCGATCCCCGGCGCGGCCAGCGTGCCGAGCTCCCGCAGCGCCGCGGTGACCTGCTCGGCGATCAGCGCCCGGGCCCGCTCCGGGTGCAGGTTGTTCGCCGCCCACCGGCTCACCGACTCCTTCACCACCGCGGAGCGGATGCCCGGGCAGAACGGCGCCGCCTCCGGCCCCACGTACTGGTCGCCGGTGACCACCGCGACCGGCACCCCGTGGTGCTGTGCCACCAGCGCGTTGATGCCGGACTCGCCGGCCATCGTGCCGTTGATGCGGACGTCCAGTATCGCGCCCGGGTTGTACGTGTGGGACAGGATGCCCGCCGTCGGCATCGCGGCGTGGTACCCGAGGTAGAGCACCGCGTCGAAGCCGTCGTCGAGCCCCTGCATCATGTAGTCCGGCTTGAACCGGCCGGACAGGTAGTTCGCGTGCCCGGCGAGCCGGTCCGGGGCGAGGTTGCGCATCACCGAATGCGCGTCGTTGACGAGGATCTCGGTGGCGCCGGCGGCCTGCGCCCCCTCGATCGCGGCGTTCACCTCGGCCAGCGCGAGCTGCCGGCCGAGCTCGTAGTCCTCCCCGCCGCGGGTGCACTGGGCCCAGTCGACGATGCCCGCCACGCCCTCCAGGTCCACCGACACGTATACCTTCATGACCACCTCCGAGCAGCCAGTCTGCCGGCCCCGTCCGGGCGGCGGCGAACCGGGCGGGACGCGCGATCGGCCGGGCGGGTCAGCCGGCCCGGACCTCGCGGCCGGGTTCGGTGCCCAGCAGCTCGTGGGCCAGCTTGACCAGCCGTTCGTGCAGGTCCGGATGCAAATCCGGCTCCCAGCCGTCGAGCAGCCGCTCCAACCCCGCACAGCGGGCCTGGGCGAGCCGATCGAGCGCGTCGCGGCCGTCCGGAGTCAGCGTCACGGTGGTGCCGATACGGGCCAGCCCGGCGTCGCGCAGCTCGCCGAGCCACTGGGTGAGGCGGCCGGCCCCGATGCCCTCCCGGCGCGGCAGGTCGGCCGGCGCCGGTGCCGGGTTGCGGCCCAGCCAGCACAGCAGCCAGCAGGGGCCGGCGCCGACCGGTACGCCGGCCCGCTCGGCCAACCAGCCGTACACCTTGACCGCGTCCTGCCGGTGTACCAGCAGGGTCAGCGCGCGTTCCAGTTCCGCCCACGAGTCGCGGCCGCTCGGCGGGGTACCCGGATCGGTGGCCCGGCTGGTGCTGCGCAGCGGCACCGCCGGCAGCAGGAACGTGAGCAGGAAGGCCAGCGCCGCGACCGGCACCGCCCACAGGAACACGGTGTGGATGCTGCGCGCGTACGCGTGCACCACGTCGTCGAGGATGGCCGGCGGCAGCCGGCGAAGCGACTCGCGCGACGGGCCGGCGGCGACCGTGGCGTCGCCGGGCAGCGCGCCCGGCGGCAGGTAGCGGGCCAGGTTGGAGGTCAGCTGGCTGGCGAAGATGGCGCCGAACACCGCCACCCCGAACGACCCGCCGATGGAGCGGAAGAACGTCGCTCCCGAGGTCGCCGCGCCCAGGTCGCGGTACTCGGCGCCGTTCTGCACCGCGAGCACCAGCACCTGCATCACCATGCCCAGCCCGGCGCCGAGCACCAGCATCGCGCCCGACGCCGCCCAGAACCCGGTGTGCTGGTCCATCCGGGACAGCAGGTACAGCCCGATCGTCATCACCGCGGTACCCAGCACCGGAAAAATCTTGTACCGGCCGGTGCGGGTGATCAGCTGGCCGCTGCCGATCGAGGTGACGAGCACCCCGAGCATCATCGGCAGCATCCGCAGGCCCGACTCGGTCGGCCCGACGCCGGTCACCACCTGCAGGTAGATCGGCAGGTACGTGATGGCGCCGAACATGCCGAAGCCGACCACGAACCCGACCACCGAGGCGACCGAGAAGACTCTGGTGGAGAACAGCCGCAGCGGCATCACCGGCTCGGCGGCGCGGCGTTCGGCGGCGACGAACGCGGCGATCAGGGCCGCCCCGAGCACCGCGAGGCCGATCACCTGCCAGGACAGCCACGGGTAGACGGTGCCGCCCCAGCTGGTGAACAGCACCAGCGCCACCGACGCGGCGGCGACCAGCACGATGCCCAGGTAGTCGATGGACGGCCTCGCCCGCGGCAGCGCGGCCGGCAGCACCAGTGCGGTGATCACCAGCGCCGCCGCGCCGATCGGCAGGTTGACGTAGAACACCCAGCGCCAGGACAGGTTGTCGACGAAGAAGCCGCCCAACAGCGGCCCGATCACGCTGGAGGCGCCGAACACCGCCCCGAACACGCCCTGGTACCGGCCCCGCTCGCGCGGCGGTACCACGTCGGCGACGGTGGCCTGGGACAGCACCAGCAGCCCGCCACCGCCGAGCCCCTGGATCGCCCGGAACGCGATCAGCATCAGCATGTTCTGGCTGGTACCGGCGAGCGCGGAGCCGACGAGGAAGACGGCGACGGCGATCTGCAGCAGCCGCTTGCGGCCGAACAGGTCGCCGAGCTTGCCCCACAACGGCGTGGTCGCGGTGACCGCCAGCAGGTACGCGGTGACCACCCAGGACAGGTGCGCCACGCCGCCGAGGTCGGAGACGATCGTGGGCAGCGCGGTGGCCACGATGGTCTGGTCCAGCGCGGCGAGCAGCATGCAGGCGAGCAGGCCGCTGATGATCAGCCAACGGCGGCTGCCGGTCACCTCGACCGGTCCGGCGTCGGCCGCTGTCGCGCTGTCGGCAGTCACGCGCTCACGGTAACGACGGCGATGCCCGTACCGGGCGTAATCGGCCGAACCTACGCCGGCCCGGCGGCCGGGACGGGCTCAGCGGTGCGCGACGTAGATGGCGGTGCCGGGAAACAGCCGGCCGCGCAGCGGGCTCCACTGCCCCACAGTTGCTCGTGGCCCGCCGGCCACTCCGGCTCGATCAGGTCGTCCAGCACGAACCCGGCGCCGACCAGCTCCCGGATCCGGTCGCCGAGGGTGCGGTGCTGCTCGGCATAGCTGGGGACGCCCCGCTCGTCGTACTCCACGTACGGGGTGCGGTCGAAGTACGAGTGCACCGCGACCAGGCCGCGCTCGCCCGGGTCGTCCAGGAAGATCCACCGCATCGGATGGGTCACCGCGAAGACGAACCGGCCGCCCGGCGCGAGCACCCGATGGACCTCGCGCATCAGCCGGGCCGAGTCGGCCACGAACGGGATCGCCCCGAACGCGGTCACCGCGAGCTCGAACGCGCCGTCGGCGAACGGCAGCGCCAGCGCATCGGCCTGCACCAGCGGCACGTCGGTACCGGAGCGGCGGGCGCCGGCGCGGGCCTGGCCGAGCATCCGGGCGGACAGGTCGAACGCGACCGGTCGCGCGCCCTGCCGGGCCAGCCAGCGCGAACAGGACGCCGCCCCGCAGCCCACTTCGAGGATGCGCCGGCCGGCCACGTCGCCGAGCAGCCGGGCGTCGGACTCGCGCAGCCCCTCCGGGCACCAGACGAAGTCCGCGTCGCCGAGGAACGCGCCGTGCTCGCGCTGGTAGTCCTCGGCATCGGAGTCCCACCAGCGGCGCGCGGCCCGGCGGGTGGCGTCGCTGTCCAGCGGGCGGCGGGCGACCCGGTCATTCGACATCACATCACGGTAGAGCCACAGCGTGCCGGAACCCGTGCGGACCCGCCTTAGCCTGGATGCCACACCCCTCGTCACGCTGGAGGACCCGGATGGGTTCGCGTCGGCTGCTGCCTGCCGCCCTGCTCGCCGTCGTGTTGACGGCGTTGGTGGTGACCCCGGCGGTGCTGGTCCGGCGGGCCGGGCTGGAACACCTGCCGTCCACGCCGGCCCGGGCCGGGCACTGGCTGGGCGGATGGGGTGCCGCGCAGGCGACCGCCGGCCGGCTGCCGTGCGGCTCCTGCACCGTGCGCAACGTGGTGCACCTGAGCGTCGGCGGCACCGCGGTGCGCATCCGGCTGGCCAACACGTACGGGACGAGGTCCGTGACGGTCGGGCACACCACCGTGGCGCTGCCGGCCCAGCCGGGCGCGACGGCCGCGCCGGCGCTGCTGCGCGAGGTCACCTTCGCCGGCGCCCGCTCGGTACGGGTGCCGGCCGGTACGTCGGTCGCCTCGGACCCGGTGCCGCTGACCGTGACCGGCGGGCGGGACCTGCTGGTCAGCCTGTACCTGCCCCGGCACACACGGCTGGCGGTCAGCTACCACCCTTCCGCGCACCAGACGAACTACCTCGCCGGCGGCGATGCGACCACCGCCGGTGCCACCGCGTTCCGCCACACCACCAGCCACTGGTACCTGCTGGCCGGGGTCGACGTGCGCACCGCCGATGCGGTGGGCACGGTGGTCGCGTTGGGCGACTCGATCACCGACGGCACCGGTTCCAGCAGCGACACCAACCGGCGCTGGCCGGATCTGCTCGCCGACCGGCTGGCCGGGCGACCGCCGGGGAAGCGGCACGCGGTGCTCGATGCCGGCATCGCCGGCAACCGGCTGCTGCGTGACGGCCCGCCGACCTCCGGGGTGGCGGCGCTGACCCGGCTGGGCACCGACGTGCCGGCCGGGCTCGGGGTGCGCACGGTGGTCGTGCTGGAGGGCATCAACGACATCCAGTTCGACCGCGGCGTGCGGGCGGCCACGCTGATCGCCGGCTACCGCACGATGGTCGCCACGCTGCACGCCCGCGGCCTGCGGGTGGTCGGCACGACCCTGCTGCCGTACGCCGGCGCCCGCGCCTGGTCGCCCGCCGGCGACGCGGTGCGGGTGCGGGTCAACTCGTGGATCCGCACCAGCGGCGTGTTCGACGCGGTGCTCGACGCCGACGCGGCGCTGCGGGATCCGACCGACCCGAGCCGGCTGGCCACCGACTACGACTGCGGTGACCACCTGCATCCCAGCGACGCCGGTTACGCCGCCCTCGCCGCGACCGTCGACCTCACCGTGCTGTAGCGGTCCGGGCACGATCGGCCACCGTTGGTACGAACCGGATGATTCCGGGCGCGGCTCGCGGCGTACCGCCATGGTTTGGGGGAGGGTTGGACCTTATGGTATGGCGCACGGTAGGCTTGCCGGTGCGCTCGGGGTCTGCGTGTCTCAGCAGGGAGCAGGCCCGCCATCATCCGGAGCCGGTCCGGTGGTCACAACAGGGGATCCTCGTCATCTTGATCTTCTTCACGGCTGCTGCCTCCGCTCGGGTGAGCTGATCCCGCCGCGTGCAGACCGAGAAGATCATCCACCGACGGAGCACTCTCCCACATGACGAGCAGTGTCGAGGCCACCTCGAACATCGCCGCGGCCAGCAAGGCCGCCGGCAACCAGATCGCCGTTGACGACCTCGGCTCCGAGGAAGCATTCCTCGCGGCCATCGACGAGACGATCAAGTATTTCAATGACGGCGACATCGTCGAAGGTACCGTCGTCAAGGTCGACCGGGACGAGGTCCTGCTCGACATCGGCTACAAGACCGAGGGCGTCATCCCCTCGCGCGAGCTGTCGATCAAGCACGACGTCGATCCACACGAGGTCGTGTCCGTCGGTGACCACATCGAGGCCCTCGTCCTCCAGAAGGAGGACAAGGAAGGCCGCCTGATCCTGTCCAAGAAGCGCGCTCAGTACGAGCGGGCCTGGGGCACGATCGAGAAGATCAAGGACGAGGACGGCGTCGTGCGCGGCACCGTCATCGAGGTGGTCAAGGGTGGCCTGATCCTCGACATCGGGCTGCGTGGCTTCCTGCCCGCCTCGCTGGTGGAGATGCGCCGGGTGCGCGACCTCCAGCCGTACGTGGGGCGCGAGCTCGAGGCGAAGATCATCGAGCTGGACAAGAACCGCAACAACGTGGTCCTGTCCCGCCGCGCCTGGCTGGAGCAGACCCAGTCCGAGGTGCGCACCGAGTTCCTCAACAAGCTGGCGAAGGGGCAGGTCCGCAAGGGCGTCGTGTCCTCGATCGTCAACTTCGGTGCGTTCGTGGACCTGGGTGGCGTGGACGGCCTGGTGCACGTCTCGGAGCTGTCCTGGAAGCACATCGACCACCCGTCCGAGGTCGTCGAGGTCGGCCAGGAGGTCGAGGTCGAGGTGCTGGACGTCGACCTGGAGCGCGAGCGCGTGTCGCTGTCGCTCAAGGCGACCCAGGAGGACCCGTGGCGCCAGTTCGCCCGGACCCACCAGATCGGCCAGATCGTGCCGGGCAAGGTCACCAAGCTGGTTCCGTTCGGTGCGTTCGTGCGCGTCGACGACGGCATCGAGGGCCTGGTGCACATCTCCGAGCTGGCCGAGCGGCACGTCGAGGTGCCCGAGCAGGTCGTGACCGTGAGCAAGGAGGTCATGGTCAAGGTCATCGACATCGACCTGGAGCGCCGCCGGATCTCGCTGTCGCTCAAGCAGGCCAACGAGGGCTTCGCCGACACCGGCGAGGAGCACTTCGACCCCACGCTGTACGGCATGGCCGCCGAGTACGACGCCGAGGGCAACTACAAGTACCCCGAGGGCTTCGACCCGGAGACCGGCGAGTGGCTGGAGGGCTACGACAGCCAGCGCGAGGCCTGGGAGCGGGAGTACGCCGAGGCGCACACCCGGTTCGAGCAGCACATGAAGCAGATCACGGAGTCGCGCGAGGCGGAGGCGGCCGCGGCCGCCGAGGCACCGGCGGGTGGCGCGCCGGTGAGTTCCGGCAGCACGCAGACCCAGTCGGCGCCGGCCACCAGCGGTGGCGGTCAGGAGCCGGCCGGCACGCTGGCGACCGACGAGGCGCTGGCCGCACTGCGGGAGAAGCTGGCCGGCGGCAAGTCCTGACCGGACTGCGCCGCACCGGATAGCACGACCGAGCCCCGCCGGGTATCCCGGCGGGGCTTCGTCGTACCAGGGCGACGCCCGGAACCGTGCCCGCGACCTCGTACCAGGGTGCCCGTGCCCGCGATCTCGTACCGGGTGCCCGTGCCCGCGACCTCGTATCAGGGCGCCCGTGGCCGCGATCTCGTACCCGGGCGCGACGGTGTCGTGCCCGGGGTGGCGGGCCCGGCTGGCAGACTTGCGCCCGTGCTTTGGGTGGGACTGACCGGCGGGATCGGCGCCGGCAAGACTGAGGTGGCTCGGCGGCTGGTGGCGCGCGGCGCGGTGCTGGTCGACTCGGACGTGCTGGCGCGCGAGGTGGTCGCGCCCGGTACGCCGGGCCTCGCCGCGGTGGCGGCCGAGTTCGGGCCGGATGTCGTCGGCCCGCAGGGGTTGGATCGTGCCCGGCTGGCGCGGCTCGTGTTCGCCGATCCGGCCGCGCGAGGCCGGCTGGAGGCGATCGTGCACCCGCTGGTGCGGGCCCGGTCCGACGAGCTGATGGCCGCCGCACCGGCCGACGCGGTGGTGGTCAACGACGTACCGCTGCTGGTCGAGGTGGGGCTCACGCCCACCTACCACCTGGTGGTGGTGGTCGAGGCCGACCCGGCCGTTCGGCGGGAGCGGCTGGTGGCGCGGGGCATGAGCGTGGCCGACGCGCAGGCCCGGATCGACGCGCAGGCCAGCGACGAGCGGCGCCGCGCCGCCGCCGACGTCGTCCTCGACAACTCCGGTACCCGGGGTGCGCTGGACGGCGCCGTCGAGCGGCTGTGGTCGGCCCGGCTGCTGGACTACGAGCGCAACGTCCGGCAGCAGCGGCCGGTGCGCCGGCCCGAGCGGCTGCACATCGTCGCGCCGGACCCGACCTGGCCGATCCAGTACCAGCGGATCGCCGCGCGGATCCGGTACGCGCTGGGCGACCGCTACGTGCGGCTCGACCACGTGGGGTCGACCTCGGTGCCCGGCCTGCCGGCGAAGGACGTGCTGGACCTGCAGCTGGTGGTGCCGGATCTGGCCGCCGCGGACGCCTTGGCCGAGCCGCTGGCGGCGGCCGGCCTGCCCCGGTACGGCGGGGACTGGTGGGACGACCCGCCGCCGGCGGGGGCGCCGGAGCCGGTGCTGGTGAAGCGGTTCCACGGGTCGGCGGACCCGGGCCGGCTGGTGCAGCTGCACGTACGGGCGCAGGCGAGCCCGGCCTGGCGGTACGCGCTGGCGTTCCGCGACTGGCTGCGCGCCGAGCCGGCGATGCGGGACGGCTACGCGGCGCTGAAGCAGCGGCTGGCCGCCTCGGGCGCAACGACCTCGGCGTACGCCGAGCTGAAGGGGCCCTGGTTCGACGATGCGCTGCCGCGGCTGGATCGCTGGATGGCCGACACCGGCTGGCGTCCCGACAAAGATCCAGTTACCTAGGCAGCAATGCCCGTGGTGGCGCCGACCACTGCGCTGGTTCCGTCCCGCCAGGCACCGACTGGTTTCGCCGGGCGCCGACTGGTTTCCACCGGGGGCGGACCGGTTCCGCCGGGGGCGGACCACCGCCCTGGTTTCCGCCGGGGGCGGACCACCGCCCTGGTTTCCGCCGGGCACTGACGAATGTCATGGCGGAACGCTGCTCGAACGGCACTACCGGCGCTTTCGCGTCTTCGGGACCCTGTACTGGTGACCGAGTTGAAGCATTCCGATGCCGTGTCGTTGCGCGGCATCCGCAAGCGATACGGAGCAGTGACCGCCGTCGCCGGCGTCGATCTGCGCATCGGCCCCGGCGAGGTGGTGGCGCTGCTGGGGCCCAACGGTGCCGGAAAGTCCACCACCGTCGACATCATGCTGGGCCTGCGGGCGCCGGACACCGGGCAGGCCGAGCTGTTCGGCACCCGCCCGCGGGCGGCGCTGGACGCCGGATCGGTCGGCGCCGTCCTGCAGACCGGTGAGCTGATCCCGGGGGCGCGGGTCGGCGAGCTGCTCACCGCGATCGCCGCGCTGCAGCCGCATCCGCTCCCGATCGGGCAGGTCGCCGAGACCGCCGGGGTGGCCGACCTGCTGAAGCGCCGTACCGACCGGCTCTCCGGCGGCCAGGCGCAGCGGGTCCGGTTCGCGCTCGCGCTGCTCGGCGACCCGAGCCTGCTGGTACTCGACGAGCCGACCGCCGGGCTGGACGTGGCGTCCCGGCGCGACTTCTGGGCCTCGGTTCGGGGGTTCGCGGCGGCCGGTCGCACGGTGCTGTTCAGCACGCACTACCTGGAGGAGGCGGACGAGATCGCCGACCGGATCGTGTTGATCGACCGGGGCCGGGTCGTCGCGGACGGCCCGACGACCGCGATCCGGGCGATGGCCGCGGCCCGCACCGTGCGATGCACGCTGCCCGGCGCGGACCGGGCGGCGTTGGCGGAGCTGCCCGGTGCGACGAACGTCGAGGTGCACGGCGACGCGGTGCTGGTGCGTACCACCGACTCCGACGCGACGCTGCGGGCGCTGGTGACCGGCTACCCGCAGGCGCGCGACATCGAGGTGGCCGCGGCCGCGTTGACCGACGCGTTCCTGGCCCTGACCCGACCCGACGCACCGGCGGAGGTGGCCTGATGGGCCGGTACCTGGTGATGGAGATCCGGCGGACGTTGCGCAACGTGCCGTTCCTCGCCTACACGATCTGCTTCCCCGTCGGGTTCTACCTGCTGTTCACGCAGGTCTTCGGCAGCGGCGGCGACAAGGACTGGTCCGCGCAGTACATGGTGTCGATGGCGCTGTACGGGGCGATGGGCGCCGGGCTCACCGGGGTCAGCGCCCGGATCGCCACCGAGCGCACCCGCGGCTGGACGCGGACGCTCGCGCTGACCCCACTGCGGCCGATCGGTTACCTCGGCATCAAGCTCGGCGCCTCGATCCTGCTGACGCTGCCGGTGATCCTGCTGGTGATGGCGTGCGGCTTCGTCGTCAACGGGGTACGGCTGCCGGCCGGTACCTGGTTCGCGCTGGTGCCGCTGCTGTGGCTCGCCACGATCCCGTTCATCGCGCTGGGCGTGGCGATCGGGTACAGCGTGCGCGACGAGGTGGCGAGCGGGGTGTCGGTGGCGCTGCTGTTCGTGCTGTCCATCGGCGGCGGACTGTGGATGCCGGTACAGGTGTTCCCGCACTGGCTCGCGCAGGTCGCGCGGGTGCTCCCGTCGTACCGGGCCGGCGAGCTGAGCTGGCGGCTGCTCGACGGGCACCAGCCGTTCGGCAGCGGTGCGCTGCTGTTCGCGGCCTGGCTGGTGGTGTTGCTCGGGTTCGCCGGCTGGCGGTTCCGGAAGGCGTCCTGACCGGGCCGGTCGCCGGGCGGGCATGCTGCCCGGCGACCGGTACCGGTGCGTCCGGGGCGATGCGGCGATCGGGGAGTGAGGCACCATGTCAGGTGTGACGCAGGAGGACTTCGAGTGGACGCCGCGCCGGCGGCGCGCGGCGACCCTACTGACCTGCGCCTGGCTCGGTTACCTGATCCCGATCTGCGTGTCGGTCGCCACCGAGCCGCCGGGCGCGCCGATGCTGGTGTTCGCCATCGTCGGCCTCGCCGCCTACGTGGTGTTCTTCGTCCGGTTGATCCACGTCGGCATGCAGCGTCCGTTCCGGCTGGCCGCGCCGTACGCGCTGATCGGGCTGATCGCCGTCGGCGTCCTGCTGATGGTCCCGATCGGGTCGACCTGGCGGTACGCGTTCCCGTACTACCTGGTCGCGATCCTGCCCGGGCAGCTGCCGCCGAGGTGGTGGATCCCGAGCCAGGTCACCACGCTGGTGGCGACCACGGTCGTTGCCGTCGGGTACGGCGACCGGGGCGTCAGCCTGATCGGCTACGTCGCCTCGGTGGCGGCGGTGGCGCTGTTCACCTCGATGTTCTTCTGGCTGCTGCGCACCATGGTGCTGCTGCGCATGGCCCGCGCCGAGATGGCCCGGCTGGCGGTCAGCGAGGAGCGGCTGCGCATCGCCCGGGACCTGCACGACGTGCTCGGCCAGCGGCTGGCGGCCGTCGCGTTGCTGTCCGACCTCGCCGGTCGGCTGGCCGGGAGTGACCCGGAGCGGGCCCGGCAACAGAGCGCGGAGGCCGGCCGGCTCGCCCGCGAGGCGCTGGAGGAGGTCCGGGCCACCGTGTCCGGGTTCCGGGACTCGTCGCTGACCGGCGAGCTGTCCACCGCGCAGGCGCTGCTCGCGGCGGCCGGCATCGGCTGCGTGCTGTCCGCCCCGGACGCCGGCTCGGTGCCGGCCCCGCTCGCCGACGTGGCGGGCTGGGTGGTGCGCGAGGGCGTCACGAACGTGGTCCGGCACTCCCGCGCCGGCACGGCGCGGATCACCGTGCGGTCGGCCGACCCGGTCGTGGTCGAGGTCGCCGACGACGGCCACGGCGACGCCACCAGCCCGTACGGCAACGGGCTGACCGGGCTGCGCGAGCGGGTCACCGCGCTCGGCGGCGCGGTGCACACCGAGCGGGTCGACGGCTGGTACCGGCTGTGGGCCGAGCTGCCGGTCACCGCGCCGGGCGGCCGGGTCGCCGCCGCTGCCGGGGCATCGTGATCCGGATCCTGCTGGCCGAGGATCAGCACCTGGTCCGGGGCGCGCTGTCGGCGCTGCTCGGCCTGGAACCGGACCTGACGATCGTGGCCGAGGCCGCCGACGGGGCGGCGGCGGTGGCCGCGGCCCGCACACACCGCCCGGACGTGGCGCTGCTGGACATCGAGATGCCGGTCCTGACCGGGATCGAGGCGACCGAGCAGCTGCGCGTCGCGGTACCGGAGACCAGGGTGCTGATCCTGACCACCTTCGGCCGTCCCGGCTACCTGCGGCGGGCGATGGACGCCGGCGCGCGTGGCTTCGTGGTCAAGGACTCCCCACCGAACGAGCTCGCCGCCGCGATCCGCCGGGTCGCCGCCGGTGACGTGGTACTGGACCCCGCGCTCGCGGTCGCCTCGCTCGGCGCCGGGCCGAGCCCGCTGACCGAGCGCGAACGCGACGTGCTGGCGGCCGGCGCGGGCGGCGCCTCGGTGGCGCAGATCGCCGACCGGCTGGCGCTGTCGGGTGGCACCGTGCGCAACTACCTGTCCAGCGCGATCGGGAAGACCGGGGCCCGCAACCGCACCGAGGCGGCCCGGATCGCCCGCGACAACGGCTGGCTCTGAGCCGGGCGGGGCTCGCGCGGCGAGGCCCCGGCCTCGCGGCCGGAGCCTCGCCGGGCAGGTCGCCCACGGTGGGCGGTCAGGCTCAACCCCCGACCTGCCTCGGGCGCGCCTCACCGGCCGTGGCCGGGGCTGCGACCCCCGCCGGAGATGCGGTACGAGACCGTGAGTGGATCGGCCTCGCTCGTCTTCCCCGGTCGGTGCCGCAAGCGGCCTGCTGCCACGAACGGTAGACCGGTGGGGTGGGCCACACAACCCGTTCCGGCCGAGTGGGCGAACAGCGAGATTCGTGCCGGTTTCGGCGTGGCCGCCCGGGCTGCGCGACCGTGCCGCGTCGGCCGCCCCGAACTGTCGGGGGCCCGTCGTAGCCTGGATGCATGACGCGTGAGATCCCCCGTCGCGAGGGCGCCTTCCAGGTGATCAGCGACTACCAACCCGCTGGTGACCAGCCCGCCGCGATCGACGAGCTGGAGCGGCGGGTCAAGGCGGGGGAGCGGCACACCGTGCTGCTCGGCGCCACCGGCACCGGCAAGAGCGCCACCGCCGCCTGGCTGATCGAGCGGTTGCAGCGGCCGACCCTGGTGCTGGCACCCAACAAGACGCTGTGCGCCCAGCTGGCGAAGGAGCTCGGGGAGCTGCTGCCCAACAACGCGGTCGGCTACTTCGTCAGCTACTACGACTACTACCAGCCCGAGGCGTACATCCCGCAGACCGACACCTACATCGAGAAGGACTCCTCGATCAACGAGGAGGTCGACCGGCTGCGGCACGCCGCGACGATGAACCTGCTGACCCGCTCCGACACGGTGGTGGTGGCCACCGTCTCGGCGATCTACGGCCTGGGCACCCCGCAGGAGTACATCGAGCGGGCGGTGCGGCTGACCGTCGGTACCGAATACGACCGGGACGCGTTGCTGCGCCGGCTGGTCGACGACCAGTACACCCGCAACGACGTGGCGTTCCAGCGCGGCACGTTCCGGGTGCGCGGGGACACGCTGGAGATCATCCCGGCGTACGAGGAGCTCGCGGTGCGCATCGAGTTCTTCGGCGACGAGGTCGAGAAGATGTACTACTTGCATCCGCTGACCGGTGAGGTGATCCGGGAGGCCGAGGATCTGATGATCTTCCCGGCGAGCCACTACGTGGCCGGCCCGGAGCGGATGGAGCGGGCCATCCGCGACATCGAGGCGGAGCTGGGCGAGCGGCTCGCCGAGCTGGACCGGCAGGGCAAGCTGCTGGAGTCGCAGCGGCTGCGGATGCGCACCCAGTACGACATCGAGATGATGCGGCAGGTGGGCTTCTGTTCCGGCATCGAGAACTACTCGATGCACTTCGACGGCCGGGCGCCCGGCACCCCGCCGCACACCCTGCTCGACTACTTCCCGGACGACTTCCTGACCATCATCGACGAGTCGCACAACACCGTCCCGCAGATCGGCGGGATGTACGAGGGCGACGCGTCGCGCAAGCGCACCCTGATCGAGCACGGCTTCCGGCTGCCGTCGGCCGCCGACAACCGGCCGCTGCGGTTCGACGAGTTCGAAGAGCGGGTCGGCCAGACCGTGTACATGTCGGCCACCCCCGGCCCGTGGGAGCTGGAGCGCTCGGGTGGTGAGTTCGTCGAGCAGGTGATCCGGCCGACCGGCCTGGTCGACCCGCAGGTGGTGGTGCTGCCCACGAAGGGGCAGATCGACGACCTGATGGCGCAGATCAACGAGCGCACCGAGCGCAACGAGCGGGTGCTGGTCACCACGCTGACCAAGAAGATGGCCGAGGACCTCACCGACTACCTGCTGGAGCACAACATCCGGGTGCGCTACCTGCACTCGGAGGTCGACACGCTGCGCCGGGTCGAGCTGCTGCGCGAGCTGCGCCAGGGCGAGTACGACGTGCTCGTCGGCATCAACCTGCTGCGGGAGGGGCTCGACCTGCCCGAGGTGTCGCTGGTGGCGATCCTGGACGCGGACAAGGAAGGCTTCCTGCGCTCCGGTACCAGCCTGATCCAGACCATCGGCCGCGCCGCCCGCAACGTGTCCGGCCAGGTGATCATGTACGCGGACGCGATCACCCCGTCGATGCGGCACGCGCTGGAGGAGACCGATCGGCGGCGCGAGAAGCAGGTCGCCTACAACGCCGAGCACGGCGTCGACCCGCAGCCGTTGCGCAAGAAGATCGGCGACATCCTGGACGACATCTACCGGGCCGCCGACGACGCCGAGTCGCTGGTCGGCGGCGGTGGCCGGCAGCAGTCCCGGGGCAAGGCGCCGGTGCCGGAGGCGCGCAGCCGCAACCGTTCCCGGGCCGCGTCCGGCGAGCCGACCGGCGCCGGGATGGCCCGCGCAGAGCTCGCCGACCTGATCCAGCAGCTCAACGACCAGATGCTCGCGGCCGCCCGGGAGTTGCAGTTCGAGCTCGCCGCGCGAATCCGTGATGAGATAGCCGAGTTGAAGAAGGAGCTGCGCGGCATGGACGCCGCCGGCGTGAAGTGAGGTGGACAGCTGATGACCGTCGGGCGCCGCACCGGTTCGCCAGTGCCCCCGGACGCCGAGGACATGACGCTGCTCGGCGGTGGTCGGCTGCCGGCCGGCAACACCCGGCCGTTGCTGGAGCTGCTCACCATGTACGCCGGCAGTGGCTTCGATCCGGCCGAGTGGTCGGCCGCCGAGTCGGCGTTGCAGCAGACCGACGACGCCACCGGCTCCTGGTACACCCATCCCATCCTCGGCGGGGTGGCCCGGCTGGTGGTGGTGATGGCGCGGGCATCCGAGGACGAGGTGCTGATGCGGGTCTGGGGTGACGAGCGCGCCGGACTCAACGAGCGGATCGACACCCTGTTCGACGTCGGGTCGATGTTCCGGATGTCGCCGGCCTGACTTCTCCCCGACCGCACCGACCGGTAGCGTGTGCCCGGCCGGTTCGGTGGGGAGGGTGGGTGTTCGGGTCGATCCTGGCGGCGCTGACCGCGCCGCTGTTCACCGCGCTGGGTACGTCGGTGAGTGGTGCGGAGGCGTTCGGGTTCGTCACCGGTGCGCTGTGCGTGTGGCTGGTCGCGCGGCAGCACATCGCGAACTGGCCGATCGGCATCGCCAACAACGTGTTCTTCGTCGTGCTGTTCGCCGGCTCCGGGCTGTACGCGGACGCCGGGCTGCAGATCGTCTACATCGCGCTGGCCGGCTACGGCTGGTGGCAGTGGGTGTACGGCACCGGTCGCCGGGTCGAGCTGCCGGTCACCCGGACCACCCGGGTCGAGTGGTGCTGGCTCGCCGGCTGCGGCCTCGCCGGTACCGCCGGGTTGTGGTTGCTGCTGTCCCGGCTCACCGACTCGACCGTGCCGGTCGGTGACGCGGTCACCACGGTGCTGTCGCTGCTCGCCACGTACGGGCAGTCGCGCAAGCGGTGGGAGAGCTGGTTGTTCTGGATCGCCGCGGACCTGGTCTACATCCCGCTGTACGCCTACAAGCAGTTGTGGCTGACCGCGTTGCTGTACGTGCTGTTCCTCGCGCTGTGCCTGTTCGGTCTGCGTGGCTGGCTGGCCGACCTGCACCGCGCCGGCGCCACCCGGCCGCGGCCGGCGCCCGACCCGACGGATGCCGGACGGGCGGGCGGGCCCACGGTGCGGGCGGCGAGTGCCCGACCGGTCACGGCCGGGGCGGCGGGCGCGGAACCGGCGGTCGGTCCGGCCGAACCGGAGCAGCCGTGAACGCCGTCGCCCGCCACCGGCACGGCCTGGTACTGGGGAAGTTCTACCCCCCGCACGCGGGCCACCGGTACCTGATCGACACCGCCGCGGCGGCCTGCGCCCGCCTCACCGTGGTGTGCGCACCGTCCACCATGGAGTCGATCCCGCTGGCGGACCGGCTGGCCTGGCTGCGGGAGATCCATGCCGGCCAGCCGCACGTGCGTGTCGTCGGCGGGTACGACGACGATCCGATCGACTACCACGACGACGCGGTGTGGGCGGCGCACGTGGAGTTCACCCGCACGCTGGTGGCGAAGGCCGCGGCGGACGACGGGGTGCCGGCGCGGATCGACGCGGTGTTCAGCTCCGAGTCGTACGGGCCGGAGCTGGCGCGGCGCTTCGACGCCAGGCACGTCCCGGTCGATCCGGACCGGCGGGTCGTGCCGGTGTCGGGTACCGCGGTACGGGCGGATCCGGCGGCCCACTGGTCGCTGCTGGCCGCCCCGGTACGGGCCGGGCTGGCGCGCCGGGTGGTCGTGGTCGGCGCGGAGTCCACCGGCACCACCACCCTCGCCCGGGCACTCGCGCACCGGTACCGGCGGCGCGGCGGCGTCTGGGCGCGCACCCGCTGGGTGCCGGAGTACGGGCGGGAGCGGACCGAGGAGAAGCTCGCCGTGCTGCGCGCCGCCGACTCGGCCGCGTCGGTGTTCGACGTGACGTGGCAGCGCGACGACTTCGTCGAGGTGGCCCGGCGGCAGAACGAGCGGGAGGACACGGCGGCCCGGGACACCTCGCCGCTGCTGGTGTGCGACACGGACGCGTTCGCCACCGCGGTGTGGGAGCAGCGCTACCTCGGTACGGCCTCGGCGGCCGTGACGGCGCAGGCCCGGCGCCCGGACCTGTACCTGCTCACCGACCACGTCGGGGTGCCGTTCGTCGACGACGGGCTGCGCGACGGGGAACAGCTCCGGCCGTGGATGACCGAGCGGTTCCGCGAGGTACTGGCCGCGCAGCCGGCGCCGGTCGTCGAGCTGACCGGGCCGCTGCCGGCGCGACTGGAGACGGCCACGGCGGCCTGCGACGCCGTACTGACCTGGCGGTTCGCAGACCCGCTCGGCTGACCGGGTGCGCACCCGACCGAGGGGGCCCGGCGAGTGGCTCGGCTCAGTGCAGGTCGGTGAAGTGCTCCACCCGCGGCGGCTGCGCGAAGTACGGGCCGATCAGGCCGCGCCACGCGCCGTACCGCTCGCTGGCCCGGAAGTTCTGCTCGTGTGCCTCGACCGAGTCCCACTCGACGAGCAGGACGAATCGGGACGGGCTCTCCACCCCCCGGGTCATCCGCACCGAACGGCAGCCGGGCGTGCCGGTCAGCAGCTCCCGGGCCGTGCGGTACGCGGCGGCGAAATCGTCCTCGCTACCAGCGGTGACGTCGATCAGCCCTACCTCCAGCACCATGCCGGCCAGTATGCCGAGCGCCAGCGACGCAGGTACGGCCGGGTCCGCTCGCCCGGTCGGGCGAAAAAGGCATTGCGAACCTGGTCACCCTGGCTCGCGACGGCGGGGTGGCGGGGTGAGAATAGGGGCAAGGAGGGGAGTACTCCCGACGCGCCGGTTCCGTCAACACGGTGCGCCGTGGCGCGAGCCGCGGTGCCCCGGGGCCGGTGGCTGTGGCGGCGCCACGGTGGAAGAGACCTCCGGTAGATCACCGTCTCTACCGGAAGGCCACATCGTGGTGGTGCATGACTGGGTGTGGGTGGCAACCATCGTGGGGCTGCTCGCCATTCTGCTGGCCGACCTGGCGATCGTGGGTCGGCGCCCGCATGTACCGACCTTGCGTGAATGCACCATGTGGGTGGTCTTCTACGTCGGTCTGGCCGGTCTGTTCGGTCTCGGGCTGTTCCTGCTGGCCGGAGCGAACCCGGCGACCGAGTTCTTCACCGGTTGGATCACCGAGTACAGCCTGTCGGTGGACAACCTGTTCATCTTCATGATCATCATGGCGCGGTTCGCGGTGCCGCGGGCGCTGCAGCAGAAGGTGCTGCTGATCGGGATCGTGATCGCCCTGGTCATGCGGGGCGCGTTCATCGCCGCCGGCGCCGCGGTGATCGACCGATTCTCCTGGGTGTTCTACATCTTCGGGGCGTTTCTGATCTACACCGCGGTGAAGACGGCCACGCACGAGGACGACCCGGCGGAGTTCAAGGAGAACGCGCTGGTGCGCTGGGCCAGCCGGGCGCTGCCGCTGTCGAAGGACTTCCACGACGGCAGCATGACCGTGATCAAGCAGGGCCGGCGGCTGTTCACCCCGATGTTGATCGTCATCCTGACCATCGGCACCACCGACCTGCTGTTCGCGCTCGACTCGATTCCGGCGATCTTCGGCATCACCAAGCAGGCCTACCTGGTCTTCGCCGCCAACGTGTTCGCGCTGATGGGGCTGCGCCAGCTGTACTTCCTGCTCGGCGGGCTGATGGAGCGGCTGGTCTACCTCAACTACGGGCTGGGCATCATCCTCGGCTTCATCGGCGTGAAGCTCATCCTGGAGGCGGTGCACCAGAACGACCTGCCGTTCGTGCACGGCGGCGCGCCGTTCGAGGCGGTACCGGAGGTGCCGACCTGGCTGTCGCTGGCGGTCGTGGTGGGCGCGCTCGCGGTGACCACGGTGGCCAGCCTGGCCAAGACCCGGGTCGACGCGCGCCGCGCCGCGCACGCCGACCGCTGACCCGACCGGCGAGGCAGCGACCCGGCGGCGGCGCGCCGCCCCTACCCGAGACTCACCGATCCGACTGGCGACGGGCCGCCCCGATCGGCGGCCGAATCGGCCCGCGCCGGCGGGTCCGACGCGGCGACCGTGGGCGGCGCGGGTGCGGCGGTTCAGGTCCCGGGCCGGCCGGCCCGGGCGCGCCGGCGGTCAGCTCAGGGTGCGGCGGGCGGCCACCAGAGTGGCGCTGCGGGCCTCGGTCATCGGCTCGTTGACGACCTTGCCGGCCGACTCCTGCCCGGAGGCATGCAGCATCTGCCGGTCCGGCCCGGCGGCCAGCCCGACATGGTGCGGCGACTTGCCCGGCCGGGCGAAGAAGTACAGATCGCCGGGCTGCTCGTGGCCGAGCTCGATCCGCTCACCGACCACCGACTGGTCGTCGGCGTCGCGCGGCACCGTGACGCCCAGCCGGCGGTGCGCCAGGTGCACCAGCCCGGAGCAGTCGATGCCGTAGGCCGACAGGCCGCCCCACACGTACGGCACGTCGCGCAGCCGCTCGGCGACGGCGAGCAGGTCCTTCGTCGAGGGGGTACCGGTCGGGGCGGTCGCGACGTCGGCCTCGCGCACCCACAGCGGCCCGTCGGCCGCCGGTACCAGGACCGGCAGCCAGCCGCGTTCGCGCTCACCGGCGACTGCGAGCCGGGTGCCGATCACGACGCCGGGCAGCAACACGTCGCCGTTGGGCTCGTCGCACAGCGCGGTGGCGGTCGCGTCGACCACGACCTCCCGTACGCCCTGCGGGGGCTCACCGCCGGTCAGGTGTGCGGTGCGCACCACGCCGGGATAGCCGCGCTCGTCGAGCTTGCCGGCCGGCTGCTCGATCGCGATCACCCGGGTCCAGTCGCCGGACACCTCCTCGACCAGCACCCGCTCACCGAGCAGCAGCTGGGTGAGGGTACGGCCGTCGAGATCGAGCAGCTGCTGCTTGCTCATCGACGCGACCCACCGGCGCATGTCCGGCACCTCGGCGATCGCCGGCGCGTCGATCTCGCGCACCGCCTCCGGTCTGGTCCATACCGTCGCTACCGATACCGCGACGGTGGCCGTCCGGCCGGCCTGTGGTGCGGTCCGCTGTGCGAAGATCTTGCCGCTCACGAGTCTTTCAGCCCCCTTACCGATGCGCCGGTGTGCATGGACAGGTGGCTGGGGCCGTGCGGCTGACGACGCGCGAGACGGCCCGCGATCAACCTCCCCCATGGACCCCACCGGCGTCCACCCCGCGGTACCTGTGGGCTACGAGAATACGGAACCGGCCCGGTTCGTACCGCACCGGGCCGGTTGCGCGAGCGTCACGGTTCGGTGATCGCGGGCCGGTCGACCACGCCATCTATGCCAAGACCGGGCGCATCGGGCAGGTGCACGGTCGCCCCGTCGTACCGGATGCCGCCGACGACCGGCGTGTCGGAGATCCACCAGGCGGCGTCCAGGTCGCTGACTGCGGTGGTGCCGTACGCGGCGACCAGGCTCGCGGCGGCGCCCAGCCCCACGTGCGTCTCCATCATCGAGCCGACCATCGTGCCGATGCCCGCCGCGGCCGCGAGCTCCAGCAGGGTACGGGCCGGGCCGAGGCCGGCGCTCTTGGCCAGCTTGACGTTGACCATGTCGGCGGCCCGCTGCTGGATGACGGCGAGTAGGTCACGCACCCCGTACACCGCCTCGTCGGCCAGGGTCGGGGTGTCGACGTGCGCGGTGACGTGCGCGAGGCCGGCGATGTCGTGGCCGGCGACGGGCTGCTCGACCAGCTCGATCCCGGCGCCGGAGTCCTCCATCGCGCGGATTGCGCGGACCGCCTGGCGCGGGGTCCAGCCCTGGTTGGCGTCCAGCCGGATCTGCACGTCCGGGCCGACCGCGGCGCGGATCGCGGCGACCCGGGCGACGTCGCCGACCGGGTCGGTCCCGACCTTGATCTTGAGTACGTCGAAGCCGTCGGCGACGCGCGTGCGGGCCGCGGTGGCCAGCCGGTCCGGCTCGTCCACCGACAGCGTCACGTCGGTGCGTACCGTCGTCGCGGCGCCGCCGAGGTAGCGGGCCAGCGGCAGCCCGGCGCGGCGGGCGGCGAGGTCGTGCAGCGCCACGTCCACCGCGCCCTTGGCACCGTGGTTGGCGACCGCCGCGCCACGCACCGCCCGCAGCAACTCCTGCAGGTCGTCGGGGTCGCGGTCGATGATCGCGGCGCGCAGCGGGCCGTCGATGCAGGCGCGGGCACCGGCCAGCGATTCGCCGGTCACCTGCCACACCTGCGGCGCCTCGCCGTATCCGCGGTGTCCGTCGGAGTCGGTGACCGTCACCACGACCGTGTCGGTGGTGGTCGTGCGGCGCAGCGCGGTCACGAACGGGGTGTGCAGCGGGGCGGAGACCACCTGGGTGGTGACGTCGATGATCGGCACGATGCGCACCCTACCCGGCGCGCCGGTACCGCCAGCCGCAGGTGACGGGCTGGTTCGTCGCGGCGGCGGGCGGCCGTGCCCGGTTCGCCACGCGACCTCGACCGGGTCCTCGTGCGGGCCCGGGCTGACCGTGTCGGTGGGCGACTTGTTTGTTGGAGCAGGCACTCTAGTAATGCGCTAGACTGCGGCGCATGCGTACCGTCGACCCCGAGCAGCACGCCCGACGGCGCGCGCAGATCCTCGCCGCGGCGGCGGTCGAGTTCGCCGAGCACGGCGTCGCCGGCGCCTCCACCGCAAGCATCTGCCGCCGCGCCGGCATCGGCTCCGGCACGCTGTTCCACTACTTCGCCACCAAGCGCGAGCTGGTGCGCGCGCTGTTCGCCGCCGACCTGCCCGGCAACCAGGAGGCGCGCGACGCCGCGGTCGCCGATCCCGACCCGACGGCGGGGCTGCGGCGGCTGGTGTCGCATCTCGCCGCCGACCTGGCCGACCCCCTCGCTCCCGGTCTCACCGCGGTTCTGGTCCTGCAGGTCAACGAGGATCCCGAGCTCGCCGAGCTGGTCGGCGGCGACGACGCGGCCACCCGGGCCACCCTGACCACGCTGCTGAGCCGGCTGGCCGTCGCCGGACACCGGCTCGCGTTCCCGCCGGAGCGCGCGGCCGGCTGGATCCAGACCCTGATCGACGCGAGCTACCTGTCCGTCGGCGAGGACGGCTTCGACGCCGCGGCCCAGACCGCCGAACTGCACGCGATCGTCGACTGGGTGGCCGGCACGACCACCGTCGCACCACCGGGTCGCCGGCCCGGCCCGGTGGTGCGTACCCACCGGCAGCGGCGCGACGGCGCGCGACAGAAGGAGATCACCCGATGACCACCTCCTCGCCCGACGGCACCCTGGTCAGCCGCTCCACCGGCGAACGCATCCTCCTCGCGGTCGGGCTGCCCGTGCTGACCGTCGCGGTGGCCGAGGCGGTCAACCTGCTCGCACCGGCCATCGCCGGGCTGCCCTGGGCGCCGCTGCAGGGCCCGTTCCGGTTGGTCGCTCGGCTGCCCGAGCCGTACACGACGGTCGGCGCGGTGGTGCTGGGCGTCGTGGTGGGGTTGATCCTCGCGCTGGTCGCCGCCGCCGAGGAGGTCTCCGTACGGGTCAGCGACACGACGGTGACGATCACCCGGGACGAGGCCGTCCGGTCGGTACCCCGGGCGCAGGTCGGCGCGGTCTTCCTGGCCGACGACGACCTGGTACTGCTCGGCGTCGGTACCGAGGAGCTGGCCCGCCAGGCCGTCGACCTGGACGCCACCGCGCTGCGCGCCGCGTTCGACCGCCACGGGTACCCGTGGCAGCCCGACGGCGACCCGCACGCCGAAGAGTACCGGCGGTGGGTGCCCGGCCTGCCCGAGCTGCCGGCCGCGGCCGACGCGTTGCTGGGCGCCCGGGCGGAGGCGCTGAGCAAGGACGCGAACGACGCGGCGCAGCTGCGTACCGAACTCGCCGCACTCGGCGTGGTGGTCAGCGACCGGGACGGTCGGCAGCACTACCGGCTGAGCCCGCCGCACCGGGCGCCTGTCCCGGACTGACGCCGCCGACATCCCGTGGACCCGGCCGGCCCGATCCGGGCGCGCCGAAGCGGGGTGGGCCGGGGTCAGCCCGGCTGGCCGAGGTCGTGCCGGTCCGCCCACGCCGCGGCGGACACCTCGGCGAGCAGCGCGCACGCCTGCGCGTCGGGCAGGTCGGTGGTGGTGCACACCGCGATCGCGTACGGCGGGGCGTCGTCCGGCAGCACCACCCCGACGCCGTGGCGGATCCGCTCCACCCAGCCGTTCTTGTGCGCGATCCGGGTGCCCGGCGGCAGGCCCGCGGCCAGATCCTCGGTGCACTCCTGGTCGAGCAGGATGCCCATCATCTCGTCGCAGTGCCGTGCCGAGGCGATCCGCCGGTCGGCGATCGCGGCGAGCAGCCGGGCCAGGTCGCCGGCGGTGACCAGGTTGTCCAGCCCCGCGTCGACGGCGGCGGCGTCCTCGATGCCGCGCGCCACGACCATCCTGGTCGCCCCGGCGTCGCGCAGCGTGTTGGCGAGCGCGTGGGTGCCGATCCGTTCCAGTACCAGGTTGGTGGCCAGGTTGGAGGAGCGGATGATCATGCGCCGCAGCAGCCAGCGCAGCGGCGCGGTGTCGCCGAGCCGGGCCCACACCTCGTCGTCGTTGTCGTACGAGTGACGCATCGCGAACCGCGCGTCGCCGGGTGCCGCCGAGGTGAACTCGTCGTGCACCGCGAGCGGCTCGTCCAGCTCCACCGCGCCGGCCTCGGCCAGCCGGTACGCGGTGGCGAGCACCGCCGCCTTCATCGTGCTGGCGGCGTAGTGCGGTTCGTCCGGCAGCCGGGTGAACGCCGGCGGGCCGGACAGCGGCCCGGCGTACACCGAGACGGTGCCGCCCGCCGCGTCGAGCGTGTCGGTCAGCGCGGGCAGGTGCGAGGCGGTCATGCGCCGAGGTTAACGGCACCGAGATCACCGTGCCGCCCGGGCACCGCCGACCGTCGGCCGCGGCGGCGTGGCCGACGGTCAGGTGCGGTTGGCGCGGCCGCGGGCGCGACCCCGCTCGGCGGCCGACAGCACGACCTTGCGGATCCGGACCGTCTCCGGGGTCACCTCGACGCACTCGTCGCCGCGGCAGAACTCCAGCGCCTGCTCCAGCGACAGCTTGCGCGGCGGCACCAGCCGCTCCAGCTCGTCACCGGTGGAGGAGCGCATGTTGGTGAGCTTCTTCTCCTTGGTGATGTTGACGTCCATGTCGTCGGCGCGCGAGTTCTCGCCGACGATCATGCCCTCGTACACCTCGGTGGTCGGCTCGACGAACAGGGTGCCGCGCTCCTGCAGGTTGTGCATCGCGAACGCGACGGCCACGCCGGCCCGGTCGGCGATCAGCGAGCCGGTGTTGCGGGTGCGCAGCTCACCGAACCACGGCTCGTACGACTCGAAGACGTGGTGGGCGATGCCGGTGCCGCGGGTCTCGGTGAGGAACTCGGTGCGGAAGCCGATCAGGCCGCGGGACGGCACGATCCACTCCATCCGGACCCAGCCGGTGCCGTGGTTGACCAGGTTCTCCATCCGGCCCTTGCGCAGGTTGAGCAGCTGGGTGATCGTGCCCAGGTACTCCTCCGGCGCATCCACCGTGAGTCGCTCGGTCGGCTCGTGCACCTTGCCGTCGACGGTGTGCGTGACCACCTGCGGCTTGCCCACCGTCAGCTCGTAGCCCTCCCGGCGCATGATCTCCACCAGGATCGCCAGCGCCAGCTCACCACGGCCCTGCACCTCCCAGGCGTCCGGCCGCTCGGTGGGCAGCACCCGCAGCGAGACGTTGCCGACGAGCTCCCGGTCCAGCCGGTCCTTGACCAGCCGCGCGGTGACCTTCGAACCCTTGACCCGGCCGACCAGCGGCGAGGTGTTGGTACCGATCACCATTGAGATGGCCGGTTCGTCCACGGTGATCAGCGGTAGCGGGCGCGGGTCCTCCGGATCGGCGAGAGTGTCGCCGATCATGATGTCGGCGATACCGGCGATGGCGATGATGTCGCCCTGCCGGGCCGACTCGGCCGGCTTGCGCTCGAGCGCCTCGGTCATCAGCAGCTCGGAGATCCGGACCCGCTCGACCGTACCGTCGTGCCGGCACCAGGCGACCGTCTCGCCCTTGCGGATGGTTCCCTCGTGCACCCGGCACAGCGCGATGCGGCCGAGGAACGGCGACGCGTCCAGGTTCGTCACGTGCGCCTGCAGCGGCGCGCCCTCGGTGTACGACGGGGCAGGGACGGTGTCCAGGATCGTACGGAACAGGGGTTCGAGGTTGGGGGAGTCGGGCTGGCCGCCGTCGGCCGGGCGCTCCAGGCTGGCCCGCCCGGATCGGGCCGACGCGTACACGATCGGGAAGTCGATCTGCTCGTCGCTCGCGTCCAGGTCGAAGAACAGCTCGTAGGTGGAGTCGACGACCTCGGCGATCCGGGCGTCGGAGCGATCCACCTTGTTGATCACGAGTACCACCGGCAGCTTCGCCGCGAGCGCCTTGCGCAGCACGAACCGGGTCTGCGGCAGCGGACCCTCGCTGGCGTCCACCAGCAGCACCACGCCGTCGACCATGGACAGTCCGCGCTCCACCTCGCCGCCGAAATCGGCGTGCCCCGGGGTGTCCACGATGTTGATCGTCACCGGGTCGCCGCCGTCCGGCGGGCTGTAGTGCACGGCCGTGTTCTTGGCCAGGATCGTGATGCCCTTTTCCCGTTCGAGGTCCATCGAGTCCATGACCCGGTCCTCGGCCTCGTGCGCGGACAGGTGCGCGCCGAACGCGCCGGACTGCCGGAGCATCGCGTCCACGAGGGTCGTCTTGCCATGGTCGACGTGCGCGATGATCGCGACATTGCGGAGGTCGGTGCGTACTGCCATGACACCATCCTCCCGTGCCCGGCTCGGCGTCGCTGCGGCGGGGAGCAGAACCGCGCGACCGGGCCGGAGCAATCAGCTGGTATGGCGTGGTTTGGCCAGATGTATCACCGGCACTCCGACCGGATCCAGGGCCCGGTGCGTCTCGGTGTACCCGCGCCGCCGGTACAGGCCCAGGTTGCGCTCGCTGCGGTGACCGGTGACCAGCACGTACCGCTCGACCGGTCCGGCGTGCGCCTCCGCGGCGGCGAGCAGCCGGCTGCCCAGCCCCTCGCCCTGCCGGTCCGGCGCCACCGCCAACCGCCCGATCTCCGCCCCGGTGCCGTGGTCGATGGGGGAGACCCGGGCGGCGCCGATCACCCGGGCCCCGTCCCGGGCCACCAGTACCCGGCCGGCGACGATCGCCGCCGTGACGTCGGCGACACTCTCGCGTACCGGCGGGATCGCCGCGCCGTACGCCAGCGCTTCGGTGACGAACGCGGCCTGCTGGACCGTGAGTACCGCGCCGGCGTCGGACACCCGCGCCGGCTCGATCCGTACCGGTTCGCGGTCGAGCGGGCGGTGCAGCACGACCCGGTCGCCGCCGGGGCCGGAGTAGTCGGCGACGGTCTCGGCGGTGAAACCGAGCGCGCGGTGGAACGCGATCGATCCGGCGTTGCCGGGCGTGGTGATCGCGGTCAGCCGGTCGGCGCCGCGGGCGGCGGCGAGCTCGCCGAACCGGTCGTACAGGGTGCGGCCCAGCCCGGTACCGCGGGCGTCGTCGCGCACCGCCACCAGGTGCACGTAGCCCTCGCCGGTCGGCGCCACGAACCCGAACAGGTAGCCGACGATGCCGTCGGCGCGGGCGACCAGGCCGGTGTCGGCGAACTGCCGGCAGTACATCGGGTGGTGCAGCCATCGCAGGTCCCGACCGCCCCAGTACCGATCGTGGTCGGCGAGGATCGGCCCGAGGTCCGCCCGCGTCGGCTCATCGATCCGCACCGGTCCACCCTACGTTCCCGCTGGCGGCCGGCCTTCGCGCCGGCGCCCGGTGCTGGTGAGAGTGCCGTGCGGCCGCGCGGCGGTGGCGCCATAAACTACCCGCGCCCCGTCGCGACCCGCGATGCTCGGCCGGGGCCCACCGTGCGTCGGCGACAGGAGACCGGTAGTGCCCACAGCGCCCGCCACCGACCGGACCGAGGACGTGTTCGAGTCCGAGCCCGAGTCAGGTACGCCGCCCTGGTGGCAGCGGCTGGTCTGGGTGTGGCCGACGCTGGCCATGCTGGTCGTCGGCTCGATCGGCCTCACTCGACCGGCGCTGTGGGCCGACGAACTGGCTACCTGGGGAGCGGTACGGCTCGACTGGTCCGGCCTGGTCCGCCTCGGCGGCGACGTGGACGCCGTCATCACGCCCTACTACCTGCTGATGAAGCTCTGGACGAGCGTGGCCGGCACCTCGACGCTGGCGCTGCGGCTGCCCTCGGTGCTGGCGATCGCGGCGGCGGCCGGCCTGGTCACCTGGATCGGCGCGCGTCTGGGCGGCACCCGCGCGGGGCTGCTCGGCGGGGCCGTCTTCGTCGTGATCCCCTCTCTCTCCCGCTACGGCCAGGACGCCCGGGTGTACGCCTTCGCGACGCTCGCGGTGTGTCTGGCGACACTGGCCCTGATCCGTGCCACGGAGCGGCCGACGGCGGGGCGCTGGCTGGGCTACGGCGTGTTGGTCGCGGTGGCGGGCCTGCTGCACATGATGACCTTGCTCATGCTCAGCGCCCACCTGCTGGCGATACTGCTGCGCTCGCGGCGCATGTCGTGGCGGTGGGCGGTCGCCGCCGCGGCCGGGACGCTGCCGGTACTGCCCCTGGTATGGGTCGGCTACCACGAGCGGTCCGCGATCGGCTACCTGAAACCGGCCGGCTGGGACACGCTGTTCACCGCGCCCGAGATCATGTTCGGTTCGCTGTTGGTCTGCGGTCTGCTCGTGGGGCTGAGCCTGCCGGCCGTGTCGCTGCGCTGGCCCGGTGTACTGCCGGCCGCGCTCGCGGTGCTGCCCGCGCTGGTGCTGTTCGCGGTCTCGCACGTCAAGCCGCTGCTGTCACCCCGGTACCTGCTGTACACGGTGCCGGCCTGGTCGATGCTCGCCGGCCGGACCCTGGGCCGGGTCGCGTGGTGGCGCGGTGCGGTCGCGGTGCTCGTACTGGCGGTGGCGGGGCTGTCGGTCCAGCGCGACGTGCGGGGGCCGGCGGGCCACCTGGACGGCACGAAACAGATCGCGGACGTGATCGCCGGCCACTACCGGCCCGGCGACGGGCTCGCGGTCGCGCTGCACGAACCGATCGTGCCGTGGGAGGCGCGGGACCTGGTCGCCCGGTACGTGCCGACGCGGAAGCGGCCGCGAGACGTGTTCGCCACCCGGCCGCAGCGTACGGACGGCCGAATGCTCGCCACCGAGTGCACGGACCTTTCCCGCTGCCTGGGTGACACACCCCGGCTGTGGGTGATTCGTTGCTTCCACCACGGCGACCCGCTGCGTGGCATCGGTGCCCGAAAGGAGGCGTTGCTGCGGCGCGACTTCCGGATCGAGCACACCTGGGTGCAGCCGCGGGTGATGGTCGCCCTGCTGGTGCGGCGCTGACCGAGCGGCACGAAGCCCGGCCGACCCGTGCTCGGGTGGCGGGCCGGTCCGGACGTCCCGGACCTCGGCCCGACGCCGCAGGGGCGTGCCTCTACCCGCGGCTCACCAACCGCGGCGGCGCCACCGCGCCAGATGCGGTCGCTCCGCGCCGAGGGTGGTGTCGTCGCCGTGACCCGGGTAGACCCAGGTGTCGTCCGGCAGTCGACCGAACACCTTCGCCTCCAGGTCGTCCATCAGGCTGGTGAAGTCGGTCGGACTGGTGGTCTTGCCGGGCCCACCCGGAAACAGCGAGTCGCCGGTGAACAGGTGCGGGTGACCGGCGGGGTCGCGGTAGAGCAGCGCGATCGCCCCCGGGGTGTGCCCGACCAGTTCGATCACCTCCAGAACGCAGTCGCCGACCGGCACCGTGGTGCCCTCGGCGACGCCCTCGGTGGGTACCGGCAGCGCGGCGGCGTCGCGCACCCCGGCCACCGACCGGGCGCCGGTCGCGGAGACCACCGCGGCGAGCGCCTGCCAGTGGTCGGCGTGCCGGTGCGTGGTCACCACGGTGTCCAGCGGGTGGTCGTCGACGAGGTCGAGCAGCACGTCCGGATCGGCGGCGGCGTCGATCAACACCTGCGCTCCGGTGGCCCGGCAGCGCAGCAGGTAGGCGTCGTTGTCCGCCGGGCCGACGGAGATCTTGGTGATCGACAGCCGGTCCAGCGAGCGGGTGGCGGCCGGCCCGCCGGGCCGGACCTGTCCGGTGTAGGTCATGCCCGGCACGTTACTGGCCCCGAACGGGGAGAAATCCCGGACCGGGGTGGTCGGGATATTGGGTGGCGTCGGCGTGTCGCCGGGCCGTACGGTCGGGGCAGAGCAGATGCGGTTCGACGGAGTCTCGGGGAGGTGACGGTGCGCAGCAGTCACTGGGGTCGGGCTTGCCGTCCGACCGTCGTGTCCCGGGTGTCCGTCCGCGGCTGATCGCGGCGCGGCGCCCGCTTCGAGCCAAGGGTGTCGTCGTACATGTCGAGCAACCTCGCTGCCGCGCATCCCGCCCCGGTCGACCTCGCGTCGCTGGGCTGGGACGCCGAGCGGGCCCGTTCCTTCGCTTCCGCCGCACGGTCCGGCTGCCGGCCGGCCCGGGTCAGCCGGGTCGACCGCGGCGTCTACGCCGTGCTCACCGCCGCCGGCGCGATGCGTACCACCGCCGCCGGCCGGCTGCTCGCCGCCGCGGCGGCGGACCTGTCCACCCTTCCGGTCGCCGGCGACTGGGTCGCGCTGCGGGACTGGCCGGACGGCCACACGACCGTCGAGGCGGTCCTGCCGCGCCGCACCGCGGTGGTCCGCAACAGCGCCGGGCGCGACTCGCTCGGCCAGATCCTCGCCGCCAACGTCGATGTCGCCGCCGTCGTGGAGGCGCTGGATCCGGATCCGGACGCCGGCCGGATCGAGCGGCTGGTCGCGCTGGTCCAGCAGTCGGGGGCCGAGCCGCTGGTACTGCTGACCAAGGCCGATCTGGTACCGGACGTGACGGGGCTGGTGGCGCAGCTGACGCGCTCGGCGCCGGGCGTCGAGGTGCTGCCGGTCAGCTCGCGCGACCCGGCCACGATGGCGGAGCTGGCGCGGCGGGTCGGTCACGGGCGCACCCTGGGGCTGTTCGGCGCCTCCGGGGTGGGCAAGTCCAGCCTGGTCAACGCTCTGGTCGGGACGAGCGTGCTGGTCACCCGGGCGCTGCGGGCCGACGGCCGAGGCCGGCACACCACCACGTTTCGGGCCCTGGTCCCGCTGCCGGGCGGCGGCGCGGTGCTCGACACTCCGGGCGTTCGGTCCGTCGGGCTCGACGAGACCGAGGACGGCCTGCGCCGGGCGTTCGCCGACATCGCGGCGCTCGCGGCGGAGTGCCGGTTCCGGGACTGCCGGCACGAGCAGGAGCCGGGCTGCGCCGTACTGGCCGCGGTCGCCGACGGCAGCCTGCCGGCCCGCCGGCTGGCGAGCTGGCGCAAGCTCGCCGCCGAGCTGGCCTGGCAGTACGACCGGCGTGGCGCTCGGGTCGCGGCCGCGCGTCGGGCAGCCGCCCGCCGGGCCCGCACGCTGGACCGGCGCAGCGACCGGCACGACCCGTCCTGACGCCGGCGACAGCCGTGCCCCCCGACACTGGCAATGCCGTCGTACATGTGTTTGAATTTGCGCCGTGACCCGGCCCGCGGCCGTCCGATCGGCACCGGTTGGTGGCCGCTCGTCGGGGTCGATCCAGCGGGTGGTGTCGGCGGTGTCGACACGCGGCCGGCGCCTGGTGGCGTGACCGTCGTCGCGCCGGGAATGTCGGGGGCCACGGTTAGAGTTGCCGTGTGCGTCTGCCGCCGGCGGGCGGTCGCCGGCCACGGGTTCGTAGCCCTGGGTTCGTAACCCTGGCGTGGCGGCATGCTCCGGTGGGCGGCCGCCGGGTGGCGGGCCCGACACCGACCCGCGGCGAGACACCGTTCTCGCCGGTGTCTCGTTGGTCGAGGCGCGGATGTCGTGGGGTGGGCCGTGCAACAGGCCCGACAGAGCGGAAGCGGGAGACAGTGGCCGATCGCCTGATCATCAGCGGTGCGCGCGAGCACAACCTGCGAGACGTCAGCCTCGACCTGCCCCGGGACGCCCTGGTGGTGTTCACCGGGCTGTCCGGTTCGGGCAAGTCGAGCCTGGCGTTCGACACGATCTTCGCGGAGGGGCAGCGGCGCTACGTCGAGAGCCTCTCCGCCTATGCGCGGCAGTTCCTGGGCCAGATGGACAAGCCGGACGTCGACTTCATCGAGGGGCTGTCCCCGGCGGTGTCGATCGACCAGAAGTCCACCTCCCGCAACCCGCGGTCGACCGTCGGCACCATCACCGAGATCTACGACTACCTGCGGCTGCTGTTCGCCCGCATCGGCGCGCCGCACTGCCCGATCTGCGGTGAGGCGATCAGCCGGCAGACCCCGCAGCAGATCGTCGACCGGATTCTCGGCTACCCGGCCGGGACCCGGTTCCAGGTGCTCGCGCCGGTGGTGCGCGGCCGCAAGGGCGAGTACGTCGACCTGTTCGCCGAGCTGCAGTCCAAGGGCTACGCGCGGGCCCGGGTGGACGGGTCGGTGCACCAGCTGACCGATCCGCCGACGCTGAAGAAGCAGGAGAAGCACACCATCGAGGTGGTGGTGGACCGGCTCGCGGTCAAGCCGACCAGCAAGCAGCGGTTGACCGACTCGGTGGAGACCGCGTTGGGGCTCGCCGACGGCCGGGTGGTGTTCGACTTCGTCGACCTGCCCGCCGACGACGAGGGCCGGGAGCGCCGCTTCTCCGAACACTTCGCCTGCCCGAACGATCACCCGCTCAGCATCGAGGAGCTGGAACCGCGGTCGTTCTCCTTCAACGCCCCCTACGGCGCGTGCCCGACCTGCACCGGCATCGGCACCCGCAAGGAGGTCGACCCGGAGCTGGTCGTGCCCGACCAGGAGAAGTCGCTGGCCGACGGCGCGATCCAGCCCTGGTCCACCGGCCACAACATGGAGTACTTCCAGCGCCTGCTGCAGGGGCTGGCCGACCAGCTCGGCTTCGACCTGGACGCGCCGTGGCGCAAGCTGCCCGCCCGGGCCCAGAAGGCGGTGCTGCACGGCTCCGACGCGCAGGTGCACGTCAAGTACCGCAACCGGTACGGGCGGCAGCGGTCCTACTACGCCGCGTTCGAGGGCGTCATCCCGTTCCTGGAGCGGCGTCGCGCGGAGACCGAGAGCGAGTGGAGCCGCGACCGGTACGAGGGCTACATGCGCGACATCCCGTGCCCGGCCTGCGGCGGCACCCGGCTCAAGCCGGAGATCCTCGCGGTCACCATCTCCGGCCACAACATCGCCGAGGTGTGCGCGCTGCCGATCGACGAGTGCGCGGCGCTGATCGGCGGGCTGGACCTGACCAAGCGGCAGAAGCTGATCGCCGAGGCGGTGCTGAAGGAGATCCAGGCTCGGCTGCGGTTCCTGCTCGACGTCGGCCTCGACTACCTGTCGCTGGACCGGCCGTCCGCGACGCTGTCCGGCGGCGAGGCGCAGCGCATCCGGCTCGCCACCCAGATCGGGTCCGGCCTGGTCGGGGTGCTCTACGTGCTGGACGAGCCGTCGATCGGGCTGCACCAGCGGGACAACAACCGGCTGATCGAGACGCTGACCCGGCTGCGCGATCTGGGCAACACGCTGATCGTGGTGGAGCACGACGAGGACACCATCCGCTCGGCCGACTGGGTCGTCGACATCGGCCCGGGCGCCGGCGAGCGGGGTGGCCACATCGTGCACTCCGGTTCGGTCTCCGGCCTGCTGACCAACGCCGACTCGCTGACCGGGGCGTACCTGTCCGGGCGCACGGCGATCGAGCTGCCGGCCGTGCGCCGACCCCCGACCAAGGGTCACGAGCTGGTCATCAAGGGCGCCCGCGAGCACAACCTGCGCAACATCGACGTGACCATCCCGCTGGGGTGCCTGGTGACGGTGACCGGGGTGTCCGGCTCGGGCAAGTCGACGCTGATCAACGACATCTTCTACGCGGTGCTGGCCAACCAGGTCAACGGCGCCCGGTTGGTGCCCGGCCGGCACACCCGCATCACCGGCATCGACAAGGTCGACAAGGTGGTCGGCGTCGACCAGTCGCCGATCGGCCGCACCCCGCGGTCCAACCCGGCCACCTACACCGGGGTGTTCGACAACATCCGCAAGCTGTTCGCCGAGACCACCGAGGCCAAGGTCCGCGGGTACACCCCGGGGCGGTTCTCGTTCAACGTCAAGGGCGGGCGCTGCGAGGCGTGCGCCGGCGACGGCACCATCCGCATCGAGATGCAGTTCCTGCCCGACGTGTACGTGCCCTGCGAGGTGTGCCACGGCGCCCGGTACAACCGGGAGACCCTCGAGGTGCACTACAAGGGCAAGACCATCGCCGAGGTGTTGGACATGCCGATCGAGGAGGCGGCCGGGTTCTTCGAGCCGATCACCTCGATCCACCGGCACCTCAAGACGCTCGTCGAGGTGGGCCTCGGGTACGTTCGGCTCGGCCAGCCGGCACCGACCCTGTCCGGCGGCGAGGCGCAGCGGGTCAAGCTCGCCAGCGAGCTGCAGAAGCGCTCCACCGGCCGCACCGTCTACGTGCTGGACGAGCCGACCACCGGGCTGCACTTCGAGGACATCCGCAAGCTGCTGCACGTGCTGCAGAGCCTGGTCGACAAGGGCAACACGGTCGTGGTGATCGAGCACAACCTCGACATCATCAAGACCTCCGACTGGCTGATCGACATGGGCCCGGAGGGCGGCAACAAGGGCGGCACCGTCCTCGTGACCGGCACCCCGGAGCAGGTCGCGGCGGACGGGCAGAGCCACACGGGCCGGTTCCTGCAGCCGATCCTGGCGGGCGCCGGGCACGCCGGCGCCGGCACGCGCACCGTCGCGGCTCGCTCGACCCGGCGCACCGCCACCGGCTCGGCGACCTCACGCACGACCGCCGCGAAGTCCAACGGCGCCAAGCCCAGCGGCGCCAAGTCGAGCGCGGCGAAGCCGGCCGGGAGCACGGCGAACGCCTCGAAGCCGGCGGCGAGGTCGACCGCGACGAAGACCGGTGCGGCGAAGACCGGTGCGGCGAAGGCGACCGCCGCAAGCCGCGGCGCCCGGACGAAGCCGACGACGAAGAGCCGCTGAGCGCCGCGATCCGGGTCGAGCCGGCGCGGTCGGGTTGCTGCGCCGCCGAACTGCGCCGGCACGTTGCGCGTCGTCACACCTGCGTGCCGACGCACCTGCCTGGCGACGCCGTCGGCGACGCGGTCAGTCGCGCCAGATCATCGCGGCCGCCATGTCGGCGTTCGCGTAGTGCACGAACGTGTCCCGCCGGTGATCGTCCGCCCGGTCGGCGGCGGTGCCGACGGTGACCACCAGGTACTGCTTGGTGGACTGCTGCACCATGGTGCCCTCGACGTGCGGGTGCAGCGTGGATCGACGCAGCCGGAGCTGGTCGCCGGTCAGGTCGCGGCCCGCCTTCTTCGCGTGCGCGGCGGTGTCGAACACCAGCACGAACTGCTCGAGGCGGATCCGGTCGCCGGCGGTGCGGTAGTCCAGTTCGATGCCGGACCGGCAGCCCTGCGCGGTGAGCGACCGGGCGCGCTCGACCGGCCCGCAGCTGTGCAGGTCACGGCCGCCGGTCTTGGTGGCGTCGAGCTTCACGTCGTCGAGCCTGAAGTGCCAGTCATGGTAGTTCGACTGGCGCAGCGGACCGTGGTTGATGTCGTCGCCGGCGGCACCCGGTGCCGCCGACCGGATCCAGAGCAGGCCGACCACCACCACGCCGGCCAGTATCAGCAGTACGCAGGTGGCCGAGACGCCGAGAAGCACCGGCCATCGACGGCGCCGGATCCGCACCCGGCGCTGCCAGGCGGGCGGTGTCCCGCCGCCCTCGCCGACCCGGCCGTCGGCCCACTCGGTCCGGGACGCGTACGGATTCCAGCCCGGCGCCGATGCGGTCGGAGCCGGGTCGGGCGGCGCCGGGTCCTCGGCGGGTGGGCCGGGCCGCCACGCGGCGACCGGGTCCGACGGTGCGCCCGGCGCCGCGGGGTCGGGCGGCGACGGGGGCGGCGCCGCTCCGGTCGGGTCGTACCCGGGCGGCGTGGGCCCGGATGGTGGCACGCTCACCGCTCCTCCTCACCCGCCGGGGACCGGTGCTGGCCCGGACCGTCCCCGACCCTAGCCAGCCAGGACAACGGTGACCGCCGGTACCGACACAGCGGCGTGCAGCTGCGGGGCTGTCGGTACCGGTGGATAGGCTTGGCAGGTGCCGGATCCGTCGAGCTACCGCCCAGCGCCGGGCACGATTCCCGATGCGCCCGGGGTGTACCGGTTTCGTGACCCGAGCGGCCGGGTGATCTATGTCGGCAAGGCGAAGAGCCTGCGCAACCGGCTCAATTCGTACTTCGCCGATCCTGCCGGGCTGCACCCGCGCACCTTCCAGATGGTCACCACCGCGGCCCGGGTCGACTGGACGGTGGTGTCCAGCGAGGTCGAGGCGCTGCAGCTGGAGTACAGCTGGATCAAGGAGTTCGATCCGCGGTTCAACGTCAAGTACCGCGACGACAAGAGCTACCCCTACCTCGCCGTCACCCTCAACGAGGAGTACCCGCGGCTGCAGGTGATGCGCGGCGCCAAGCGCAAGGGGGTGCGCTACTTTGGGCCGTACTCGCACGCCTGGGCGATCCGTGAGACGCTCGACCTGCTGCTGCGGGTGTTCCCGGCCCGCACCTGTTCGGCCGGGGTGTTCAAGCGGTCCGGGCAGATCGGCCGGCCGTGCCTGCTCGGCTACATCGGCAAGTGCTCGGCGCCGTGCGTGGGCCGGGTCAGCGCCGAGGAGCACCGCGCGATCGTCGACGACTTCTGCGACTTCATGGCCGGGCACACCGACAAGATGGACCGGCGGCTGCAGCGCGAGATGGCCGCGGCGTCCGAGCAGCTGGAGTTCGAGCGGGCGGCGCGGATCCGGGACGACCTGGCGGCGCTGCGCCGCGCGGTGGAGAAGCAGGCGGTGGTGCTGCCGGACGGTACCGACGCCGACGTGGTGGCGTTCGCCGAGGACCCGCTGGAGGCCGCGGTCCAGGTGTTCCACGTGCGCGGCGGGCGGGTGCGCGGCCAGCGCGGCTGGGTCGTGGAGAAGGTCGAGGACCTGAGCACCGCCGATCTGGTCGAGCAGTTCTGCACCCAGGTCTACGGCGCGAGCGACTCGCCGGAGTCGGCGAACATCCCGCGGGAGGTGCTGGTACCGCAGCTGCCGGCGGACGCCGACACGCTCGCCGAGTGGTTGTCGGAGCGGCGCGGGTCGCGGGTGCGGCTGCGGGTGCCGCAGCGCGGCGACAAGCGCGCCCTGTACGAGACGGTGGAGCGCAATGCCGGCCAGTCGCTGGCGCAGCACAAGCTGCGCCGCTCCAGCGACCTGACGGCGCGCAGCAAGGCGCTGCAGGAGATCGCCGACGCGCTGGGGATGGACACCGCGCCGCTGCGGATCGAGTGCTACGACATCTCGCACATCCAGGGCACCGACGTGGTGGCGAGCATGGTCGTGTTCGAGGACGGCCTGGCCCGCAAGAGCGAGTACCGCCGGTTCGCGGTGCGCGGCAACCCGGACGGCACCGGTACCGACGACGTGTCGGCGATGGCCGAGATCCTGCGCCGCCGGTTCTCCCGCTATCTGGAGGCGCGGGCGCAGTCGGGTGATCCGATCGGCGGTGACGACGTCGGCGACGAGGCGGCGGAGGATGCGAGCACCGGCGACGCGGTCGCCGGGCCGCTACCGGGCATCGACCCGACGACGGGCCGACCCCGCCGGTTCGCGTACCCGCCGCAGCTGGTGGTGGTGGACGGCGCACAGCCGCAGGCGGACGCCGCGGCCGGCGTGCTCGCCGAGCTGGGCATCGACGACGTGGCGGTGTGCGGCCTCGCCAAGCGGCTGGAGGAGGTGTGGCTGCCGAGCGCCGTCGACGAGTACCCGGTGATCCTGCCGCGCACCAGCGAGGGCCTCTACCTGCTGCAGCGGGTCCGGGACGAGGCGCACCGGTTCGCCATCACCTACCACCGGCAGCGTCGTTCCAAGCGGATGACGACCTCGGCGCTGGACGAGGTGCCGGGGTTGGGCGAGGTGCGGCGCAAGGCGCTGCTGCGCCGCTTCGGTTCGGTGAAGCGGCTGCGTTCGGCCCGGGTGGAGGAGATCGCCGAGGTGTCCGGTGTCGGCCCACGCACGGCGGCACTGGTCTTCCACGCCCTGCACCCGGACGACGCGGCGAGGTCGGACGACGCGGCGAGGTCGGACGACGCGTCCGGGGGCGACACGACAGCTGGACACGGTGTCGTCACCGGCCCCGATCCAGGCACCGCCGACGTAACCTCCGGTGTGGCAGCCGCACCGGCGGACGGGGGACCGGCGGACGGGGGAGTGGTCGGCGATGCCGACCGGACCGGTGACCGGCGTGCCGGTCACGAGGGGGGCGAGTGAACAACCAGCAGGCCGTGACGGCCGACCGTGCCGGCGGCGCGACCGGCGACGGTGAACGGGACGGGCCGCAGCATGCCGAGATGGAGCTGGTGATCGTCACCGGCGTCTCCGGCGGCGGCCGGTCCACGGTGGCCCGCGCGCTGGAGAACGTCGGCTACTACGTGGTCGACAACCTGCCGCAGGCGCTGATGGTCACCATGGCCGAGCTGGCGTACCGCTCGGGCGGGGCGACCCGGCGCACCGCGATGGTGCTGGACGTGCGCAGCCGCGCGTTCTCCACCGATCTGGCCGGCGCGGTCCGGGCGTTGCGCGAGCGCGGGTTCCGGCCGCACGTGGTGTTCGTGGACGCCGACGACGAGGTGTTGATCCGCCGGTTCGAGTCGGTCCGGCGCTCGCATCCGTTGCAGGGCGACGGCCGGCTGGCGGACGGAATCGCGGCCGAACGCGCGCTGCTCGCCGGTGCCCGCTCGGAGTCCGACGTGCTCATCGACACCAGCCAGCTCAACGTCAACCAGCTGCGGGCCCGGGTCGAGGAGCTGTTCGGCACGCCGGACGTGCGCACCCTGCGGATCACCGTGCTGTCCTTCGGCTTCAAGTACGGACTGCCCCCGGACGCCGACTTCGTGGTCGACGCGCGGTTCCTGCCGAACCCGTTCTGGGTGCCGGAGCTGCGCGACCACACCGGCCTGCAACCCGACGTCAGCGCGTACGTGTTGGGGCAGCCCGGCGCGCAGACCTTCGTCTCCGGGTACGCCGAGCTGATCGAGGCGTCCGCCGGCGGCTTCGAGCGGGAGGGCAAGCGGTACCTGACCGTGGCGGTGGGGTGTACCGGCGGCAAGCACCGCAGCGTGGCGATCGGCGAGGCGCTGGCCGGCCGGCTGCGAGACGCCGGCCTCGCCGCGCACGCCCAGCATCGCGATCTGGGGCGCGAATGACGGCGGCGGAGCGCGCCAGCTCCCCGCAGCGGTCGGTCGGCAACGTGGTCGCGTTCGGCGGCGGGCACGGGCTGTCCGCCATGCTGCGGGCGCTGCGCCGGCTGGGCTGCGCGCCGACCGCGGTGGTGACGGTCGCCGACAACGGCGGGTCGAGCGGCCGGCTGCGCCGGTCCCGGCCGATCCTGCCGCCCGGCGATCTGCGCCAGGCGCTGGCCGCGCTGGCCGCCGACGACGACACGAGCGCGACGAACGCCCGGTTGATGCAGCACCGGTTCGCCGGGGACGACGAGCTGGCCGGGCACGCGGTGGGCAACCTGCTGCTGCTCGGGCTGTTCGAGGTGTTCGACGATCCGGTGGCGGCGCTGGACCATGCCGCCGAACTGGTCCGGGCGACCGGCCGGGTGCTGCCGATGTCGCGTATCCCGCTGTCGATCGAGGCGAGCGTGCGCGGTGCCGACCCGGCCCGTCCGGGCGACACCGTCACCGTGCGGGGGCAGCACGAGCTCGCGGTGAGTACCGGAGCGGTCCGGGAGGTACGGCTGGTGCCCGACTCGCCGGCCGCCTGCGCCGAGGCGGTGGCCGCGATCGGTGCCGCCGACTGGCTGCTGCTCGGCCCCGGCTCCTGGTACACCAGCGTGATTCCGCACCTGCTGGTGCCCGAGCTGCGGTCGGCGATCGTGGCGAGTCCGGCGCAACGGCTGGTGACTCTCAACCTCGCCACCGAGTCGGAGACCAGCGGTTTGTCGGCCGCCGACCACCTGGCGGAGCTGACCCGCTACCTGCCGCAGCTGCGGGCCGACGTGGTGCTGGCCGACGTACGGGCGATGGGGGAGCAGGCGCCGTTGGGGCTTGCGGCAGAATCACTGGGTGCCCGGTTGGTCACGGCGCGGGTGGCCGCCGCCGACGGTGCACCGCGCCACGATCCGGCCGCGCTGGCCGCGGCACTCGAGGGCATTCTCGGTTCGAACAAGCCGATCCTCGGTTCCCAGGTGGACCGAGTGGACGTGAGGTGAGCGACACGATGGCCATGACGGGGGCCGTGAAGGACGAGCTGAGCCGGGTCGATGTCACCAAGCCGTGCTGCCGGAAGGCGGAGATGGCGGCGATGCTGCGCTTCGCCGACGGCCTGCACATCATGGGTGGCCACGTGGTGGTCGAGGCGGAGCTGGACACCGGCGCCGCGGCGCGCCGGCTGCGCCGCGAGATCGCCGAGGTGTACGGCTACCCGAGTGAGATCCACGTGCTCGCGTCCGGTGGGCTGCGCAAGGCCAGCCACTACATCGTCCGGGTGGTCCGGGACGGCGAGGCGCTGGCCCGCCAGACCGGCCTGCTGGACCTGCGCGGCCGACCGGCCCGCGGGCTGCCACCGCACGTGGTGTCGGCGAGCGTGTGCTGCGCGGTCGCGGCCTGGCGGGGTGCGTTCCTCGCGCACGGCTCGCTGACCGAGCCGGGCCGGTCCTGCTCGCTGGAGGTCAGCTGCCCGGGGCCGGAGGCGGCGCTGGCGCTGGTCGGCGCGGCCCGCCGGATCGGCATCATGGCCAAGGCCCGGGAGGTGCGCGGCATCGACCGGGTGGTGGTCAAGGACGGCGATGCGATCGGCGCGATGCTGACCCGGCTCGGTGCGCATGCCAGCGTGCTGGCGTGGGAGGAGCGCCGGGTCCGCCGGGAGGTGCGGGCGACCGCGAACCGGCTGGCCAACTTCGACGACGCCAACCTGCGCCGGTCGGCGCGGGCCGCGGTGGCGGCGGCGGCGCGGGTCACCCGGGCGCTGGAGATCCTCGGCGCGGAGGCGCCGGACCACCTGGTGGTCGCGGGCCGGCTCCGGCTGGAGCACCGGCAGGCGTCGCTGGAGGAGCTGGGCGCGCTGGCCAACCCGCCGCTGACCAAGGACGCGATTGCGGGACGCATCCGACGGTTGCTGGCATTGGCGGACAAGCAGGCGCACGACCGGTCGATCCCGGACACCGAGTCGGCGGTGACCGCGGAGATGCTTGCCAGCGAGGCATGAGCAGCGTCACCGGTTCGCGGTTCGGGGTTCGCCTGCGCCCGCGGCGGTGTCTGCTGGCCGTAGCGCCGGCCGCTCACGGCCGGTGCGGGTCGCAACGATAGGGTCGGGTGTGTTCGGCGACGAGGCCGACGGCTCGCTCCCCGCCGGCAGTGGCGGCGTTCGAGCGTCGCTGCCGACGGTGGCGGCGTGCCGGGTGCCCGTGGACCGGCGGCGAGGCGGTCCCACACCTGTGACAACGACGGGCCGGCTGCGGCCGGCGGACATTCTGGTGAGGAGATGGGTCGCGTGACCATCCGCGTTGGCATCAACGGCTTCGGCCGGATCGGCCGCAACTTCTTCCGTGCCGCGCTCGAGCAGGGCGCCGACGTGGAGGTCGTGGGCTACAACGATCTGGGCGACACGGCCACGATCGCGCAGCTGCTCAAGTACGACTCGGTGCTGGGCCGGCTGCCCGCCGAGATCAGCCACGACGAGAAGTCGATCACGGTCGACGGCAAGCGCATCGTGGCGCTGGCGGAGAAGGTCGGCCCGTCCGGCCTGCCGTGGAAGGACCTGGGCGCCGACGTGGTGGTCGAGTCCACCGGCCGGTTCACCAAGGCCGAGGACGCCCGCGGCCACCTGGACGCCGGCGCGAAGAAGGTCGTGATCTCCGCCCCGGCCAAGGGCGAGGATCTGACCGTGGTGCTGGGCGTCAACGACGACCAGTACGACGCGGCCAAGCACCACGTCATCTCGAACGCGTCCTGCACCACGAACTGCCTGGCCCCGCTGGCGAAGGTGCTGAACGACGCGTTCGGCATCGAGAGTGGTCTGATGACCACGATCCACGCCTACACCCAGGACCAGAACCTGCAGGACGGCCCGCACAAGGACCTGCGCCGGGCGCGCGCGGCGGCGATCAACGTCGTACCGGCGTCGTCGGGTGCGGCCAAGGCGATCGGCCTGGTGCTGCCGGAGCTGAACGGCAAGCTCACCGGTGCCGCGCTGCGGGTGCCGGTGCCGACCGGTTCGGCCACCGACCTGACCGTGCTGCTGCGTGAGGCCCCGACGGTCGAGGCGGTGAACGCGGCGTACCAGGCGGCCGCCGAGTCCGGCCCGCTGTCGGGCTACCTGAAGTACAACGAGGACCCGATCGTGTCGAGCGACATCGTCACCGACCCGGCGTCCTGCATCTACGACGCGCCGCTGACCCAGGTCATCGGCAACCAGGTCAAGGTCCTCGGCTGGTACGACAACGAGTGGGGCTACTCCAACCGGCTGGTGGACCTGGTCAAGCTCGTCGGCGCCGACCTGTAAGGACGTTCATGCGAACCCTGGACGATCTGCTCGCGGAGGGCGTCTCCGGTCGGCGCGTGCTGGTGCGCGCCGACCTGAACGTGCCGCTGCGGCACACCGAGGAGTCGGTCACGGTGACCGACGACGGCCGGATCCGCGCGGTGCTGCCGACCATCCGGGCGCTGGCCGAGGCCGGCGCGCACGTGGTGGTCTGCTCGCACCTGGGCCGCCCGAAGGGCGCCCCGGACCCGAAGTACTCGCTGGCCCCGGTCGCGGCCCGGTTCTCCGAGCTGTTGGGGGCGCCGGTGGCGTTCGCGACCGACACGGTGGGGGAGTCGGCCGACGCCGTCACCGCCTCGCTCGCGGCCGGGGAGGTCGCGCTGCTGGAGAACCTGCGCTTCAACGCCGGGGAGACCAGCAAGGACGACGCGCAGCGCGGCGAGTTCGCGGTGAAGCTGGCCCGCTACGGCGAGGCGTACGTGGACGACGCGTTCGGCGCGGTGCACCGCAAGCACGCGAGCGTCTACGACGTGCCGAAGCTGCTGCCGCACTTCGCCGGCGGCCTGGTGGTGCGTGAGCTGGACACGCTGTCGACGCTGACCAGCGACCCGAAGCGGCCGTACGTGGTGGTGCTCGGCGGGGCGAAGGTGTCCGACAAGCTCGGCGTCATCAACAACCTGCTGCCGAAGGTGGACGCGCTGCTGATCGGCGGCGGGATGTGCTTCACCCTGCTGGCTGCGCAGGGCCACGGGGTCGGTGACTCGCTGCTGGAGGCCGACCAGATCGACACCTGCAAGCAGCTGCTGGCCGAGGCGGGCGCCAAGATCGTGCTGCCCACCGATGTGGTGGTCGCGGCCGAGCTGTCGGCCACCGCGGAGACCCGGGTGGTCGGCGTCGACGCGATCGGCGCCGGCGACAAGGGCCTCGACATCGGCCCGGAGACGGCGCGGGCGTTCGCGGGGAAGCTGGCCGGCGCGGCCACCGTGTTCTGGAACGGCCCGATGGGCGTCTTCGAGTACGAGCCGTTCGCGGCGGGTACGAAGGCGGTCGCCGAGGCCGTGGCCGGCGCCGGGTTCAGCGTGGTCGGGGGTGGCGACTCGGCCGCCGCGGTGCGCGCGCTGGGGGTGGACGAGGCGAGCTTCTCGCACATCTCCACCGGTGGCGGCGCCTCGTTGGAGTACCTGGAGGGCAAGACCCTGCCCGGCGTCGCGGCGTTGGAGGCCTGAACCGATGGCGAAGAAGCCCGAGGCGGTGCCGGGCCGCCGGCCGCTGATGGTGGGCAACTGGAAGATGAACCTCAACCATCTCGAGGCCATCGCGCTGACCCAGAAGCTCGCGTTCTCGCTGAACGAGAAGCAGCTGTCGGCGGTGGAAACGGTGGTGCTGCCCCCGTTCACCGACATCCGCAGCGTGCAGACCCTGGTGGCCGGCGACAAGCTGCTGATCGGGTACGGCGCGCAGGACCTCTCGCCGTACGACTCGGGTGCCTACACCGGGGACATCTCCGGCGTGATGCTCGCCAAGCTCGGCTGTTCGTACGTGCTGGTCGGGCACTCGGAGCGGCGCGAGCATCACGGCGAGGACGACGCGGTCGTCAACGCCAAGCTGCGGGCGGCGATCAAGCACGAGATCGCGCCGATCCTGTGCGTCGGCGAGGGTCTGCACGTGCGCAAGGCGGACGGTCACGTCGCGCACTGCACCGAGCAGCTGGGCGCCGCGCTCAAGGGCGTCACGGCCGAGCAGGCCGTCTCCCTGGTGGTGGCGTACGAGCCGGTCTGGGCGATCGGTACCGGCGAGACCGCGACGCCCGAGGACGCGCAGGAGGTCATCACGGCGCTGCGGGTCCGGCTGGCCGAGCTGTACTCGCCGGAGGTGGCCGAGCAGATCCGCATCCTCTACGGCGGTTCGGTGAAGTCGAAGAACATCGCCGGGATCATGGCGCAGCCGGACATCGACGGCGCCCTGGTTGGCGGGGCCAGCCTGGACGTCGAGGAGTTCGTGCTGATCTGCCGCTACCGCGACCTGTTCGGCTGAGGCCGACCAGTGGTCAGGGGCGGGCGCCGCGGCGTCCGCCCCTTTCGCGTATCCACCACCCGATCGCGGCGCCCACCACGAGTGCTCCCACGCCCGTGGCGAGCGTGCGGCCGGCCGGACCACCCCGCCGTACCGGCTGCGTCGCGGCGCCAGTGTCCGCCGTTGCCGCCGCCGTGTCCGGACCGGTCGCGGCGGGCAGGGTGCGTTCGTTCCGCTGCGGTGCGGTGGTCGGCCGTGTCGTGCGCACCCGTGGTCGCACGGTGACCGGCGGCCCGGCCGCGACCGCGGTGCGGTACTCCTGCTCGACCATGCGGAAGAAGCGGCGGCTGCGCCGGGAGCGCCCGATCATCCGCTGGCTGTCGTGCTCGCGCCAGGAGCGGCGGCCGATGTCGCCGGCGAAGAACGTTCGCAGGCTCAGCCGCAGCCGTTGCTCGTTGAACGCGCCGACCAGCCAGCCGGCGTGCCAGTAGCCGATCATCAGGGTCACGTAGAAGTGGACGTCGACCGCCAGGCCGGTGTCACGCTGCGGCCCCCAGCACGCAGCGAGCGCCGGATCGTCCATCGACATCCGCAGCATCTCGCGGTGATACTCGCGGAACGCGTACTCGCGCTCGATCCGGCTCTGTCGCCGTTGCAGGACGAGCGATCCGGCCACGCCGAGCAGGGCGACACCGGAGACGATCGCGGCGACCCCGCCGTACGTGTCGCCGACCGCGCCGAGCCGCCGCCAGTCGGCGTCGGTGTGGGCGTGCAGCAGCGGCCAGATCAGCAGCGGGGACAGCGCAACGAGTCCGAGCGCGGCGACGCCGACGAACACCCACAGCGCCACCCGCGCGGCGGTCCGGGCCGCACCCATCGACACGGTGCCGTCCTCTCCGTTTCCACCGACCCGTTTCCACCGACCCGTTTCCATCGAGGTCGTCACGGTCGCGGCATGCGTGCCCTGCTCGGCGGTCGCGCCCCGGCCGAGGCTATCTTCGCAGGGTGCGCGGAGTACTTGTATGGCTACACAATGTGCGGATCGTGGGGATCGCTGCCATCGGGACGGCGCTGCTGGCCGTCGCCGCCGGCTGCTCCGGGCCGGCCGGCCACGCCGAGCCGGCCCGCGTACTGCGCCGCGGCGGGACCGTCTACCTGCTCGCCGAGTCCAACGGGTTCGCGCACCTGGACCCGCAGCGCACCTTCACCACGGCCGCGCTCAACGTCAGCCGCCTGATCTACCGCACCCTGACCGCCTTTCGTACCAACCCGAACGGGGTCGGCGTGACGGTGCACCCGGACCTCGCCACCGACCTCGGCCGGGCCTCCGACGGCAACCGCACCTGGCGGTTCACCCTGCGAACCGGCGCCCGCTGGGCCGACGGCAAGCCGGTCACCTGCGCGCAGCTGCGGTACGGCGTGGAGCGCAGCTTCGCGCCCGCCGCGGCCGGTGGCCCGAGCTACCCGCGGCAGTTGCTCGCCGACACCGCCGGGTACCACGGGCCGCCACCCGGCGACGCGTCGGCGCCCGGGCTGTCCTCGGTGCGCTGCGACGGCCGGACGGTGACCTTCCACCTTCGCCGGCCGTGCGGGGACTTCGGCGACGTGGTGGCGATGCCGGTGTTCGCGCCGGTGCGTCCGGACCTCGACGCCCGCGGCGACTACGACGCCCGGCCGGCCTCCGACGGCCCGTACCGGATCGCCCGCCGGACCGACAGCGAGCTGGTGCTGACCCGCAACCGGTACTGGCGTGCGGCCAGCGACCCGATCCGGCCGGCGTACCCGGACCGGTTCGTGGTGCGGTTCGGCGCCGACCCCGGCTGGTCGACCGACGCGCTGGTCACCGACCGCGGCAACGCCCGCGCCTCGATCCAGCTCGACTACAACGTGCCGGCGAACTTCGTCCAGCAGGTCATCAACGATCCGGAGCAGAGTGCCCGGACCGTGTCCGGCCCGACCGGCGCGATCCGCTACCTCGCGATCAACACCCGGCGGGTCACCGACCTGCGCTGCCGGCGGGCGATCGGGCACGTGCTGGACAAGCAGGCGTACCGGATGGCGGTCGGCGGGTTCGTCGCCGGCGACTACGCCGCCACGATGCTGCCGCGCGACATCGCGCCGACCGTCCGGCATCCCACCGTCGCCGCCCCGGCCGGTGACCTGTCCGCGGCGGTGTCGCTGATCGGCCGTACCGGCCGGTGCCCCGACCAGCTGACGCTGGACTACCAGGACGTGTCGAGCTTCCGCTGGGCGGCGCAGACGATCGTCGACTCGCTGCAGCGCATCGGCGTCCAGGTGCACGCCAACGCGATCCCCAAGTCCCGCTTCTACGACGTGGTCGGCGATCCCCGGGCCGAGCACGACCTGGTCCTCGCGGCCTGGGTACCGGACTGGCCGAACGGCTCCTCGTACCTGCCGACGCTGTTCGACGGCCGGCTGCTGGAGGGCAACGCCACGGGTGGCAACTACAACCTGTCCCAGCTCGACGATCCGGCCGTGAACGACATGATCGACGCCGCGCAGGCCGCGACCAGCCGCCGGCGGCAGGACGCCGGCTGGGCCGCCGTGGACGCCGCCGTCCGGGACCGCGGCGCGGTGGTGCCGATCCTGTACGAGCGGGGCCTGGCGATGTACGGCGGCGATGTCGGCGGCGCGGTCATGCAGCCGGTCTACGGTGAGCCGGACGTGCTGGGCCTGGGCCTGCGCCGAGCGTGATCGACGGGTACCGTCGAGGCCGCCGGCCGGCGCGTTTCGGTACGGGTCTGCCCGTGGTCGTGCGCCGATGGCCGGTTATGCTGGGACACCGGTCACGGTGTGCGGCGCCCTGCTCTGATTGCGTGCGGCCCGCCCGACGTGTCGACCCGGCGCGACCGGACCGCCCGATGTACCCGAGAGGATTCGCCCCGCATGAACTGGTTGGTGTACGTCCTGACCGGCCTCCTGTTCGCCACCAGCGGCGTGATGGTGCTGCTGATCCTGCTGCACCGCGGCAAGGGCGGCGGGCTGTCCAGCATGTTCGGTGGCGGTGTGTCGTCGAGCCTGTCCGGTTCGTCGGTCGCGGAGAAGAACCTGGACCGGTTCACCGTCATCTGCGGCGTGCTGTGGTTCGCCTGCATTGTCGGCCTCGGATTGTTGCTGAAAGTGTTCCAAGCTAAGTCGTAATGTGAAAATCACCCCCGGGCAGGTGCCTGAACAGGGGATTCGTCATAAACTCAGCGCGCGGCCGCAATGCGGCCGCGCGCTGAGTCTGTCCCGGCCCGTCGTGGCGGACTCGCGTGGTGTCTTGCGTTCTGCACCCCCCAGCGCGAAGACAGGAGCGAGAAACCGTGGCCACTGGCAACAGCGCCATCCGTGGAACACGAGTCGGCGCCGGCCCGGCACGCTGGGCCGATCACGCCGAACCGGCCCCCCGGCAGCACGTCAGTTACTGGTGCGCGAACGGTCATGAGGCTCGGCCGCTGTTCTCGGCGGGTGCCGCGGCACCCGACACCTGGGACTGCCCGCGGTGCGGCCTGCCGGCCGGACGCGACCGGGACAACCCGCCCGAGCGACCGCGCACCGAGCCGTACAAGACCCACCTCGCGTACGTGAAGGAACGCCGCAGCGACAGCGATGGCGAGGCGATCCTCGCCGAGGCGCTCGCCCGACTCCGCGGCGAACGAGCGTAGCCAGCCGCCGACCGGTACACCGGGTGGTGTGCCGATCGGCGGGTGCCGAGCCCCGAGGAGAGCGACGAAGGCCGTCGCCCGGGGCCGCAGACCTAACGAAGCGGGGAACGGAACCGGGCGGGGACGCCGGCGGCCGCGGCCTGATCGAGCAGCCACACCGTGTCCTGGGTGCCGTGCACCCCACCGGCCGGCAACTGCACCGGGCCCGGGCCGGCCAGCGCCAGCTCGACCGCCCGTGCCTTGCCGGCGCCGGACGCGACCAGCCACACCTCCTCGGCGGAGTCGATCACCGGGGGAGTCAGGCTCAACCGGGTCGGCGGCGGCTTCGGCGCGTTGTGCACCGGGATCACCGTGGCCTCGCCGTACGAGTCCGGGTGCGCCGCCGGGTGCTCCGGGAACAGCGACGCCACGTGCCCGTCCTCGCCGACCCCGAGCATCAGCACGTCGAAGTACGGGATCGTCTGGTGACCCGGCCCGGCCGCCGTGGCGAGCGCTGCCGCGTACCGTTCCGCGGCCGCCTGCGCGTCGTCACCGTCCGGCCCGTCGCTCGCCGGCATCGGGTGCACCCGCGCCGGATCCAGCGGTACCGCCGACAGCAGCGCGGCGCGCGCCTGCGTCTCGTTGCGCTCCGGGTCGCCGGCCGGCAGGAACCGCTCGTCGCCCCACCACACGTCGACCCGGGACCAGTCGATCGCGTCCCTGGCGCGGGAGGCGGCCACCGCCCGGTGCACCGCGTCCGCGATCCGCCCACCGGTCAGCACCACGCTGGCCACCCCGCGGGCGGCCTGCGCGTCCAGCAGCCGGGTGGTCAGCCGGGCCGCGACCGCCTCCGCCAGCACCCCGGCGTCGGCGTGCACGATCACCCTCGAACTCACCGGTCTCTCCGTTCCCTGTTGCTCGGCGACCCGGCGGTGCGCCGACGGGCCGCGGTCGATCGGATGCCGAGACGACCCGGGGCGCGCCATGTCGACGCGCCCCGGGTCCCGGCTCACTTGCCGGACTTCGCCGGCTTCTTGCGTGCCGCCGGTGGCGGCGTGTCCGGCTCGTCCGGCTCCGGCTTCTCCGCCAGCGCCGGGTCGTGCCAGATGTGTACCCGCTGGCTCTCCCGGTCGTTCAGGCCCCTGATGCCGGTGGTCGACGACAGGGCGGCCGCGTACGGCTCGTCCGGGTCGAGCCGGCGCAGCTCCTCGGCCAGCTCCTCACCGAGCGGCTGCCGCAGCAGCGGCATCGTCCGGTCCGGGAACCCGGTGCGGCTGAGCACCGCCGTACCGTCGTCCGCGGTGACGCTCAGCGTGCCGCCGGACTTCACGGTCACCTCGACCGAGGCGATCGCCTTGCCGTCCCCGTCGGCGTACGTCGGCTTGACGCCCAGCCGCGCCTGCAGCCAGCCGCCCAACAGCCGGGCACTCGGGTCGTGCCGGTCGCCCTTGATCGTCACCTTGTCGGCGGCCACCCCGTCGGCGGTGTCGTACGCGCCGGCCAGCGTGGTGCGCCAGGGTGTCAGCCGGGTCCAGGCCAGGTCGGTGTCGCCCGGCGCGTAGTCCTCGGCCCGCCACTTCAGCGCCGCGTCCGGGTCGGCCGCCTGCGCGGTGTCGGTGATGCGCCGGTCGGCGACCACCCCCAGCGGGTCGTACGCGATCTTCTCCGGCGGGTCGCCGTGCCACCAGGTGACCACCGGGACGTCCGGGGCCAGCAACGGCAGCGCCACCGACTCGGCGTGCAGCGCGAGCCGGCCGTGCATGCGCATGATGACCGCCTCGCACGGGCCGAGCCGGCCGCCGACCATGATCTCGGCGTCCAGCCGGGAGTCCTGGTCGAGCACGTTGCGCCGGACCACGATGATCAGCCGGCACGGGTGCTGCTGCGCGGCGATCATCGCGGCCTGCTCGGTGTCGCGCACGTGCCGCTCGTCGACCACGGCGATCAGCGTCAACGCCAGGCCGCTGGTCACGCCGCCCGCGCTGCGCCGCTCCGCGGCCAGTGCCTTGACCACCTCTTGACCGGTGGTGTCCCACAGTGCGATCACGGCCGCCTCCAGGTCCGACCATCGCGGGCCAGCATCTCGTCGGCCTCGCGCGGGCCCCACTCACCGGCCCGGTAGTGGTAGGGCGTGGTGTTCGTCCAGTACTCCTCGAGCGGGTCGACGATCTTCCAGCTCTCCTCGACCTCCTGGGAGTTCGGGAACAGCGTCTTGTCGCCGATCAGCACGTCCAGGATGAGCCGCTCGTACGCCTCCGGGGAGGACTCGGTGAACGCCTCGCCGTACAGGAAGTCCATCGCGATGTCGCGGACCTCCATGGCGCTGCCGGGCACCTTCGACCCGAACTTGAGCGTGACGCCCTCGTCCGGCTGGACCCGGATCACCAGCTGGTTGTGGCCCAGCTCCTCGGTGTCGGTCTTGGCGAACGGCAGGTGCGGCGCGGTCTTGAACGACACCGCGATCTCGGTGACCCGCCGCGGCAGCCGCTTGCCGGCCCGGATGTAGAACGGCACCCCGGCCCACCGCCGGTTCTGCACGCCGAGCCGGACCGCGACGTAGGTCTCGGTGGTCGAGTCGGCCGGGACGTCCTTCTCCTGGTGGTAGCCGATCGCGCGCTCGCCGGCGACCCATCCCTGGCTGTACTGCCCGCGGATGGCGTAGCGCTTGGTGTCGTCGGGCAGCGTGATCGCCCGCAGCACCTTCAGCTTCTCCACCCGCAGCGACTCGGAGTCGAAGCTGACCGGCTCCTCCAGCGCCACCATCGTCAGCAGCTGCAGCAGGTGGTTCTGCAGCACGTCCCGGGCGGCGCCGGCCGCGTCGTAGAACCCGGCGCGGGTACCGATGCCGACGTCCTCGGCCATCGTGATCTGCACCGAGTCGACGTAGTGCGAGTTCCAGACCGGCTCGAACAGCGTGTTGGCGAAGCGCAGTGCCAGGATGTTCTGCACCGTCTCTTTGCCGAGGTAGTGGTCGATGCGGAACACGTCGTGCGGGGTGAACACGTTGTCCACCAGGCCGTTGAGCTCCCGTGCCGAGTCCAGGTCGTGCCCGAACGGCTTCTCCACCACCACCCGGCGCCAGCCGCCGGACTTGTCGTTGTCGGCCATCCCGGTGCGCTCCAGCTGCTTGAGCACGGTCGGGAACGCCGGCGGCGGGATCGACAGGTAGAACGCCGCGTTGCCGGGGATGCCGTGCGTCTCGCGCAGCTTGTCCAGGGTGGCGGCGAGCGTGTCGAACGCCTCGTCGTCGTCGAACGAGCCCGGTACGAACTTGATGCTGCCCGACAGCCGGGCCCACACCTGCTCCCGCCACGGGGTACGCGCATGCTGCTGCGCCGCGTCCCGGGCGATGGACTCGAAGTCGCCGTGCCCCCAGTCGCGCCGGGCGAAGCCCAGCATGACGAAACCGGGCGGCAGCAGCCCCCGGTTCGCGAGGTCGTAGACGGCCGGAATCAGTTTCTTGCGGGCCAGGTCGCCGGTGACCCCGAAGATCACCAAGGCGCACGGCTCCGGTACCCGCGGCAGCCGGCGATCCTGCGGATCGCGCAGCGGGTTGCGAGCCTTGACAGGCTCGGTGGCGGCGGACCGCCTCACTGGTGCCCTCCCTGCATCGGTGGCCGCCGGGCGGTTACGCCCGGCGGCCGCGGGTTCGTCCGCGGATGCGGTCACTTCGCCTGGCCGAGCTGGTCGGACACGCTGTCCAGCAGCTCCTGCCAGCTCTTCTCGAACTTCTCCACGCCCTCGCGCTCCAGCACCGCGGTCACGTCGTCGAAGTCGACGCCCAGCGCCCTGAGTGACTCCATCACCTGCTGCGCGTCGGCGTAGTTGCCGGTGATGGTGTCACCGCGGGTCTCCCCGTGGTCGGCGTAGGCGAGGATGGTCTTCTCCGGCGCGGTGTTCACCACGCCCGGGGCGACGAGCTCCTCCACGTACAGGGTGTCGCGCAGGTTCGGGTCCTTGGTGCTGGTGGAGGCCCACAGCGGACGCTGCGGCTTCGCGCCGGCCGCGGCCAGTGCCTGCCACCGCTCGGAGGCGAACTTCTGCTCGTACAGCTGGTAGGCGAGCCGGGCGTTGGCGATCGCCGCGGTGGCGCGCAGCTTGTCCGCCTCCGGGCCGCCGATCGCGTCCAGGCGCTTGTCCACCTCGGTGTCGACCCGGGAGACGAAGAACGACGCGACGCTGGTCAGCCGGGACAGGTCGTGCCCGTTCGCCTTGGCCTGCTCCAGCCCGGCGAAGAACGCGTCGATCACCTCGGCATACCGCTCCAGGCCGAAGATCAGCGTCACGTTCACGCTGATGCCCTCCGCCAGGGTGGCGGTGATCGCCGGCACGCCCTCCGGCGTGGCCGGGATCTTGATGAACAGGTTCGGCCGGTCCACCAGCCACCACAGCGCGCTGGCCTCGGCGACGGTCTTGTCGGTCTCGTGCGCGAGTCGCGGGTCGACCTCCAGCGAGACCCGGCCGTCGACCCCGTCGCTCGCGTCGTACTCGGGGCGCAGCACGTCGCAGGCCCAGCGCACGTCGTACGTGGTGATCATCCGGGTGGCCTCGTCCAGCGAGACGCCGCGCCGCGCCAGGTCGGTGACCTGCGAGGCGTACGCGTCGGCACCGGCCAGCGCCTTGGCGAAGATCGTCGGGTTGCTGGTGACGCCGACGACGTGCTTGTCCCGGCGCAGCTCGTCCAGGTTGCCCGAGACGAGCCGTTGCCGGGAGATGTCGTCGAGCCACAGCGCCACGCCGGCTGCGGACAGTTCGGCGAGTTTGTCGGTCATGATGAGCTTTCACCTCCTGCCGCTCGCCAGGCCCGCCGGCGGGGCGCGCGGCTGCGTTCGTGTTCTGTTCCCTTTATGGGTTCAACGGGAAACCCGCCGTCAAACGTTCCCGGTCAGCCGATGGCGGCCACCCGCTCGCGGCTGCGGTGCGCGGCCGCCACCACCTTGTCGACGGTGAAACCGAACTCCTCGAACAGGACGGTGTCGGGTGCGCTGGCGCCGTAGTGCTCGATGCTCACCGACTCGCCCAGATCACCCACGATGCCCCGCCAGTACAGCGCGATGCCGGCCTCGACCGAGACGCGCGCCCGCACCGACGGCGGCAGCACCTCGTCCCGGTACGACCGGGGCTGCGCCTCGAACCACTCGGTGCACGGCATCGAGACCACCCGGGTCGGCACCCCCTCGGCCTGCAGCGCGTCCCGGGAGCGCAGCGCGAGCTGCACCTCGCTGCCGGTGGCCACCAGGATCACCTCCGGCGCGGCCCCCTCGGCCTCGGCGAGCACGTACCCGCCCTTGGCGGTGCCCTCGGCCGCGCCGTGGGTGGCACGGTCGACGGTCGGCAGGTTCTGCCGGGACAGCACCAGCGCGGTCGGCCGGTCGGTGTGCTCCAGCGCACCCCGCCACGCCCACGCGGTCTCGTTCGCGTCGGCCGGCCGGACCACGTCCAGGCCGGGGATGGCGCGCAGCGCGGTCAGGTGCTCGATCGGCTGGTGGGTCGGGCCGTCGCCGCCCAGCCCGATCGAGTCGTGCGTCCACACGTAGACCACCGGCAGCTGCATCAGCGCCGCGAGCCGCACCGCGGGCCGCATGTAGTCGCTGAACACCAGGAACGTGCCGCCGAACGGGCGGGTCCCGCCGTGCAGCACGATGCCGTTGAGGATCGAGCCCATGCCGTGCTCGCGGATGCCGAAGTGCAGCACCCGGCCGTACGGGTCGCCGGGGAACATCTTCGTCGCGTGCTCGGTGGGCAGGAACGACTCGGCGCCCTCGATGGTGGTGTTGTTGCTCTCGGCCAGGTCGGCGGAGCCGCCCCACAGCTCGGGCAGCATCTCGGCGATCGAGTTGATCACCTTGCTGGACGCCTTGCGGGTGGCCATGCCCTTTGCGTCGGCCGGGAACTCCGGCAGCGCGGTGTGCCAGCCGTCCGGCAGCGCCCGCCGGGACAGCCGCTCGTACAGGGCGTGCCGCTCCGGGTTGGCCTTCGCCCAGGCGTCGTAGCCCTTGGTCCACTCGGCCTGCTCGGCCTCGCCGCGGGCCAGCGCCTTGCGGGCGTGCGCCAGGACGTCGTCGGCGACTGCGAAGTGCTGCTCCGGGTCGAAGCCGAGGACCTTCTTGGTGGCGGCGAGCTCGTCGGCGCCCAGCGCCGAACCGTGGATCTTGCCGGTGTTCTGCTTGTTCGGCGCCGGCCAGCCGATGATGGTGCGCAGCGCGATGAACGACGGCTTGTCGGTCACCGCCTTCGCGGCCTCGATCGCCCGGTACAGCGCCTCCGGGTCCTCGTGATAATCGCCACCTGTGGTCCAGTCCACCTTCTGCACGTGCCAGCCGTACGCCTCGTAGCGGGCCAGCACGTCCTCGGACTTGGCGACGTTGGTGTCGTCCTCGATCGAGATGTAGTTGTCGTCGTAGAGCACGACCAGGTTGCCCAGCTGCTGGTGCCCGGCCAGCGCGCTGACCTCGTGCGTGATGCCCTCTTCGATGTCGCCGTCGGAGCAGATCGCGTACACGAAGTGGTCGAACGGGCTGCGCTGCGGCGCCGCGTCCGGGTCGTACAGGCCGCGCTCCCGGCGGGCCGCCATCGCCATCCCGACCGCGTTGCCGAGCCCCTGGCCGAGCGGCCCGGTGGTGGTCTCGACGCCGGCGGTGTGGCCGTGCTCCGGGTGCCCGGGGGTCCGCGACTGCCACTGCCGCAGCTGCTTGAGGTCCTCCAGCTCCAGGCCGTACCCGGCCAGGTAGAGCTGGATGTACAGGGTGAGGCTGGAGTGCCCGGCGGAGAGCACGAAGCGGTCCCGTCCGGCCCAGTCGGGGTTGGCCGGGTCGTGCCGCATCACCCGCTGGAACAGCAGGTACGCGGCCGGCGCGAGGCTCATCGCGGTGCCGGGGTGGCCGCTGCCCGCCTGCTCGACGGCGTCCGCGGCGAGGACCCGGACCGTGTCCACCGTGCGCCGGTCGAGCTCAGACCATTCGAATGGGGTGTCCGTCACGGTATGGCTCTCCTGTCCTCAACGTTGCTTCGAACCGGTGGTGTGCGGCGTGCGTGCACGTGCCCGCCTGAAACCCACCAGGTCGACCCTACCCACGCCGCGCACGCAGCGTGGTTGGATCCCTCGCGTGCCACCTGCTGGACCCTGTGCCAACCTGTAGTCAGGGGAAACGCACCCTGCCGGTCGTCGATGCCGTTGGTCGGCAATCGTTTGTCCATCGTTTCTCATCGCGACGTGCGGGCGTGCGCCGGGGGTCCGTCGGTACCGCGGGTGACCGGCTCGCCACCGTCCCTCCGGGGTGAGATGGGCGCGCCGAATCCGGCACCCTGCCGCAGCCGGCGCACCGAGCGGCACTAGTCTGTTCTACGACACGTAGTACGGCTCCGGTGCAGTTCGCAGGAGCACTCCTCGTCCCGACGCCGGAAGGTGGCTGGATCCGCGTGAGTACGGTCGCCGACCGCGAAGCCTCCGACGCGCAGCAGTCCGCGGAGACCGCCCCGGCCGTTGCCTCGACGCCGACGCGGGCCGCGCACGCGAGGGCGGTGTTCGCCGCCTACCTGGCGCTGACCAAGCCGCGCATCATCGAGCTGCTGCTGATCACCACGGTGCCGGCCATGTTCCTCGCCGCGCACGGGTTGCCGAGCATCGTGACGATGGTGATCGTGGTGGTGGGCGGCGCGCTCGCCGCCGGCAGCGCCAACGCGCTCAACTGCTACATCGACCGCGACATCGACCAGGTGATGCGGCGCACCTCGACCCGCCCGCTGGTGCGGCACATCGTCTCGCCGCGCGCGGCGCTGGTGTTCGGGCTGGTCATCGGCGTCACCTCGGTGCTGCTGATCGGGCTGACCACCAACTGGCTGGCCGGCGGGCTGACGCTCGCCGCGATCTTCTACTACGACGTGGTCTACACGCTGCTGCTCAAGCGGCGCACCGCGGCGAACACGTTCTGGGGCGGCGCCTGCGGCAGTGCACCGGTACTGATCGGCTGGGCGGCCGTGACCGGCGGCCTGGGCATCACGCCGTGGCTGGTGTTCGCGGTGGTGTTCTTCTGGCAGCCGCCGCACTTCTGGGCGCTGGCGATCAAGTTCAAGAAGGACTACGCCGCTGCCGGGGTGCCGATGTTGCCGGTGGTCGCCTCGCTGCGCCGGGTGCTGGTGGAGTCGGCGATCTACTCGTGGTTGATGGTCGCCTGCTCGATCGCGCTCTGGCCGGTCGCGACGAGCTGGGTCTACGGCGCGGTCGCGGTGGTGCTCGGCGCGCTGTTCCTGTTCGAGGTGCACCGGCTGCTGCACCGCGAGAAGCGCGGTCAGAAGATCAAGCCGATGTACCTGTTCCACTGGTCGATCACCTACCTGACGCTGTTGTTCATCGCGCTGGCCGTCGACGCCTTCCTGTAGGCACCGAACGGGGCCCCCGGGTGAGGGATGTCATGCCCATCGATATGGTGGTCCGGGACGCGCTCGCGGACCGGACTAAACCGGCGGTAAACGGGCCGATGAGCAGTAAGTCGCATCACAGCTTTTGACGAGTTCCGCCGCGGGCCGCGCATCGACTGCCTAGCCTCACTGACATGCCAGATACCCCCATGGCTTCAACGGAGTCCGAACAGGTCCCCTCCGGGATCGTGGCGGGACTCAAGGCGTTCACCAGTGAGCACGACGGTGCTACCGCCGTGATCGAGTACGTCGGCCGCCGCGGCGCGCGCATCGTGCTGGTCGGCGAGGACGGCGCGTGGGGCGACCAGCTCGCCCCGGCCACCGACGTCGCCCGGGCAGCGTGCCGGGAGGCCGGCGTACCGGTCGAGAACGGCTGGGAGCGCGAACTGACCGAGAACATGCACGGCGGCCCCTCGCTGTGGGGTTCGATGGGCCGCACCGCGCTGGCCCGCTGACCCGCGCCGGCCCCGTCGGGCGTCGCGCCGGCGGGGCCGTACCGGTGATCCGGATCGGATTCTTTCAACGGGGCGCCGCAGCGAAAATCAAGCGGTCCGCGCCGGCGATGGCATGTCCGCCGGGAGCGGGCACCTGCCGGGCGGCAGGTACCCGCCGTGCCTCAGCGGCCGGGCCAGACCGGGCGGGGGCGCTCGTCGTCGAGCGGCCGGGTGGACTCCCAGATCCGCCGCCACCGGGACGCGTCCGCCGGCTCGGCCGGCGCCACGTCGGTACCGGCGGCCGGGGCCGCCTCGATGGCCGGCGTGGCCTCGGCGGCGATCGCCTTCGGCCCGGTCGGGGCGGAGAGCTGGCCCGCGGCCGAGGCCCGCAGCGCCTCGTACCAGCCGAGCTCCTCCTCGTTCCACAGCCGGGTGACCTCGGACATCATCCGGAAGCTGAAGTCGCGCACACCCTCACCGGCCTCGGCCCGCATCGGCCGGCCGTACCGGATGACGACCTTCGGGCGGCCCGGCCGCGGCCAGTTGCGGCCGCGCGGCATGGCACCGTACGTGCCGCGCAGCGAGATCGGCACGCACGGGATGCCCTTGGAGATGCACAGCGCCGCGGCGCCCACCTTGAACGGGTTCATCCAGCCGTCCTGCGACCGGGTGCCCTCCGGGAACAGCAGCAGCGACCAGGCGTCGTCGACCAGCCGGCCGGCGAGCCCGCGCAGCCGGCGCGACCCGTACCGCTCCACCGGGAAGGTGTTGAACACCAGCGCGGTGGTGAAGGCGCGCCAGCGGGCGTCGAAGAAGTAGTCGGCCGCGGCGCCGACCGCCAGCCGGTCGGTGAACCGGCGAGGCAGCGAACCGAGGATCATCGGCGTGTCGAGGTGGCTGGAGTGGTTGGCGATGAAGATCGCCGGGCCGCGCAGCCCGTCGAGGTATTCGCGCCCCTCGACGGTAACCCGGGTCTGGCTCCAGGCCACCGGCTTGAGCACGCCGCGCTGGATCGCGGTGCGCACGATGCCGGTGACCGGGGTGCGCGCCCACGCGGTCGGGAACTCCTTCGGCTCGTGCTTGTGCGCCCACGGCTCGGCCGAGCGCGGGGTGCGGGACCGGCCACGCCAGTCCCGGCCCCGCGACAGCAGCTTGGCCTCACTGATCAGACCCATGGCCCTACCTCACATCCGCGAGGGTCAGCGGCGGCATGTGCAGGTAGCTGATCTCCGGGCTGGACCCGACCGTGTGCTTGGCCATCTCCAGCGCGTCGCCCAGCGTCGTCGCGGTACGGAAGCCCAGCCGTGCGGCGGTCTTGCGGTCCGCGCCGACGAAGATCACGTCGCCCAGGTGGTCCATGGCGTGCGACGCCCAGTACCACATGTAGAACGGGTGCACGCCGTGGTACGCGTACGAGTTGCGGTACAGGTGGATGTACCACTCGTCGGTGGCGAACTGCTTCTCGTACTTGGCTTCCAGCTGCGCCGGGTCGGTCGTCTCGGCCAGCACCTCTTCGAAGAAGTCGATGTAGCTCGGGTGGTGCACCGGATGGAACTCGTTCGGCATCGGGTGGTAGAAGATGCCGACGCCGCCCTGCCGCACGATCGGCTTGTTCAGGTACATGTTGAACTGGTAGCCCAGCCCCATCGACGTCACCAGGATCGGGTTCATGATCGAGTTGACGTTGTAGGGGCAGATGAACGGCACGCCGAAGATGCCGATGTCGGCCTGGCCGTTGACCTCGACCCGCTGCTGCTCGTGGACCTTGGCCATGGTCAGCGGGTGCACCTCGCTCGGCGCACCGGCGTTGATGCCGGTCATCTTGTACGGCGCGTACTGGCTCTGCCAGACCTTGCGCCGCATCTTGGTCGGCAGCATCTCGTTGGCCCGCTTGACCGCGAGGTAGGACGCCTGGTCCTTGAGGTTCCACTCCCACTCGCGCTTGTTCAGGAAGCCCATCGCGGACGGGAACGACTCGCTGTTGACGCTCGTCTCGATGGTGAACACCTTGACGTGCCCGCCGAGCAGGTCGGCCATCCGGTTGTACGAGTGGTGCATCGCCGAGTTCGGCGGGTCGTTGAACGACCGCGAGTGCTTCAGCACGTGCGAGTTGTGGTGGTGGCGCAGGCTGTTGTAGCCGGCCAGGCCCACCGACACCGACTTCGGGCCACCGGACATCGGGGTCAGGTTGATGTTGACGTAGATCAACAGGTCGGACTCCATCGCCCGCTTGTTGAGCTCCACGTCCTCACCGTGGTCGGTCTTGCCGAGGTGGACCATGTTGTCCTTGTCCTCGGCGTCGTGGTTGCGCAGGTGCTCGGGGAAGAACGCGCGGAACACCCGCTCGCCGACCGCCCGCTTCAGCTCGCTCGGCGTCATCCGCCGGTGCAGCGCGTTCGCCGCGACCAGCTCGACGTCGTTGACGCCCTTGCGCGCGGCCAGCTCCAGCACGTGCTCGAGGATGCGCTGCCGGATGTCCGGGGTCTGCATCTGCGGCAACGGCAGCGAGATGTCGTCGAACGCGATCGTCAGCTTCATGCCCGGCTTCAGCAGCTCGGGCAGCGGCTCCATGCCGTGCGGGTGCAGCAGCGCGTGCCGGATCGCGGCGTTCACGTCCCGCAGCCCGGGCAGCGGATCCGGCCCGTAGATGACCTTGCTGCCCAGCGGCAGATTTTCCAGCCGGAACCCCTCGCCCTGGTGGATCAGCAGCGGTGGGGTCCGCTCATCGACCTCAAGTACGAACCCTGGCCTGCTCACGCCGCAGCCTCCCGTTGGGTACCAACAAATGTCGTGTCCATCGCGTCTGTCCGCGCCGCCTTCGTCATGACCGCCCCCGTCACTGCTGGCCCGGGGCGAAGGCGACCTTGACGGTACCGAGCCGGCCCGCCGCGAAGGCGTGCCCGATCGCGTCCCGCCACTGGCTCAGCGAGTAGACCGCGTCCACGTAACCGTCCAGCGGCGCGGTTCCGGCGAGCGCCATCGCCTCGGCGAAGTCGCCGTCCCGGCCATCGGCGCGGGTGCGCTCCTCGGCCGCGTTCGGCACGTCGTCGGTGACCTTCTCCGGGCCGCCGTGGTCGGAGGCGTAGGCGCCGACCAGGCTCAGCTCCCGGTACCACAGCGGGGTCAGGTCGACGCCGCTCGCCGGGATGCCGGAGGCGACCACGGTGCCGCCGGCGCGCACCATCCGCAGCGCGGAGGTCAGGCCGCCGGCCCCGCCGGTGCACTCGAACGCGATGTCCGCGCCGCCGAGCAGGAAGTCCGCACCCATCTGCGGGTGTTGCAACGAACCGCCGGTGGCGCGGCGCAGCGCCCGCGCCGCCCGCTTCGGCTCGAACACCTCGGTGGCGCCCAGCTGCAGCGCGCGCTCCCGCTGGTGGCGGTGCTTGGCGACGACGTAGATCGGGCCGGCCTGGGTGAACTCGCGCAGCGCCAGCAGGGTGAACAGGCCGACCGTGCCGGCGCCGATCAGCAGTACCGAGGCGCCGGCCGGTACGTGTACCCGGCGGACCGAGTGCACGGCGCACGCGATCGGCTCGACCAGCACCGCGCGCTCGTTGCTCAGCTCGTCCGGTACCGGGTGCAGCTGGCTCGCGTGCGCCACGAACTGCTTGCTCCAGCCGCCGCCGGTGTCGCCGCAGAACCCGGTCTGCAACCCGGAGGAGACCGCGCCGCCGGTGATCCGGTCGCAGCGCGACTCGCGGCCGGTGGCGCACCAGATGCACGGCTCGACGCCGCGCGGCCGGCAGGACAGCACCGGGTCCATCACCACCCGGCTGCCCTTCGGCAGGCCGGGCAGCTCGTCCATGGTCTCCGCGACGACCTCGTGCCCGGGCACGAACGGCGTCGAGATCATCGGCGACAGGTAGGGCGAGTTCGAGCCGGACAGCAGCCCCAGGTCCGAGCCGCAGATGCCGGACAGCAGCGGCTTGAGCCGGGTCCACTCGTCGCTGGGCCGGCGCGGCTCGGACTTGTTGGTCAGCCGCAGCGGCGCCATGTTGCCGACGAGCAGGCCGGCCATCCGGCCGCCGAGCTTGGTGCCGGTCGCGGTGCGGGTCGCGATGTACCGGGCCGCGGAGCGGTGGTATTCCAGCGCCAGGATCACCGGGTCACCTCCGACCCGCCGGCGGGCAGCGAGCGGACCGGCGCACCCGGCAGCGCGGTCGTGCTCGTCCCGGTCGGCAACACCGCCGCCTGCCCCCAGCTGCCCGCGAGCAGGCTGTCGCGACTGCCGTCCATCAGCGCCTCCACCGGGCCGCGGGTGTGCTTACCCCACTCGCGCACTGTCCACTTCTTCCGCTTCGCATGCCGGTACAGCTTCGGGTCGGGGTTGACCGCGTTCGGGTTGCCGACCGCCTCGAGCAGCGGTCGGTCGGAGAAGCTGTCGCCGTAGGCGTACGACTTGCCGAGGTCGAACCCGTTGAGCCGGGCGTAGCGGCGCAGGAACGCCGCCCGCGCCTCGCCGACCAGCGGCGGCCCGTCCAGGTAGCCGGTGAACCGGCCGTCCACCACGTGCAACCGGCTCGCCACGATGTCGTCGAACAGCCCGTTCAGCGGTTCGACCAGGATGTCGATCGCGCCGGTGATCAGCAGCGTGCGATGCCCGGCGGCCTTGTGCCTGCGGATCTGCCGGACCGCCTCCGGCAGCGCCCGGGCCAGAAGCGTGTCACCGAGCCGGTCCGCGACGATCCGGCGCAGCGCCTGCTCGTCGGCGCCCTCGTAGCGGCGCAGGAAGGTGCGGACGAAGTCGCCCCGGTCGCGCCGCTCGGCGCGCAGGTACTTCGGCATCGAGGTGGCCAGGTCGGCCAGCTCGCCCACCCAGCCGGACTTCGGTCGGCCGGCGAGCCGGGCCCACAGGTACGCCTCGATCATGTTCGAGGCGATGACCGTGCCCTCGAGGTCGAACACCGCGACCGCATCGGTGCGCTCCGGCAGCGTCTCGCGCTTGGCGACGGTACGCGAGCGGGGCCGCGACCCGATCGCCCGCATCGCCGCGGTGATCGCCGGGTAGTGCACGTCCTCGAGGTAGTAGGTCCAGTCGATGACGCGCGGATCGAAGCCGTGCCGCTCCCGCTCGTCGGCCGGCAGCGACTCGTGCAGCGCGAGCAGCCGGTCGTCGGTGTAGATGACCTCGGCCTCGGTGTACACCCCGTAGAGATCGGAGTACTTGCGCAGGAACTCCAGCTCGCGCTGCTTGCGGTGGACCTTGGTCATCCAGTCGCGGGTGCGCGGCGACGCCGGCATCTTCAGCAGCGCGGACTCGGCGAAACCGGTCGCCCGCTCGCCGGTGCGCAGCAGCCGCTCGACCGCCTGCGAGCCGGGGAACGTCCAGAGCGGCACCTTGATCTCGCCGCGCCCGCCGTCGGGCATCGGGTGCGCCTCGAAGTACTCCCGGATGGTCCGGTACATCTCCCGGATCGGCAGCGGGTTGGAGTGCCCGGACCCGACGTGGAAGTACTGTGCCTCGCCCGGCTGCGTCGGTGCGGTCGCGGCGGCCAGCGTGGCGTTGACGACCAGGTCGACCGGGATCACGTCGAGCACGCCGTCCGGCAGGCCGGGGAACTCCTGCAACACACCCCGCCCGTACGCCAGGATGATCGGGTCGGCCATCTTGAAGCCGTCGATCCACCCCGGGAACGGGTACTTCAGGGCACTTTCCACGATCGCCGGTCGCACCACGGTCAGCCGGTGGCCGGCGCCGGCCCACAGCTGCTCCGCGGCGCGCTCGCCCAGCGCCTTGGTGAACGTGTACACGTCCGGCCAGCCGAGGCTCTGCGCGCGCAGCCGGCCGTAGTCGATCAGCCGCTTGGACACCCACTCCTTGCGGGCCTCCTCGGCGGCCAGCGCGGCCGACTGCGGGCCGGCCTTGCCGTGCTCCTCGCGGGCCTCGGCGAGCGCCTTGCGCAGCGCCTCCGGCCGGCGCGAGTCGCGCTCCACCTCGTCGCGCGCGGCCAGCGCCGAGGCGAGCTCGGTCTGCCAGTCGACGGTGTGATCCAGCGACGCCTCGGGCACCACGCCCTTGCGGGCGCCGGCGACGTACGCGGTCGAGATGTGCACCACGTGCGGGCTGGTGCCGGTCGCCGCGATCGCCTGGTACAGGTTGACCACGCCGGACACGTTGGTCCGGAACGCCTCGTCGATCGGTGGGTCGAACGACACCGTGGACGCGCAGTGAATCACCACGTCCAGATCGTCCGGCAGGCTCGGCGGGTTGCCGCCCAGGTCGCCCTCGACCACGTCGACGCGTTCGGCCGCGATCCGGGCCGCCTCCTCGTCGCCGACCCGCTCGCGCCAGGTGTTGAACACCGGCTTGCGCAGCATGCTGTCCAGTCGCTGCGCGGCGGGCGTGCTGCCCTTGCGCCGGATCAGCACCGAGACCCGCGTGTCCGGATAGTCGGACAGCAGCTTCTCCAGGGTCGCCTGACCCAGGAAGCCGGTCGCCCCGGTGAGCAAGACGTGCGCACCGGCCAACCGGCGAGCTTCCCCGCCCGTACCGACGTGCTCGCCGCTGTGGTCGTCCGCCACCTGCGCCCTCCCCGGCAGATCGATCGCCATCACCGCGGCCCGGTCCCGGCAGTCGCCGGCCGATCCCGTCGGCTCCGACACGTTATACGTTGCCACCCGCGGTGTTCCAGGCCGGGTGACGATGCCTCGATTCGTACCGCGACGTCGCGATGACCTGCGGTGCCGGGTTGTCTCAGGCGGGGACCGAACCGGGCGGAACCACCTCCGGGCCGGTCACCGTCGCCGGTTCCGGCGCCGGGCCACGGCTGCGGGTGGCGAACAGCAGGACCAGCGCCGCGAGCCACACCGCGGCGGCGCCGGCCATGTGCAGCCCGACCAGCAGGATCGGCAGGTGGGTGAAGTACTGCACGAAGCCGATCACCCCCTGCGCCAGCTCGATGGCGACCAGCGCCACCGCGGCCCGCTGCACCACGGCCGGTGCGCGGGTCGCCCGGAACGCGAACCAGGCCGCGACGCTCGCCCCGATCAGCAGCATCACCGAGTCGGCGTGCAGCTGTGCCACCATGCCCGGGTCCAGCCCGGTCCGCCGGGCGTCCTCGTCGCCGGCGTGCGGCCCGGAGCCGGTGACCACGGTGCCGATGGTGAGCACCGCGACGGTCAGCGCGGCGAGCAGCATGGTCAGCCCGCGCAGCGGCGACCGGACCAGCGTCTGCGCCGGCTCGTCGCCCTCCCGGCTGCGCTTCCACAGCCAGTATGCGATGGCGATGATCAGCACGGTGAACAGGAAGTGCCCGGCGACCACGTACGGGTTGAGGTCGGTGAGCACGGTCATGCCGCCGATGACCGCCTGGGCCGGGATGGTCGCCCCGGACAGCACCGACAGCCAGATCAGCGAGCGCCGGCGCGGGTTCGTCACCAGGGCCGCGAGGAACGTCAACACGACCGCGCCGACCAGGACGAAGGTCAGCATCCGGTTGCTGAACTCGATGTAGCCGTGGATGCCGTACGCCGGGGTGTTGTGGTACGACGCATCGGTACATTTCGGCCAGGTGGGGCAGCCGAGGCCGGAACCGGTCAGTCGCACCGCGCCACCGGTGACCACCAGGACGACGTTGAGCGCCACCGTCGTGAGGGCCAGTCGGCGAACCGTGGTGGCCGAGACCCGCACCCGTTCCAGACTCACCCGGCCATCGTAGGCGCGGACGTTCTACGCGTCGTAGACGGGGTGTGCGGGCTGGTCGCGGGCGGATGAGCGTGAATTGAGGTAAGGCTCGGCTTCGTGTCTTGTTTCACCGCCGCCCCCGTTTGCACCGGCCCCCTGAAATACGTCACACTGATGTTGTGAAAAACGCGGCCAGCTCGACCCCGGATCTCGGGGCGCGCGCGGGCGGTGTGCCGGAGCCACGGTCGTCCGGTCGGCTCGGCGACACCGCCGGTGACGCGCGCGCCCGGGACGGCCGCACCCGGGACGCGGTCACCCGGCTGCTGCTGGAGCGCGGCGCGCTGACCGCCGCCGAGCTCGGCGCCGAGCTCGGGGTCAGTCCGGCCGCCATCCGCCGCCACCTGGACGCCATGCTCGCCGACGGCCTGGTCGCCGACCGTGACCGGGTGGTCCGGGGCCGGCGCCGGCGCGGCCGGCCGGCCCGCGAGTTCGTGCTCACCGACTCCGGCCGGGGCAGCTGCGGCCCGCACACCTACGACGACCTGGCCGCCGCCGCGCTGCGCTGGATCTACGCCTCCGGCGGCGCCGACGCGGTCTCCGCGTTCGTCGCCCAGCAGGTGGCGGCGCTGGAGGACAGCTGCCGCACGGCCATGGAGGACGCCGGCGACGACCCGCTCGCCCGGGCGAACGCGCTGGCCAGCGCGCTGTCCGGCGAGGGGTACGCGGCGAGCGCCTCGGCCCTCGCCGCCGGTGGCCAGCTGTGCCAGCACCACTGCCCGGTGGCGCACGTCGCGGCCGAGTTCCCGCAGCTGTGCGAGGCCGAGACGCAGGTGATCAGCCGCCTGGTCGGCACCCACGTGCAGCGGCTGGCCACGATCGCCAACGGCGACGGGATCTGCACCACCTACATACCCGATCCGCGACGTGCCCGCACGCTCGCGGACCCGGCACCAGCAGAAGACCGCTCGACGGTCGAACCGCCCAGTCACTCGGCGGTTGAACGACCCGCACCACCAGGCCGCGCCGACGGTGTGGCCGAACCCGACACTGATGATCCGAATCCGGTGAGGATGCGATGACGGCAGAGACGACCAACCAGGCGCCGGAGCAGGTGCTCGACCCGATGGCCGCGCAGGCCGAGGAGCTCGAGCGGATCGGCCGCTACCAGTACGGCTGGGCCGACTCGGACGCGGCCGGCGCGACGGCGAAGCGTGGTCTGTCCGAGGCCGTGGTGCGCGACATCTCGGCGAAGAAGAGCGAGCCCGAGTGGATGCTCTCCCGGCGGCTCAAGGGCCTGAAGCTGTTCGGCCGCAAGCCCATGCCGAACTGGGGCGCCGACCTGTCCGGCATCGACTTCGACAACATCAAGTACTTCGTGCGCTCCACCGAGAAGCAGGCGACCACCTGGGACGAGCTGCCGGCGGACATCAAGAACACCTACGACCGGCTCGGTATCCCGGAGGCGGAGAAGCAGCGGCTGATCGCCGGTGTGGCCGCGCAGTACGAGTCGGAGGTCGTGTACCACAAGATCCGCGAGGACCTGGAGGAGCAGGGCGTCCTGTTCCTGGACACCGACACCGGCCTCAAGGAGCACCCGGAGCTGTTCGAGGAGTACTTCGGCACCGTCATCCCGGCCGGTGACAACAAGTTCGCCGCGCTGAACACGGCGGTGTGGTCCGGCGGCTCGTTCATCTACGTGCCGAAGGGCGTGCACGTGGAGATCCCGCTGCAGGCCTACTTCCGGATCAACACCGAGAACATGGGCCAGTTCGAGCGGACGCTGATCATCGTCGACGAGGACGCCTACGTGCACTACGTCGAGGGCTGCACGGCGCCGATCTACCAGTCCGACTCGCTGCACTCGGCGGTCGTGGAGATCATCGTCAAGAAGGGCGCCCGCTGCCGCTACACCACCATCCAGAACTGGTCGACCAACGTCTACAACCTGGTCACCAAGCGCGCCACCTGCGAGGAGGGCGCGACGATGGAGTGGATCGACGGCAACCTCGGCTCCAAGGTGACGATGAAGTACCCGTCGGTCTACCTGCTCGGCGAGCACGCCAAGGGCGAGGTGCTGTCGGTCGCGATGGCCGGCGAGGGCCAGCACCAGGACGCCGGCGCGAAGATGGTGCACCAGGCGCCGAACACGTCCTCGACGATCATCTCCAAGTCGATCGCGCGCGGGGGCGGCCGCACCTCGTACCGCGGGCTGGTGCAGGTGCTGGAGGGCTCCGAGCAGTCCAAGAGCACGGTTAAGTGCGACGCGCTGCTGGTGGACGCGATCTCCCGGTCCGACACCTACCCGTACGTGGACGTGCGCGAGGACGACGTGCAGATGGGCCACGAGGCGACGGTGTCCAAGGTCAGCGAGGACCAGCTCTTCTACCTGATGAGCCGGGGGATGACCGAGGACGAGGCGATGGCGATGATCGTCCGCGGCTTCATCGAGCCGATCGCCAAGGAGCTGCCGATGGAGTACGCGCTGGAGCTCAACCGGCTGATCGAGATGCAGATGGAAGGCGCCGTCGGCTGACCGGTCCGATACCCCGGTCGGCGCCGCGCGCCGTGCCGGCCGGGGGTGCGGTGCCTCCGGCGCGACCCATGCTGACCAGCTGAGCCCCTACGGGCCACGAATTGCAGGAGAACACTCGCACGATGACGACTGACGTACCCGTCGTGTCGCGCCCGCACAGCCACGGGGGCGAGGCGGCGGTGGCCGCGACCAAGCCGGCGGAGACCAAGGCACAGGCACTGCGCTCGTACGCGGTGGCAGACTTCCCGGCGGTGACCGGCCGCGAGGAGGAGTGGCGGTTCACCCCGATCAAGCGGCTGCGCGGGCTGACCGACGACACCTTCGCCGACGGTGGCACACCGCCGGCCGCGCGGTTCGACGAGCCGCCGGCCGGGGTGACCATCCGCCGGGTCGCCGACGAGCCGCGCAAGGGTTCGGTGCTGACCCCGTTCGACCGGATCAGCGCGCTGGCCTACGAGCGGTCGACCGAGACGCTGGTGGTCGACGTGGCGCGCGAGGCCGTGGTCGCCGAGCCGGTGACGGTGCGGCTGACCGGGACCGGGGCCGACGGCGCGTCGTTCGGGCACACGTTCATCGAGGTCGGTGCGCTGGCCGAGGTGACCCTGATCGTGGACCAGACCGGCAGCACCACCTACGCCGACAACGTCGAGGTGGTGGTCGGCGACGGCGCCCGGCTGACCCTGGTGTGGGTGGCCGACTGGGCCGGCGATGCGGTGCAGGCACAGCACCAGAAGCTGCGGCTGGGCCGCGACGCCCGCGCCGTGCACATCGCGGTCAACCTCGGCGGCGACCTGGTCCGGCAGTACGTCTCGGTGGAGTACGCGGGCCCGGGCGGTGACCTGGAGGCCTACGGGGTCTACTTCGCCGACGGCGGGCAGCACCTGGAGCACCGGCAGTTCGTCGAGCACCAGGTGAACGACTGCCGCAGCCGGGTCACCTACCGCGGCGCGCTGCAGGGCGTCGACGCGCACACCGTCTGGGTCGGCGACGTGCTGATCGGGGCGAACGCCACCGGCACCGACACGTACGAGGTGAACCGGAACCTGGTGCTCACCGACGGTGCGCGGGCCGACTCGGTGCCGAACCTGGAGATCGAGACCGGCGAGATCGTCGGCGCCGGGCACGCCAGCGCCACCGGTCGGTTCGAGGACGAGCACCTGTTCTATCTGATGTCGCGTGGCATCGACGAGCTGTCCGCGCGGCGGCTGGTGGTCCGCGGCTTCTTCGTCGAACTGCTGGAGAAGATCCCGGCCGGCGAGCTGCGCGAGCGGCTGGAGGGCGAGATCGACCAGCGGCTGAGCAAGGCCGGTGCCTGAGATGGCCGACTTCCTGCGCATCTGTGGCCTCGACGAGATCGAGAAGGGCACCGCGGTGCACGTCGACATCGACGACGAGCCGATCGCGGTGGTGCACACCGACAACGGCGAGGTGTACGCGATCCGCGACGTGTGCTCGCACGCCGAGGTGCCGCTGAGCGAGGGGGAGATCGAGGGCTGCACCCTGGAGTGCTGGCTGCACGGCTCCCGCTTCGACCTGCGGACCGGTGCGCCGACCGGGCTGCCGGCCACCGAACCGGTGCCGGTCTACCCGGTCGAGATCCGCGACGACGACATCTACGTGTGCCCCGAACCGAAGAAGTGAACCCGGCCGGCGGGCGGCCGGCGTTACCTGGCCGGCGGAAGCCGGCGACGTGATACGGCCGACAGCGGCCGAACGACGAAAGAGCAAGGACTGACGTGAGCGTTCTGGAGATCCGCGACCTGCACGCATCGGTGCAGGTGTCCGAGGACGAGTTGAAGCCGATCCTGCACGGCGTCGACCTGACCATCCGGTCCGGGGAGACGCACGCGATCATGGGCCCGAACGGCTCGGGCAAGTCGACGACCGCGTACGCGATCGCCGGCCACCCGAAGTACAAGATCACCAGCGGCAGCGTGACGCTGGACGGCGAGGACGTGCTGTCGATGAGCGTCGACGCGCGCGCCCGGGCCGGCCTGTTCCTCGCCATGCAGTACCCGGTCGAGGTGCCGGGCGTGTCGGTGGCGAACTTCCTGCGCACCGCGAAGACCGCGATCGACGGCGAGGCACCGAAGCTGCGCACCTGGGTCAAGGAGCTGCGCACCTCGATGGAGAAGCTGGGCATGGACCCGGCGTTCGCCGAGCGCAACGTCAACGAGGGGTTCTCCGGCGGCGAGAAGAAGCGGCACGAGATCGTGCAGCTGGAACTGCTCAAGCCGAAGATGGCGATCCTGGACGAGACCGACTCCGGCCTGGACATCGACGCGCTGCGCGAGGTCAGCCAGGGCATCAACCGGGTCAAGGACGCCGGCTCGACCGGTCTGGTGGTGATCACCCACTACACCCGGATCCTGCGGTACGTGCAGCCCGACTTCGTGCACGTGTTCGTCGCCGGGCGCATCGTCGAGGAGGGTGGCAAGGAGCTCGCCGAGGACCTGGAAGCGTCCGGCTACGAGCGGTTCGTCAACAAGGTGGGTGCATAGGCGATGATCGAGATGACCAGCGACACGCGCGCAGCGGGCCGGCATGGCGGCATGCCGGCGTACACCGACGTGCCGCGCTTCGACGTGGCGAAGGTGCGGGCCGACTTCCCGATCCTGACCCGGGAGATCGACGGTCACCCGCTGGTCTACCTCGACTCGGCCAACACCTCGCAGAAACCGCGCCAGGTGCTGGAGGTGCTCGCCGACCATTACGAGCACCACAACGCCAATGTGGCCCGGGCCGTGCACACGCTCGGTACCGAGGCCACCGACGCGTACGAGGGGGCCCGGGCGAAGATCGCCCGGTTCATCGGCGCCAGCACCGCCGGCGAGGTCGTGTTCACCAAGAACTCGTCCGAGGCGATGAACCTGGTCGCGTACTCGTTCGGGCACGCCGGTGCGGACGTCGATCCGCGGTTCCGGTTGGGCCCGGGCGACGAGGTGGTGATCTCCGAGATGGAGCACCACTCGAACATCGTGCCGTGGCAGCTGCTGTGCCAGCGCACCGGCGCGACGCTGCGCTGGTTCGGCATCACCGACAACGGCCGGCTCGACACGTCCAACCTGGACGAGCTGGTGAACGAGAAGACCAAGATCGTCTCGTACGTGCTGCAGTCGAACATCCTCGGCACGATCAACCCGGTCGCCGAGATCGTTCGCCGGGCGCACGAGGTCGGCGCGCTGGTGATGCTGGACGCCTCGCAGGCGGTCCCGCACTCGCCGGTCGACGTGACCGACCTGGACGTCGACTTCCTCGCCTTCACCGGGCACAAGATGTGCGGCCCGACCGGCATCGGGGCGTTGTGGGGCCGCGCGGAGCTGCTCGACGCGATGCCGCCGTTCCTGGGCGGTGGCGAGATGATCGAGACGGTGAAGATGGAGGGCTCCACCTTCGCCCCGCCGCCGGCGCGGTTCGAGGCCGGTACGCCGCCGATCGCGCAGGCGATCGGGCTCGGTGCGGCGGTCGACTACCTGACCTCGATCGGCATGGACGCGGTGCGCTGGCACGAGAAGGAGCTCACCGCGTACGCGCTGGACGCGCTCACCGAGATCCCGGGGCTGCGGATCTTCGGGCCGGAGGTCCCGGTCGGCCGCGGCGGTACGATCTCGTTCGCGCTGGACGGCATCCACCCGCACGACGTGGGGCAGGTGCTGGACGCCGAGGGCGTCGCGGTTCGGGTGGGTCACGGCTGCGCCCGGCCCACCTGTGCCCGCTTCGGCGTTCCTGCGGTCACCCGTGCCTCGTTCTACCTGTACACGACGACCGAGGAGATCGACGCGCTGGTCCGAGGAATTGGCAGCGTCCGGAAGCTGTTTTCCTGAGCGTGTCTCACCCGACCAGACCGACCCGAGGATCATGACCCGAGATGCAGCTTGACTCGCTCTACCAGGAGATCATCCTGGACCACTACAAGCATCCGCACGGCCGTGGCCTGCGGGAGCCGGACGCGGCCGGGGAGAGCGCCCCGCACGTGGCCGAGGCGCATCACGTCAACCCGACCTGTGGTGACGAGATGACCGTCCGAGTGCACCTGACCGGCGACGGCGACAAGGCCCGGGTGTCGGACGTGTCGTACGACGGGATGGGTTGCTCGATCAGCCAGGCGTCCGCGAGCGTGCTGCACGACCTGGTGTCGGGTCGCACCCTGGACGAGGCGCTGCGGCTGCACGAGGCGTTCAACGAGCTGATGACCGGCCGCGGGCAGGTCGAGCCGGACGAGGAACTGCTGGAGGACGCGGTCGCGTTCGCCGGCGTCGCGCGGTACCCGGCCCGGGTCAAGTGCGCACTACTGTCCTGGATGGCGTTCAAGGACGCCGCCGCGCGGGCCACCGCGGAAACCGCAGGAGGCAACTGATGAGCGAGCAACAGACGCGCACGGTCGACCCGGCCGGGCTGGCCGGCGCGACCGAACCGGAGCCCGCCGAGCAGGCGCAGCCGCCGGCCCCGGCCGACCCGCCGGCCGACGCCGGTGCCAAGGCGAAGATCGAGGACGTCGAGGAGGCGCTCCGGGACGTCGTCGACCCGGAACTCGGCATCAACGTGGTCGACCTCGGGCTGGTCTACGGGTTGTACGTGGACGACGAGAACACCGCGATCGTGGACATGACGCTGACCTCTGCGGCCTGCCCACTGACCGACGTGATCGAGGACCAGGCGCAGCAGGCGCTGTGCGGCGGGCCGAGTCCGCTGGTCGGCGGCGTTCGGATCAACTGGGTGTGGATCCCGCCGTGGGGCCCCGACAAGATCACCGACGATGGCCGCGAGCAGCTGCGCTCGCTCGGCTTCAACGTCTGAGTGCCGCCCGGGACCCGGTTCGCCATCGTGCGGGCCGGGTCCCGGTGTGTGCGGCCCGGCCGGACCGGCGCGCGGTCAGCCGGCGAGGTGCTTGAGGGCCTCGCGCACCGACAGCGGCGACATCCGACCGCGGTGCGCCGACACGTACCGGCGGACCGCGCCCGGGTCGGTCTTCGCGTACTCCCGGAGCGCCCAGCCGATCGCCTTGCGGACGAAGAAGTCCGGATGCGTGGACTGCTCGGTGCAGTACCGGAACAGCCGCTTCGGGTCGGTGCTCTCCCGGTAGTGCAGCTGGTGCAGCAGCGCGCTGCGGACCAGCCAGCGGTTGTCGGACAGTGCCCACCGGTCCATCAGCGAGACCAGCCGCGGGTGCCGCGCCACGAGGCCACCCACCACGTGCGCGGCGAGCGGGTCGACCGTGTCCCACCACGACTTCGTGGTGATCAGCTGCTGCACCGTGGGCGCGAACGAGGCGGAGCACACCCGCACGTAGCGGCGCAGGTACCCGCAGGCGAAGTACTGGTACTCCCGCTCCGCCCGGTCCCAGCAGGCGACGGCGACGGCCACCAGGTCGGGCTCCGATGGCCGCGGCAGGGTGCCGATGGCCTGCCGGGCCAGCAGCCGTTGCCGCGGCGCCGGGATGCCCAGGAACGGGAACTCGCCGCGCATGTACCTGGTCATCGCGGCCGCCCGCGTCTCGTCGCGGGCCGGCTCGTACAGGGTGTCGAGCCGGTCCAGTACCCGATCGGCCAGCTCGGTCCCGCTCGTGGTGTCGGCCACGCCTTCAGGATCGCGTACCGTCGGCGGGCAGGAAGCGAAGATCGCCGGATCGGCGTGTCGGGAGGTCGCGGTGCCGAAACCACGTCCGGCGGCCGGCGGCGGCCGGTGGATCCCGCTCGACCCGGCCCGCCTCCCGCGCTGGCTGGACGGCTTCGCCGACCGGCACGGCGCCCCGCTGGCCTGGTCGAGGATTCCGGACGGTGCGGTCGCTTCGGCGCCGGACGGCGCCCGCGCCGAGTGCCACCTGCCGTTCGGCTGGCCGGCCGAGCCCGCGACCGGGGATGAACCCGGCACCACCGCCCCGGTGCTCGGTGCGGGTCCCGCCGGGACGTCCAGCACCGACGGTGCCTCGGCGCTCGGTGCGGATAGGACCGGCACCGATGGTGCCTCGGTGCTCGGTGCGGATTCCGCCGGGACGTCCGGTGCCGGGGTCGCCGCGCTGGTCGCCGCCGCGGTCGCGACGCGCCGGGTCGGCCTGCTGCTGGTCCGCCGCGGCGCGCACGCGGTCGGCGTCGCCGACGGCGACCGGCTGGTCACCTCGAAGGTGGACACCCGGTACGTGCAGGGCCGTACCGCCGCGGGCGGCTGGTCGCAGCAGCGGTTCGCCCGGCGCCGGGACAAGCAGACCCGCGAGTCGACGGAGGCCGCCGCGGACCATGCCGCCCGGCTGCTGTCGTCCGAGCCGACCCTGTCCGGGTTGGTCCTGGGCGGGGACCGGGCGCTGCTGAGCGCGGTACTCGACGATCCGCGGCTGCGGCCGGTCGCCGCGCTGCCCCGGGTGGAACTGCCGGACGTGCCGGAGCCGCGGCGTGCGACGCTGGTCGAGGTGGCCCGGCGGTACCGCGAGGTCCGGATCCGGCTCACCGAGCCGGGGGACTGATGCGGACCACCTGGGAGAAGAACCGGGTCCCTGCCGATGCACACGGGCCTGGTGGCGACGGGTCGGCTTGGCGTAAATCACTGGCGGGCCGCCCGCGGTGCTCCGCTACACTTGTCGGGTGCTCCTCTGCGAAGACTGACCAGCCCAGCACCGACTGAGATCGCTCAGCCGGTGCTTTCGTGTGCCCGCGGTCGGTCCCCTTTCCCTCAGAGAGGCAGCGTCATCCCATGATCACCGTTTCCGGTCTGGAACTGCGTGCCGGATCACGCATTCTGCTGTCCGACACCGCGCTGCGGGTGCAACCCGGTGACCGGATCGGCCTGGTCGGCCGCAACGGTGCCGGCAAGACCACCACGCTGAAGGTGCTCGCCGGCGAGGGCACCCCATACGCGGGCTCGGTGGATCGCCGCGGCCCGATCGGCTACCTGCCGCAGGACCCACGCACCGGTGACCTGGACGTGACCGGCCGGGACCGGGTGCTGTCCGCCCGCGGCCTGGACACGCTGCTGACCGAGATGGCCAAGCTGCAGACCGCGCTGGCCGAGGCGGCCGACGACGGTCAGCGCGACAAGCTGGTTCGCCGGTACGGCAACCTGGAGGACCGGTTCGCCGCGCTCGGCGGGTACGCGGCGGAGGCCGAGGCGGCCCGGATCTGCGCGAACCTGGCGCTGCCGGACCGTTCGCTGGCCCAGCCGCTGCGCACCCTGTCCGGCGGGCAGCGCCGGCGCATCGAGCTGGCCCGGATCCTGTTCTCCGAGGGGGCATCCGGCGGCACGCTGCTGCTGGACGAGCCGACCAACCACCTGGACGCGGATTCGATCACCTGGCTGCGCGGCTTCCTGTCCGGGCACAAGGGCGGCCTGATCGTGATCAGCCACGACGTCGAGCTGCTCGCCGACGTGGTCAACAAGGTCTGGTACCTGGACGCGAACCGCTCGGTGGTCGACGCGTACAACATGGGCTGGAAGAAGTACCAGGAGCAGCGGGAGACCGACGAGCGCCGCCGGCGCCGGGAGCGGGCCAACGCCGAGCGCAAGGCCGGCGCGCTGCAGGCGCAGGCGGCGAAGCTCGGCGCCAAGGCGACCAAGGCGACCGCCGCGCAGAACATGGCCCGCCGGGCGGAGAAGCTGCTGTCCGGGCTGGAGGAGGTCCGGGTCGCCGACAAGGTGGCCAAGGTCCGGTTCCCGAACCCGGCGCCGTGCGGCAAGGTTCCGCTGACCGCCCGCGGCCTGTCCAAGTCGTATGGGTCGCTGGAGGTGTTCGTCGACGTCGACGTGAACGTCGACCGCGGGTCCCGGGTGGTCATCCTCGGTCTCAACGGTGCCGGTAAGACCACGCTGCTGCGGTTGATCGGCGGGTACGAGCAGCCCGACACCGGCGAGCTGGTCCCCGGGCACGGCCTGCGGATCGGTTACTACGCGCAGGAACACGAGACCCTCGACGTCGACCGGTCCGTACTGGAGCACATGCGCACCGCCGACTCGGCCAACGGCGGCAAGCAGACCGACACCGACCTGCGCAAGATCCTCGGTGCGTTCCTGTTCTCCGGTGACGACGTGGACAAACCGGCCGGCGTGCTCTCCGGTGGCGAGAAGACCCGGCTGGCGCTGGCCACTCTGGTCACCTCGGGCGCCAACGTGCTGCTGCTGGACGAGCCGACGAACAACCTCGACCCGATCAGCCGGGAGCAGGTGCTGGACGCGATCTCCCGGTTCCCCGGCGCGATCGTGCTGGTCACCCACGACCCGGGCGCGGTGCAGGCGCTGCGGCCGGACCGGGCGATCCTGCTGCCCGACGGCGACGAGGACGCCTGGAGCGACGACCTGCTCGAGCTCGTCGAGCTGGCCTGAGGCCGGCCGTCCGGCCCGACGCCGTGGCCCGGCCGTTGCTCGACGGCCGGCCGGTGTCGGTGCCGGCCGGCAGGCGGCCGGCGGCGGGGTCAGAGCGCGAGCTTGAAGCCCACGTGGCTCGGCACGAAGCCGAGCCGGGTGTAGAAGCGGTGCGCGCCGTCCCGGGTGGCGTTCGAGGTCAGCTGCACCATCCGGCAGCCGCGGTCGCGGGCCTGCCCGATCGCCCAGGCGATCAGATCGCTGCCCAGTCCGCTGCCCCGGTGCGGCTCGGCGATGCGGACCGCCTCGATCTGCGCCCGCCAGCCACCGCGGTGCGACAGTCCCGGCAGGTAGGTCAGTTGCAGCGTGCCGACCAGCGCACCGTCGAGCTCCGCCACGGCGAGGTACTGGTTCGCATCGGCGTCGATCGCGGCGAACGCGGCGAGGTAGGGCACCGGGTCGTCCGGTGTCTCCCGGCCCGCGCCGAGTTGGTCGGCGGCGATCAGCGCCACGATCGCGGGCACGTCGGCGGGGCGGGCCCGCCGTACGGTCAGTTCGGTCATGTCTGCTCCTCCACTGTGGACGGTCGGGTGGCCAGGGCCCAGCGGGTGACCGGTACCAGTGCCGCGCCGGCGACCGCGAACAGTGCGGCCAGGGCCAGCCATCCGCCGAGCCCGAACCGGATGGCGGTGTTGGTGGTCAGCGCCGGCGCCAGCATGCTCGCCGCGGCGAACCCCGTGTTGTACAGGCCCTGGTACGCGCCGGGTGCGGCCGGATCGGCGAGCTCGTAGCTCAGCGCCCAGCCGGCCGCCGACGACAGCATCTCGGCGACCGCCTGCAACCCGGTGGCCGCCAACAGGATCAGTACCGCCGCGACCGGTCCGACGCCGTGCGCCAGGCCGTACACCGCGCAGGCGGCGGCGAGCAGCAGCCCGGCGCGCCGGGCGACCCGGGCCGCCGGTGCCGGGTCGGCGATGTTGCGGGTGGCGCGCACCTGGAACAGTACGATCAGCACCGTGTTGGTGATCATGATCGCGGACACCACCGCGGCGGGCGCCTGCGTGTGCCCGACCACCCACAGCGGCACGGTCACGTCGATCAGGCTGAACTGGATGGCCAGCACCCCGTTGAGCGCGGTGACGGCGAGGAACGCCGGGTCGCCCAGCGCGCCGAACCGCCGGCCGCGGGGCGCGTCGGCCGCACGCCGCGCCGGAGTACCGGCCGGGATGCCGCGCAGCAGCAGGGTGGTGGCGAGGAAGGTCGCGGCGTCCACCGCGATCAGGGTCAGGTAGCCGCTCCGGGTGTCGATCGACAGCGCCACCGCGGCGAGCGCCGAGCCGGCGCCGATCCCCACGTTGGTGACCGCGCGCAGGTAGGCCCGGCTGCGTACCCGGCTCTGCGCCGGTAGGGCGGTCGCGAGCATCGCGTTCTTGACCGACCGGCCGCCGGAGTCCAGCGCGGTCACCACGCAGGCCACCACCAGGAAGGCCGGGAACGAGCCGACCAGCGCGTAGCAGCTCAGGCCGACCGCCTGCGCCAGGTAGAGCCCGATCAGCAGCCGCTTCGCGCCGAGCCGGTCGGCCAGCTGGCCCAACGGAATCCCGGCCGCGACCCCGCAGGCGCCGGCGATGGTGAGGCCGAGCCCGACCTGTACCGCGGACAACCCGACCGAGCGGGTGAAGAACACCGCGCTGACGGTCATGAACAGGCCGTTGCCGAGCGTGTTGATCAGCGTCTGTACGGCCAGCCGCCGGGTCACCGTGTCCTCCGGCACGAGGCCGGCGAGCCGGTTGCGGACGGTGGTCCTGAGGGGGGTGTCCGGTGCCGTGCTGAACATGCCTCCAGTCCATGTCACGCCGTGCGATCGGCCAATGGATTTAGAATGACGCTTAATGTTGGAGCTTCGACTGGGTGTGACCGACCTCGCGTCGATGTGGTTCGCGTACTCGCCGCTGCAGGAGACCGTGTTCAGCGTCCGCGCGCTGGTGCTGCCCGGCATGTACGCGCCCCGGCTGCCCTGGCACGACGACGTCGCCGAGCACCTCAACCCCGAGGACGTCGAGCTGCTGTACGCGATGATGCCGCCCCGGCGCTGGCTGCCCGACTTCCTCACCCCCCGGCCGCAGGCGCCCGGCCCCAAGTTCGCCGAGCAGCTCGCGACCGTCCGCGCCACCCCGGGCGCTCTCGGGTGGCACGACATCCTCGCCGCCTACGGTCCGGACCGGCTGCCGCCGGTACTGGCCGCCGGCGAGGCGGACCCGGACGCGCTGATCGAGCAGATCGCCACCGTGCTGGACCGGTACTGGCGGCGCTGCGTGCGGCCGTGGTGGCCGCGGATGCGGGCGGTGCTCGACGCGGACATCGTTCACCGCAGCCGAAGCCTCGCCGTGGGCGGTGCCCGGGCGCTGTTCGCCGACCTGCACGACCGGGTGTCCTGGTCCGACGGGGTACTCACGGTGCGCCAGACCAGCCGGCTGCAGCACAGCGCGGTGGAGGTCGCCGGCCGCGGCCTCGCCCTGGTACCGAGCGTGTTCGCGCGCGGCGCGATGACCGTCGTCGACCCCGCCGGGCCGCCGGTCATCTCGTACCCGGCGCGCGGCCGCTCGACGCTGTGGGAGGCCGCGCAGCCGGCGACCGAGGCGGCGCTCGCGCGGCTGATCGGCGCGCCCCGGGCCCGGCTGCTCGCGCTGCTGCGACACCCGGCCAGCACGACCGAGCTCGCCTACCGGCTCGGGGTCACGGCGGCGGCGGTCAGCCAGCAACTGTCGGTACTGCATGCCGCCGGGCTGGTCACCCGGGCCCGCAGCGGCCGCAGCGTGCTGTACGCCCGCACCACGCTGGGCGACCGGCTTGCCGACCCGGTGGTACCGGCCCGCACCGTACCCTGACGCCCGCCGCACCGTTCGCGGCGCCGCTGCCCGACGAGGCTCGGCCAGACCCCGGGCGATCGCTCGGCGGCAGAGCGCCGGTGCTCAGGCCGTGGTGCCGGCGGCGACGAGCAGGCCGACCAGCGCGCCGGAACCGGTCAGCAGCAGCGGTACCGGCACCGGCGGTCCGGCCTGGGTTCGTGGCGCGGTGACCGCGATCGTGGCCCAGCCGAAGAAGGGTAGCCAGGCGGTCGCCACGTCCGGGCCGGCGAAGCCGCCGAGCACGGTGAACGCGACCGCGACGCCGGCGCCGACCAAGCCCGGCCACCCCGGCGTGTTGCGCACCTTGCGCAGGCTCGCGACCACCGGCGGCCCGGTCAGCATCAGCAGCGTCACCAGCCCGATGCCGCCCCACCACAGGGCCGGTCCGGCGCTGCCCCGGGCGGCGACCAACCCCGCGGTCCAGGCGTACCCGCCGGCGGTCGCGACCACCGGCAGCACCAGCGCGCCCAGGCCGGTGGCCAGGTTGAGGAAGGCGCGGCGGCGGGCGAAGTAGAGCAGCACCACGCTGCCGCCGAGCCAGACCGCCGGATAGCTGAACAGCGCGGCCAGCCCGAGCAGCAGCCCGGCGAGCAGCGCCCAGCCGGTCGCCGGCCAGCCGGTCCGGCCCCGGTCGCTCGCCCGCGCGCCGGCGGCGACCAGCCCGGCGCCGAGCGCGGCCGCGACGCCGTCGGTGGCGCCGGCGACGAGCGCCCCGTACGGCGCGAGGACCAGTACCGGCGCGAACCCGCGGGCCGGCGTGTCGCCGCAGATGTTGCGCGCGGCGCCGAGCAGCAGTGGCACCGTCAGCGCGCCGAGCGCGGTGACCGTCAGGGTGCCGGGCAGGCCGAGCGCGTCGATCGCCCACAGCAACAGCCCGGCACCGGGCGGTCGCCCGCCGACGGCGTGCCGGTCGACGAACTCGTGCAGGTAGTCCAGCGGGCCGCCGGTGACCGGGTTGGCCGGCGCGTGGCGCCGGCCCGCACCGAGCGCGAGTGCCCAGCCGAGCGCGGCGAGGTAGGCGACCGCCTGGACCGCGATGAACGGCGGCCGCCGTGCGAGCCGGGCCAGCACCGCCTGACCGCCGATGGCCGCCGCGGCCAGCGCCGCCGCGGCGGCGAGCCACGGTGACGGGGCGAACCGGTACCCGGCCAGGACGGGAGGCACGGCACCTCCGGCCGGGGTACCGGCGAGCGCTACCGCGGCCAGCCCGAGTGCGACGAGCAGCAGCCAACCGCCCAGATCCGTCGCCGTCCGGTCTCGCCGGGCCGGGCGTTCGCTGTCCGTCACGGCCGACACGGTATCGGGTAGGCGACAGGTGGTGGCTGTTCGGTTGGCGAGAGTGGTAGTCGTGCCGCATGATCGTTGTGACGGTCCAACGGGGGCCGTTGGACCACTCACCGTGAAACGTGAGGGATCGATATGGCTGCCACCGGCACCAGCACGAGCACGGAGAAGGGGCGGCGGATCGTCGGCGCCGAACGTCAGACGCTGGCGAAGGACCTGGTCAAGCGCTACAACGGCGGGGAGAGCATCCGTTCTCTTGCGGCCTCGACGGGCCGTTCGTACGGATTCATCCATCGCGTGCTGACCGAGTCCGGCGTCCAGTTGCGTCAGCGTGGCGGCGCCCGCCGCCGCAAGAAGTCCTGAGAGCCCTGGCGTACGGGGATGTCGGCGCCGGTTGGACTCGGCACGACGCTGCCCGCGCGGTCGGCACGAGCGCATCGAACAGCAGCGTGCGCTCGCAGCTCCGGCCGGGTCTGCGACTCGCACCCGCCCGCGCGGGATCGCGACTCGCGGACCCGGTCGGCAACCCCGCCCTGAGCCTGGACGGCCGTCCGACGCCCTTCCGGTCCGGACGTCCGAGCGGGTCCGGACGTCCAGCGGGTCCGGTCGGCCGGCCGTCGTTCCGGCCTGCCGGCGGCGTGCGAGCCGACAGCGTGCGCACCGACCCCGGTGTTCGGCGGCCGGGCCGACCGGTAGCGTGACACACCCCCGACGGCTGGAGGACGAGCGTGCCCGCGCAGCAGGACCCCTCGACGTCAGGCGACGTGCTGTGGTCGGTCACCGACGGCGTGGCGACCGTGACCCTGAACCGCCCCGAGGTCTACAACGCGCAGACTCCGCAGATGTGGGCGCAGCTGCGCGAGATCGGTCGCGAGCTTGCCGGTGACGTCCGGGTCGTGGTGGTGCGCGGCGCCGGCCGCGGCTTCTCCGCCGGCCTGGACACCGCCGTACTGGCCGGCTCCGGTCCCGGCGATCCCGGTCTGCTCGGCCTGGCGGAGCTGCCGGCCGACCAGTGTGCGGACGTGATCGCGGAGTTCCAGCAGGCGTTCGACTGGCTGCGCCGGCCCGACCTGCTGTCGGTCGCCGCCGTGCAGGGGCACGCGGTCGGTGCCGGCTTCCAGCTCGCGCTGGCCTGCGATCTGCGGATCGTCGCCGACGACGCCCAGTTCACGATGGCCGAGACGAGCCTGGGGCTGGTGCCCGACCTCGGCGGCACCAAACACCTGGTGGAGCTGGTCGGCTACAGCCACGCGCTGGAGATCTGCGTGACCGGCCGGCGGGTCGGCGCCGCCGAGGCGTACCGGCTGGGTCTCGCGACGCTCAGCGTGCCACTGGCCGAACTGGACACCGCCACCGGCGATCTGGTCGCAGCGCTGCGGGCCGCACCGCGGGCCGCCTCGGTGGAGACGAAGGCGCTGCTGCGGGCCGCGGTCGGCAACGACCTGCCCGCTCAGCTCGCGGCCGAACGGGAGGCGCAGGTGCGCCGGATCGCCGACCTCGCCGGGCGCGGCGAGTAACGCCCGGTCCGGGTGGTGCGCCCCCGCCGCTCGGGTGGCGGTGCCGGCGTGGCGGGAATCCGTCGGCACTCGGACGGGTCACGGTGTGTTGACCGGTTCCTGCCCGTACCGGACACTGCGCAGGTATCGGTGTGGCTGGCCGGCATTGTCGGGTCGTTGCGGACATGGTCACCTGTTCGGGGCATGTCCTGGCCGGGCCGCGGCTGGTTGATCGTGCCGACGGGATGCTCATGCGGCGGGCGGGGCGCAGATGGGTGAGCGGCGGATGGTCGAGCAGTGGTTGGCGTGGCCGACGGGTTGCGATCCGGGGGTGTTGAGCCGGGCGCTGGCCGGAGCCCGGGACCGGTTCCTCGGCACCGGTACGGCCGGCGGACCGGTGCGGCGGGTGGTCGCCGAGTCGTGGCGACGATCGGCGGCGAGCGGCATCGACCCGGACCGGCACGAGACACCGGTCGAGCTGACCGACGACACGCTGCGCGAGCTGCGGGCCGACCATGAGCTCGCGGCGGCGATGCCGGTCGTGCGGCGGTTGCTGGTGGAGACCGCCGGGTTGGACCGGCTGATCGTCGCGGTCGGTGACGCGGACGGTCGGCTGTTGTGGGTGGAGGGCGACCGGCAGCTGCGCGCCCGCGCCGAGTCGATGCACTTCCTGGCCGGCTCGAACTGGGGTGAGCGGCACGCCGGTACCAACGCGGTCGGGATGGCGCTCGCGGTCGACCACGGCGTGCAGGTCTTCGGTGCCGAGCACTTCGCCAGCCGGGTCGTGCCGTGGAGCTGTTCGGCCGCGCCGGTGCACGACCCGGACACCGGCGAGGTGCTCGGTTTCGTCGACGTCACCGGCGGCGACCAGGTCGCGGCGCCGCACGCGCTGGCCCTGGTACGGGCGACCGCGCTGGCGGTGGAGACCGAGCTGCGGGTGCAGCGGCTGGCCCGGCCGCGGCCGGTGGTGGCACCGGAGCCGGCCCAGCTGACCGTGTGCGGGGACCTCGGCCGGCTGCGGCTGCCGCATCGCAGCGTCGAGTTGAGCCCGCGGCACGCGGAGCTGCTGCTGGTGCTCAGCGAGCATCCCGCCGGCCGCAGCGCCGAACAGCTCGCGGTCGCGCTGTATCCCGACAGCACGGCAACGGTCACGGTCCGGGCGGAGCTCTCCCGGTTGCGGGCGCTGCTGCCGGAGCTTGCGCTGCGCTCCCGGCCGTACCGGCTGGGCCGGCCGGTTCGTACCGACCTGGCGCAGGCCCGGGCGCTGCTCGCGCGCGGCTCCTGGCGGCGGGCCCTGGCGCTGGCCGGCCTGCCGGTACTGGCCCGGTCGCAGGCGCCGGAGGTGGTGGCGCTGCGGGCCGACCTCGCCGCGCAGCTGCGTTCCGCCGTACTGGCCAGCCGGGATGCGACGGCGCTGGCCCGGTTCGCCGACAGCGAGCTGGGCGTCGGCGACACCGAGGTGGTCCGGGCCACCCTCGCCGCGCTGCCGGCGGACTCGCCGCGCCGCCGGGAGTACGCGGTGCGGCTGGCCCGGTTGGATGCGGAGCTCGGCGCCGGGGGGCGCGCAACCCGGATGCAACGGTGGCGGTCGTAACCTCACCCACGCACCCGGGTGCCTGTCCGGCTGTGCCCGGGTGCCTGCGGCCGCCCCGGCCCGTACCGCCGGGGTGGCCGCGCAACCCGCCGCCTCCGGTCGTCGCGCAAGCCACCGCGTCCGGTCGTCGTGCAACCCCACCGCCTTCGGCGGTCGCGTCGGGCCGGTGTGGGGCCGTCGGTCAGAGGCAGCGCAGGGCGCCGCCGTCGACGGCGATGAGGCTGCCGGTCAGGTAGCTCGCGGCGGGGGAGAGCACGAACGCGGCGACCGCGCCGAACTCCGCCGGCCCGCCGTAGCGGCCCAGCGGGATCCCGTCGTACTGCGGGGTGCCGCGATCGAGCTCCAGGATCCGGTCGGTGGCGATCCGGCCGGGCAGCAGGCCGACGAGCCGCACCCCGCGCGGGCCGTACTCGTCGGCCATGTCCTTGGTGACCATGGCCAGCCCCGGCCGCAGCCCGTTGGAGATGCCGAGGCCGGTGATGGGGGAGCGTACCGAGGAGGACAGCACGAGGCCGATCGCGCCGCCGTCGGGCAGCGCGGCGGCGACCGTGCGGGCGCCTCGTACCGCGCCGAGGAAGACCGTCTCGAACGCCTGCCGCCACTGCTCGTCGGTGGCGCCGGCGGCGGTGGCGGGTGGTGGCCCGCCGACCGACAGCAGCGCGCCGTCGAGTCGGCCGTACGTCGAGGTGGCGGTGTCGATGAGCCGTTGCGGGGTGGCCGGGTCGGCCAGGTCGGCGGCGATCCCGACGGCGTGGTCGGCGCCGAGGTCGGCCACCGCCCGGTCCACCTTGTCCTGCGCGCGGGAGCAGACGACGACGCGGGCGCCGTCGTCGACCAGGGCGCGTGCGGTCGCGAAGCCGAGGCCGGCGCTGCCGCCGGTGACCAGGTACACCCGGTCGGAGAGTCCGAGATCCATGCGCCGAGCCTAGAACGTGGACGGCGCGCGGTGCCGGTCCGCCGGCCCGGCCGTGCTCAGCCGGGCCGGCGAAGGGTCAGAAAGCGGCAGCCTTGACGGCGAGGACGAACCGCAGGCCGGGGTGCTCGCACAGGGTCCACACCTCGTCGCGGCCCGGCCAGTACGACAGGTCCTCGGTGCCGATCGGCATCGACTCGTCCGCGAGCACCGGTGCGCTGTCGGTGGTGAACGTGACGAGCCCGCTGTAGTGCGTGGTGCCGTTGCTGCGGGACAGGAAGAACCGGTCGCCGTGGGCGACGCCGCCCTGGATGCTGCGCACGAACACCTGGTACGCCTCGGTGCCGTGCACCTGCCCGTCGTCGGCGGTGGCGAACGTCGGTCCGTCCAGCGGGAAGCGCACCACCCGGGCACCGGCGCCGGTGGGGTCCTCACCGTCCACGTTGTACTCGGCGACCACGATGCTCGGCGCCTGCCCGCTGCGGTCCAGCCCGCAGCAGGAGTACCGCAGCTGGGCCACGTCGCCGGTGGTCGAGGACAGGTACGCGACCGACTGCGGCAGCACGTACGCGTGGCCGAAGCCCTGGTAGCTGCCGTCCGCGGCGCGGCCGACCGCGTTGTCGTCGGAGTCGTCGACCCGCCAGATGTGCCGCAGGTCGAAGACCCGGAAGCCGTTCCAGGTGTCGACCACGTAGAGCAGGTGGCCGTAGACGACGATGCCGCCGGCGTGCACCGGTACCGCCCGGAAGTTCGGCCGGCCGTCGTCGTCGACGTACGGCTCGACCAGCAGCACATGCCGGTAGCGCGGGGCCGCCGGGTCGGTGTAGTCGATGAACGACACCCGGGAGCCCTTGTCCGGGGCGGTGCTCTTGGAGTACCAGCTGGCGAACAGCATCCGCTTACCGTCGTACCGGCCGCTGGGGGAGGCGTCGCCGCTGGTGGAGATGCCCTGCGGGTACCAGTCCGCGGTGGCGCCGTCCTCCTCGTTCCAGGTGAACGCGGCGGACAGGCCGGTGGCGTGCGGGGTGGCGGCGGCGCCGAGGCGGTCGGCGCTGGCGAGTACCTCCCGGACCGAGGCGCGGGGCAGGTCGCGGTCGAGGCCGTGCAGCAGCGCGTCGGTGCGCGGCCCGGCGGTGAGGCGGAACGCGTCCGGATCGAGCCGTACCGCGGCGGGGTAGGTCGCCGCCGCGGCGGCACCGGGTGCGCCGAGGGCGGCGAGCCCGGTGGCGGCGGTGGCCACCGCGCCGCCGATCAGGACGTGCCGGCGAGACCACTGGGGTGGGTGGTTCATGATCACCTCCGTGCGAGTTGGGAGCACCTTAGCGAAATCGCGCGGAAATATGCACCCATCGCAGCATGCGATGTCAGAAACCTTCACCGGCGGCCGGTGCTCAGCGGCGGCGGACGGTCTCCTCGACCAGATCGAGCACCGGCTCGATGTCGTCGACCGAGCTGCCCATCGCGAGGTAGAGCACCAGCCCGTCGTGCGCCAGCTCCAGGAACCGCTGCAGCGTCTCGATCGGGACGTCGTCGCGCAGCACGCCCGCCTCGTGCTGGCGCAGCAGCCGGTCGCGGGTCGCCGCTGCGATCGCCTCGGACCGCTGGGCCCAGCGGCGGGCGAACTCCGGGTCGGTGCGCAGCCGCCGGGAGACCTCCAGCTGGGTGCCGAGCCAGCCGCTGACCTCCGGCTCGTGCGCGTGCGCGGCCATGTCCCGCATCACCTGGACCAGGCCGTTGTCGGCGACCGTGGCCACCATGTTCGCCGCGTCGTCCTCGGCGACGGCGAGAAACAGCGACTCCTTGTCCCGGAAGTGGTGGAAGATCGCGCCGCGGGACAGCCCGATCGCGTCCTCCAGACGGCGCACCGTGGCGCCCTCGTACCCGTGCCGGGCGAAGCAGGTCCGCGCGCCGGTGAGGATCTGCCGGCGGCGGGCGTCGAGATGCTCTTGACTGACCCGGGGCACCCGTCGATCGTGCCAGCCGATCCGGCCGTTCGCAATCCGTACGTACGGATTGCTAGCCGCGGCTCGCCGCCGTCACCGGGCGACGCGGCCCTTCCGCCCGTACGGGTAGCGCGCCACCACCCGGCCCGAGGTCGTGCTGGCGTACAGCAGGATCAGCGGGGTGCCCGGCCGGGCGGGTTCGGTGACCTTGTTGCGCACCCTGCCGCTGCGGGTCTCCTGCTGCTCGACACGGACCGCCCAGCCGCGCGGCACGATCACCAGAATGCTGCCGGACCGGCAGGTCGCGTCCACCCGGACCTCCCGATGCGGGCACACCGCGTCGGTGAAGTCGAGCCGGACCTGCCCGCTGGACGCCTCGGCGACCACGTGCGGCGGCACCTCCCAGGCGCCCTCCTGGCGCACCCGCGCGCTGCGGGTGCGCAACTCCAGCACCGACCGCCCGGATGCCGTCGGGCCCGGTGTCACGCCGAGATCGGCCACGATGCGGGTCAGCTCGGCGATGGTGCGCGCGGCGTACACCCGGGCCAGCCGATCGTCGGCCTCGGCCAGGTCCAGCCGGCCGTCGCCGACCGCCGCCTGAACCACCTCGGCGAACTGGCTGCGGTCGGTGTCCGACGCCCGTTGCTGCACCATGGCCGCGTCGTCGTCGGAGGGCACCAGCGATCCCGTCTCGTGCATCCGCCCAGCCTAAGCGGTGCGACGCAACGGTGGGGGTTCCGGCCGCCGGGCCGGCCGCCGTCGGGGTCAGGCGATGGCGCCGGCCGCGCGCAGCGCGGCCCGCTCGGCGTCCGGGTAGCCCAGCTCGGCGAGGATCTCGTCGGTGTGCGCGCCGGCCGCCGGCGCCGGCGTCGGGGTGCCGGCGGGGGTGGCCGAGAACCGGGGCGCGGGCGCCGGTTGCAGCATCCCGCCGTCCCGGCGGTACGTGCCGCGCCGGGCGAGGTGCGGATGTGCGGCGGCCTCGTCCGGGTCGAGCACCGGCGCCACGCAGGCGTCGGTACCGGCGAACCGGTCGGCCCACTCGTCCCGGGTGCGGCCGGCGAACGCCGCGGCGAACCGTTCCCGCAGCTGCGGCCACGCCGACCGGTCGGTGCGGTCCGGCACGGTCTCGTCGTCGGCCAGGCCCAGTCCGTCCAGCAGCGCCGCGTAGAACGGGTCCTCCAACGCACCGACCGCGACGTAGCCGCCGTCCGCGCAGCGGTACACGGCGTAGAACGGGGCGCCGCCGTCGAGCAGGTTGCGGCCGCGCCGGCCGCCCCACATCCCGGCCGAGCGCATCCCCAGCATCATCGACAGCAGTACCGCCGCACCGTCCACCATCGCCGCGTCGACCACCTGGCCGCGACCGGTACGGCCGGCGCGAAGCAGCGCGGCGAGCACGCCGACCGCGAGCAGCATGCCGCCGCCACCGAAGTCGCCGATCAGGTTCAGCGGTACGGTCGGCGCGGCGTCGGCGTCCCCGACCAGGCCGAGCGCCCCGGCCAGCGCGATGAAGTCGATGTCGTGGCCGGCCCGCTGGGCCAGCGGGCCGGTCTGGCCCCAGCCGGTCATCCGCCCGTACACCAGGCGCGGGTTCGCGGCCAGGCACTCGTCCGGGCCGAGGCCGAGCCGCTCGGCGACGCCCGGCCGGTACCCCTCGATCAGCGCGTCGGCGCCGGCCACCAGCCGGTGCACCACGGCCACCCCGTCCGGCTGCTTGAGATCGACCGCGAGCGAGCGCCGGTTGCGGGCGAGCACCCGGTGGCCCGCCGCGAGCGGGACCGGCTGGCCGCCGGGCCGGTCGACCCGCACCACGTCCGCGCCGAGATCGGCCAGCATCATGCCGGCGAACGGCGCCGGGCCGATCCCGGCCAGCTCCACGATCCGGAATCCCGCCAACGGTCCCTGCATCCGAGTGCCTCCCGATCGGTGTCCAGACCGCCATCCTGCCCGCCGCCCGCGACCGCGCCGCGTACCGGCTGGCACCATGGCGGGGGGCGAGCGAAGAGGAGCGTGCGGATGACGGAGCCGAACGAGCCGGTGGTGGCGCTGCCGGAGACGGTGCTGCGGGTCGGGGCCGGTCAGGCCGCCGCCGAGCCGGGCGACATCGCCGGCAACGCGGCCACCGCAGCTCGGCTGGTGGCGACCGCGGCAGCGGACCGGGTGCGGTTGCTGGTGCTGCCGGAGCTGTTCCTGCCCGGTTACCACCCGCCGACGCTCGCCGCCGACCCGAGCCGGTGCGAGGTGGCCGCCGACGACGCCGGTGTGGTCACCGACCCGCGGCTGGACGGGCTGGCCACCGCGGCCTCGACGCACCGGGTGGCGGTGCTGGTCGGCGCGGCGGTGCGGGCCGCGGACGGCGCCCGCTACCTGGCCGCGCTGCTGGTCGGCCCGGACGGCTCGATCCGGGACGCGTACCACAAGCGGCACCTGTGCGGGGTGGAGGAGACCGACCTGTTCGTCGCCGGTACCGCGGCGACCACGTTGACCGTGGACGGCTGGCGGCTGGGCGTCGGTGTCTGCTACGACGGCTGCTTCCCGGAGCACGCCCGGGCGGCGGCCCGGGCCGGTGCGCACGCGATGCTCTACCCGACCGCGTACGTGGTGGGTGGCGAGCACCGGCGCGACCTCTACTACCCGGCGCGGGCGCTGGACAACACGATGTTCGTGGTGTTCTCCAACGGGGTCGGCGGCCGCGACCCGTGGCTGTTCAACGGGGGCTCGGCGGTGTACGACCCGGAGGGCCGGGCGCTGGTGCGGGCGCCGGACACCGGCGAGACGGTCCTGGTCGCGGACCTGGATCCGGTACTGCTCGCGGCCACGCGCGGCGCGCAGACGATGCTGTCCGATGCCGCGGTGGAGGAGCCGGCCGAGCGCCGGCTGCTCACCGTCGACCGCGGCTGACACCTCCGCAGTCGGGCGCCCCCGCCGGCAACGCGGCGCCGAACCCGACGATGCCCCGCCGGCCGAGGGCCAGCGGGGCATTCGAGGTCTGCTGCGGTCAGCGCTTCTCGACCGCGACGTAGTCGCGGGCGGTCGGGCCGGTGTAGATCTGCCGCGGCCGGGTGATCTTGAGCTTCGGGTCGCTCATCATCTCGCGCCACTGGGCGATCCAGCCGGGCAGCCGGCCGATCGCGAACAGCACAGTGAACATCGACTCCGGGAACCCCAGCGCCTTGTAGATCAGGCCGGTGTAGAAGTCGACGTTCGGGTACAGCTTGCGCTCGACGAAGTAGTCGTCGGACAGCGCGACCTGCTCCAGCTCGATCGCGATGGAAAGCAGCGGGTCGGAGACGCCGAGCTTGGTCAGCACGTCGTCGGTCATCTTCTTGACCAGGGCGGCGCGCGGGTCGTAGTTCTTGTAGACCCGGTGGCCGAAGCCCATCAGCCGGACGCCGGCCTCCTTGTTCTTCACCTTGCGCACGAACGCCGCGACGTCGTCGCCGGAGGCGTGGATGCCCCGCAGCATCTCCAGCACCGCCTGGTTGGCGCCGCCGTGCGACGGGCCGGAGAGTGCGTTGACACCGGCGGCGATCGAGGCGAACAGGTTGGCCTGGGCCGACCCGACGGTACGCACGGTGGCCGCGGAGCAGTTCTGCTCGTGGTCGGCGTGCAGGATCAGCAGCAGGTCGAGGGCGGCCCGCGCGGTCTCGTTCACCTGGTACGGCTCGGCCGGCACGCCGAAGGTCATCCGCAGGAAGTTGGAGACCATGTCCAGCGAGTTGTCCGGGTACAGCAGCGGCTGGCCGACCGACTTCTTGTACGTGTACGCCGCGATCGTCGGCAGCTTGGCCAGCAGCCGGATCGTGGACAGGTTCACCGCGTCGGCGTCGAACGGGTCGAGGTCGTCCGGGTAGAAGGTGGACAGCGCGTTGATCGCGGAGGCCAGCACCGCCATCGGGTGGGCGTTGCGCGGGAAGCCGTCGAAGAACCGCTTCAGGTCCTCGTCCAGCAGGGTGTGGTGGCGGATCTGCCCGTCCAGCTCGGCCAGCTGCTCGGCGGTCGGCAGCTCGCCGTGCAACAGCAGGTAGGTCACCTCGAGGAAGCTCGACTGCTCGGCCAGCTGGTCGATCGGGTAACCGCGGTAGCGCAGGATGCCGGCGCCGCCGTCGATGTAGGTGATCTCCGATTTACACGACGCCGTGTTCACAAACCCCGTGTCGAGCGTGACCAGACCGGTCGTGGCGAGGAGTTTGGAGGAGTCGATCCCGGAGTTTCCCTCCGTCGCCGGGATGATCGGCATGTCGAGCTCGCCGTCCGGGTACCGAAGGACGGTGCTGCTCTGGTCAGTCATGGAAGGCCTTTCGTCCTCAAGACGGGGAGTGTGCGTCCGTCGATCCGCTCTCTACCACTTGTGGCGGTAAAGGTCCTGCTGGGGTCCGCTCCCCGAATCGCTGTTACGTGCCAGTAACTTCGACGCTACTCGGCTGGCCGGGTACGTCCGGTGTGATCTTCTGCCCAATCTAGCGACCTGTCGAAACGCTGCGCACGGGGCCGGCTCCCGGCGAGATCCGTCACCCGCCAGACCCCCACCGTACGGCGCACGGGCTGCCGCGCTACGCCTGCGCACCGGGTTCGTCCGGGGCCGGCAGGCGGGCCGCCCGGGCGTGCAGGTACCGCTGTTGCGGCAGGCTGAGGGCGCGTTGCGCGGCGGCCAGGTAGTGCCGCCGCGCGGCGTCCCGGTCACCGGCGAGCTCCAGCAGGTGCGCCCGGACCGCGTCCGGCCGGTGGTCGCCGCGCCGGGCCTGCGCATCGAGCGCGTCGAGCCGGTCCAGCCCGGCCCGCGGGCCACGCACCATCGCCACCGCGACCGCGTGGTTGAGCCGCACCACCGGGCTGTCGTCGATGCGCAACAGCACCTCGTACAGGGCGAGGATCTGCGGCCAATCGGTGTCCGCGGGGCTCGCGGCCTCGTCGTGCAGCGCCGCGATCGCCGCCTGCAGCTGGTACGGGCCGGTCGGCCCGCGCGGCAGCGCCGCGGTGACCAGCTCGATCCCCTCGGCGATCGCGGCGGCGTCCCAGCGACCCCGGTCCTGCTCGGCCATCGGTACCAGCTCGCCGTCCGGCCCGGTGCGCGCCGGCCGCCGCGCGTCGGTGAGCAGCATCAGCGCGAGCAGCCCGGCCACCTCGCCGTCGGCCGGCAGCAGCCGGTGCACCAGCCGGGTCAGCCGGATCGCCGCACCGGTCAGCTCGGTACGGGCCAGTCGCGGGCCGGCGGTGCTCGCATAGCCCTCGTTGAAGATCAGGTACAGCACGCGCAGCACCGCGCCGAGGCGGGCGGCGTACTCGGCGCGTACCGGCGGGGCGAACGGGACACCGCTCGCCGCGATGGTCTGCTTCGCCCGGCTGATCCGGCGGGTCATCGTCGCCTCGGGTACCAGGAACGCGCGGGCGATCTCGGCGGTGGACAGCCCGCCGACCGCGCGCAGCGTCAGCGCGATCTGCCCCGCCGGGGTCAGCGCCGGATGGCAGCACAGGAACAGCAGCACCAGCGTGTCGTCGGACGCGGCCGGCGGCCGGTCCGCGGCCGGTGCGAGCCACTCGTCCGGCGCTGTCCGGGCCGCCACGGTGGCCTCCCGCCGGCGCCGGGCCGACTCGGCCCGCAGCAGGTCGGTGAGCCGGCGCGACGCGACGGTCAGCAGCCAGCCGCGCGGCCGCTGCGGCACACCCTCGGCCGGCCACCGGGTCGCCGCCGCGACAAGCGCCTCCTGCACGGCGTCCTCGGCGAGGTCGAAGTGCCCGTACCGGCGGACCAGCGCACCGAGGACCCGCGGCGCCTGGTGGCGCAGCAGGTCCTCGATGTGGTCGGGCACGGTGGTCACCGCCGGGATCGGTGGTCTCGTGGCTCGGTCAGGCCAGCGATTCCTCGGCGTTGTCGGCGACCGGCCGCACGTCCACGTACCAGCGGTCGTCGGGCATGCCCTCCGGGTGCGGTGCCTTGGCCAGCCGGGCGGCGATCTCGACGGCCCGGTCGAAGCTCGCGCAGTCGACGATGTTGTAGCCGGCGAGCACCTCCTGGGTTTCCGCGTACGGGCCGTCGGTCGCGACCGGCACGCCGTCGACCAGCCGCACCCGGCGGGCGTGCACCGGCGCGGTCAGCCCCTGCGCGTCGACCGCCTCGCCCGACTCGACCACCTCGGCCCACCAGGACTGCATGAACTCGGCCAGCTTGCCGACGTCCTCGCCGGTCCAGGCGGGCTCGGCGCCGGGCCGGCCGGCCATCGCGTCGTAGTCCCGTTGCGACCCGAAGAGCAGGATCATGTACTTCATCGCCGTCTCCTCCGTGTGTGGCGGCCCGGTCGGCCGCCGTCACCGCAGACGTCGGAGCCGATCGCCCGGACCGGACATCCGCCTGCCAGGTCCCCAGCAAAACACGGACACCTCGCGCATCGGGGCCGATCCGCGAGGTGTCCCGCCCGCCCGGCCGGCGCCTCGCCGGATCCGGCCGCCGCGCGCGACGGCTCGCACGGTGCGTGGCAGGCTGGCGGGGTGGCAGACGAGACGAAGCGCGCCGTGTCCCTGCATCGGACCGGCAGCAAGACCTACCAGGTCCGTAACGAGCGTGGCGGGCAGATCAGCATCGGCTCCGGGGGTGACACCGACTTCACCCCGGTGGAGCTGCTGCTTGCCGCGATCGCCGGGTGCACCGCCATCGACGTGGACATCCTGACCTCGCGGCGGGCCGAGCCGACCTCGTTCGACATCGAGTCCAGCGGGGACAAGGTGCGCGACGAGCAGGGCAACCACATGACCGGGATCGAGGTCTCGTTCCGGGTCACGTTCCCGGAGGGCGAGGGTGGCGACAAGGCGCGGGCGCTGTTGCCGGAGGCGATCCGCACCTCGCACGAGCGGCTCTGCACGGTCAGCCGTACCGTCCAGCTCGGTGCCGACGTCGCCATGAACGTGGCGGCCGGCTGACCGCCGGCCGCCACGCACGCCGGCTGGTGTGCGCCGTGGTTGGTGTGTCGGTACCGGGTCCGTGGGGCGCCGGCCGCCGCGGAGGCAGGTCGGTGCGCTGAGTGCGTGCGGCTCGGTGTGTCGCCCAGGCGTGCCGCGGGCGGTCAGTGGTGGGGGGTGGGCAGTTCGGCGGCGGTGGTCCAGACCGCCGCGACCGCGACGATGGCCGCCGGCGCGGGCAGGAGCAGCAGCAGCGACGCCGACCAGCTCGCCGCCGCCCACACGCCCAGCAGCACCAGGCACAGCGCGGCGGCGAACCGCACCGGCCGGCGCGCCACCAGGTGCAGCGCGGTCACCCACAGCCGGCGACCGCGCAGCGCCGGCCGGGCCGCGCCGAGGATCAGCGCGGCCATCGCGGCCGGTACCGCCAGCACGGTCGCCGCGCCGGTCAGCGCGACGGACGGGAGCAGCAGCATGCTGCCGGTCGCCGTCCACACCCGCAGCGCGGCCAGCAGCAGCACCGCGGCGACCGCTGGTACCAGGGCCTGGCGGACCGCGAACGGCCAGAGCCGGACCAGGCGGGCCGCGAACCCGCGAACCGTCGCCCGACCGGTACCGCCGATGCGGGTCACGGTGTCGGCCAGGGCCGTCGCGGCGGGCGCCACGAGCAGCGCGTACAGCGCGCCGGCGACCGGGTTGACGCCGGGCGCGACCAGCACCGGCACCGTCGCCGCGACACACACCGCGACGCTCGCGCACAGCAGCGCCGGCAGGTTCGGCCACACGCCGCGCAGCAGCCGTCGCGGCGACACCGCGGCGGCCTCGACCGCTGCGGCGCCTGGCCGCTGTCGCGTCGCGCTAACCACGGATACCCGCCGAGGCGATGCTCGCCGCGAAGCTGCGCTGGAACGCCAGGAAGACCACCATCACCGGCACCACCACGGCGGTGATCGCGGCGAACACCACGACCGACGAGCCGCCCTGGCCGGCCTGCAGCGTCACCAGCCCGATCGGCAGCGTCATGTGCTGCGGGCTGGACAGGAAGATCAGCGGCCCGAAGTAGTTGTTCCACGACGTCTCGAACGCGAGGATCGTCATCGCCGCGATCGCCGGGCCGGACAGCGGCACGATGATGCGGAACAGGATCCACGGATGGCTCGCGCCGTCGATCCGCGCCGCCTCGTCCAGCTCCCGCGGGATGGTGTTGAAGTACTGCCGGAAGAAGAAGACCGCGAACACGTTGATCAGTGCCGGCAGCCACACCGCGGCCAGATGGTCGACCAGGCCGAGGTTGCGCATCAGCACGAACACCGGGATCACCGTGGTCTGCACCGGCACCATCAGTGCGGACAGCATCACCAGCAGGATCGCCTGGCGGCCGCGGAACCGCAGCCGAGAGAACGCGTACCCGGCGAGCACGCCGACCAGCATCGAGCCGACGGTGGAGATCAGGCTGACCTGCAGGCTGTTGAGCGCCATCCGGCCGAACGGGATGAGCCCGTCGATGCCGGCGAAGTTGTCCAGGGTGAACGGTCGCGGCAGCCAGCCGGGCGGCAGCGAGAACGCCGCCTTCTCCGCGGTGAGGCTCTGCACGATCAACCACACCAGCGGCGCGACCATCAGCACCCCGACCACCAGCAGGACCAGCCCGAGAACCACCCGGGCCGGGCGGACCGGGCGGCGTCGCCGCGCCGGCGCGGCCGGCCCCGTCACTGGTGCACCCATCGGCGCGACCCCCAGAACTGCAACAGCGTGACCACCATCATCACGGCGAACACCAGCAGCGACACCGCCGAGGCGTAGCCGACCTGGAACGACTGGAACCCCTTCTGGTACAGGTACATCACCACGCTCATGGTGGAGTTGTCCGGCCCGCCCTGCGGGGTGATGATCTGGATCGGGTCGAAGATCTGGAACGCGCCGAGGAACGTGATGACCGCGGCGAAGAAGATCGTCGGCGACATCATCGGGATCGTGACGTGCCACAGCGTCTGCCGGGCGTTGGCGCCGTCCAGCCGGGCCGCCTCGAGCAGCGTGTTCGGCACGGTCTGCAGGCCGGCCAGCATGATCACGAAGGTGAAGCCGATGGTGTGCCAGAAGTCGATGCCGATGATCGACGGCAGCGCCCAGGACGGGTCGTTGAACCAGTTCGGGGTGTCCACACCGAGCCGGCCCAGGTAGTACGTCAGCAGCCCGAACGACGGGTCCAGCACGTACTTCCAGAGCAGCGCGACCGCCGCCCAGGAGATGACGAACGGGAAGAACAGCGAGGTGCGCACGAAGTACGACAGCACCTTGTTCTTGAGCCGGTTGACGCCCAGCGCGAGCAGCAGCCCGCCGACCAGGTGGGTGATCAGCGAGGCGCTCGCGAACACGAAGGTGTTCGCCAGCGACCGGTACAGCAGCGGATCGCCGAACATCGCGGTGAAGTTGCCGAACCCGGCGAACTGCGCCGGCGTGAGCATGTCCCAGCGGTACAGGCTGAGCACGATCGCCGCGACGAACGGGCCGGCGACGAACACGACGAACAGCAGCAGCGCCGGGCTCAGGAACGCGTAGCCGACCCACTGCCGGCTGCCGGCGCTGCCGGACGGCTGGACGGCCGGCGGGCGAGACGCCGTCCGCCGGCGGGTCAGGCTGATCGTCATAGCAGCGGTTTCAGCTGCTCGTTCGCCGCATCCAGGGACCGCTTGACCGGTTTGAGGCCGGTCAACGCGCTCTTCCAGCCGGCGCTGATGGCCCGCTGGACCGCGGCGCCCTGCTTGGGCGACGGGATCGGCGTGCCGTGCGCGATCGCCGCCGCCAGCAGTTCGGAGCCCTTCGGGGCGTCGGAGAGGAAGGTCGAGCTGGCGGCGACCGAGGTCAGCGCCGGCACGTTGGTGCCGCCGACCTTGGCGTAGAACTCGGACGCGTCCTTGGTCATCAGCCACTTGAGGAACGTCCAGGCGGCCGCCTTGTTCTTCGACGCGCGCAGGATCGGCCAGCCGTCCCAGCCGATCGGGGAGCCGGGGCCGGTCTTGGTCGGCCAGCTCATGATGCGCACCTTGTCGACGATCTTGAGCCGGCGCATGTCCAGTGTCGGCCAGCGGCCGCCGCCGAGGGTGGCGAGCTTGCCCTTGGCCAGCTGCGCGGCGGCGTCGAAGGTACCGCCGAGCTTCGGCGCGAGGCCGGCGTCGAGCAGGCTCTTGACGAACGTGGCCGCCTCGATCGCCTGCGGGCTGTTGAAGGTGGGCTGCTTCCAGTCGGCGGAAAGGGTGCTGGCGCCGTTGGTGAGCAGCCACGGCATGATGTCGCCGAACGGGAACGCGCCGTCGCCCAACGCCGTCAGGTACGCGCCGGTCCTGGCATTGATCTTCTCCCCGGCGGCCTTGAACTGCTCCCAGGTCCACTGGCCGTCGTCGGACAGCTCGACACCGGCCTTGGCGAACACCTCGGTGTTGCAGTACAGCACCATCGAGTTGTAGCCGCCGGGGATGAAGTAGGTCCTGCCGTCCGGCGAGCCGTACTTCTTCGTCCACTCCTTCAGGTGCGGGTCGATGCCGGCGTAGTACGCGTCGACGACCGCCTTGTCCTTGGCGATGTAGCGGTCCAGCGGTTCCAGCACGTTCTTCGACGACATCAGCAGCTGGCCCTCGGTGGCCACGTCGACGATGTCGTACTGCGTGCCGCCGGCGAGCCGGGTGGAGATGGTGCTGGCGAAGGTGGCCCAGTCGCCCGACGCGATGCCGGTCGCGGAGATCTTGATGTCCGGGTGCGCCTTGTTGAAGTCCGCGAACAGTGCCTTGAACGCCGCCTGCTGCGTCGCGTCGCCCAGGTACGCGAGGGTCAGCGTGCCCTTGCCGGAGCCCTCGGCGCCGTTGCCGCCGCCGGATCCGCCGCATCCGGCGAGTCCGCCGACGGCCGGCAGTACCGCCGCGCCACCGAGCAGCTGCAGCACGCGCCGACGCGGTACGGGCGGGGGAGTGTGCGGTACCACGATGCCTCCTTCCGGGTCCGCCCGTTCGGTGCCGTGGGGGCAGCCGGGCGGCCCGATGAGCAATCGATTACTCGCCGTTTGAGTGCACGGAACCTAACCCCGGCCACGGCAGCTGTCAATAGCGGGCGATCCGCCCGGCGCCCCGTCACGGCTCGCCCGCCCGCGTCCGTCCGGCGAGCTGGATCCGTTGGTAATCAACAGATCCAGCGTGAGCATCCGATCGCCACCGGCGACACCCGATGACGCGGAACCGGTTGCGTAATCGGTTTCTCGGACCTAGGCTCGGGCCGCGCCGCCGGAACGATCGGGCCGAGCGGCGGCTGGTCGCGCCGGTGACCTCATCGGCGGCCACCCTGCCGCCGGCCCGACGACCAGGCGTGATCAGGCGCGAAATCCGGTGCACCCCAGGGGGAGTCCATGAGCTCGACCCGGCAGCCCGCGGCAACCGACGCCGGACCGGACCGCGCGCCGGCCGGTGTCGCGGTACTCGGCGTCGACATCGGCACCTCCAGCAGCAAGGGCGTGCTGGTGGCCCCCGACGGCCGCATCCTCGCCCGCGCGCAGCGCGACCACGGCGTCGACCGGCCGCGGCCCGGCCACGTGGAGATGGACGGCCGGGTCTGGTGGCGCGAGTTCGTCGAGTTGTGCCGCGAGCTGGCCACCGGCGTACCCGTCGGCGCCGTCGGGGTGAGCGGGATGGGACCGTGCACGCTGCTCGCCGACGCCGCGGGCGAACCGCTGCGGCCCGCCATCCTGTACGGGGTCGACACCCGCGCGCAGTCGCAGATCGCCGAGCTGACGAGGCGGTACGGGGCCGAGGCGATCCTCGAGCGTGCCGGCTCGGCGCTGACCAGCCAGGCGGTCGGGCCGAAGCTGCGCTGGCTGGCCGAGCACGAACCGGACACGGTCGCCGCCGCCCGCCGGCTGTTCATGCCCAGCTCGTACCTCGTCTGGCGGCTCACCGGCGAGTACCTGCTCGACCACCACTCGGCGAGCCAGGCGGTCCCGCTGTACGACACGCGCGGGCACGCCTGGTGGGCGCCGGCCTGGCGCGATCTCGCCGCCGGGATCGAGCCACCGGCGCTGCGCTGGTCGGACGAGATCGCCGGCGCGGTCACCGCCGAGGCGGCCCGGGTCACCGGACTGCCGGCCGGGATCCCGGTGATCACCGGCACCATCGACGCGTGGGCCGAGGCGGTCAGCGTCGACGCGCACCAGCCGGGCGACCTGCTGCTGATGTACGGCACCACGATGTTCCTGATCGACACGCTGGACGCCGGTGCTCCGCCGCTGACCGCGCCGCCGCTGTGGGGCACCGTCGGGGTGTACCGCGGCAGCCGCAACCTGGCTGGCGGGATGGCGACCTCCGGCGCGATCACCGGCTGGCTGCGCGAGCTGGTCGGCGGCGACTTCGGCACCCTCACCGCCGCCGCGGAGGCGTCCGGACCCGGTGCGAACGGCCTGCTGATGCTGCCGTACTTCGCCGGCGAACGCACCCCGGTCGACGACCCCCGGGCCCGCGGCACGCTGACCGGGCTGACCCTGTCGCACACCGCCGGCGACCTGTACCGCGCGGCGCTGGAGGCGACCGCGTTCGGGGTGCGGCACAACATCGAGGCGTTCACCGCCGCCGGCGCCCGGATCGACCGGGTGGTCGCCGTCGGCGGCGGCACCCGCGGCGGGCTGTGGAGCCAGCTCGTCTCCGACGTCACCGGGCTCGCCCAGCAGGTGCACACGCACACCATCGGCGCGAGCTACGGCAGCGCGTACCTCGCCGCCCGGGCGATCGGCGATGCCTCGATCCGGGCGTGGAACCCGGTCGCCGGCACGGTGACCCCGCGCGCCGAGCTGCGCGCCGACTACGACGAGCTGTACCGGCTGTACCTCGAGCTGGCCGCCGGCACCGCACCCGTCGCGCACGCCCTCGCCGACCGCACCACCCGCCGGCTGGACGCCCCGCCTACCCGCGGGGTGGCCACCCCGGCTACCGGCGGGCTGGCCACCCCGGCTACCGGCGGGCGGGGCGACCCGGCCACCGGCGGGCCGGACGAGCGCGGCGCGCGCGATCCTCGACCACCGGGCTGACCGGAGCGGTCCCGCCGCCCGTACCCCTCACAGGAAGGTCCGACCATGACCCGCTACCGCTTCCCGGAGCCCGTGCCCGCGCCCACCGCGGCGCCGCGGACGGTGTACCTGGTCGCCAACGGCGATCTGCGGCCCGCCGCCAACGTCACCTGCTGGCCGGTACAGCGCAGGCTGGAGGCGGACCTTGCCCGCGCGGTGTCCGCGCTGGGCTGGACGATCCGGCGCGCGCACGAGGTGGACGAGGCGGCCGGGCACGGCTTCATCGACAGCCAGCGCCGCGGCATCGAGGTGTTTCGCACCGTACCGCCGGACGCCCCGCTGCTCGTCGCCGAGGCGGTGTGGCAGTACAGCCACCACCTGCTGGCGGGGCTGCGCTCGCACCGCGGCCCGATCCTGGTCGTCGCCAACTGGGACGGTGGGTTTCCGGGGCTGGTCGGGCTGCTGAACCTGACCGCGAGCCTGACCAAGGCCGGGGTGGACCACTCGTCGCTGTGGAGCGCCGACTTCACCGACGACTGGGCGGTGGCCGGACTCAAGGCCTGGCTCGACACCGGGAAGCTGGTGCACCCCACCGACCACGTGCACGACCTACCGGCGCTCGACGACGCCGCCGAGGAGGTACGACTCGGCCGGGCGCTCGCGGCGGATCTGGTGCGGCGCAAGGCGATCATCGGGGTCTTCGACGAGGGCTGCATGGGCATGTACAACGCGATCATCGACGACGAGCTGCTCAACCCGCTCGGCATCTACAAGGAGCGGCTGTCCCAGTCGAGCCTGGTGGCGGAGATGGCGCGGGTCGACGACAGCGAGGCGGACGCGGTCCGCGCCTGGCTGGACGAGGCCGGCCTGCGGTTCCACCTCGGTACCGACGAGGCGACCGAGCTGACCGACGCGCAGGTGCACAGCCAGCTGAAGTTGTACGTCGCGGCGCTGCGCATCGCCGACGACTTCGGCCTGGACGCCGTCGGCATCCAGTACCAGCAGGGGCTGAAGGACACCGTGCCGGCCAGCGACCTGGCCGAGGGGCTGCTGAACAACGTGTCGCGGCCGCCGGTGCGCAGCCGGGACGGCTCCCGCGAGCTGTACCCGGGCGTGCCGCTGCCGCACTTCAACGAGGTGGACGAGGGCGTTGCGGTGGACGCGCTGGTCACCAACCGGATCTGGACGGCGATGCGGCTCGACCCGGCGACCACGCTGCACGACGTGCGCTGGGGCGAGGAGTACGACGGCGAGTTCGTCTGGACGTTCATGATCTCCGGCGCGGTGCCGGCCTCGCACCACGGCGGCTACGACAGGTCGTACAGCAGGCGCCAGCCGCCGATGTTCTTCCCGCTCGGCGGCGGCACCCTGTCCGGCTGCAGCAAGCCCGGCGAGATCGTCTGGTCCCGGGTGTACGTGCACGGCGGCGCGCTGCACGTCGACCTCGGCCGGGCCCACGTGGTGGCGCTGCCGGAGGCGGAGACCACGCGGCGGCTGGCGCTGACCAACCCGGAATGGCCGATCATGCACGCGGTGCTGCACGGCGTGTCCCGCAACCAGTTCATGGCCAAGCACAAGGCGAACCACGTGCAGGTCGCGTACGCGCCGGATGCCGAGACCGCCGACCGGGCGCTGACGGTCAAGGCGGCCCTGTTCGCCGAGTGGGGCGTCACCGTCCACCTGTGCGGCGACGTCCAGCTCGCCGAGGCGGCGGCCCGATGAGCGCCGCCACCGATGCCGGGTACCGGTGCGTGCCGTACGACTCGGCGCAGCGCCCGCACGTCGCCATGCCGCTGGGCGGCATCGGTACCGGCACCGTGGCGATCTGCGCGGACGGCTCGTTGCGCCAGTGGCAGTTGCACAACATCGGCAACCACGCCGGCGCGCTGCCCGGTTCGTTCTTCGCCATCCGCGCCACCTGCTGGGAGCCGCCGCTCGACACGGTGCGGGTGCTGCAGGCGCCGGTACGCCAGTCGACGCGCACGCCGCTGGTCACCGACGACGAGGTCGCCGGCTGGCAGGCCGAACTGCTCGCCCGGCACCCGGGCGTGGCCGCGGTGGAGTTCGGCGGCACGTACCCGTTCGCCCGGCTGGACTACCGCGACCCCGAGCTGCCCCTCGACGTGGCGCTGGAGGCGTTCACCCCGCTGGTGCCGGGCGACGTCGCGGCCAGTTCGATCCCGGCGGCGCTGTTCACCTTCACCCTGACCAACACGGCGGCGTACCCGGTGCACGGCACGCTGGGCGCGGCCGTGCAGAACTGCGTCGGGTGGGACGGGGTGAGCCCGATCGACGGTGTCGACGGCGCCGGCTACGGCGGCAACACCAACCGGCTGTTCCGCGACGCCGGGTGGACCGGTGTCGCGCTGGAGAACCACACCCTGGCACCGGACGCACCGGGCGCCGGGCAGCTGGTCCTCGCCGCCGACGACGCGGCGGCGAGCGCGCTGGTGCAGTGGCGGCACCCGGACGAGTTCCTGACCTTCCTGCGGTCGCGGGCGCTCGCGGACGGCACCGGTCGGCTGGCCAACACCGGCGCGGCGAACCCCGACCCGCAGCGACACGGGCCCGCCGCCGCGCTCGGCGCGAGCGCGCCCGGCCGTACCTGGAACACCGGCCTGGGCGTGGGGTTCCTGCTGGCGCCGGGGGAGCGGCGCACCGTGCGGATCGCGCTGACCTGGCGCTTCGGCAACAGGTACGTCAACTTCGAGCAGTTCGGACCGCCGCGGCCGGAGTGGGGGCTGTCCAGGTTCTGGCTCGGCAACCACTACGCGACCGTCTACCCGGACGCCGTCGCGGCGCTCGATCACGTGCGCGGCGACTGGGACGCGCTGCGCACCGCCTCGCTGTCCTGGCCGGCCACGCTGGCCCGCTCCAGCCTGTCCGACGACGCGGTCACCCAGTTCGCGGCGCAGCTGGCGACCGTGCGCAGCCCCACCTGCTTCCGCGGCGCGGACGGCCGCTTCTACGGCTTCGAGGGGGTACTCGGCGCCTCCACCACCATGTGGTCCGGCGCCCACGGCGGGTCCTGCCCGCTCAACTGCAACCACGTGTGGAACTACGCCCAGACGCTCGCCGCGTTCTTCCCCGAGCTGGAACGCGACATGCGCCGCACCGAGTTCGAGGTGATGCAGGCGCCGGCCGGCTACCTGCCGCACCGGCTGGTCGCGCCCACCTACCTGCGGCAGCTGTGGGACGAGCCGATCGGCGGCCCGGACACCCCGGCGCTGGACGGCATGCTCGGCGCCGTCCTCAAGACCTACCGCGAGTACCGGGCCTTCCCGTCCGGCGAAGCCGGCACTGCCTTCCCGTCCGGCGAAGCCGGCACTGCCTTCCCGTCCGGCGACGCGGCGGCCGGCCTGGACTGGCTTCGCGGGTACTGGCCGAACCTGACCCGGCTGCTCGACCACGTCGAGGAAACCTGGCACACCGACGGATCCGGGATGCTGACCGGGATCCAGCCCAGCACCCACGACATCGACCTGTGCGGCCTGAACACCTTCATGGGTACCTACTGGCTCGCCGCGCTGCGCGCCGCCGAGACGATGGCCGGCCTGGTCGGCGACAACGCGGCCGCCCGCCGTTACCGGGAGCTGTTCGAGGCCGGCAGCGCGGCCTACGACGCGGCGCTGTTCAACGGCGAGTACTACGAGCAGCGGCTGCTGCCCGGCGACCGGCCCGAGTACCAGTGGGTCACCGGCTGCCTGTCCGACCAGCTGATCGGGCAGTGGTGGGCGCACCAGCTCGACCTGGGCCACCTGCTGCCCGCCGAGCACGTACGCACCGCGCTCGCCGCGGTGGTCCGGCACAACCTGCGGCGCGGCTTCGCCGGCTTCGAGCATCCGTACCGGGTGTTCGCCGACGGCGATGACACCGGCCTGCTGGTGTGCAGCTGGCCGCGCGGCGGCCGGCCGCAGGTACCCACCCGGTACGCCGACGAGGTGTGGACCGGTACCGAGTGGCAGGTTGCCGCGCACTGCCTGACCGAGGGCCTGGTCGAGCAGGGCGAGGCGATCCTCGCCGGGCTGTGGGCGCGCTACGACGGGCGCCGGCGCAACCCGTACAACGAGGTCGAGTGCGGCGACCACTACGTCCGGTCGCTGTCGGGCTGGTCGGCCCTGCAGGCGATGAGCGGGCTGCGGCACGACAACGTCGCCGGGGCGTTCGCCTTCCGGCGGCCCGATCCGGCCACGCCGACGCTGCCGTTCCTCACCACCGACGGGTACGGCCTGCTGTCCGCGGGCCCGGATTCGGTGTCGATCGAGTGCACCGGCGGCATCCTGCACCTGCGCGAGCTGCGGCTCACCGGATCGCCGGACGGCGCCGACCGGGTCGGCGGCGCCCCGGCGGGCGGCACCGGACCGGACGGCGACGGGTACGGTATCGCCCTCGACGGGGTCGGGGTCGAGGCGGCCCGGCAGCACGGGCCGGACGGGGTGCGCTACACGTTCGGCGTACCGGTGCGGCTCACCGCGGGCAGCACGTTGACGCTCACCGCGGCGCGACAGGCGAGGGGATGAGACGCCGATGGTGAAGATCGTCGACGTGGCCCGCGAGGCGGGTACGTCGGTCGCCACGGTGTCGCGCGCCCTCAACAACAACGACCGGGTCGATCCGCAGCTCGCGGCGCGGGTGCGGGCCGCGGCCGAGAAGCTCGGGTACCGGCCGAACCACCTGGCGCGCAGCCTGCGCCGGCAGCGCTCCAACCTGTGGCTGCTGATCATCTCCGACATCGAGGTCTCGTTCTTCACCTCGGTGGCGCGCGGGGTGGAGGACATCGCCGTCGCGAACGGCTACTCGGTGGTGCTGTGCAACGCCGACGAGGACGAGACGAAGGAGTCGCAGTACATCCAGCTCGCGGCCGCCGAGCACGCGGCCGGCGTGATCATCTCGCCGCACAGCACCCAGACCCAGATCGACCGGCTCGCCGCCGACTCGATCCCGGTGGTGGTCATCGACCGCAGCATCGCCGCGCCGGTGGACTGGGTGATGGTCGACTCGCGCGGCGGCGCGCTCGCCGCCACCGAACACCTGATCCGGCAGGGCTGGCAGCGACCCGCCTGCGTGACCGGCCCGCGCTCGGCCGAGACGGCAATGCTGCGCCGGCTCGGGTACGAGGACGCGCTGCGGGCGGCGGGCATCCGGACCCGGCGGGTCACCCACCGCAGCTTCCACCTGGATGGCGGCCGGGCCGGCGCGGCGAGCCTGCTCGACCGGGACCGGCCGCCGGACTCGTTCTTCGTCGCGAACGCGGCGCTGGCGCTGGGCGTACTGCAGGAGTTGCACGCGCGGGGGCTGCGGCCGGGCCGCGACGTGGGGCTGATCTGCTTCGACGACGCGCCGTGGGCGCCGTTCATCGACCCGCCGATCTCGGTGGTCGCGCAGCCCGCGTACCGGATCGGTACCCAGGCGGCGACGCTGCTGGTGGACCGGATCGGCGGTACCGCGGATGCCGCGCCGCGCCGAGTGGTGCTCGGCACCGACCTGATCCTGCGGGGCAGCTCGGTCCGCCCGTGACAGACGGCGGCGCCGGCACCCGCTCGGGTACCGGCGCCGGGTGTGGTCTCGCTCAGACCAGGCCGAGCTTGGCGACCGCGTCGCGCTCCTCGGTCAGTTCCCGCACCGAGGCGTCGATGCGGGCCCGGGAGAATTCGTCGATGTCGAGCCCTTGCACGATCTCGTACTTCCCGTCGCGGGCGACGACCGGGAACGAGGAGATCAGCCCCTCGGGCACCCCGTACGACCCGTCCGAGACGACGCCGGCGGAGGTCCAGTCCTCGGTGCCGTGCACCCAGTCGTACACGTGGTCGATGGCGGCGTTCGCGGCCGATGCGGCCGACGACGCGCCGCGCGCCTCGATGATCGCCGCGCCGCGCTTGGCGACGGTCGGGATGAACGTCTCCTCCAGCCAGGCGTGGTCGACCTGCTCGGCCGCGCTGCGCCCGTTGACCTGGGCGTGGAACAGGTCGGGGTACTGGGTGGCGGAGTGGTTGCCCCAGATCGACATCGTGCTGATGTCGGTGACGGAGACGCCGAGCTTGGTGGCGAGCTGGGACAGCGCGCGGTTGTGGTCGAGCCGGGTCATCGCGGTGAACCGCTCGGCCGGCACGTCCGGCGCGTGCTGCTGCGCGATCAGCGCGTTGGTGTTGGCCGGGTTGCCGACCACGAGCACTTTCACGTCGTCCGCGGCGCCGGCGTTGATCGCCTCGCCCTGCGGCTTGAAGATGCCGCCGTTGGCCTCCAGCAGGTCGCCGCGCTCCATGCCCTTGCTGCGCGGCCGGGCACCGACCAGCAGCGCCACGTTCACCCCGTCGAAGGCCTGCTTCGGGTTGTCGGTGATGTCGACGCCGGCGAGCAGCGGGAAGGCGCAGTCGTCGAGCTCCATCGCGGTGCCCTCGGCCGCCTTGACCGCCTGCGGGATCTCCAGCAGCCGCAGCCGCACCGGCGTGTCCGTGCCGAGCAGTTGGCCGGAGGCGATGCGGAACAGCAGGGCGTAACCGATCGCACCGGCCGCTCCGGTGACGGTCACGTTGACAGGCGCCTGCGCCATGTGTGCTCACTCCGTTCGGATGTCAAGTCCGTGTTCAGCGCGGATGCTACTCGCCCGGCAACCCGGCCGAACCGGGCCGTGCGATCACCGTCCGTCCGGTCACCGCGGGCCGTCCGGCGGCTTTCGGCAAATCGCTTGACGTCTCATCATTAGACATCTAACGTTATCGCCATGGGAACCCTGGATGGACGCATCGCACTGGTCACCGGCAGCTCACGGGGCATCGGCGCCGGCATCGCCGCCGAGCTCGCCCGGCAGGGCGCCGCCGTCGCCGTACACGGCAGGGACGGCTCGGCCGTCGCCGACGTGGTGGCGCGGCTGCGGGAGTCGGGCGGCACCGCGCTCGGGGTCACCGGCGACGTGACCCGACTCGACGACATCGAGGCCATCCGGACCCGGATCGAGGCCGAACTCGGCCCGGTGCGGATCCTGGTGGCGAACGCCGGCGGCAGCCCCACCCCACCCACCGTGCTGGAGGACATCACCGAAGAGGACTGGCGGGCCGGCGTCGATGTCAACCTGCTCGCCACGTTCCTGACCCTCAAGTGCTTCCTGCCCGGCATGAAGCAGCGCCGCGAGGGCGACATCGTCACCATCTCGTCCGCCGCCGGTCGGCGGGCCCACCCGCGCTCGCCGATGGCGTACGCCGCGGCCAAGGCCGGCATCGGGCTGCTCACCCAGCAGGTCGCCGCGCAGGCCGGGCCGTACGGGATCCGGGCCAACTGCGTCGCCCCCGAGACGATCATGACCGAGCGCAACCAGCGGATGATCCCGGCCGAGCAGCTCGACATGCTGACCGAGCTGCACCCGCTGCGCCGCCTCGGCACCCCCGACGACGTGGCCCGGGCGGTCGCCTTCCTGGTCGCCGACGGCGCCGACTGGATCACCGGTACGGTGCTGGACGTCGCCGGCGGCGCGGTCATGGTGTGACGCCGCCCGGCGTCCTACCCCGGCACGCACGGTGCGGGCGGGCCGCTGACCGCTACAGCGGCTCGGCGAGCACATCGTTGAGGTCGTAGCGCGCCGGCTCGTCCAGCTGCTCGTACGTGCAGGAGCGCGGGTCGCGGTCCGGCCGCCACCGGACGAACTGGGCGGTGTGCCGGAACCGCACACCCTCCATGTGCTCGTAGCGCACCTCGACCACCCGCTCGGGCCGTAGCGGGACGAACGACAGGTCCTTGCCGCCGGACCACCGGCTGCCCTCCGCGTTGCGGGGGGTACGGGTGCCCTCCTCCTGCTTGGCCCAGGCCCACGGGTGGTCGTCGAAGTCGGTCACCAGCGGCTGCAGCTCGGTGAACAGCTCCGCCCGGCGCGCCATCGGGAACGCGCCGATCACCCCGACGCTCGCCAGCTCGCCGGCGTCGTCGTACAGGCCGAGCAGCAGCGAGCCGATCCGGTCCGGGCCGGACTTGTGCAGCCGGTACCCGGCGACCACGCAGTCCGCGGTCCGCTCGTGCTTGATCTTGAACATGGTCCGCTTGTCCGGCTCGTACCTGCCGGCGAGCCGCTTGGCCACCACGCCGTCCAGCCCGGCGCCCTCGAACTGGTCGAACCAGCGCTGCGCCACCGCCGGCTCGGTGGTCGCGGCGGTGACGTGGATCGGCGCCCGCACGCCCGTCAACGCCGCGCGCAGTGCGGCGCGCCGCTGCTCGAACGGGCGGTCGGTGTAGTCGGTGTCGCCGAGCGCGAGCAGGTCGAACGCGACGAACCGGGCCGGGGTGGTCTCCGACAGCAGCGTCACCCGGCTCTGGGCCGGGTGGATCCGCTGCTGCAGCGCGTCGAAGTCGAGCCGGTCACCGCTCGCGGCCACCAGGATGATCTCCCCGTCGATCACGCAGCGCTCCGGCAGCTGCTCCAGCGCGGCGGCCACGAGCTCGGGGAAGTACCTGGTCATCGGGCGCTCGTTGCGGCTACCGATCTCCACCTCGGCGCCGTCCCGGAAGAAGATCGACCGGAACCCGTCCCACTTCGGCTCGTAGCACAGCTCGCCCTCCGGGATCTGCTTCACGGCCTTCGCCAGCATCGGCGCCACCGGGGGCATCACAGGCAGTCGCATGGCGCCATTGTTCCCGGTCGCGGCGCTCGCCGCGCCCTTCGGCGCCGATCCGGCGTGCCTCGGTGCGAGCGTCGAGACCCGGGTCGTCGGGTCGCGACACTCCCGTCGCGGCGCGATCGGCGCGGCACGGCCGGGTCGCCGGTGGGGCCGGACCGTCCATCCGTGACGGCGGCGCGCGATCGGCACGAGACGGTGTCGCAACCTCGTCGCGCGGCGGGTCGTTGTCCCTGCCGGGGGCCCGACGCCGCGCAGACCGCGGCCGTACGGGCCGGTGCAGCACGAGGCGGGGAGGGGCCGCGGGTGGCCGAGTTCGAGCCGGTGAACGACCTGGAACGGCAGATGCGAGAGGCGCTCGCCGCCGGCGACCAGGAGCAGTACCTGCGGCTGCTGTCCGGCGCCGAGTTGGTGCTGCCGGTCGGCGACGACGACCGGACGGTGTGGCCGACGATGGTCGCCGACGAGCGCACGTTCGTCGCCGCGTACACCTCGCCGGCGGCGATGGCGGTCTCCACCGTCGGCCAGTACGAGCAGGGGCGGCCGGTGCGGTTCCGCGACCTGGTCGACCAGTGGCCCGACCCGGGCTGGTCGCTGGTGGTCGACCCGGGGCTGGTGCTCGCCGCGCACCTGCCGGCGAGCCTGATCCGGCAGATCGCCGGCGGGGAGTTCGGCGTCACCGAGCCGGAGCCACCGGCCGACGAGCCGGCCCACGATCCGTGGGCGCCGGCGGCGGCGCGCGACTGGCCGCCGAACGCCGAGCCGGCCGAGGACGAGCACGACGAGACGACGGTGCCGACCGTGATGCAGAAGGCGGTGCCGCCCAACCAGGTCCGGTTCTACCTGGACAAGGGGTACGACTGGGTGGCCGGCTACGTGCACCGCTGGCAGGACACCGCCGAGTTGGAGACCGTCCCGGACATCGTGCGCAACCTGGGCCTGGGATACCCGGGTTCGCCGTTCGCGGTGACCGACGAGTCGCTGTTCCTGCTGCGCTGGACCGCGTACCGGGCCGAGCTGTACCGCCCGCCGCTCGGCGCGACCGACGACGAGCGGCTCGCCGAGGTGCCGGGCGGCTGGGTGGTGGAGCATCCGCCGTTCGCCGGCGACGGGCAGGTCGCCGGGTCCCGGCTGACCATCCCCGAGTACAAGATCCACAGCATGCGGCTGCCGCACCAGGCGGAGATGTGGCGCATCGACGCCGCCGGCGAACACACCTTCGTCGCGGTGTACGACGCGGACGAGCGGCGCTGGCTGGTCAACCGTGAACTGGTGGGGGAGCAGTGATCCGGGACGGCTACTACGCCCGCTGGCAGGGCGACGAGTTCGACGCCGCGCCGAGCAGCGCCGGCGCCCACCTGTACTCCGAGCGCGCCGACCGGGTCGGCTTCGAGGCGATCACCGCCGGCCGGTACCGCCGGGTCGTGCCGTTCTCCGACCTCGACGAGTTCGGCTACGTGATCACCACCGGCAGCTACCGCGACGAGCCGGTCAAGGTGCTCGCCGAGCACGAGCAGTGGCTGCGCATCGAGTACACCGGCGGTCGGGCACCGCAGGCCGAACGGCTCGGCCTGGACCGGTTCGACCGCGGCGTCTACCAGTCCTGGGTGCCCCGCGACGAGGTCGCCGACCTGCACGAGGAGTACCTCTGAGCCGACCGGCGCGGTCAGGCCGTCGGGGCCCGCTCAGAACCGGGCGAAGGAGCGCAGCGCTGCCCGCGGCGCGCGGCGTGGCTCCTGCACCCCGGCGTGCACCACCAGCCGGATCACCCGGGCCCGGTGCCCGCCGAACGGGGCGAGCAGCTCCAGCATCCGCTGGTCGGTGCCGCGCTGCTCGCCGGCCAGCGCGTACGCCACCTGGTGGGGCACGTGGTAGTCGCCGACGCTGACCGCGTCCGGGTCGCCGTACGCCACCGCCGCCACCTCGGCGGCGGTCCACGGGCCGACCCCGGGGCGGGTCATCAGCAGCCTGCGGGCCTGGTCCGGCGGCTCGTGCACGGTGCACTCCAGCCGGTCGGCGACCGCGGCGAGCCGGCGCAGCGTGTCGGCCCGGCGCTGCTCGATCCCGAGCGGGTGGAACATCCAGTACGGCGCCGCGGCGATCGTCTCGGCGGCCGGCGGCAGCAGCAACGGCACCGGCCCCGGCGCCGGCTCACCGAACCGCCGGACCAGCGCCGCGTACGACCGGGTCGCCTCGATGGTGGTCACCTTCTGCGCCAGCACCACCCGGACCAGCTCGTCGAACACCCGCTCGGTCCGGGCCAGCCGCAGCCCCGGCATCCCGTCGGCGAGCACGGCGACCACCGGATGCTGCCGGGCCAGCGGCAGGAACCCGGCCGGGTCGTCGCGCAGCCCGGCCAGCGCATCCGCGCGCTCCAGCAGCCAGCCGGCGCCCGGCCCGTACCCGGTCGCCGTCACCGCCGGCTGCCGGTACGACAGGTGCACGGTGCCCGGCCCGTCCGGCGTGCGGCTCGCCTTCCACAGCTCGCCACGAGCCAGCCGCGTGGTGGGATCGTGCCGGCCGGTGCGCAGCACGGCGACGGTGCGGCCGAAGTCGTACCGGGCGGGTGCGGCGAGGACGCGGTCGGCCGCGGTCACGCCGTCGTCCTTGCCGGTACGGCGCCCGCCCCGGCCGGTGCCGCCGATGTGCGGGCGGCCGCGGTGCGCAGGCCGCGCAGCAGCAGCCGCGGGTCGCCGAGCAGGCCGCGCAGCCGGCGCTCCAGCCCGGCGATCGGCACCAGGTTCTGCGGCGCCCGCGGGTCCTTGTACGGGGTGGAGGCGAACCGGGGCAGCGTCACCGCGGACAGATCCGCCCAGCCGATCGCGTCCGGCAGCGACCAGTCGGCCGGACACTCCAGCCGGACGATGCCCGACCACGGCGAGCCGATCGGTGCCGAGCGGGTCGGCGCCGAGCTCGCGCCGGCCGGCAGCCGCAGGTACCAGGAGTAGCGGTGCCACTGGCCGCCGAGCAGGAACAGCGGGGTGCGCTGACCCGGCGCGAGCGCGGTGACCACCCGGGTCAGGTCGCCGTCGAGGTACTGCTTGTGGTGCGTCTTGGCGTAGCCGAGGGTGCGCGGCATGCCGGTGCGGCCGCGCAGCGGACCGTCCACCACGAGCAGGTCGTCCTTGCTGCCGGCCTCGGCCCGGACCCGCTGGGAGACCTGCACCTCCAGCTCGTACAACCGGCCCTGCAGCTCCGCGTCGACCTGGCTGGGGTCGTCGCCGACGACCCGGTGCGGCACGTACACCGCGCGGTCGTGGGCGCGCAGCGGCGCCACCGACGGGCCGGGCGCGAACAGCCCGTGCGTCACCGCCGACAGCGCCAGCTCGGCCGCGCCGGCGGCGAGATCGCAGCGCACCGCACCCGCCGCGTACGACGCGCAGACGCCGGGGCGGGCGACCCCCTCGTCGTCCTCCACCCAGACCCGCGCGTCGATCCGGCGGACCCCGTCGACCAGCAGCACCGTGTGCGGGGAGCGGACCTCACCGGGCGGTGTCAGCGGCGCCCAGGCGCCGGTCGGTCGCTCCACCGCGGCGTCGACCGGCGCGCTGCTCGCCGCCGCCGGGCCGGCCGCGCCACCGGCGTCCGCCTCGAAGGACCGCCCGTACGACGGGTCCCAGGCGTCGACGTGCACTCTCACCGCACACCCCCCGCGCTCACCGGCGATCACGCCGCATGCTCATGTGCTCTCCCGGGTGACGTGCGCGCCGCGGGCGTCCTTGCGCACCACGAACCGCACCGGGATCCGCTCGGCCAGCTCGGCCACGTGAGTGACCAGGCCGACCATCCGGTCGCCGTGCGCGGCGAGATTCTCCAGCGTCGCGGCGACGGTGTCCAGGGTGCCCGGGTCGAGGGTGCCGAACCCCTCGTCCAGCATGATCGACTCCAGACTGGTCGCGGTGGTGGACAGCCCGGCGAGCTGCTCGGACAGCGCCAGCGCGAGCGCCAGCGACGCCTGGAACGTCTCCCCGCCGGACAGCGTGCGCACCGCCCGGCGCAGCTCCGCGTCGTGGTGGTCGACGACGAAGAACTCCCCGCCGTCGTAGGCCAGCGAGTACTGCCCGGCGGACAGCTCGCGCAGGATCGTCGAGGCGCCGTCGACGAGCAGGTCCATCGCCTCGGTCAGCAGCCAGCGCTGGAACCGGTCCGCGGCGAGGTGTCCGGCCAGCGCCCGTGCCACCTCGGCGGACCGGACGTGCTCGGCCCGCCGGGCCCGCAGCGCCGCCGACTGCTCGCCGCGCTCGGCCGCGCGCCGGTGCTCGGCCTCGGCCTGCTGCACCGCCAGCGCCGTCACCAGCTGGTACGCCGCCGCGTCGGCGCCCTGCTCGCCCGGGCCGGCGACCCCGCACTCGGCCAGCAGCGCGCCGACCTTGCCGCGAACCGCGTCGGCGGCCGCCGCGGCCCGCTTGGCGGCGGCGAGCCGGTCGGCCCGGGCCGCGCGCCGCTCGTCGGCGGCCGCGGCGCACCAGACGACCAGCGCCGACCATGCGCCGGCCAGGTCGTCCCGGTCGGCGGCCGGTGGGCCGAACCGGGACACCGCGTCCCGTGCCTCGTCGTAGGTCCGCCAGCCGGTGCGTAGCCGCCGGTCGGCGTCGTCGGCCGCCGACCGGGCCCGCTGCAGCTCGCGGCGGGCCTGCGCGACCGCCGTCCGGGCGGCGGCGTGTGCGGCACGCAGCTCGTCCAGCCCCGCCAGCCGGGCGGTGAGTTCGTCCGGCGTGGGTTGGCCGGCCAGCTCGGCGGCGAGCACCTCGACCCGGCCGGCGAGCTGGCTGCGGTGGTGGGTCGCGGCGGTACAGGCACCGGAGCGGTCCCGCGCCGCCCGGTCCGCGGTGTCCCGCGCGGCCCGGGCCTTGCTCGCGGTGTTGCGGGCCGCTGACAACGCGGGCGCGTCGATCGGCGGCGGCAGGGTGTCGACCGGCTGCGCGCACACCGGGCACGGCTCGCCGACGTGCAGCTCGGGCCGCAGCGCCGCCGCGGTCTGCGCGGTCTGGGCGGCGGCAACGGCGGCCTCCGCGGCGGCGAGCGCGGTCTCCGCGGCGGCCAGCCGCCCGGCGGCGGCGTCCCGGTCGGCCGTCAGCATCTCGATCTGGCGGCCGACCTCGGTCAGCTCGGCGGCGAGCCGGTCGTGCTCGCGGTGCCGGTCGAGCAGGACACGCAGGGCTGCCGCGTCGCCGGCCTCCTCCAGCCGGCGTGCCGCCTGCTCCTCGGCGGTCTCGGCGTCGGTGACCGCGGCGAGCGCCGTGCCGACCGCGGCCGCGGCGCGCTCCGCACCGCTTGCAAGTTCGGCGACGCCGGCCGGTGCGGTGACCCCGGCGAGCAGCCGGCCCTCGGCGTCCAGCTCCGCCAGCGCCTCGCGGGCGTCGGCGGCCTGGCGCTCGGCATCGGTCAGCTCCGGCACCCGCGCGGCAACCTGGGCGTCCAGCTCCCGCAGCTGCGCCACCCGCTCGGCCGCCTCGGTGACCGCCTGCTCGGTCGCGTCGGACAGGTCGGCGAGCAGCGCCTCGGCCGCCCGGACGTCGCTGTCGGCCTCCTTGGCGGCGAGCCGGGCCCGCTCCGCGACCCGCTGGTAGACCCGCAGCCCCAGCAGGTTGACCAGGATCTCCTGCCGCTTCGCCGGCTTGGCGTGCAGGAACTCGGCGAACTCGCCCTGCGGCAGCACCACGCAGGTGGTGAACTGCTCGTACGGCATGCCGACCGTGGCGGCGACCGCCTCGACCATCTCCGACGGCGTGCCGGCGAGCACCTCGCCGAGCTCGTCTCGCCCGGTGTCGTCCAAGGTGGACAGATCGAGGCCGGCGGGCAGCCGCTCCAGCCCGGCCCGGACGGTGTTCACCTTGCCGCGGGCGCTGCGTCGCAACACCCGGGTCGCCACGTAGCGCACGCCGGCGGACTCGAACACCAGCCGCACCCGGGCCTCGGACGCCGACGGGGACAGCGCGTTCTCCACCGAACGCAGGTGGTCCCAGCGCGGGACGGTGCCGTACAGCGCGAAGCAGATCGCATCCAGGACCGTCGACTTGCCCGAACCGGTCGGGCCGAGCAGCACGAAGAACTCAGCGCCGGTGAAGTCGATCGTGGTCTCGTCCCGGAACACCGTGAAGCCGGCCACGTCCAGCCGGACCGGGCGCATCAGCCCACCTCCTCGTGCAGCCGGTCGAACAGCTCGCGCACCGCGGCGTCGTCGTGGCCGACCTCGGTCAGGTAGTCGGCGAACAGCCGGCGCGGGCTCTGCCCGGCCCGGCCGACCCGCTGGGCGGTGCCGCCCACCTGCGCCAGCAGCTCCGGGTCGATGCGCACCTCCAGCGCGCCGGGCAGCAGCTCCTGCACCCGCTCGCGCAGCCCGGCCCGCGGCTTCTCCCGCACGTACACCCGCAGCCAGGTGTCGTCGTCGACGCTCAGCGCGGCCAGCTCGTCCAGCGTGCCGGTGACCGTGCGCAGCCGGCGGGCCGAGGTGATCGGCACCGGGCGCACGGTGGCCGGCGTGCCCGGGGACGCCTGCACGATCAGCACCCCGGGGGAGTTGTCCTGCTCGCCGAAGTCGATCGCGAGCGGGCTGCCCGAGTAGTGCACCGGGCACGGACCGGGCACCGCCTGCTGTCGGTGCAGGTGGCCGAGCGCCACGTAGTGCGCCGAGCTGGGGAACAGGGTGGCGGGCACCGCGTACGCCTGGATGGTGTGCGCCTCGCGCTCGCCGCCACCGGCGGTCGCGCCCACCACGGTCAGGTGCCCGGTGATCAGGTTGACCGAGTCGGCCCGGAACGAGCCGGTCAGCGCGTCCAGCAGCCGGCTCAGGTGGTCGGCGTAGGTCTGGTTCGCCTCCGCGCCGGTGAGCTGGAACATCTCACTCGCCCGCACCGCGTAGCGCTGCGAGACGAACGGCAGCGCCACCAGCGTGAAGTCCTCGCCGCCGGCCGTCGTGCCGGTCACCACCGGGTCGTCGGCCGAGCGGATCGTGCCGCGCAGCGCGATGCCGGCCGCGTCCGCCCAGCCGCGCAGCGCGTCGAGCGCCGCGCCGTTGTCGTGGTTGCCGGCGACCGCCACCACCTGCGCGCCGGTGCGCCGCAGCGCGGTCAGCGCGCGCACCACCACCCGGGTCGCCTCCGGGCTCGGCGCCGCCGTCTCGTACAGGTCACCGGCGACGATCACCAGGTCGGGTCGCTCCGCCTCGGCGATGCGCACCAGCTCGGCGAGCACCCGGATGTGCTCGTCGATGCGTGGACGTCCCTTGAGCACCTTTCCGACGTGCCAGTCGGAGGTGTGCAGGATCTTCACGGCCACAGCCCCCCTCGCGGCTCCGGTACCGGCTTCCGGCACCAGCACTGTAGGCCCACCCACCGACACGGCCGGGCAGGCATGCCGGGGTGTGCGCCGGACCGTGTTCCCGCCAGCACCCACCGCCACCGCTCGCGTCTGGCCGGCCGATGCCGGACATCGCTCGGCAACACACCGGCAACAGCCGTCGGCCACACTCCGTACCGGAGACGGAGCGGAGGACGAGATGCTGGTACGGGTGCGGGTCGTGCTGCCCGACTCGCCCGGGTCGCTGGGCCGGCTGGCCTGGACGCTGGGCGTGATCGGCGCCGACATCCTGCAGGTCGGCGTGCTGGAGACCGGCTCGGGCCGGGCCATCGACGAACTGTCGCTGCGGCTCGGGTCGCTGACCGTCGAGCAGCTCACCGAGCGGGTCGAGACGATCCCGGGGGTACGGGTGCTCGCGGCCTGGCGGCCCCGGGAGATGGCGCCCGCGGCCGGGCTCGCGGTACTGGGGCAGCTCGCCGCCGACCCGCCGCGGGCCGCCGCGACGCTGGTGGACGCGGTACCCGACCTGTTCGGTGCCGACTGGGCCGCGGTGGTGAGCACCGGTGCGACGCCGACGACGGTACTGACCAGCGTGCGAGCGCCGGTCGCGCCCGCGCTCGGCCCGATCAGCCCGGCCCGGCCCCGCGCCTACCCGCTGGCGGACGGTACCCGGGCGGCGCTGGCCCCGCTGACCGACGACGCGGTGCTGGTCGTGGCGCGCACCACCGGGCCGGCGTTCCACCGCACCGAGATCGACCGCCTCGACCAGCTGGCCCGAGCCGCCGCCGCGGTGCTCGCCGGCACCGGCGCGCCGCTGGGCCCCGCCGCCGGCACCGGCGCGCCGCCGGCCCCGGCCATGGGCAGCGGGCCGTCCTCGTCCCCGGCTGCCGGCGCGTCGTCGGCGCCCGCGGACACCGGCGCCGGCCCGTCGACTCCGGTCGCGGGCCGGCTGGACCGCGCCGGGTGACCCTCAGGGCGCCGGGATCGCCACGTACTTGGTCTCCAGGAACTCGTCGATACCAACCCGGCCGCCCTCCCGGCCGAGGCCGGACTGCTTCACCCCGCCGAACGGCGCGGCCGGGTTGGACACCACGCCCTTGTTCAGCCCGATCATGCCGGCGTCCAGCCGCTCGGCGAGCCGCAGCGACCGGGCCAGGTCGCGGGTGTACACGTACGACACCAGGCCGTACTCGGTGTCGTTGGCGGCGGTGATCGCCTCGTCCTCGGTGTCGAACGCCGAGATCGCGGCCACCGGGCCGAAGATCTCCTCGCGCCCGATCCGCGCGCCGGCCGGCACCCCGGTCAGCACGGTCGCCGGGTAGAACGTGCCCGGCCCGTCGAGCGCGGTACCGCCGGTCAGCACGGTCGCGCCGCCGGCGACGGCGTCCGCGACCAGCTCGGTGACCTTGTCCCGGCCGGCGGCGTCGATCAGCGGGCCGACCACCACCCCCGGTTCGGTGCCGCGGCCCATCTTCAGCGCGGCCATCCGCTCGGCGAGCCGGCGGGCGAACTCGTCGGCCACCCCGCGCTGCACCAGGAACCGGTTCGCCGCGGTGCACGCCTCGCCGATGTTGCGCATCTTGGCCGCCATCGCCCCCTCGACCGCGGCGTCCAGGTCGGCGTCGTCGAACACCAGGAACGGTGCGTTGCCGCCGAGCTCCATCGAGGTGCGCAGCACCTTGTCCGCGGCCTGCGCCAGCAGCAGCCGGCCGACCTGGGTGGAGCCGGTGAACGACAGCTTGCGGGCCCGGCCGTCGCGCAGCATCGGCTCGACCACCTCGCCCGGGCGGCTGGTGGTCACCACGTTGAGCACCCCGTCCGGTAGCCCGGCCTGCGCCAGGATGTCGGCGAGTGCCAGCGCGCACAGCGGGGTCTGCTCGGCCGGCTTGAGCACCATGGTGCAGCCGGCGGCGATCGCCGGGCCGATCTTGCGGGTGCCCATGGCCATCGGGAAGTTCCACGGGGTGACGAGCACGCACGGGCCGACCGGCTGGTGCAGCACCAGGAACCGGCTGGCCCCGTCCGGCGCGGTCGCGTACCCACCGTCGATGCGGACCGCCTCCTCGGCGAACCAACGGAAGAACTCGGCCGCGTAGGCGATCTCGCCGGCTGCCTCGGCGAGTGGCTTGCCCATCTCCATCGTCATCAGCAGCGCCAGCTCGTTGCTCCGGTCGACCAGCAGCTGGTACGCCCGGCGCAGGATCTCGCTGCGCTCTCGCGGCGGGGTGGCCTGCCAGGCGGCCTGCGCCTCGTGGGCGGCGGTGAGCGCGTCCAGCGCGTCGTCCCGGCCGGCGTCGGCGACCTCGCAGAGCACGTCGCCGGTGGCCGGATCCAGTACCGGGAAGCGGGCGCCGCCGGCGGCGGGCAGCCAGCGCCCGGCGATGAACAGCTCGCCGGGCACCGCGGCAAGCACCTCCCGTTCGCGCTCGGTGAGGGCGTGCGCGGTCGTCTGCGGGGTGATGGTGCTGCCTGTCATCGCTTTCGCCCTTCGTCGTCGCGGTGTGCGCGCGTCGACCACTGCCGGATCTGCCCGACCGGTTGCCGACGGCGCGTCCGGGGACCATGCTAGGCGGCAGAGGGATTGTCGACAATCCAACGATACGCTCGTCGGCTCGTTCGGGAGGAACTCATGGCGCACCTGTCACCGCTGCTCAAGCAGGCCACCCCGGTGCTCGTCGACCGGGCCGAGGGCGTCCGGGTGTTCGACCCGGACGGCCGCGGCTTCCTCGACTTCACCGCGGGCATCGGCGTCACCAGCACCGGCCACTGTCACCCGCGCGTGGTGGCGGCGGTGCGCGAGCAGGCCGGCCGGCTCATCCACGGGCAGTACACGACCGTCATGCACCGGCCGCTGCTGGAGCTCACCGAGCGGCTCGGCACCGTGCTGCCGGCCGGGCTGGACGCGCTGTTCTACGCCAACTCCGGCTCCGAGGCGGTGGAGGCCGCGCTGCGGCTGGCCCGGCAGGCCACCGGGCGGCCCAACATCGTGGTGTTCGACGGTTCGTTCCACGGCCGCACCATCGGTGCGGCGTCGCTGACCCGCTCCGGGACCCGGTTCTCCGCCGGGTTCGCGCCGCTGATGGCCGGCGTGCACACCGCCCCGTTCCCGTACGCGTACCACTACGGGTGGGACGAGGACACGGCCACCGACTTCGCCCTGCGCGAGCTGGACTACCTGTTCGCCACCGGTACGGCACCCAACGACACCGCGGCGATCTTCGTCGAGCCGGTGCTCGGCGAGGGCGGGTACGTGCCGGCGAACGAGCGGTTCCTCGCGGGCGTGCGCGAACGCGCCGACCGGTACGGGATCGTGCTGGTGCTCGACGAGGTGCAGACCGGGTTCGGCCGCACCGGGCGGTACTGGGGGCACGAGCACTTCGGGATCCGGCCCGACGTGCAGGTCATCGCGAAGGGGCTGGCGAGCGGGTTCCCGCTGTCGGGCATCGCCGCGTCGGAAGAGCTGATGACGAAGGCCTGGCCTGGCTCGCAGGGTGGCACCTACGGGGGCAACGCGGTGGCCTGCGCCGCCGCGCTCGCCACCCTGTCGGTGATCGAGGACGAGAAGCTCGTCGACAACGCCGCCGAGCAGGGCCGCCGGCTGATCGACGGCGCCCGCAAGGTGGCGGCCGCGCATCCGGTGATCGGCGACGTGCGCGGGTTGGGGCTGATGGTCGGCAGCGAGTTCACCACCGCCGACGGTGAACCGGACACCGCCACCGCCCAGCGCGCCCAGCAGGCCGCGGCGGCGCGCGGCCTGCTGCTGCTGACCTGCGGCGCCTACTCCAACGTGGTCCGGATGATCCCGCCGCTGGTGGTCACCGCCGACGAGATCGACGAGGCGCTGGAGCTGTGGTCCGCGGCCGTCACGGACGCGACCAGCTGACGATCGCCGTCCGTGGCCGGCGCGTACCGGCCACGGACGGCGACCTATCGTTCTTCCAGGCGGCGGAACCGACCTACCGGTCGTCCAGGCGGCGGAACCGACCTACCGGTCGTCCAGGCGGCGGAACCGACCTACCGGTCGTCCAGGCGGCGGAACCGACCTACCGGTCGTCCAGGCGGCGGAACCGACCTACCGGTCGTCCAGGCGGCGGAACCGACCTACCGGTCGTCCAGGCGGCGGAACCGACCTACCGGTCGTCCAGGCGGCGGAACTGGAGGCGTTCTCCCTCGACGCCGCGCAGCCACATGTCCTGCGCGGCCTCGGCCATCGCCGGCAGGCCCTGCTCGACGGTGGCGAACACCGATCCCGGCACGAACCCGCGGTCGCCGTTGATCAGCAGGTTGTTGCGACCGTAGAACAGCGCCAGGTCGATCACCTGCGGGCCGCCGTGTGCCGCGCTGCCGGCGTCGTAGCCGTACGCCGGGGAGCCGATCTCGGTGCCCTCGAAGGCGAAGAAGCACACGTCACCGGGCAGTGGCGTCACCGTCGGATGCTCCATCGGCGGGCTGGTCGCGAGCGCCGGCAGCAGTGCGTAGATCTCGTTCCGGGCGTACTTGGCGTGGTACGCCGGGCCGTCCACCGGCAGCGCGTCCCACACCGCGGCGCAGGTCGCCGGCGCCTCGGCGTCCAGCAACCGGGCCACGCACACCGCGCCCCGCTTGGCCAGGCTGATCTCCACGAACCGCGCCATCATCGCCACCTCTCGTCGATGGATACCTGAAACGCCGGTCAGCCGGCGTCGGGTGCCGTCAGCGGCCACGGGCGGACCGCCTCCAGCGCGCGGCACACCGCCAGTACCAGGTCGTCGGAGTGCCGCGGCCCGACCACCTGCAGCCCCACCGGCCGGCCGTCGGCGGTCAGCCCGACCGGAACGGTCGCGGCCGGCTGGCCGGTGAGGTTGAACGGATAGCTGAACGGTGTCCACTGCGGCCATCGGGTCCACTCGCCACCGGGCGGCACGTCGTGCCCGGCCTCGAACGCCGGAACCGGCACCGTCGGGGTGAGCAGCACGTCGTAGCTCTCGTGGAACACGCCGAGCGTCACGCCGAGCACGTTGCGGGCGTCGAGCGCGGTCTGGTAGGCCTCCAACGACAGCCGGCCGCCGGCCTCGCCGAGCCGGCGCAGACCCGGGTCGAGCTGCTCGCGGCGCTCGGGGGGAACGGCCGCGACGGCGTGCGCGGCCCCGGCCGACCAGAGCGTCTCGAACACCTCGAGTGGGTCGTCGAAGCCGGGGTCGGCGAGCTCCACCCGCAGCCCCACCTCGACCGACAGCGCGTCCACCGCCTGCTCGACCAGGTCGGTGACCTCGGTGTCCACCTCCGCATGCCCGAGCGTGGCGCTGTACGCGGCGACCAGCCCGCGCACCGGCCGGCGCACCGCCTCCCGGTACGAGCCGACCGGCGGGGCGAGCGCGGCCGGGTCGCGCGAGTCGCGCAGCGACAGCACGTCCAGCGCGAGCGCCACGTCGTCGACCGACCGGGCCATCGGCCCGACGTGCGACAGCAGCCCGAACGGGCTCGCCGGCCAGGCCGGCACCCGCCCGTACGTCGGCTTGAACCCGACGATCCCGCAGAACGCGGCGGGGATCCGGATCGAGCCGCCGCCGTCGGTACCGATCGCGAGCGCGCACAGGCCGGCCGCCGCCGCCGCGGCACTTCCGCCGCTGGAGCCGCCCGGGGTCCGGTCCGGCGCCCACGGGTTGCGGGTCACCCCGGTCAGCGGGCTGTCGGTCACCCCCTTCCAGCCGAACTCCGGCGTGGTGGTCTTGCCGACGAGCACCGCGCCGTGTTCGCGCAGCCGTGCGGTGGCCGGCGAGTCGTCCGGCCACGGCTGGTCCGGCTCGATCGTGCGCGAGCCGCGGCGGGTCGGCGCGCCGGCGAGCAGCAACAGATCCTTCACCGCCACGGGTACGCCGTCCAGCAGCCCGATCGGATTGCCCTGCCCCCACCGCTGCTCGGCCAGTTCGGCCTGGTCCAGCGCGCCGTCCGCGTCGACCAGGCAGTACGCGTTGAGTTCGGGGTCGCGCTTCTCGATCCGGCGCAGCGTCGCGGTGGTCACCGCCACCGGCGACAGCTCACCGGTGGAGTACCCGGCGACCAGCTCGGACGCCGTACGGGCGAGCACGTCCTCGGCGGCCAGTCCGGCCGGGGTGGGCCCGGCCGGGTCGGCGCCGGACGGGTTGGCACGGGACGGTTCGGTCATGTCCGGGTCCATGTCGGGAGCCCTTCCTGTCCGGGGCCGTCGGCGGCCGCCTCGCCCGCCCGACGGCCGGCCCCAGCCGGCTCGGTGGCACGGCTGGGCACGTAGCCGAGATGCTTGTCGACGACATTCTGCAGTGGCTGCCCCTGCCGCCACCGGTCGAAGTTCGCCACGAACAGCCGCGCAAGCTCCTCGAGCGAGCCGACGAAGTCGCCCGCCATGTGCGGCGAGACGAGCAGCCCCGGCAGCGTCCACAGTGCAGAGTCCGCCGGCAGCGGCTCGGTGTCGAACACGTCGAGCGCGGCGCCGGCGATCGCGCCGGACCGCAGCGCCGCGACCAGGTCGTCGGTGCGCACCAGCGCGCTACGGCCGACGTTGATCAGCCGCGCGCCGGGCCGCATCGTGGCCAGCGCGGCGGCGTCGATCATCCCGGTGGTCTGCGCGGTCAGCGGCGCGGCGAGCACCACGAAGTCGGCGTCGGGCAGCACGCCGAGCAGGTCGGCGGCGGCGTGCACGGTCCCGAGGTCGGGGTCGTCGCGGCGGGCGCTGCGCCCGACACCGCAGACCCGCAGCCCGGCCGCCGACAGCAGCCGGGCGATCGCGCGGCCGATCGGACCGGTACCGACGACCAGGGCGCTACGCCCCGCGATCGTCTCGGTCTCGCGGTGCCGCCAGTCGCGCCGGCGCTGCGCGTCCAGGGTGGCGGGCAGGTCCTTGGCGTAGGCGAGCACGAGGCCGAGCACGTACTCGGCGATCGCGGCGTCGAACACGCCGCGGGAGTTGGTGAGCACGGTGTCGCCGTTGCGCAGCGCATCGAAGGCGAGGCTGTCCACACCGGCGCTGGCGATGTGCACCCAGCCCGGCACGGCGTCGGGCGCCGGCCAGGCGGCCGGCACCGCGCGGGAGGCGAAGTCCCAGACGAACAGCACGTCGGCGCCGGGCAGTTCGGCGGCCAGCCGGTCGGCCGGCACGTACCGCACGTCGGCGGCGCGCTCCACCGGGGCCAGGCCGGGCGGCCGGCCGGCTCCGCAGAGCACGACCACCCGAGGAGGCACCCGAGCGAGCGACGAATCGGCTGGTCGAACCATATTGACACGGTAGAAACGGATCGTATGATTGTCAACAATCCGCGGATCAGCCCCGGAGGACTGTGCTGCGCGTTCGGGGGTCGGCCTTGGACATGCTGATGTTCGATGGTCCGCTGGCCCAGCGCGGGATCGGGGTGATCGCCCCTTTCGATCTCGCGCTGGAGCGGGAGCTGTGGCGGTGGGTGCCCGCCGAGGTGTCGTTACACCTGGCTCGCACACCGTACGAGCCGGTTCCGGTCAGCCTGCGGATGGCGGAGCTGGTGAGCACGGCGCGGCACGTGGTCGCCGCGACCCACGACGTGCTGCCGGTCGAACCGGAAGTGGTGGCCTACCTGTGCACATCGGGAAGCTTCGTCAGCGGGCTCGCCGCCGAGCAGGCGCTGCGCAAGGTGATCATCGATGCCGGCGCGCCGGATGCGGTGACCACCTCCGGAGCGCTGGCCGAGGTGCTCAGCGCGCTGGGGTTGCGCCGCATCTCGGTGGTCACGCCGTACGACGCGGACCTGACCGCGCGGCTGCACGAGTTCCTGGCCGAGATCGGGGTGCGCACCGTGGCCGGCGAGAACCTCGGCCTGGGCAGCGGGATCTGGAAGGTCAGCTACCGCACCATCGCCGAGCACATGCTGCGGGTGGACCGGCCCGACGCCGAGGCGATCTTCGTGGCCTGCACCAACCTGCCCACCTACGACCTGATCGAGCCGCTGGAGGCCGAGCTGGGCAAGCCGATCCTGACGGCCAACCAGCTGACCATGTGGGCGTGCCTGCGCCGGATGGGGCTACCGGTCGTCGGCCCCGGCCGGTGGCTGACCGACATCTAGCGATTGTCGACAATGTAGCGTCGAGTCGAGGAGGAACGGCCGTGAGCGACACCGTCGGATTCCTGTACCCGGGCCATGCCGCGGAGGACGACTACCCGCGGGCGCAGCGGCTGCTCGGCGACCGGTGGCGGCTCGCGGTGGAACACACCGACGGCGAGGACCTGCACACCGTCGAGGCGCTGCTGGACCTCGGCGGCGGGCACCGGCTCGCGGCCGGCGCCGCCCGGCTCGCCCGGTACGAACCGGCTGCGGTGGTGTGGGCCTGCACCAGCGGCAGCTTCGTGTTCGGTACCGACGGGGCCACCCGGCAGGTGAAGGAGCTGGCGGCGGTCGCCGGCGTGCCGGCGACCAGTACCTCGTTCGCGTTCGTCGACGCCGCCCGGGCCCTGGGCGTCCGGCGGGTCGCGGTGGCGGCGAGCTACCCGGAACCGGTGGCCCGGCTGTTCGGTGAGTTCCTGGCCGACGCCGAGCTGCGGGTGGTCGGCCTCGACAGCCACGGGATCACCACCGCGGCCGAGGTCGGCCGGCTCACCGACGAGGCGGTACGGGAGCTGGTGGTGGCGCACGACCGGCCGGACGCGGAGGCGATCCTGGTGCCGGACACGGCGATGCGTACCGTGTCGCTCGTGCCCGAACTGGAGCGGCACCTCGGCAAGCCGGTACTGACGGCGAACCAGGTGACGATCTGGGCCGGGCTCCGGCTGATCGGCGCGACCCCGCGGGCCGCCCGGCTCGGCCGGCTGTTCGAGGCGGACCCCGGCGACGCCGGGGCCGGGGGAGGGGAAGCACGGTGGGCCTGACCCGGGTCGAACCGGTCAACCACGAGTCGACGTCGGCGATCATCGCCGACCGGTTGCGCCTGGCGATCATGGACGGTGACCTCGCGCCCGGCGACCAGCTCGGCGAAGCGGATCTGGCCGGCCGGTTCGAGGTGAGCCGCGGGACGCTGCGCGAGGCGATGCAGCGGCTGGTGGAGGAGGGCTTGCTGCGGTCCGAGCGGTACCGCGGGCTGTTCGTCTGCGAGCTGTCGCCCGACGACGTGCAGGACGTGTACGTCACCCGCAACGCGATCGAGCAGGCGGCGGCGCGGCTGATCCTGCGCCGCGGCGACCGGGCCGCGGTCGCCGATCAACTGGACGCGATCTGCGAGCAGCTGCGGGCCGCGATCGAGGCCGACGACCAGCCCGCGGTCGGTCGCGCCGACGCCGCGTTCCACGAGGCGCTGGTCACCGCGTCCGGCAGCAGCCGGCTGAGCCGGATGGCGCGCACTCTGCTGATCGAGACCCGGATGTGCATCCGGGAGCTGTCCCGCACCTACGCCAGCCCGGCCGACCGGGTCACCGAGCACACCGCGATCGCGGCGGCGCTGCGCGACGGTACCGAGGCGCTGGTGCTCGGGCTGATCGACGCGCACATGGCCGACGCGGTGCAGCGGCTCGCGCCCGACCGCGACCTGCACAGCCCGTTCACCGACCTGGTCGACTGACCGGGCCGGGTGAGCACGCGCGTCGACCACGGCGTGCTCGCCACCGGCTCGCCCACGCGAACGCCCCGCACGGCGCTCAGAACGGGATGTCGTCCTCGTCGTCCGTGGCTCCGACCACCGCGAACGGGTCGGCCCGCTGCACCACCGAGCGGGTGGCCGTGGCCGGCGCGTCGCCCGCCTCGGACGGCCGCGTCGCCCAGGCCGGGAACGGGAACTCCACCACCAGCGGGACCGGAATGTCGGGCTGCGCGACGAACATCGTCCCTGGTTTGGCCAGAGTCGCGCGCTGGCGCTGCGCGGTGGGCAGGTAGCCGTACTCGGGTCGGCCGGCTTCGGCCGCGTCGAGCCGGCCGACCACCCGGATGGCCGAGTTCGCCACGATCCGACGCTCGATCTCGCTCGCGGTCTGCTGCGCGCCGATGAGGATCACCCCGAGCGAGCGGCCGCGCTCGGCGATGTCGAGCAGCACGTCCTTGATCGGGCTGGTGCCGTCCCGCGGCGCGTACTTGTTGAGCTCGTCGAGCACCACGAACAGCAACGGCCGGGCGGTGCCGGCCTTCTCCTTGCGCTCGAACTCGGTGCGCAGCGTCACGCCGACCACGAACCGCTGCGCCCGGTCCGGCAGGTTGTGCAGGTCGACGACGGTGAGCTGGCCGGCATCGGCGGTGGAGATCTGGTGTGGCCGCCGGGCCGGCAGGTCGCCGCGCACCAGCCGGCCGAGGTCGCGCTTGCTCGCCACCATCCGCCGGATGAAGGCGTTGACGGTGCCCAGCCCGATCGCCGAACCGGCCCACTCCGACCGGGTGTCGTCGTCGGTGAGCTGGTCGACCAGCAGATCCACCAGCGCGTCGTAGCTGCGCACCACGGTGCCGGAGATGACCGCGGCGCCGTCCTCGGCCTCGATCGCGTCCCGCGCCAGCCGGGCCGCCACCTGGTGCACCACCATCGTGTACTGCTGCCGGTCGTCGTCGGCGTCGGCGAACACGTACGGCAGCAGCCGGTCGTGGCAGAACTCGTAGATGCTCCAGTAGAAGGCGTCCACGCCGGTGGTCCGGGCGACCACGTCCGGCGTGCCGTCCGGGTCACCGGCCCGGGCCGGCGCGAACACCGAGACCGAGGCGAACGCGCCGGCCGGCAGGCCGAGCCGCGCGTACGCGGCGCGCTGGTCGTCGTCCAGCCGGGTGTTGGTGTGGTCGAGCAGCAGCAGGTCCTCGCCCTTGACGTTGAAGATCAGCGCCTTGGTGTTCGTCGACTCGGGGCCGAGCACGTCGGAGCCGAACACCGAGTAGAGCAGCCAGGTGGCGAACGAGGTCTTGGTGGCGACGCCGGAGATGCCGGAGATGGACACGTGGGCGCCCCGGGTGCCGTCCAGGAAGTCGGCGTTGAGGTAGATCGGCTCGCCGTCGCGGCCGGTACCGAGCGCGATCCGGCGCTCCATCCGGTCGAAGTACAGCGCGGTCGCCCGCTCGTCCGCGGCGGCGCGGCGCACCTCGGCGCCGGGCATCGGCGGCACGTAAATCTCCGGCTCCAGCCGGGTGGTGGTGATCTCGGCCGCCTCCTGCACCTGTGCCGGCAGGGTGCCCTCGGAGATCAGGAACACGTCCGAGTCGAACTGGGCGCCCTCGTGCCGGGCCCGCACCTGGGTGACCACCCCGGCGATCGTCACCGGATCGCGCCCCGGCACCTGCCGGTCGGTCACCACCACGTCGTCGAGCTGCAGGTAGGCGCCCGGCCGGACGGCGACCCAGAAGCTCAGCGGCGTCGCGTCGGCGGTACCCAGAACGCGGCCGACGACCGCGCCGGGATCGATCTCCGGCTCGTCGACCGACAGCTCCTCCCACGCCACCTCGTCGTCCGCCTCGGCTCTCGGCTGGACCTGGGTCATGACCCTCGACACTCCCTGCTCGTCCGGCGGTACCGCCCCATGGTGCCGCACCGCGCCTGCCGCGCCGCGCCGAACCGCCCGCACGGTGCCGGGAGAAAGCGCCCGGTCATGCCCGGACGTAGCGCAGCAGCAGGTTGTCGTCGGCGGTGAGCACGTGGCCCAGCCGCAGCGCCCGGGCCGCCGCCGGCGGGCCGGCGGTGATGCGGCCCGCCCCCGGCCCGGTCAGCTGCGGCGCGACGGTCAGGCACAGCTCGTCCACCGCATCGGCCTCGGTCAGGCTGCCGAGCAGGTGCGGGCCACCCTCGCACAGCACCTGGCGCAGCCCCCGGTCGGCCAGCTCGACCAGCGCGGCAGCCAGGTCGACTTCCGCGTCGCCGTGCACCAGCACGTCCGCGACCTGCGACAACGCTCGTCGCCGGTCGGCGGGGGACCCACCGTGCGTCAGCACGATCGGGCGGGTCGGCGCACCCGTGAACATCTCGCTGCCCGGATCGAGCTCCAGCCGGCTGGACACCAGCACCAGCGGCGGGGACTCGGGCAGACCGGCGGCGCTTCGCCAGGCCCGGCGCCGCTCGTCCAGCCGCATCGCGCCGTAGCCCTCGTGCCGGAGCGTGCCGGCGCCGACCATGACCGCGTCGCACACCATCCGCAGCAGCCCGAACACCCGCTTGTCGGCCGCGCCGGACAACCCCGCCGAGTAGCCGCCGACGGTGACCGCGCCGTCGGCACTGGCGACGAAGTTGACCCGGACCTGCGGGCGGCTCCGGTCGGCCGGCAGGTAGCAGTCGAGCACCTGATCGTCGGTCAGCGGCGCCGCGTCGGGCTCCGGCCACAGTCGGTACATGCCGGTCATGATCGCGCATCGACCTCGCTGCCCGGTGCGCCGGGCCAGGCGTCGACGACCTCCACGTGCCGCAGCCCGCCCGACGACGCGATGTGGGTGAACCACGCGGCACACTCCGGCACGGTGTGCACCAGCCGGGCGGCCTCCTCGGCCGCGGCCCGGTCCCGCCAGACGATCACGTCCAGGAAGGAACCGTCGTTCTCCCTGGTCAGGTACGCGGCGAGGCAGGCCGGGAACCGTGCCCGCAGTGCGGCGAGCATTGCCGGGCGCTCCGCCACCAGCCGCTCCTCGGCGCCCGCCGCCACCCGGAACGCCGCCAGTTCGATCACCATGACCGGCACCCTAACGGCGGGGACCGACATCCGCCGGTGAGCCCGGTCGCGCCGGTCTCCGTGCCGCCGCGGCGGCTGCGGGTCAGAGCATCTCGCGCAACACCTCCTCGACCTCGGAGGTGGCCAGGCCGAAGGCGCGCTCGGTCTCGCCGGCGTCGACCAGGAACCGGCCGGTGTCCATGAACCGGGTCTCGATCAGTTCGGGCCAGAACGGGTCGGTGAGCCCGAGCAGCGTGATCTCCCGGTCGGTCATGGTGGCGAGCTGCGGCCGCGGCGCTCCGGCGAGCGTCGCGAACCGGGTCGCCAGCTCGCGCATCGTCGCCGTGATGGTGGGTGCCAGCCACGGCCGGCCCCAGGAGCTGTCGGCGCGGGCGACCGCGACCAGCGTGCGTGCCACGTCGCCGATCGCGCTGAACGAGTGCGGGTGGTCCAGCTCGGCGGGCACCAGCACCGGCCGGCCGACCCGCCCCGGGGCGGCGACCAGCAGGGAGAACAGCGACACGGCGCCGGCGCCGAGGAACTGGCCGGCGCGCACCTCGGTGGCCCGCAGCCGGCCCGCGTCGTGTGCCTGCTTCGCCTCCCGCCACATCGCGGCCCGGGTCGCGCCCTTCGGCCCGGTCGCGCGTTGCGGCGTGGCGGCGGTGACGGGACCGTCGACCGGCCCGTAGCCGTACAGGTTGCCGAGCATGACGTAGCCGGCGCCGGTGCGCTCGGCGGCGGTGCGGATCGAGCCGAACAGCGGCGGGATCGTCTGCGGCCAGGTGTGGTAGGCGGTGGCTGCGCAGTTGAACACGGTCGCGGCGCCGTCGGCGAGCCGGGTCAGCGCGTCGGTGTCGGTGGCGTCGAGTGCGACGTGTTCGACACCGGGCTCGTCGGGGCCGCCGCGCCGGTGCACGACGCGGACCTTGTCCCCGTCGGTGGCCAGCAGCCGGGCCGTGGCGAGGGCGGTGGCGCCGCCACCGACGATGACGTGCATGGACATGGTGCCTCCGGAACGAATGTCGGATGGTCGTGGTTCGCTTGGTACGAACGCCTTTCCAGACTCCGGCCCGGACCCGGCGGCAACCACGGGTCGGCCGGCCAGCCACCCGGAGGATCCGGCCATGCACCGTCTCGCCGTCGTCGCCGTTCCGCCGGTGACGAGCTTCGAGCTGTCGATTCCCGACATCGTGTTCGGCCAGGCCCGGGTCGGCGACGCCGCCGCGTACGAGGTGGTCTGCTGCGCCGCCGACCCGGGGCCGGTGGACGGCATCGGTGGTCTCGGGCTCACCGTCGACCGGGGCCTGGACGCGCTGGCCGGCGCCGACACGGTGCTGGTGGCCGGCGGCGTCGACCTCGCGTCGCCGGAACCCCGGGTCGCTGCCGCCCTGACCGCCGCGCATGCCGCCGGCGCCCGGCTGGTGGCGCCGTCCTGCGCCGGGGCGTTCCTGCTGGCCGGTTGCGGCCTGCTGAGCGGCCGGCGGGTCGCCATCGGCCCGCAGCTGGCCGACCGGTTCCGGCGCCGCCATCCGGACGTCACGGTGACCGACGCGCTGTTCGTCGACGATGCCGGCGTGTACACCTGCGCCGGTCATGCCGCCGCGATCGACCTGTGCCTGCACCTCGTCGGCCGTGACCACGGTGCGGCGGTGGCGGGCGCGGTGGCTCGCAGCTTGGCGGTGGCGTCACCGCGTCCGGCCTCGGCGACACCGCCGGCGGAGCCGGTCGCCGTGCTGGCCGCCACGTCGCTCGCCCGCACCCGGGAGTGGATGCTGACCCGGCTCGGTGAGCCGGTCCAGCTCACCGACCTCGCCCGGCACGCCAACACCAGCGTGCGCACCCTCACCCGCCGGTTCCGCGCCGAGACCGGGTCGAGCCCGCTGCGCTGGCTACTGGCCCGGCGGCTCGACGAGGCCCGGCGGCTGTTGGAGTGCGCCGACCTGCCGGTGGAGGCGGTCGCCCGGCGCGCCGGCCTGGGCACCGCCGACTCGTTGCGGGCGCATTTCCACCGGGAGCTGGGCCGCACGCCCAGCTCGTACCGCGCCGGCTACCGCACCGCCCCAGCCACGACGACTTCCTGAGCCCGGGTGCGCGGGCAGGTACACACGTCGCCGGAGCCGCCCGGCCGCACCCGGCCCGGGTGGGAGCCCGCGCGGTCCGGCGACCGGCCGGGAGTCGCCGGACCGCCGCGACCGCGGTCGCCGGGACGTTAGGGCGTCAGGAGGCGGCGGGCTCGGTCCGGGCCGAGCGCCAGCAGCAGGGTCGGCAACCGGGGCCCGGCGTCCGCACCGACGAGCAGCCGGTACAGCAGGGTGAAGTACGACCGCTGCGCCGCGCGGACCGCCTCGTCGGCCGCTGCGTCCGCCGCCAACCCGTTGAGCCGCTTGGGTATCCCGTACACCAGTGCGGTCAGTGCGGCGAGGTCGCGGCAACCCGGGAGTTCGGCGGTGAGCAGGGTGAGGCCCTCCCGCTGGCGGTCGGTGAGGGTGGCGAGCAGCGCGGTGTCCGGCTCCGCGCGGACCCGGGTGCGCCGCTCCGGCGGTACGTGCCGGGCCAGCCAGGTGGCCGCGAGCGTGCGGCGCGGTTCGACGTCGGCCAGCCGCAGCCGCGCCCCCTCCGCCTGTCCGAGGATCCGCTCGGTGGAGCGCGGATCGCCCGCCGTCACGTCCAGTACCGAGGTGAGCAGCCGCCACGGCACCGCCCGCCGCGGCCCGGCGAGCCCCGGTGCGCTGGCCCGGCGGTACGCGGTGGCGTCGGCGGCGCCCGCCGTGCCGGCGGCGACCCGGGCGGCGAGCCGGTCCCACTCGTCGTACAGCCGGGTGACCTCGGTACCGAAGTCGATGGTGATCGCCTGCTGCGGCCGGCGCCGCGCGTACAGCCAGCGCAGCATCGCCGGCTCCAGGATGGCGAGCGCGTCCGCCGGCGTCGGTGCGGTGCCGGTGGACGACGACAGCTTGGCGGCGCCGCGGGTGCCGACGAAGCCGTACCCGAGCAACGAGGGCGGCCGCGCGCCGAACACCTCGGCGCAGATCCGCCGGCCGACGCCGAACGACGAGGACGGTGCCGCGTGGTCGGCGCCGGCGGCCTCGAACGCGACCGGTTCGGCCGCCCAGCGCATCGGCCAGTCGACCTTCCAGGCGAGCTTGCCGTGGTTGGCCTCGGCGAGCCGGAAGCCGTCGGCGCCGCACCGCGCGCACTCGTACCGGAGCGCGGTGCTGTCCTCCCGGTAGCCGGTGATCCGGGTGTCGTCGGCGCCGCAGCGCCGGCAGTACACCCGGTACGGCCAGCTCTCCGCCGGCTCGCCGCTCGCCGCGTCGCCGGCACCACGGGCGTCGGTACCGCGGGCGGCGGCGAGGATCGCGGCGATGCGCTGCCGCCGGGCCATCGCGGCCAGCACGGCGCCGGTGTAGTGCCCGGCGGCGTACCGGGCGGACTGGCTGACGACGCGCACCCGGATGCCCAGTGCCGCCAGCGCGGCGTGCAGCGGTGCGGTGAACCGCTCCGCCCAACTGTCCAGCTCGCCGGACGGGTCGGGCACCTCGGCGAGCGGCCGGCCGAGGTGCGCGGCGAAGTGCGCCGGTACGCCGGCCGGCACCCGCCGCAGGCGGTCGTGGTCGTCCAGGAACAGCACGTGCTCCACCGGTACGCCGCGCGCCGCGAGCTCCGCCGCGACCAGGTGCGGGGTGAGCAGCTCGCGCAGGTTGCCCAGATGGATCGGGCCGGACGGGCTGATCCCGGAGGCGCAGACCAGCAGCCCGTCGCCGCCGCGCCGCCGATGCTCGGCCAGCGCGTCGTCGGCGGCGCGCGCGACCCAGTCGGTGGAGCTGCCGCGGGAGGGTGTGGCGGAGTCGCCGGGGGAGGGTGTGGCGGAGCTGCCCGCCGGCGCGCCGGCCGGACGCGACGGGGCGGCGTCCGGCGGGGACGTCGCGGTCGCGGGTGACGATGCCGCCGGGCCGGACCGCGTGCCAGGCGGGAAGGTGGCGGGCGGGAAAGGGGAGGAAGCAGGGTGGGACACGATGACCTCGCGGGTGCCGGAACGGGCAGGGCCGGCGGTTCGCTCCGGACCCGCGAGCAGGCGTGTCGGTGGTGACTGTGGCAGCACCGGACGCCGGACCGCCGTGCAGGGTGCTGGCTCAGCTCCCCTGGGCGCGGGCCCGGCGCAGTTTGCGCTGGCTGCCTCGGATCATCCCGGCCATCCTACGACGAGAACGCTCCGGCCGGCTCACTCGCCGGGCGCCCCGGTGGCGGGTTCCTGCGGTGGCGGGGTCGTCTGGTGCTGGCAGTCGCACCAGGCACGGCCCTTGCAGTCCTGGTGCCGCCGCTCGCGGCAGGCCGCACAGATCATGCCTGTAGTAACCCACCTCGGGCCGGTCCGCGCAGCCCGGTCGGCCGCCGTCACCCGGCCGCGTCACCCGGCCGGAATCGCACGACGGCACGTCGGTCCCGAGGCAGACGCCTCGCGGCGGCCCGCAGCCCGGGTACGAGTGCGGCGCACGCCGGTGACCGGCGTGCGCCGCGGGTCCGCGTCGGTGCGACGCGGTCAGATCAGGGTGGGCTCGGCGTCGGTGTCGGTGGTCATCGGCCGCCCGGCGGCGACCCAGGCGCGCATCCCGCCGTCCAGGTTGACCGCGGACAGTCCCTCCTGGCGGAGATAGCCGGTGACCCGAGCGGACCGGCCACCGGACCGGCAGACCACGACGATGCGCTGTCCGTCCGGTAACTCGGGAATCCGCTCCGGCACGGATCCCATCGGCATGTGCAGGGCGTTGGCGATGTGTCCCGCGGCATACTCGTCCGGTTCGCGGACATCGAGGATCAGCGTGTCCTCGGCGACCGCGTCGACGTCGATGGCGGGGACGCTCGGGGGTTGTGGCATCACACAGCCACCGTACCCAGCCGGGTCGTGGCGACACCTCGGTTGCGCCGAACTTTTCGCCGACGTCCGGGTACCCGCCGGTACGCAGGTCAGCCGGTCTCGGTGCGCAGCTGCAGCTCACTGTCGCCGGTACGGGTCACGTCCAGTTCGGCGGTCTTCGCGGCGAGGATGACGTCCTCGATGCCGTCGAGCCGGTCGGCGGCGCACATCGCCCGGGCGAGCCGCCCCTTGTACGCCTTGTTGTGGTGGCTGACGACGACGAGCCGGCCGTCCGGGCGGGGCGAGACGACCCGGACGGTGATCGCGTCGGGCACCGGACCGAGCGCCTGGTACACCGAGGAACGCAGGTCCAGGACGGGCCCGCCGGCCAGCGCGGCGGTCAGCACCGGCCGCCAGACCGAGCGCAGCGAGCCGAGGCCGGGCAACCGGACGCCGGCCGAGAGCCGGTACGCCGGGATCGGGTCGCTTGCCCGAACCGCGCCGAACAGGGCGGATCCGACGATCAGCCGCTCGTCCGCCCGGCGCCGGTCGGGAGCCGGCAGTGCCGGGTAGTCGAGCGCTTCGTACAGCACGCCGCTGTAGCGCAGCAGTGCCGGTGTCGTGGGGGAGTGCCAGAGCGCCCGGTTCGCGGCGAGTTCGGCGTCCTGGCGTGCGGAGAGCCGCAGTACGGTCCGGGCCAGGTCGACGTCGGTCGATGCGGCCTGGACCGCGGCGATGATCCGGGAGCGGGTCGATCCCAGCGACGGGAACGACAGCCGGGCCAGTTGCAGCGGGGCGCCCTGACCGCCGGGCGCCTTCGTCTCGGAGGGCGGCAACAACACGAACACGGGAGTGGACGTTACCGGCGACGATGAGTGTCGCCGCCATCGCCCAATTCGTGCACCTTGCGCGCTGCAAGTGACGACTTCGCTTCTACACGTTCGGCTGATTGTATGTGCTGTGAGAGCGGCCACAGTATGTTCGGCGGCTTTTGCCGTTCCCATGCGGTATTGGAGGCCCGATGACAGCGCTGGCTCTTGAGTCAGTGTCCAAGACGTTCCCGAGCGGGACCGTGGCGGTCGACGCACTGGACCTGTCGGTGTCCGACGGTGAGGTGATGGTGCTGCTCGGCCCCTCCGGCTGTGGGAAGTCCACCATCCTGCGGATGGTGGCCGGGCTGGAGGACCCGACCGACGGACTGATCCGATTCGACGGCGAAATCGCGAACGGCTGGTCGCCCCGGCAGCGCCGGGTCGCGATGGCGTTCCAGGACTTCGCCCTGTACCCGCACATGTCGGTGCGCGGCAACCTCGGCTTCCCGCTGAAGCTCGCCCGGCAGGCGCCCGAGGCGGTCTCCGAACGGGTCGCCGACCTCGCCGCCGCGCTCGGTGTCGCCGACACCCTGGAGCGCCGGCCGGGCCAGCTGTCCGGTGGCCAGAAGCAGCGGGTGGCGATGGGCCGGGCGATCATCCGGGAGCCGCGCATCTTCCTGCTCGACGAGCCGCTGTCCAACCTGGACAGCGCGCTGCGGCAGGGGTTGCGCGCCGAGATCTCCAGCCTGGTCCGGGGCATCGGGGTGACGACCATCTACGTCACGCACGACCAGACGGAGGCGCTGACCATGGCCGACCGGGTCGCCATCCTGCGTGACGGCCGGATCGAACAGCTCAGTACCCCTCACGGCGCCTACCGCGCGCCGGAGTCGCTGTTCGTCGCCGCGTTCCTCGGTACCCCGCGGATGAACCTGCTCTGGGCCACCGTGTACGCCTACCTCGACGACCGGCTGTTGCTGGATCTGGGCCACCAGCACATCGCCCTGCCCTGGGCGGACCCGCGGGTGCGCGACCTGGTTCGCTACCACGGCGAGCAGGTCATCGTCGGGTTGCGGGCCGAGGCGGTCACCCCGGTCGGCGCGGACCGACCGGGGGCGCTGCGCGGGATCGTGCGCTACGCCGAACACCTCGGCCACGAGACGATCGCGTACCTGGACGTCGGTGGCGCGGCCGCCGGCCTGGACGAGTTGACCGGCGCCGGCCATGAGGCCGTCATGCCGGTGGAGAGCTCGCTGCGGCGGTGGTGGCGCGCGCGCCGGGGCGGTCCGGCCGAGCCGGCGGTGGACGCCGAACCGGCCGAGACCGATCCGGGCCGGCACGAACAGCACGTCGCGGAGTTCGCGTTGCGGCTCCCGCCGTACGCGGCGGCCAAGGTCGGTGAGGTCGTCTCGATGCGCGCCGACCTGTCCCAGTTGCACGTGTTCGACCGCAACGGCCACCGCATCAACACCCGCGGCGCGCTGTCGCGCTGACGCCGCCCGCCAGCGCGCGCCGATCGTGGCGTCAGGCGGTCTCGCCGAAGATCGGGAAGTCGGCGAGGAACTCGCGGACCTGGGCGGCGGTGTCGGCGTAGCCGGACTCGTCGCCGTCGGCCGCGGCCCGGACCGTCCGGTCGATCCACTCCGCCACCTGCGGCATGTGCTGCGGGGCGAGGCCGCGGGTGGTGATCGCCGGGGTGCCGAGCCGGATCCCGGACGGGTCGAACGGCCGGCGCGGGTCGAACGGCACCGTGTTGAAGTTCAGCTCGACCCCGGCGGCGTCCAGTGCCTTCGCCGCCACCTTGCCGGTGACGCCCTTGTTGGTCAAGTCGACCAGTAGCAGGTGGTTGTCGGTGCCGCCGGACACCAGCCGGTAGCCGCGGTCGGTCAGCGCGGTGGCCAGCGCCTGCGCGTTCGCCACGATCTGGTGCGCGTACTGCGCGAAGTCCGGCTGCGCGGCCTCCCGCAGCGCCACCGCGATGGCGGCCGTGGTGTGGTTGTGCGGCCCGCCCTGCAGGCCCGGAAAGACCGCCTTGTCCAGCGCCTTGGCATGCTCGGCGGTGGACATCAGCATCGCCCCGCGCGGGCCGCGCAGCGTCTTGTGGGTGGTGGTGGAGATGACGTCGGCGTGCCCGACCGGGCTGGGGTGCGCGCCGCCGACCACCAGACCGGCGATGTGCGCGATGTCGGCCAGCAGGATCGCGCCGACCTCGCGGGCGATCTCGCCGAACGCGGCGAAGTCGATGGTGCGCGGGATCGCGGTACCACCGCAGATGATCAGCTTCGGCCGGTGCGAGCGGGCCAGGTCTCGGACCTCGTCCAGGTCGATCCGGCCGGTGTCCCGGCGTACCCCGTAGTGCACCGCGTCGAACCAGCGGCCGGTGGCCGACGGCGGCGCGCCATGGGTCAGGTGCCCACCGGCCGGCAGTCCCATCGCGAGCACCGGGTCGCCGGGCGCCAGGAACGCCAGGTAGACGGCGAGGTTCGCGGGCGAGCCGGAGTAGGGCTGCACGTTCGCGTGTTCGACCCCGAACAGCTGCCGGGCGCGCTCGTTGGCCAGGTCCTCGACCTGGTCGATGACCTGCTGGCCCTCGTAGTAGCGGCGGTGTGGGTACCCCTCGGAGTACTTGTTGGTCAGCACCGTGCCGGTCGCCGCGAGCACGGCGGGCGAGACGTAGTTCTCCGACGGGATCAGCCGCAACACGTCGAACTGGCGCCGCCGCTCGGCGTCGACCAGGCTGGCGAGCTGCGGATCGGTGTCGTGCAACGCGGACATTGCCACCTCCAGGAGGGCAAGGACGATCGTGGTTGCCACACCCAGGCGCGCGGTGCGGCCGACGTCGCTCCCCGGTGGTGCCCCACCTTGCCGCGCCAGTCGCGTACGGCCAGCATAGGCGCCACGCCGCCACCCGGCGGCACCCCCGTCACGCGGGTCCCACGGTCGGGCCCCGGCGCTCCCGCGGGCGGCACCGGGGTTCGACCGGTGTCGCGAGGACGTGCCCGCCGGCATGGCGCCGGCGCCCGGACGGGTTCAGTGCCAGACGGTGCGCAGCTGGGCGGTGATCGCGAACGGGTCCTCGCCGCGCATCAGCTCGCAGACCGCGGCGCCCTCGACGGAGTCGGCGGCCAGCAGCCGGGCCGGGCCGACGTGCCGCTCCCACGCGGCGGCGAACGACTCGCGGCGCACCGCGTTGCGCGCGCACCAGCGCGGTAGTGCGTGCCACGCCACCGCGCCCGGCAGCGGCCGCCGTGCCATCGAGCGTAGGGCGAGCGCCACGGCACCCCGCGCCCCGGCCGGGGCCACCAGTACCCGCCGGCCGACCAGGTAGCGCGGTTCGGCGAGCGGCGCGAGCAGTTCGTCCAGGGCGGCGGCGAAGCGGGCCGACTGCTCCGCAGGTACGCCGGTCAGCTCGCACCGCAGCGCGCCGTCCACGGTGGGCGAGACGCGCAGTGCCTCGGCGCCCCGCTCGGTACCGCCGGCGGTGTGCAGCGCGTCCGCCACCGCCGCGGCGAGCTGCTCCAGCGCGTCCGGCCCGGTACGGATCCGGTGGCGCCGGACCAGCCCCACGGCGATGCCGGCGAGTCCGGCGGCGACGGCGAGAGCGCCGCCGGCCAGCGCCGCGACCGGTCCGAGCAGCAGCGACGATGCGGCGAGCAGCACCGCCACCGCGCCGGCCACCAGGTACGCCGGCGCGATCCGCGGACCGTGCTCGGCCGGCGCCGTGGGCGCCAGGAGTGCACCGGGCAACCACGGCGCGGACCGGCCCAGCGGGCGCTCGGACCGGACCCGCAGGCTGGCCGCCTCGACGCCGGCGAACGGTGCGCCGATCCGCCACTCGTCTCGCACCCGGGCCAGCCGGGCGGGCGCGGCGAGCGCCCGGGCGGTGACCGCGGCGGCGGTCGCGGCGTCCGGCGGCACGTACGGGGACAGCGCGGTGTCGCAGTGCGTCACGCCGGACTCGACCTCCCCACCCGAACCGAGTGCGAAGTACGCGTCGTGCTTGCGCACCAGCCGCAGGTAGTCGGCGTCGCCCCGGGGATGCTCGGCCGCCACGCAGCACACCGTCCAGTTGTCGGTCAGCTTCGCCGGATCGGCCGGGTCGCGCCGCAGGCCCCGACCGCGCATCTGGGTCACCGCGGTCGCCGTGGTCGCGGTGGTCAGATCGACGGTGACGCACACCTGCGGGCAGTCCCAGCCCTCGCCGAGCAGGGCCCGGGTGCCGATCAGCACCCGGGCCCGGCCGGCGGCGAAGAACTCGGTGGCGAGGGCGACCGCCGCCCGGGTCGGCAGGCCGGTCAGCAGCACGCTCGTCTCGTCCAGCGGCTCGGTGCCCACCCGGCGCCCGGCTCGGTTCGCCGCCGCGACCAGCTCCGCCGCGAGCGCCCGCGGTGCGGCGAAGGTGGCCCCGGTGACCAGCAGCGGCCGCAGCCCGCCCGGGCCGTCGACGTCGGCCGCGGCCAGCGTGGCGAACGCCAGCCGGGCCGACCCGGACAGCGTGTTCAGCGGGACCGAGGTGAGCCGGTCGGACGGTCGGCCGGGCAGCTGCTCGAAGTCGCAGAGCACCAACGCGCGCAGCCGGTCGCCGCGCGCCGCGGACTCCGTTGCCAGGATGTGCGTGGTGGCGGCGATCTTCGCCTCGGACAGGCCGCACAGCCGGTCCACCGGCGACGGTCCGGCCCGCAGGCCGCGGCTGGTCAGCCGGTAGCCGAGGCCGGGCAGTACCCGCTTGATCGCGGCGAGCGCCGCGACGTCCCGGTCGTCCTCGCTGGCCTGCAGGTGACCGGTGCAGAAGTCGCCCAGTACGGCCACCCAGTCGTCGGCGTCCGGTGCGGTGCGGTGCATCTCGCGCAGCCGCGCGCCGGCCGGCAGCGCGATCATCCCGGCGTGCGCGAACCGCAACGCCGCCCGGGCCAGCGCCGGTTCGGCCGCCTCGAAGGCGGCCCAGCTCAACCGTGGCCCGTCGGCAGGCGGCTCGCCCGCGGCCCGGTTGCGGTGCGCGCCGGTCGGGGCGTGCGCCCGGTCGGCGCGGGCCGACAGCCAGGCCAGCAGCGGCACCGTACCGAGGGCGTGGTCGATCAGCTGGAACCGCAGCTGCGCGAACCGGGCGGTCTCGCTGGCAAGCCAGGTGTCCTCGGCCGGGGTCGGTCGGGTCAGGTAGACCAGCTCCTGGTACGGCGCGAGGGTGCCGGCCTTGACCAGTGCCGGTGCCGGTACCTCCAGGTCGGCCGGCCCGAACAGGTCGTCGTGCAGCTCCGCCTGCCACCCGGTGAGCGAGCGGCGCGGGGTGGCGGTCAGGCCCACCAGTGCGGTGCGCTCGCCGAGCGCGTCGACGACCGCGCGCACCAGCGCGCCCCAGGTGGACAGCAGGTGGTGGCACTCGTCCAACACCAGGGTCCACGGGCCGAGCCCGCGGGCCGTCTCGATCACCGCGCGGCCGTTGGGGTGCAGCAGGTCGAGCAGCTCGTCGTGGCTGCCGCCGCGCAGCGTGGCGCGCCGGTGTGGTGCCCCGGTGCCGGGCCGCAGCACCGCGATCGACTGGTACGTCAGGACGTTGACCGCTCCGGTGAGGTCGCGGTCGGTGCCGCACGGTGCCCCGCCGGGCACGAACCGCCGGTCCCAGGTGGCGGCCCACTGCCCGGCGACCGCGGTGTTGGGGGCGAGTACCAGAGTCCGGCGGCCGAGGCGGCGGGCCACCTCCAGGCCGATCAGCGTCTTGCCGGCACCCGGCGGCAGCACCGCGAAGAACCGGTGGTCGCCGCCGGCCCGGTCCGCCTCGAACGCGTCCAGCGCCTGCTGCTGGTAGCGCCGCCAGGAGCCGCCGAACCGCCGGGCGCGCAGTTCGTCGGCGGCGTCGGACACGCCGGGAGTATGACATGTCCCATCGCGCCGTCCCGGTCGCCGCGGATACCGTCGGCGGGGCGGGCGGCCGCCCCGGCGGCCCGGCGGATCGGCCGCGCCCGGCGGCGGGGAGGGGCATCGTGCACAGCTACGACACCGTGCGGATCGACGAGCTCCGGCAGAGCGGAAGCATCAAGTGGGCTCGGGCGGATCCCGACGTGCTGGCCGCCTGGGTGGCCGAGATGGACTACCCGCTGGCTCCGGCGATCGCCGCGGCCCTGCACGACGCGGTGGCCCGCGGCTACACCGGTTATCCGCCGGACGACGCGAGCACCGGGCTGCCGGCCGCGACCGCCGGGGCCCTCGCCCGGCGGGGGCTGGCCGTACCGGCGGAGCGGATCCGGGTGCTGCCGGACATCCTGCGCGGCATCGAGCTCGCCATCGGGCTCTACTCGGCGCCGGGCAGCCCGGTGCTGGTACCGACGCCGTCGTACCCGCCGTTCTTCGAGGTGACGAGCGTCTGTGGGCGAGCGATCGTGCCGGTGCCGATGGTCGAGACCGAGGCGGGGCCCGGCTACGACCTGGCCGCGATCGACGCCGGGTTCGCCGCCGGCGCCGGCACGCTGATCCTGTGCAACCCGCACAACCCGCTGGGGCGTACGTTCGGCGCCGCCGAGCTGCGCGCGCTCGCCGAGGTGGTCGACGCGCACCCGGGTGCCCGGGTGATCGCCGACGAGGTGCACGCGCCGCTGGTCCACCCGGGCGCGGCGCACGTGCCGTACGCGAGCGTGTCGGCCGCGGCGGCGGGTCACTCGGTGACGCTGGTGTCGGCGTCGAAGGGGTGGAACCTGCCCGGCCTCAAGTGCGCCCAGGTGGTGCTGACCAGCGAGGCCGACGCGCAGCGCTGGGACTCGCTGGCGCTCGTGCAGACCCTCGGCGCGAGCAGCCTCGGCATCGTCGCCAACCTCGCCGCGTACGCCGCCGGCTCCGGCTGGCTGGCCGACACGGTGTCCTATCTGGACGGTAACCGCCGGCTGCTGGCCGACCTGCTCGCCGAGCACCTGCCAGCGGTGCGCTACCGGGTACCGGAGGCGACCTACCTCGCCTGGCTGGACTGCCGCGGGCTGGGTGTCGCCGACCCGGCCGCCTTCTTCGCCGCCGAGGCGCGGGTCCTGGTCAACGACGGCGCGGCCTTCGGCACGGTCGGCCGCGGTTTCGTCCGGCTCAACTTCGCCACCTCGGCGCCGATCCTGACCGAGATCGTGCGGCGGATGGGTGCCGCCGCGGCGGCGCACGCCCCGGCCGGTTCCGGCCCGGTACGGCCGATCTGAACCCGTTTCCGGCGCCGCGGTGTCGGGGCGCCGCGAGGTGTCGGAGGCCGGAGCTAGGGTTGCCTGGCCGCGGGGAGAAAGTTGTCGCCGATGTCGGTCGTGTCGACGTAGGCTCGGCCGCCGCGGCGAGCCGTCGACGGGCGATCTCGCAATCTTCTTCGACTCGATGACTTGCCGGCCGGCCAGTTAACGATATATCGTCCGACTAACGTGATAGAGCTTCTACGGGGAAGGTCGGTGTGCTTCTCAGACTGCTGCGGGTCTACTTGCGCCCGCACACCAAGAACATCGTGCTGGTGGTGGTGTTCCAGTTCGTGCAGACGCTCGCGACGCTCTACCTGCCGACGCTGAACGCCGACATCATCAACAACGGCGTGATCAAGGGCGACACCGGCTACATCGTGCGCTACGGCGGGATCATGCTGGGCATCGCGCTGGTCCAGATCGTCTGCGCCGCGGTCGCCGTCTACTTCGGGGCGAAGACCGCGATGGGGGTCGGCCGGGACGTGCGCGCCGCGATCTTCGACCGGGTGCAGAGCTTCTCGGTGCGCGAGGTCGGCCAGTTCGGCGCGCCGTCGCTGATCACCCGCACCACCAACGACGTCCAGCAGGTGCAGCTGCTCGTGGTGATCACGCTGACCCTGATGGTGTCGGCGCCGATCATGTGTGTCGGCGGCATCCTGATGGCGCTCAACCAGGACGTGCCGCTGTCCGCGCTGCTGCTGGTGATCGTCCCGGTCCTGGTGGTCGTCGTGACGCTGGTGATCCGCCAGATGCGGCCGCTGTTTCGCACCGTGCAGAAGCGCATCGACACCGTCAACCGGGTGATGCGCGAGCAGATCACCGGCATCCGGGTGATCCGCGCGTTCGTCCGCGACGGGTACGAGCAGCGCCGGTTCGCCGAGGCCAACGGCCAGCTGATGGACGTCTCGCTCGCGGTCGGCCGGCTGATGGCGATCATGTTCCCGGCGGTCATGCTGATCATGAACCTGTCCAGCGTCGCGGTGCTGTGGTTCGGCGGGCACCGCATCGCCGACAACGGGATGGAGATCGGCGCGCTCACCGCGTTCCTGAGCTACCTGATGCAGATCCTGATGTCGGTGATGATGGCGACCTTCATGTTCATCATGGTGCCGCGGGCCGAGGTGTGTGCCGAGCGCATCGAGGAGGTGCTCGACACCGAGACCACGGTCACCATCGCGGCCGACCCGGTCACCGAGCTGACCGTGCACGGCGAGCTGGAGCTGCGCAACGTCGCGTTCGGCTACCCGGGTGCCGAGCAACCGGTACTGTCCGGCATCGACCTGACCGCCCGGCCCGGCGAGACCACCGCGATCATCGGCTCCACCGGCAGCGGCAAGACCACCCTGCTCAACCTGGTGCCGCGGCTGTTCGACGCCACCGGCGGGCAGGTGCTGATCGACGGTGTCGATGTGCGGCAGCTCGACCCGGTGCTGCTGTCTCGCACGGTCGGCATGGTGCCGCAGAAGCCGTACCTGTTCGCCGGCACCGTGGCGAGCAACCTGCGCTACGGCAACCCGGACGCCACCGACGACGAGCTGTGGCACGCGCTGGAGGTGGCACAGGCCCGCGACTTCGTCGAGGCGATGCAGGAGGGCCTGGCCGCACCGATCGGCCAGGGCGGGTCGAACGTCTCCGGCGGCCAGCGGCAGCGCCTCGCGATCGCCCGGATGCTCGTCCAGCGACCGGAGATCTACCTGTTCGACGACTCGTTCTCGGCGCTGGACTACGCGACCGACGCCGCGCTGCGCGCCGCGCTGGTCGGCGAGACCCGGGAGGCGACGGTGGTGATCGTGGCGCAGCGGGTCGCGACCATCCGGCACGCCGACCGCATCGTCGTGCTCGACGAGGGCCGCGTCGTCGGTACCGGTACGCACGAGGAACTGATGGCCGGCAACGAGACCTACCGCGAGATCGTGCTGTCTCAGCTCACCGAGCAGGAGGCGGCATGAGCGACCAACGAGCAGTTCCCCGTCGTCCGGCCGGCGGCGGGCACGGACCCATGGCCGGGATGATGCCGGCCGAGAAGTCGATGCACTTCGGCGCCTCCAGCAAGCGGCTGATCCGGATGATGCGGCCCGACCGCGCCCGCGCGTTCGGCATCCTGGCGCTCGGGCTGGTCAGCGTGGCGCTGCAGGTGATCGGGCCGAAGATCCTCGGCCATGCCACCGACGTGATCTTCAGCGGCGTGATCGGCGGCCGGTTCCCGGCTACCGTGACCAAGCAGCAGGTCGTCGACGGCCTGCGGGCCCGGGGCGACGGCAAGATCGCCGACATGCTCGGCGCGATGCACTTCGTGCCCGGGCAGGGCATCGACTTCGGTGCGGTCGGCCGGGTGCTGCTGTTCGCCGCGCTTGCCTTCGCGGTGGCCGCCGCGCTCGGTGTCTGCCAGGGCCGGCTGACCGCGACGGTGGTGCAGCGGCTGGCGTTCCGGTTGCGGCAGATGACCGAGGAGAAGCTGGCCCGGCTGCCGTTGAGCTACTTCGACTCGCAGCCGCGCGGCGAGGTGCTGTCGCGCACCACCAACGACATCGACAACATCTCGCAGACCCTGCAGCAGGCGCTCAGTCAGTTGGTCACCTCGCTGCTGACGATCGTCGGTGTGCTGATCATGATGCTGTACATCTCGCCGCTGCTGGCGCTGGTCGCAGTGGTGACGGTGCCGGTGTCGCTCGTGGTCGCGATGGTCATCGGCAAGCGGGCCCAACCGCAGTTCCTCAAGCAGTGGGCCAGCACCGGCCGGCTCAACGCGCACATCGAGGAGATGTACACCGGGCACGCGCTGGTGAAGGTGTTCGGGCGGCAGCGGCAGGCCTCCGACACGTTCGCCGAGCACAACGACGCGCTGTACTCCTCGGCGTTCAAGGCGCAGTTCATCTCCGGCATCATGCAGCCGGCGATGATGTTCATCGGCAACCTCAACTACGTGCTGGTCGCCGTCATCGGCGGTCTGCGGGTCGCGTCCGGCAACCTGTCGCTCGGCGACGTGCAGGCGTTCATCCAGTACTCCCGGCAGTTCACCCAGCCGATCACCCAGGTGGCGGCGATGGCGAACCTGCTGCAGTCCGGGGTGGCCTCCGCGGAGCGGGTCTTCGAGCTGCTGGACGCGGACGAGCAGGTCGCCGACCCGGCCCAGCCGCAGCGACCGGAGCAGCTGACCGGGCGGGTCGCGTTCGAGCACGTGTCCTTCTCGTACGACAAGGACAAGCCGCTGATCTCCGACCTGTCGCTCGCGGTGGAGCCGGGGCAGACGGTGGCCATCGTCGGACCGACCGGGGCCGGCAAGACCACCCTGGTCAACCTGCTGATGCGGTTCTACGAGGTGGACTCCGGCCGGATCGCGCTCGACGGCGTCGACACCCGCACGATGTCCCGGGACGAGCTGCGCCGCCGGATCGGCATGGTGTTGCAGGACACCTGGCTGTTCGGCGGCACGATCGCCGAGAACATCGGCTACGGCGTGGACGGGGTGACTCGGGAGCGGATCGTCGAGGCGGCCCGAGCCACGCACGTCGACCGGTTCGTACGCACCCTGCCGGACGGGTACGACACGGTGCTCGACGAGGAGAGCTCCAACGTCAGCGCGGGCGAGAAGCAACTGCTCACCATCGCCCGCGCGTTCATCACCGAGCCGACGATCCTGGTGCTGGACGAGGCGACCAGCTCGGTGGACACCCGTACCGAGGTGCTGATCCAGCACGGCATGACCGCGTTGCGGTCGGGCCGCACCAGCTTCGTCATCGCGCACCGGCTGTCGACCATCCGCGACGCCGACGTGATCCTGGTGATGGAGCACGGCGACATCGTCGAGCAGGGCACGCACGACCAGCTGCTCACGGCCGACGGCGCCTACGCCCGGCTGTACGCGGCGCAGTTCGCCGAGGCGGTCGCCGACCCCGACCCGGTCTGACCCCGGATGGGTTGATCGAGGAATCTCGACCTCGCTCAAGAGATCCTGACGTTGATCAAGGGATCGGGGCACATCGCGCCTGGACGCGATGACCCGATCCCTTGATCAACCTTCGCCGGGGGCTGGCGGTCAGGGTGGGTCGTCGGGGGTGATGGTGAGGAGGCCGCGGCGGAATGCCTCGGCGACCGCGGCGGCCCGGTCGTTGACGCCGAGCTTGGTGTAGATGTTCAGCAGGTGGCTCTTGACCGTCGCCTCGCTGATGAACAGCCGGGCGGCGAGCTCCCGGTTGGTGGTGCCGGCCGCGACCAGCTCCAGCACCTCGATCTCGCGCCGGCTCAACGGTTCCGCCGCCGGGGTGCGGACCCGGTGCATCAGCCGCGAGGCGACCGACGGCGCCAGCACCGAGCGGCCCGCCGCGGCGGCCCGCACGGCGCGCAGCAGCTCCTCGCGCGGCGCGTCCTTGAGCAGGTACCCGGTGGCGCCGGCCTCGATCGCCGGCAGCACGTACCCGTCCGTGTCGTACGTGGTGAGCACCAGCACCCGCGACTCGATGTGCCGCCGGGCCAGCTCGGTGATCGCGGTGACCCCGTCCATGCCGGGCATCCGCAGGTCGAGCAGGATCACGTCGGGGCGCAGCGCCTCGGCCCGGCGTACCGCCTCGGCGCCGTCCGCGGCCTCGCCGACCACCTCGAACCCGGGATCGGCGGCGAACATGCCGCTCAGCCCGTCCCGTACGACGGGGTGATCGTCGGCGATCAGCAGCCGTACCGGAGCAGCCATCCTGCCTCCCCCGCGGCGGAAAGTGCGTCGTCGGTCATCCTGCCTCCTGCGCGGCGAGCGCGTCGTCGCTCATGCCGGCTCCTGCGCTGCGGCGAGCGCGTCGTCGGTCATCCCGTCTCCTGCGCTGCGGCGAGCGCGTCGTCGGTCATCGTGCCTCCTCCGCGGCGGAAAGTGCGTCGTCGGTCATGCGTCCGGCTCCGTGGGGATCCGCGCGCTGATGGTGGTACCGAGGCCGGGCTCGGACTCGATGGTGAGGCTGCCGGCCCTCGCCTCGACCCGCTGCCGCATCGCCACCAATCCGAACCCGCCGTCGGTACGTCGTACCGACGGCGCGGTGGGATCGAAGCCGCGGCCGTCGTCCCGCACGTCCAGCGCGACCTCGTGCGCCAGGTACGACAGGGTCACCCCGACGCGGCTGGCGCCGGCGTGCTTCGCGATGTTGGCGAGCGCCTCCTGCGCCACCCGCAGCAGCGTCACCTCGGCGTCGGTGGCCATCGGCCGGACCGTACCGGTGGTGGTGACCCGGGCGTCGATCCCGCTGCGGGCCGACCAGCGGCTGGCGACCTCGGCCAGCGCCTCGGACAGCCGGCCGGTCCTCAGCGGTTCGGGACGCAGCTCGTGTACCGACCGGCGGGCCTCGGTCAGGCTCTCCCGGGCCAGCGCGGTCGCCGCGGCGAAGTGCCGGCGCCAGCGGGCCGGCTCGTCCGCGGCCTGCTCGGCGGCCTGCAGCTGGGTGACGATGCCGGTCAGTCCCTGTGCCATGGTGTCGTGGATCTCGCGGGCCAGCCGCTGGCGTTCGGCGGCGACGCCGGCTTGGTGGGCCTGGTCGAGCAGCGCCCGGTGCAGCGCCGCGTTGTCGGCGAGGCTCGCCGCGAGCCGTTCGTTGGCCGCGCTCACCTCGGCGAGCGCCTGCCGGCGCTGCCGGTCCTGGCGGTCGAGGTTCTGCCGCAGCCAGGCGTATCCGCACATCGGCAGCGCGTTGGCCACCACGATGGCGAGGTAGGTGGCGATACCGGCGGCGTCGTGCAGCGGCACCGCGTACGCCTGCGCGGTGCCGGCGACCACCGCCACCGCGGCGACGGCGGCGAGCTGCCCGGGCCAGGGCACGAGCCGGTAGGCGTACAGGTAGGCGGCGGGGGTGAAGAAGCCGAACCAGGGCGCCCGCAGCACCAGCAGCAGGGTCACCAGCACCACGCCGGCAAGGAAGACGGCCATCACCGCGGGCCGGTTCCGCCAGGCCGGCCGCAGGGTGAACAGGCAGAGCATCCAGCCGGCCAGGACCGCGGCGAGCACCAGCTCGGCGGCCGGCGAGCGGCCGCCGGCGTGCCGGATCGGCACGCTGATCGCGGCGAGGAACGCCAGCAGCAGGTACGGCAGCACGGTCAGCACCGGTGTCCCGCCCGCCCGGCGGACCAGCCAGGACCGTACCCGTCCGGCGACCACGCTGCCCCCCTCGACGCCCCCCGGGGCCAATCTAGCCGGGCGGGCGGGCTCCAGGGTCGTGGTCGAGCGGGGCGCGGCCACGGTCAGCTCGCCGCGAACCCGGTACGCACGGCGCGCCGGTTGACGAGCACTACGACGGCCAGGAGCAGCAGGCCGCAGAGGCCCTGTTCGATGCGCAACCACGCGGGCAGGAAGCCGGGCAGCGACACGATCACCGCGATCGCGACGAGCATCACCGCGGAGGCGATCCGCAGCCGCAGCCAGGCCCGGCGCGACCCGCGGACCGCGCCGCGGGCGAACAGGAACATCAGTACGGCGGTGACCAGCACGATGCTGGCCCGTACCCACGAGGCGGAGTTGACCAGGCTGGGATGGTCGTGCAGCGCCACGAGCGCGGCGACCGCGAGCGCGCTCACGGCCAGGTACGCGCCGACCAGCGTGCGGGCGGCCCGGAGCCCGGCGGTGGCGGTGCGGCGTTCGGTGAGCGCCTGCTGGGTGTCCATGGTGGTGGGTCTCCCGTCGTCACCTCGATGTCGGACACCACAACGCTCCCAGCGGGAACGCTCGGCCACATCCGCCGAAGCCACCCGGAAACCCGGTGCTGCGGCGGGCCCGCGGGCCCCGCCGATCGGCGGGTGCACTCCACCGATCGGCTGATCGAGATGCGAACAACGGCCCGGTTCAGCCCTTGATGCCGGACTCGGCGACCCCCTGGACCAGGTAGCGCTGCAGGAACACGAACACCAGCAGCAGCGGCAGGATGGACACCGCGGCCGCGACGAACAGCTCGTGCAGGTTGATCGTCTGCGCGGTCATGAACGACGACAGCGCCACCTGCACCGTCCACGACGACGAGTCCTGGCCGATCACCAGCGGCCACAGGAACGCGTTCCACGAGCCGAGGAACGTGATGACGCCGATCGCGGCGATGAAGCCGGTCGAGTTGGGCACCACGATCCGCCAGTACGCGCCCCAGTGGCCCAGGCCGTCCACCCGCGCCGCCTCCTCCAGCTCCTTCGGGAAGCTCAGGAAGTACTGCCGGAACAGGAACGCGGTGAACCCGCTGAACAGGCCCGGCACGATCAGCCCGCGCAGCGTCGACACCCAGCCCAGCGAGGAGACCACCACGAACGTCGGAACGAACGTGACCGCGGCCGGGATCATCAACGTCGCCACGATCGCCGCGAGCACCAGATTCGCGTGCCGGAACGGGATCCGGGCCAGTCCGTACCCGGCCATCGACGACAGCGCCACCTGCCCGATCGTCTGCACCACGCTGACCAGTACCGAGTTGAGCAGCGAGTGCGCCATCGGTACCGAGGGATCGTCGAACAGCTCGCCGATGTTGCCCCAGTGCAGGGTGGTGGGGAAGAACGTCCAGTCCGGCGCCGTGATCTCGGCGTCGGAGGCGAGCCCGTTGCGTACCAGCAGGTAGAACGGGAGCAGGAACAGCAGCGCCGCGAGCACCAGCGCCGAGTACCGGGCGATCGCGCCGATGCGGCCGCGGGCGCTGCGCGCGTACCCGACCGCGTGTGGACCGTCCATCGTCCCCTCCCTGTCCTGGCGGCCTCGCCTTGGCCTGCTGGCCACCCCGAACGCCGGACCGTCAGTCCCGCCGGCCGAAGCCGAACAGCTTGCCCTGCAACACCGTCACGATCCCGATCAGCAGCGCGAGGATCACCGCGCCCGCGCTGCCGTGGCCGAAGTCCTGGCCCTGGCCGAGCGCGGTGAAGTACAGGTAGACCAGCGGCGGCCGGGCGAACGGCGGGTACCCGCGGGCCGAGCTCATCAGGTTGTAGAACTCGTCGAACGCCTGGTACGCGGCGATCAGGTTGAGCAGCACCACCGCCACCGTGGTGGCCCGCAGCTGCGGCAGCGTGATGTACCGGAACACCTGCCAGCCCGGCTTCGCGCCGTCCACGTACGCCGCCTCGTACAGCTCGCCCGGGATGCGTTGCAGGCCGGCGAGGAACAGCACCATGTAGAACCCGACCTGCAGCCACAGCCGCAGCGTCACCAGCGCCACCCAGTACCAGGGCGGGCTGGCCGACGACAGCCACGGCACCTGGTCGACGTCGAACAGCCCGAGCACCGTGTTGGCCAGGCCGAACCGGACGCCGTTGAAGATCGACAGCTTCCAGATCAGCGCGGCCACCACGTACGAGCAGGCCGCCGGCAGGAAGAACACCGACCGGAAGAACGCCCGGGCGAACCGGAGCCGGTGCACCAGCAGCGCCAGCCCGAGCGAGATCGCCACCGTGGTGGGCACGATGAACACCGCGAACACGCTGAACGTGCCGAGGCTCGCGAGGAAGTCGGAGTTGGTCAGCATGTCGACGTAGTTGGCCAGCCCGACGAACCGCGTCGGGGTGACCGTGTTGTGCGCGTCGAAGAAGCTGAGCACCGCGCTCCACACGATCGGTAGGAACGTGAAGAGGATCAGCCCGGCCAGAAACGGGCCGACGAACACCCAGAACGCCGGCCAGGTGCGCTGCCGGCCGTGCCGCCTGGCCCGCCGCCGGTCCCGCGCCGAGGCGTGCGCCACGTCTCCGCCGGTCACGTCGCGGCCGCTCACTTGTACAGCGTGCGCAGCTGCTTGTCGATCTTGCCGATCGCGGTCTTCAGCTCGCTCTCCGGGTTGGATCCCTTGCGGATGATGTTGTTCAGCGCGTCGGTGTAGGCGGTGTTCATCGGCGAGGTCCAGCCCGGTGTCGCCTGCACCTTCCCGTACCGCTGGACCAGGTCGACGGCGTCCTTGCCGGCGCCGGACGACAGCTTGTCGGCCTTCGCCGCGATCGACGTGCGCGCCGGGATGTGGAACCCGTACGACAGGTCGAAGTCGCGCTGGTAGCCGGTCTTGTCGATCCACAGCCACTTCGCGAACGCCTTCGCCGCGTCGACGTGCCTGCTCTTCGCGTTGACCGTCGAGGCGTACGCGCCGATCGGCACGGACGGCTTCCCGCTGTCGTCGCCCTTCGGCCAGGCGACCACGCCGAAGTCGTTGCCGAGCGCCTTCTGCACCACCGGTACCGCCCACAGCCCGGACCACTGCATCGCGGTCAGCCCCTGGGTGAACGCCGACGGGTCGGACCAGTCGGCCGGCGCGCCGAGCAGCAGGCTGCCTGAGCTGTACATGGTGCGCAGCGCCGCGAACACCGGCGCGGCGGCCTCCGCCTCGAACCCGACCTTGCGCTGGTCCTCGGACAGGTAGCCCTGCCCGATCGACCACAGCGGTACCGCACCGAGCACCCCGGCACCGCCGTCGTTGCCCAAAAACAGCCCCTTGACCTTCTTGTTGGTCAGCTTCTTCGCCGCGCTGGCGAGCTCCGCCAGCGTGGTCGGCGCCGACACGCCCGCCTTGGCCAGCCAGCTCTTGCGGTAGAACAGCATCTGCATGTCGATCGCCTGCGGGATGCCGTAGATCTTGCCGTCGACGGTCTGTGCGTCCAGCACCGCCGGGGTGAAGTCGTCCTTCGCCGCACCGAACACGTCGGTCAGGTCGGCCAGCTGGTGCGCCCGGACCTGGTCGACCTTCGCCACCGACTGCTCGAACACGTCCGGCCCGCCGCTGCCGACCAGCGCGGTGGCGAGCTTGGTGTCGTAGTCGCCGGCGGTCCACTGCACCTGCACGTTCGCCTTCGAGTACGCCTTGGCGTACCGCTTGACCGCCTGCTCGACGCCGGCCTCGCCGTACTGGTGGTACCACTGGGCGATCGTCGGTCCCGAGCCACCGCCGGACGAGCCGCGGCCGGTGTTGGAGCCACAGGCGGCGAGTGCGCCGGTGGCCACCAGCCCCGCCGCGCCGGCGAGCACACCGCGCCTGGACAATCCGTTCGGCTTCCGCATCGGCCAACCCCTCCGCTGTATCCACCGCTCCACGGCGGAACGGTGGCGACCCCCGGACTGTATTCGACCGGCCGGCCGGTGCGCGCCGGCCGTTACCGATCCTCGATGCGTGGGACGGTTGTCACGGCCGGATGCCGGTGATCAGGTTGCGCACCAGCGCATCGGCGAAGCCGGCGTCGATCGGCAGGTCCGGCAGCAGCAGCCGGTGGTAGCAGGCGCCCCACAGCTGGTCGACCACCACCTCGGGGTCGAGCTCGGCGCGCACCTGTCCGGCGCGCTGGGCGCGGGTCAGCCGGTCGACCGCGAGCGCCCGCCGGGGCCTGGTGTAGCGCTGCGCGATCGCCGCGGCGAGATCGGGGTCGGTCTGGGCGGCGCCGACCAGCTCGGCGATGACCCGGCCGGCGGGCCGTTCGGTGAGCAGCCGGACGAAGGCGTGCAGCTGGCTGGTGAGGTCGCGTTCGATGTCGCCGGTGTCGGGGAACGCCAGCGTCTGCTCGACCGCGGTGAAGTACCCGTCCAGGGCGAGCGCGCCGGGGGAGGGCCACCACTTGTACAGGGTCATCTTGCTGGCACCGGCGCGCGCGGCGACCTTCTCGAACGTCACCGCGGCGAGCCCGTGCTCGAACAGCAGCTCGGTGGCGGCGGCGAGGATCGCCTGCCGTACCGCTGCGGCCGGTCGCCGCCCTCGCCCCGGTCGCAGCGCTGCCTGCTCGCTCATGTCGCCTCCCGCACGTGTGCTTGCAGTATATGGACAACGCGTCTACATTCAAATTAGTGGACGTACAGTCCACAACAGCGGAGGCGATCATGCAGACAACGCAACGGGTGGCGATCGTGACCGGCGGGTCCGGCGGCATCGGCCAGGCGACCGCGACTCGGCTGGCGGCCGACGGGCTGGCGGTCGTGGTGCACTACGCCCACAACCAGGCCCCGGCCGACCAGGCGGTCCGGGCGATCACCGAGGCCGGCGGTACCGCGGTGGCCGACGGCGGCGACGTCGCCGACGAGGCGCAGATGACCGCGCTGTTCGACCGCGCGCAGCAGCGGTTCGGCGGCGTGGACGTGCTGGTGCACACCGCCGGCATCATGCCGCTCGCCCCGGTCGAGAAGCTCGACCTGGCGGTGTTCGACCGGGTGCAGCGCACCAACGTGCGCGGCACCATGGTGGTCGACCAGCTCGCCGCCCGCCGGCTGCGCCCGGGCGGCGCGATCGTCAACTTCTCGACCTCGATCACCAAGCTGGCGACCCCCGGCTATGCCGCGTACGCGGCGTCGAAGGGCGCGGTCGAGGCGCTGACCCTGATCCTCGCCCGCGAGCTGGCCGGCCGGGACGTGACGGTCAACGCCGTCGCGCCCGGACCGACCGCCACGCCGCTGTTCTTCGAGGGCAAGCCGCAGCAGCTGATCGACCAGATCGCCGGGGCCAACCCGTTCGGCCGCCTCGGTACCCCGGACGACATCGCCGAGCTGGTCGCGTTCCTGGCCGGCCCGGGACGTTGGATCAACGGACAGGTGCTCTACGCCAACGGCGGCATGGCCTGAGGCGTTCGCGTGGCGCACCGGCGTCACCGGGACGTGAGGAACCCGGTGACCCGGTCGATCACCGCGGCGTCCCGCAGGATCCGCAGGTGGCCGAGGCCGGTCGTGGTCGTCAGCTCGCCGCCCGGCCACCGCTCGGCGAGCTGTCGGCCCTGCTCGTACGACGTCTCGCGGTCGTCCCGGTCGTGCACCACGAGCAGTGGCGGACGCTGCGGTGCGGCCCACTCGGTGACCGCGAAGTCGGCCAGCGGCCGCCCGCCGAGAGCCTCCAGCCGCCGCCGCAGCGCCGCCTCGACCCGCTCGCCGGCGCCGAGCGCGGCGGTGAACTCGCCGATCCGGGCGAGCGGATCGGCCGCCGGCGCGACGAACGCCAGCGGCGCCGCCGGCAGGCCGTCGGACAGTGCCACCAGGCTCGTCGCGCAGCCGAGCGAGTGCGCGAGGATGCCGGCGGGTGCGCCGTAGTGCGCCACCACGTCGGTGAGCGCGTCGACCATCTCGGGGGCGGTACTGCGGTGCGGCCCCAGTACACCGGGCCCGGAGTCACCGTGGCTCGGGCTGTCGAACGCGACGACCCGGTGGCCGGTGGCGACCAGCGGTTCGACGTGGCGCCCGAGCTGGCCGCGCCAGCCGCCCCAACCGTGCACCAGGTACACCGGTGCGGCGCGCTCCGGACCCCAGCTCTGCACGGCGAGCCGGCGGCCGTGTCCGGTCGACAGCGTGTCGTGCCGGCTCGGCAGCGCCGGCCGGTCGTCCCGGCGCCGGCCCCGGCCGTGCGGCGGGGTGCACCACAGCAGTGCCGCCCGCCGGCCGCCGAGTGCCGGTGCGAACCGCTCCGCCGCGCCGAACGCCAGTCGGATACCTCGCATGCGCAGGTCGGTGTGAGTACGAACGATCGTGCTTTTTTGTGGCGACATCGTGGTGGTCATGGCCGCTCTCCTCGGTCGGTGTGGTGGTGTGGTGCCGCAGTCGGCTCGCGTCCGTGGTCAGGTGGCCTCGGTGCGCACGGCGGCGACCAGGGTCTCGAACGACGCCCGGGCGCGCGTCTCGGCCGCCGGGTCGGCCAGCAGCCGGTGGGTCAGGTAGAAGACCAGCATCACGCCGTACAGGTCGTGCGCGAACTGCTCGGCGTCGACGTCGGGGCGCACCTGGTGCACCGAGATGCCGCTGCGGCAGATCTGGCCGATCGTGTCGAACAGGTCCTGGTGGTCCTGCGCGAGCTGGTCGCGCAGCGCCCCCGGCTGGCCGTCGAACTCGGTGGCCGCCTTGACGAACAGGCAGCCGCCGGGCACGCCGCCGCGGCCGCAGTCGAGCCACCGCTCGAACAGCTCGCGGATGCGGGGCAGGCCGCGGGGCGCGGTCAGCGCCGGGCGAACGACCAGGTCGACGAACGTCTCGCGGGCCCGCGCCAGCGCGGCGAGCTGCAGCGCCTCCTTGGATCGGAAGTGTGCGAACAGCCCGCTCTTGGACATCTGTTGGGCCCGGGCGAGCTCGCCGATGGTCAGCCCGCCGAGTCCCACCCGGAAGGCGAGCTCGACGGCAGTGTCGACGATCGCCTCCCGGGTCTGCGCACCTTTCGCCATCAGCACAGAATCGCACGGTCGTACGGTTGCTGTCCACCGCTCGCGCCGACCGATGCGTGTCTCGGCACCGACGTTCGCTCCTTCGTGGCCACGGGCCACCGGCGGCGGCGGGCCGGACGTGAGCACGGTCTCCCGGAAACCCTGTCGCTGCTATACCCCTGGGGGGTATAGTCACGGAGTGCCGCGGACCAGCGCGGCGACGTGGTGAGGGAGCTCGAGATGAGTGACGAACATGGCGGCGCGTCCCGGGCGGCGGCTCGCCCCGGTGCCACTGGCCACGCCATGCACGAACCCGCGGCCGGTCACGCGGGGCACGGGGCTGCGGGGCACGGGACTGCTGGGCACGGGGCGACCGGATGGCGGTCGGTCAGTTGGCGGTCGGCCGCGCAGGCGACCCTGCACTGCCTGACCGGCTGCGCCATCGGTGAGGTGCTCGGCATGGTGCTGGGGACCGCGTTCGGGCTGTCCAACGGCGTGACGGTGGTGCTGTCGATCGCGCTGGCATTCGTGTTCGGGTACGCCTTGACGATGCGCGGGATGGTGCGCGCCGGTCTGGGCGTCGGTGCCGCGCTGCGGGTCGCGCTCGCCGCGGACACGGTGTCGATCGTGGTCATGGAGATCATCGACAACCTCACCGTGCTGGCCATCCCGGGCGCGATGGACGCCGGGCTCGCCTCGGTGCTGTTCTGGTCGTCGCTGCTGATCGCGCTGGCGCTGGCGTTCGTGGTGGCCACACCGGTCAACCGGTGGCTGATCTCGCGCGGTCGCGGCCACGCCGTCGCCCACCGGTACCACCACGGGCATGGCGCCTGAGTCTCAAGATACAAGAGCACTGTTCCGTATTGCGGGACGCGAGACTACGGTCGGGGCATGACGAGCAACGTGTACACGCATGGCCATCACGAGTCGGTGCTGCGCTCGCACCGGTGGCGGACGGCGGCGAACTCGGCCGGCTACCTGCTGCCAGACCTCGCTGCGGGGATGTCGGTGCTCGACGTCGGTTGCGGCCCCGGCACCATCACCGCCGACCTGGCCGAGCTGGTCGCGCCCGGCCGGGTCACCGCGCTGGAGCGGACCGGCCCGGCGCTCGACCTGGCCCGGGCCGAGATCCGCCGGCGCGGGCTGGACAACGTCGACTTCGTCGTCGACGACGTCCAACACCTGCGCTTCGGCGACGACAGCTTCGACGTGGTGCACGCCCACCAGGTGCTGCAACACGTCGCCGACCCGGTCCTGGCGCTGCGCGAGATGCGCCGGGTCTGCCGGCGGGGCGGCATCGTCGCCGCGCGAGACGCCGACTACGCCGCCTTCGCCTGGTACCCGCAGCTGCCCGAGCTGGACGAGTGGCTCGCGCTGTACCGGGCCGCCGCCCGCGCCAACGGCGGCGAACCGGACGCCGGGCGGCGCCTGCTCGCCTGGGCCCGAGCCGCCGGGTTCACCGACATCACCCCGAGCGCCAGCGTCTGGTGCCACGCCGAGCCGGCCGACCGCCGGTACTGGGGCGGCATGTGGGCCGAGCGGATCGTCGCCTCCGACCTGGCCCACCAGCTGGTCGACTCGGGCGCCGCCACGCGAGCCGACCTGGACCGGATCGCCGCCGCCTGGCGTGCCTGGACCGACGACGAGGACGGCTGGCTGAGCCTGCTGCACGGCGAGATCCGCTGCCGCGCCTGAGCTCTCGCACCGCTCGGGCGTCGTCGGGTGAGCCCGGCGACGTGGCTGGCGCGCCGATGCGGGATCCGAACGGGGCGGCCGGTCAGGGCTGGTCGGGCGCCTCGGCGGCGAGGCGCCGCAGGTGCGGGCCGTACTCGGGATCGGCCAGCGCGGCGGCGAACTGCGCGGTCAGGTAGGCCAGCGGGTTGCCCGTGTCGTACCACTGGCCCTGGATGACCTTGCCGTAGACCGCGTGGTGCGCGGCGTAGGCGTTGATCGCGTCGGTCAGGTAGATCTCGCCGCTCCGGTGCTCGTACCAGCGCCGGGTCTGCTCGGCCAGCTCGTCCACGATTCCCGGCGTGATCACGTAGCCGCCGATCGCGGCGTAGTTGGACGGGGCGTCGGCCGGGTTCGGCTTCTCCACCAGGCCACCGATGCGCAGCAGGCCGGAGCCGAGATCCTCGTTGACGGTGGGCACCCCGTACCGGACCGAGTCGGCGGGTTCCATCGGCATCAGGGCGAGCACCGGGCAGCCGGTCTTCTCGTACGCCGCGATCAGCTGCTGCGCCCGCGGCACGGCGGCGACGAACACGTCGTCGGGCCACAGCACCAGCACCGGCTCGTCACCGAAGTTGCGGGCCGCGTTCAGCACCGGCGTGCCGTTGCCGTACGGCCCGTGCTGGTCCAGGTAGGTGATGTGGCCCTGCCAGGACAGCTCGCCGACCTCCTCCACCGCGTCGGCGTAGGCGGTCTTGCCGTCCTCGCGCAGCCGCGCCACCAGCGCCGGGTTGGGCCGGAAGTGGTCCAGGATCAGCGACTTGCCCTCGGACACCACGATCGTGATGTCGGTGATGCCGGATGCGATCAGCTCCCGGACGGTGTGCTCGATCACCGGCTTGTCGCCGACCGGCAGCATCTCCTTCGGCGTCGCCTTGGTCAGCGGCAGCAGCCGCGACCCCAGACCCGCGGCCGGAATGACTGCCCGACGAATCGTGGTTGCCATGGTTCTCCTCGTCGACGGTGATGACTACGCGCGAGTGCTCGCAGACGCTACCAACCGCCGGTTTCGACCGCGGCGGCCAGCCCCACCCGATTCGCGCGGCACCGCCCGGGCCGATCAGGCCGGTACCGAGGCGAGGACGGTGGAAAGCGGGGTGGCGGTGAGCGCGAGGGCGGCCTCGGTGGTGCTGCTGTCCATGGTGAACGGCCGCGCCCACTGGTAATAGGTGGTACGCATCTCGCGCAGGAACGAGTTGGCCAGCCCGGTGCTCCACAACACCGGGTAGGGCAGTGCGGTGATGCGGGGCTGCGGCGCGCCGATGACCGCCGCGTACCGGTCGGCGAGTTCGCGGACGGTCAGCGGCGCGGCGCTCGGCACCAGCCAGGCGCGGCCCCAGGCGGCCTCCGTGGTCGCCGCGGTGACCAGGGTGCGGGCCATGTCGGTGATGGCGGTGAAGGTGTGCGGCACGTCGACCGGCAGCACCGAAAAGCACCGTTTCCCGGCCCGGATCGGTGCGCCGAGCACGGCGCTGAACACCGAGTTGGCCTCGATGTAGTCGCCGGCCCGGACCTCGGTGGTGCGGATCCGACCGGCCTCGTGATCGGCCAGCGCGTCGCGCCACATGTCCGCCCGGATCCGCAGCTTCGGGTGGGTGGCGGCGAGCGGGGTGGTCGGCGTGATCGGCCCGTCGACCGGTCCGTACCCGTACAGGCAGCTCGCGGTGGCGAGCACGGCGCCGGTGCGCGCGGCGGCGACCCGCAGCGCGGAGGCGAGCGGTGGCCAGTCGGTCAGCCACTGGTGGTACTGCGGGTTCGCGCAGTTGTAGAGGGCGACGGCACCCGTGGCCAGCTCGGTGAGCCGGTCGGCGTCGGTCGCGTCGGCGGCGACCCGTTCGACCTCGGCCGGGCCGGACCCGCGGCGGGTGACGACGCGTACCTGTTCGCCGCGCTCGAGCAGGACCCGGGCGGTGGCGGTACCGACGGGGCCGCCGCCGACGATCACGTGCAGAGCCATGATGTTTCCTCCGTTCACAAGGGAGAGCGATGCTCTCGTTTGAGACCACTATTCGCTCAACTCCTGCTCGCTGTCAAGAGCACTGCTCTCGGTTGTGTGCGATACTCGCAACATGGTGGAGCGTGGCACGTCGATTCGGGCCCGGGTCCGGGCCGAGTTGACCGAGGAGATCAAGAAGGCGGCCCGGGCGCAGCTCGCGGTCGAGGGCGCGAACCTGTCGCTGCGCGCGATCGCTCGCGAGCTGGGTATGGCCTCGTCCGCGCTGTACCGGTACTTCGGCAGCCGGGACGACCTGCTGACCGCGCTGATCATCGACGCGTACAACGGTCTCGGCGAGGCCGCCGAGACCGCCGACGCGCAGTACCGGCGACGCAGCGACTTCGCCGGCCGGTGGCTCGCGGTGGCGCGGGCGCTACGCGGGTGGGCGCTGGCCGCGCCCAGCGAGTACGCGCTGGTGCTCGGCAGTCCGGTACCCGGCTACCGGGCGCCGCTGGACACCACCGCGCCGGCCAGCCGCACCCCGTACGTGCTGGTCGGCATCGTCGGCGAGGCGCGCGACGCCGGTCGGCTGGCGCCGGTCACCGAGCCGCCGCTCCCGGCCCCGCTGCGGTCCGAGCTCGCCGACGTGGCCCGTCGGGTCGAGACCGACCTGGACGAGCACCTCCTGGCGCGCACCCTGCTCGCCTGGTCCCAGCTCTACGGCGCGATCAGCTTCGAACTGTTCGGCCAGCTCAACAGCTTGATCGACCGCCGGGCCGAGTGGTTCGACTTCCAGGCCCGCAGCATGGCCGGCCAGATCGGCCTGAGCTGACCGTCAGCCGCGCGTCACCGACATCGGCCGGTCCGGATCGAAGGCCAGCGCGGCGCCCAGGTTGTACTCGGCGATCGCGGTGAAGGCGGCGCGGTTCGGGACGTCGCCGTCGAGCAACCGCAGCGGCCCGGCCACCAGCGACAGGTGTTCGGCGAGGGTGTAGCAGCGAAGCCTGGCCTCGTCGAGCGGCCCGCGCACCAGATCGGGATGGTGCGCGCCGAACCGGATCCGGGCGAACGCGTGCTCCCACTCCGGGTCGAAGTACATCGCGCCCTCGATGTCGATCAGCACCGGCGTGCCGTCCGGCCGCACCAGTACGTGGTCGCCGCCGAGCTCGCCGTGCACCAGCCCCACCAGCGGCCGCGGCGCCACCCTCTCGTACAGCGTGCGCAGCGTTGCGGCCAGCCGGTCCTCGGCGGCGGCGAGGCGCGGCTCGCGCCGCGCCGCGTCGGCCAGGTCGGCCAGTGCGCGCTCGTAGACGAGGCGCTCGCAGCGCGTCTCGTCGATCCGAACGCCGGAGTCGACCGGGCCCACCTTGCCGATCGCCGGCGCCGGGCAGCAGCGCATTCGGTCCAACGCGGCCGCGAGAGCGTCCATCGTGGCCGGTTGCGGACCCTGCCGCAGCAGCGTCTCCAGCGACGGGCCGGGAAGATCGCCGACGACCACCGCGTCGGCGTCGACCCACCGCCGCCGCTCGTCGCGGAACAGGATCTCCGGCACCCCGACGCCGAGCGCGGACAGCCGGCGGTGCGCGTCCAGAAACAGCCGGCACCCGCTGGCGTGCGCGAACGGGTCGGCCGGGCCACAATTCCGGCGTGCCGTCGCCGGCCAGAAGTCCTCGTCGGGTCGCCACAGGTAGACCACGACCGCGCCGGCGTTGTCGAGCCGGACCCGGTAGACGCCCTTCTTCGAGCCACCGGCCAGCCGCCGGATCGCCACCGGTCGGCGACCGGTCGCGGCCCGCACCAGCGGCGTGAGCTCGGTCAGGTCTGCCGTCCGGCGCATGCCGTCACCTCTCTTCGCGGACGGCGATCATGACACCGGCCGCACCACCGCGCCAAGGAGGTTTCGGACGATGCGGACGCGCGCCGCGCCGGCCGTCGTCACCGGTTCGCCGGGGCGGGCCCGGGGTGCGCGGCCTGCAGGAAGTCGGTCAACTCGCCCGGCCCGATGCCGAGCTGACCGGCCCGCTGCGCGGCCATCAGCAGCAGCTGGGCGACCAGGTCGGTGCCGTGCTCGGGATCCGACGACCACTCCCAGAGCTTCTCGAAGCCGAGATCGCTCGCCTCGGCGGCGAGCCCGTAGCCCGCCCGCAGCTCCGCCACCGTGTCGGCGATCGCGGCGAGCCGGGTCGGGCCCGGCCGCACGCAACGCAGCCCGGGCAGCTCGGCGCCGAACCACCGGCAGCCGCTCGGCGGCGACGAGCGCACCGCACGGTAGTCGCCAGCCGGCCCCAGCGGCACGAACAGCAGCACGAAACCGTGCACGGCTCGCCCCGACGGATCCGCCAGGTCGACGCGGATGTCGTGCCGTGCACCGGATCTCGACCACCCCAGCCGGGCCCCGAGCTGCTCGCGCAGCTCCCAGGTGATCGACCGCGGATCGTGCACCAGCACCTGCTCGCCGTCCGGCACCGTTGCCACCCAGCCGTCGTCACGCTGCTCGACTGTCGCCACGAATCGCCTCATCGCCCGCCCCCGATCTCTCGCACCGGTGGATCGATCGGCCGCCGACGGCGGCACCGATGGGGGAGAGGCTAGGCGGGGGGTACGACATGTTGTGCCCACCGGCGCCGCAGCTGGTCGGCGCGCGGCGGTGACCGCGGCTCGAACCCGCCGTTTAGCCGGGCAGCCAGACGTACAGGTGCTCCGGCCGTCCGGTGGTGCCGTACCGCAGCGTCATCGTGGCGCGACCGGACTCGGCGAGCGAGGCGAGGTAGCGCTGCGCGGTGGCGCGGGCGATCCCGAGCTCGGCCGCGACGGCGGCGGCCGAGCGCGGTTCGGTGGCCGCCTGCAGCGCGTCGGCGACCAGCCGGGCGGTCACGGGGGAGTGGCCCTTCGGTGCGGCCGTCCGGTCGCCCTCGTGCAGCAGCCGGACCGCCCGGTCGATGTCGGCCTGGCTCAGCGGGCCGGCCGCCGCCAGCGTCGCCCGGTACCGGGCGTAGCCGCGCAGCCGGTCCGCCAACTGCTCCGCGGTGAACGGTTTGACCAGGTAGTTGAGCGCACCGAGGGCGTACGCGGCGCGTACCGTCTCGGCATCGCCGGCCGCGGTGAGCATGATCGTGTCGACCGGCACGTCGTGCAGCAGCGTCAGCCCGGAGGCGTCCGGCAGGTACCGGTCGAGCAGCAGCAGGTCGGGCCGGGTCTCGGCGATCAGCCGGCGCCCCTCCGCAACGGTACGGGCGGTGCCGACCACGGTGAACCCGTCGAGCTGCTCGGTGAAGGCGACGTGCACCTCCGCGACCCGGAAGTCGTCCTCCACCACCAGTACCTTCAGCACCCCGCCTCCTCCGGTCCCGCCTGCCGGCCGTCGACCAGTACACCAGCTGCGCCGGGGCTGTCGAGGGTCGCCGGCAGCTGCGCGACGAACACCGCGCCGTGTCCGGCCTCGCCGCCCACCCCGGCGTCCGCGGCGCCGGCGTCGGCGAGGCGGACGTCGCCGCCGAGGCTGCGGGCGGCCTGCCGGGCGAGCGCGAGCCCGAGCCCGTGCCCGGTGCTGATCCGGGTGGTGAACCCCTCGGCGAAGATCTGCGCCCGTAGCCCGGCCGGTACCCCGTCGCCGGAGTCGGCGACCGACACGTGCAGCGCGGCCCCGTCGGCGAGCAGGGTGACCTCGACGTACGCGGGTTGCCGGGTGCCCAGGCGGGCGGCCCGGACGGCGTTGTCGACGAGGTTGCCGACCACCGTGGTGACCGCGACCGGCGCGGTGACCCGGCCGGGTACCCAGCTGACGTCGGCGACCCCCAGCCGCACGTCGGCCTCGCCGGCCTCGGCGGCCTTCGCGGACAGGAACGCGTGCAGGTACGGGTCGCGGATCCCGTCCGGCGCCGGCCCGAGCTCGGTCGGCGCGTCCTGCAGCGCGTGCAGGTACTCGACCGCCTCGGCGTGGTGGCCGGTCTGCAGCAGGCCGGCGAGGGTGTGCAGCCGGTTCGCGAACTCGTGCCGCTGCGCCCGGACCGCGCCGGACAGCGACCGCACCGTGTCCAGCTCGCGGGTCAGCGTCTCGATGTCGGTCCGGTCCCGCAGCGTCAGCACGGTGCCCAGATCGTGGCCGTCGCGATGCACCTGGCGGCTGGTGGCGACGAGCACCCGGTCGCCGGCGATGGCGATCATCCGTTCCTGGTCGGTGCGGCGCGACAGCGCGGCGCGGACCCGGATCGGCAGGGCCAGCGCGGCGGCGCGGGCACCGACCGGGGGCCGGCTGCCGAGCAGGCGGGCCGCCTCGTCGTTGCACACGGTGATCCGCCCGCCGGCGTCGGTGGCGACCACCCCCTCGCCGACGCCGTGCAGCACCGCCTCGCGCTCCTGGACCAGTTCGGCCAGCTCGCGCGGTTCCAGCCCGAGCGTCTGGGTCTTGAGCCGGCGGGACAGCAGCGCCGAGCCGGCGACGCCGAGCAGCAGCGCGCCGCCCGCGAACAGCGCCGCGTCGGCGAGCACCCGCAACCAGTTGGCCCGCACGTCGTCGGCCGCGAACCCGACGCTGACCTCGCCCACGACCCGGTGGTCGGCCGCGAAGACCGGTACCTTGCCGCGGGCCGACCAGCCGAGCGTGCCGCGCTGCACGTCGACCACGTCGTGCCCGGCGAGCGCCTCGGACGGGTCGGTCGACACGTGGTGGCCGATCTCGGCCGGGTTCGGGTGCGCGAGCCGGATCCCGCGGGTGTCGGTGACCACGACGAACAGTGCGTGTGTGGCGTGCCGTACCCGTTCGGCATCGGTACTGACGACCGGCACGTCACCGGCCGCGACGGCGTCGGCGATGTCCGGGTCGGCGGCGACCGCGTGAGCCACGGCGAGCGCGCGCCGCTCGTACTGGTCGGTGAGCTGGCGGTCCATCAGCCAGCCGACGAGTGCGAAGCCGACCCCGACCACGAGCAGGACGACGCAGATCTGGAACAGCAGGATCTGCCGGGCGAACCGGATGCGCGCCAGCCGGCGCACCGGCCGCGCGCGCGTAATGCGCGAAACGGCATTAACGCTGCTTGAACGAACAATTTCGAGAAGGTTCCGCACGTGAGCCAGTTCACCTAACGTTCCGCGCCGAGGCAAGAGTCGCGCGGCGATCGGTCCCGGCGAGCGAGCCCACCGGTCTCGCCGGCGGCGTCGTCGAGGTCACGAGAGCGACCGGTCCGGCAGGGAGGGAAGTCCATGAACGACCCCGTGATCGAACTCCGGGGTGCCACCAAACGGTTCCCGAGCGGGACCGGCCAGGCGCACACCGCCGTGCGCGAGTTGACCATGCAGGTGTCCGCCGGGGAGTTCGTCGCCGTGGTCGGCCCGACCGGCTGCGGCAAGTCGACCACCCTGTCGCTGGTGTCCGGGCTGGAGCCGGCCAGCGAGGGCGAGGTGTACGTGCGCGGCGAGCGGGTGCGCTCGATCCCGCGCGGCGTCGGGTACATGTTCCAGAACGACGCGATCCTGCCGTGGCGCTCGGTGCTGGACAACGTGGCGGCCGGGCCCCGGTACCGGGGCGCGAGCAGGTCGGCGGCCCGGGCGACGGCGGCGACGTGGGTGGAGCGGGTCGGCCTCGCCGGCTTCGCGAAGTACTACCCGCACCAGCTGTCCGGCGGCATGCGCAAGCGGGTGGCGCTGGCCCAGACGCTCGTCAACGAGCCCGAGATCATGCTGATGGACGAGCCGTTCAGCGCGCTGGACGTGCAGACCCGGTCGCTGATGCAGGACGAACTGCTGCGGCTGTGGGCCGGTACCGGCGCGGCCGTCGTGTTCGTCACGCACGACCTGGAGGAGGCCATCGCGCTGGCCGACCGGGTGGTGGTGATGACCGCGAGCCCGGCCACGGTCAAGGACGTGTTCGCGGTGCCGCTGTCGCGCCCCCGCAACGTCGAGGACGTACGGCTGACCGCCGAGTTCCTGGAGATCTACCGCGAGGTGTGGGAGAGCCTGCGGGTCGAGGTGGCCCGGGCCCGCGAGGAGGCCAGCCGTGTCGGGTGAGCATCTGTCCACAGTGGACGACGGGGCGGTGGTCATGGCCGCCGAGCAACGCGACGCCGGGGTACCGGACCTGGTGGCTCGCCGCCGCCGGCGGCGCGGCGCGGTCTGGGCGGTCCGGCTCGCCGCGGTGGTGGTGTGGCTGGTCGGCTGGCAGCTGACCGCGACGTACTGGATCGACCCGTTCTACTACTCCAAGCCCACGGCGATCTGGTCCCGGCTGGTCGGCTGGTTCAGCCACGGCACCGCGTTCGGCTCGATCTGGACCCAGATCGCGGTGACCCTGCAGGAGGCGGTGTTCGGGTTCGCGATCGGCGCGGTGGCCGGCGTCGTGCTCGGCATCGTGCTGGGCCGGGCCCGGTTCCTCGCCGAGGTGGCGGCCCCGTTCATCAAGGCGGCGAACGCGGTGCCGCGCATCGTGCTGGCGTCGCTGTTCATCATCTGGTTCGGCCTGGGCATGTCCTCGAAGGTCGCCACCGCGATGGTGCTGGTGTTCTTCGCGGTGTTCTTCAACGCCTTCCAGGGCGCCCGCGAGGTCGACCGCAACCTGGTCGACAACGCCCGGATCCTCGGTGCCAGCCGGATCGCGGTACTGCGCACCATCGTGGTGCCCTCGGCCACCTCGTGGATCTTCGCCTCGCTGCACTCGGCGTTCGGTTTCGCGTTGATCGGTGCGGTGGTCGGCGAGTTCACCGGCGCCGACAAGGGCCTCGGGCTGCTCATCAACAACGCACAGGGCACGTTCGACTCGGCCGGCATCTACGCCGGAATGATCGTGGTGACCGTGCTCGCGCTGGTCGCCGAGTGGCTGATCTCCACCGCCGAGAAGCGGCTGCTGCGCTGGCGCCCCCCGACCGCGAGCGCCGAGCTGCAGACCTGACGGCGACACTCGTTCCCTTACCCCGCAAGGAGTTTCGATGAGAACACGGTCCATCGTCTGCGCCGTGCTGGCGGCGGCGCTCACCCTCACCGCGGCGGCCGGCTGCCGCGACTCGCGTACCGGCGACCAGGCCGGCGCCGCCGGCGCCGACGACCACGTCTCGATCATGGTCGGCGGCATCGACAAGGTCATCTACCTGCCGGCCAAGCTGACCGACCAGCTCGGCTACTTCAAGCAGGAGGGCCTGGACGTCAAGCTGCTCACCGAGCCGGCCGGCGCGCAGGCCGAGAACGTCCTGATCTCCGGCGACGTGCAGGGCGTGGTCGGCTTCTACGACCACACCATCGACCTGCAGACCAAGCACAAGTGCGTCGAGTCGGTGGTACAGATGGCCGACGTGCCGGGCGAGGTGGAGATGGTGGCGAGTGACAAGGCCGGTCAGATCCGCTCGCCGAAGGACTTCAGGGGCCGCAAGATGGGCGTCACCAGCCCCGGCTCGTCCACCGACTTCCTCACCCAGTACCTGGCGAGCAAGCAGGGGCTGACCGCGGCGGACTACACCACGGTCAAGGCCGGCGCCGGGCAGACGTTCATCGCGGCCATGGAGAACGGCGGGATCGACGCCGGCATGACCACCGACCCCACGGTGGCGCAACTGGTCAGTACCGGCAAGGGCAAGGTGCTGCTGGACATGCGCACCGAGCAGGGCACCCGGGCGGCGCTCGGCGGGCTCTACCCGTCCAGCTCGCTGTACATGGACTGCGCGTACGTCAAGGCGCATCCGCAGACGGTGCAGAAGCTCGCCAACGCGATGGTCAAGACGCTGAAGTGGATCCACGCGCACTCCGCCGAGCAGATCGCGGCGAAGATGCCGGCCGACTACGCCAACGGCGGCAAGCAGCTCTACGTCCAGTCGGTCAAGAGCACGATCGGCATGTTCAATTCCGACGGCCGGATGGACCCGAGCGCCGCGCGCAACTCGCTGAAGGTACTCGGCTCGTTCTCGCCGAACGTCAAGGGCAAGCAGGACACGGTCGACCTGTCGAAGACCTACACCACCCAGTTCGTCGACAAGGCCAAGTGACGACGGCCCGGTGACCCGGCGGCGGCCACTCCGGTACCACCGGGGTGGCCGCCGCCGGGTCACCGCGGCCGGTCAGCCGGCCGACTTGCCGGTGCCCTCGCCCTTGCTGACCAGCTCGGGGTGCGACAGCAGCAGGTCGTCCACCTTGTCGGTGCGCAGCGCCTGGAACAGCTGGTCGTCCAACGGCTGGACGACGCCCTCGTTGCCGTCGGCCAGCGTGGTGTGTGCGATCTGCAGGGTGGTGATCTTGTCCGGGCTGATCTTGCGGAGTGCCAGCACCAGGTCGACCACCTTGTACCCGTTGAGGTCGGTGGTCAGTGCCTTGCCGGCGGCGCCGATGACGCTGTTGATCTTGGTGGGATTGGTCAGCACGCCGGCGCTGGTGGCGCGCTTGAGGATCTGCTTGATGAACTGTTGCTGCATCCGCTGCCGGCCGTAGTCGGAGTCGGAGTAGGCGTACCGCTCGCGGACCAGCGCGAGCGCCAGGTCGGCGTTGTAGTGATGGCAGCCTTTCTGGAACGTGTGGTGGCCCAGTGACGGCTGGGTCGAGGTGAACGTCTTGTCCACGCACAGCGTCACGCCACCGAGTTCGGCCACGATCGCCTTGAACCCGTCCCAGTTGACCAGCGCGGCCATGTTGAAGTGGGCGCCGGTGAGCTGCTGCACCGTGGTGTGCAGCTCCTGCATACCGCCCTTGATGTCGTTGACGTCCTTCATCCCGTTCGGGAAGGCGGCGTTGATCTTGGTGGTCTCCCCGCCCTTGCCGGTGCGCTTGTCGACCGGGATCGTGACCTCCAGATCCCGCGGGATCGACAGCAGGTAGGCGTGGTCGAGCGAGGCCGGGATGTGCAGCCACATGATCGAGTCGGTCCGGGGCAGCTCGCCGGAGGATTTCCAGCTCTTGCGCATGTCCGAGCCGGCCATCAGCATGTCGATCGGTCCGGTCACCCGGCTGTCGTGCTGGGTGTTGCGGTTGTCGCCGTCGCCCAGCAGGTCATCCTGGGCGACCGAGTTGTTGACCTTGTCGGCCACGGCGACGGTGCCCGCGTAGACGCCGGTACTGGTGATCATCAGTACCAGTCCGGCGATCAGGCACAGTTTCGTCCACCAGGGACTGCGCCTGCGGTTCCGGCGGCGTCGGCTCATCAGGTCACTCCTTGTTCATCGCGGTGGGGGGAGTCGTGGTCAGGTGTTTCGGGGGGTGACCACGTTGTCACGCGACGCGGCATTGTCGCCGTCTCCGGGACGTGCCGCTTTGTTCGCCTCCTACCTTGCCGTACGGATCGGCGGCCGCGCGGGGCGACCCGGCACACCACGCGTGTGGCGAGCCGCTGGTTGCGCTCCGTTCGGGTACCGCCGACGGCACGGTACAGGGAGTCACCGGCCGAGCCCCCGGCCGTGTGCCACCAGCTCCGGGTGGGTCGGCACGAACTCGTCCATGTTGTCGGTCCGCATCGCCCGGAACAGCTCACCATCGATCGGTTCGACCAGCTTCTCGTTGTAGTTGGGCAGCGTGGTGTGGGCGATCTGCAGGCTGGTGATGCTGTCCGGGCTGATCTTGCGTAGCGCCAGCACCAGGTCGACCATCTTGTACCCGTTGAGGTCGGTGGTCAGTGCCTTGCCGGCGGCGCCGATCACTCTGTTGATCTTGGTGGGGTCGGTGAGCACGCCCGCGCTGGTCGCCCGCTTGAGGATCTGCTTGATGAACTGCTGCTGCATCCGCTGCCGGCCGTAGTCGGAGTCGGCGTAGGCGTACCGTTCCCGGACCAGGGCCAGCGCCAGGTCGGCGTCGTAGTGGTGGCAGCCCTTCCGGAAGGTGTGGTGGCCGACTGTGGGCTGGGTCGAGGTGAACGTCCTGTCCACGCACAGCGTCACACCACCGAGTTCGGCCACGATCGCCTTGAACCCGTCCCAGTTCACCAATGCCGCCATCGAGAAGCTCGCGCCGGTCAGCTTCCGCAGCGTGGCGTGCAGGTTCTGCATGCCACCGGTCACGTCGTCGACGCTGGTCATGCCCCACGCGAACGCCGCGTTGACCTTGGTGCTGACGCCGCCCATGCCGGTCTTCGCGTCGTACGGGATCGGTACCTCCAGGTCCCGCGGAATCGACAGCAGGTAGGCGTGGTCGTGCGACGCGGGCACGTGCAACCACATGATGGTGTCGGTCCGCGGGTTTTCCGTCTTGTGGCGGTGCCACGACCGCCGCAGGTCCGATCCGGCCAACAGGATGTCCAGCGGCCCGCTGACCCGGCTGCCGTGCGGGGTGTGCCTGCGGTGGTCGCCGAGCAGGTCCGCCTGCGGAACGGCCCGGTCGACCCGGTCGGTCACCAGCACGGTGCCGGCGTAGCTCACGCCGCTGACCAGGACCAGAATGATCCCGGCGACCAGGCAGAGCCTGGCCCACCACGGGCTGCGGATGCGGCGTCGGCTGGCCATCGGGACTCCTCGATCGGTAGGGGTGTGCACGGCTGCGGGCAGGTCAGTCACCGCTGACCAGACTCGGCCCGGTCACCAGCCGGGCCAGGTCGGTGCCGGACATCGGCGGCGCCGGCAGCGGAGCCTTCCCCGGGTGGACGCCTTGCTGGTCGGCGCTGACCGTGACCCAGTGGCCGGCATCGAACGCGGTCGCGTACCGCACGGTGCTGCCGTCGGGCAGGTCCTGCACGTCCAGCCGGACCGCCACGCCGCGCACCGACGTCATCGAGCACCGCGTTGCCGTACCGGTGTGCCGCAGCGGGATCGTCGCGTCGCACGCCGAGCCAGCGGGCGGGTACCGCACTCCGTTCGTCCAGGTCACCCACAGCGAGCCGGCCCGGCCGTCGCGGTAGATGTCGGTGTGCGCGTCGATCCGCCAGCGCCCGTCCGCCCGCGCGGGCCCGGCCGGGGCGGTGTAGCCGCGCACCTCGTAGCCGAACCCCCCGTACCGCACCAGATCCGTCTTCGGCACGGTGTAGCCCGGCGGTACGGCGTGGGTCAGGGTGTCGAGCAGCTGGGCGGCGCGGGAGAGCAGATCCGGCCCCGCCGTGTTCGGTCGGCGGGACGGCAGGAAGTGCGTCACGTTCGGCGTCGGGTGCGGCGTGTACCCGCGGGCGATGCCGCGCTGCGGCGGCACGGACGGTTCGGCGGACAGCAGGCCGGTGGCACCGGCGGTACCGGCTGCGGCCAGCAGCACGGCGGCCAGCGCGGTGGCGGACGCACCGACCGTGCGGCGACGCCGGGCGGCGCGTCCGGCCGTCAGCACCCGGCTGACATCGGGCAGCGGTGGCTCGGGCGTGTCGAGTGCCCGCTGGAACAGGTCGGTGACCTCGTGGTCGGTCATGCCGGATCTCCCGCGCCGATCGAGTAGCGCTCGGGCAGCGCCCGGCGCAGGGTCTCCAGCCCGCGTGCGGTGTGGCTCTTCACCGTGCCCTCGGTGATACCGAGCAGCTCGGCGGTCTCCGCCACCGACAGGTCCTCCCAGAACCGCAGCACCAGCACGGCCCGCTGCCGGCTCGCCACCCGGCCGAGCGCCGCCGCGAGCACCATCCGCTCCTCCGGCGCGGAGGCGTCGATCGCGACGTCGGGTACCGCGTCGGTCGGGTACTCGCGGCGCGACCCGCGGCGCTTCTCGTCCAGGAAGGAGCGCACCACGATGCGCCGCACGTACTGGTCGAGCCGGTCGTGCGCCGACACCCGGTGCCAGGCGAGGTAGAGCTTCGTGTACGCGGTCTGGACCAGGTCCTCGGCGGTGTGCCAGTCGCCGCACAGCAGGTACGCGGTGCGCCGCATCGACGCCGCGCGCGCCTGGTAGTACGCGGTGAACGCGTCGTCGCGTCGGCCCATCCGGCGGTGCTCCCTCCGTGCCCGTGTGGGTTAGACACGGGCCGGCCCGCGCCGCGGGTTGTCATCGTCGGGCCGAAAAAACGCCAAGCTCGATGCTGCGCGCTCGACCGGCCGGGCCAGAATCGCCAGCCGGACTGCCGGGATTGGCCGGGTACGACACTGCCGGGGTGGCTTGGTGGCCGCCCCGGCAGTCGTTCGACCTCGGTGTCAGTGCACCGTACGGGTGGCGGACAGCGGGCTCGCCACCTCGGTGGGGCTCAGTGCCAGTACCGCGTAGCTGTGCGTGCCGGTACCGGCGGTGGTGTCGGTCCAGCGCTGCGCGTGCCCGGTGGCCCGTACCGTCGCGATCAGGTTGCCGGCGTCGACGACCGGTCGCGCACCGCGGCCGTCGAACCGGAAGATCGCGTAGCTGATGGGGCGCAGCGACCCGGTCGGGTGGAACCGCAGGCTCACCCCGTCGCCGGTGCGTACCGCGTGGGTCAGCTGCGGGCGTCCCGGCGCGCGCGGGTCCAGCCGCGGCATCGCCGGCGGCAGCGCCGGGTGCTGGTAGTGGTCGGCGACCAGCCGGCTGGTCGCGCCGAGCGTGTCGGCACGCACCTCGGTCGCGGAGAAGTAGACGTTTCCGGCCACCTCCGGGTACTGCGCGTCGAGGTCGAGGTGGCGGGACAGCTCGGCCTGGTCCTGCCAGGCGGCCGGCTGACCGGCGGCGCCGACCTTGTAGGTCGCCTCGCCGATGTAGAGCTTGACCGGGGTGTCGCGCACCTGTTCGGCCCACCACGGGGTGAGCTTCGCGTAGTCGGCGACCGCCAGCCCGATGTTCCAGTAGATCTGCGGGTTGATGTAGTCCAGCCAGCCCTGCTTGACCCACTTGCGGGTGTCGGCGTAGTTGGCGTTGTACGACTCGGTGCCGCCGGTGTCCGAGCCGGCCGGGTCGCTGGCGGCGTTGCGCCAGATGCCGAACGGGCTCACCCCGAACTGCACGTGCGGCTTGCGGGCGTGGATGCGCTGGTACATCTCGCTGATCAGCAGGTCGATGTTGTGCCGGCGCCAGTCGCCGATGTCGTCGAAGCCCGCGCCGTAGGTGGCGAACGTGTCGGCGTCCGGCAGCTCCTGCCCGGCCACCGGGTACGGGTAGAAGTAGTCGTCGAAGTGCACGGCGTCGATGTCGTAGCGCAGCGCGTCGAGGATCGCGTCCTCGACGAACCGCCGTACCTCGGGGATGCCGGGGTTGTAGTAGAGCTTGGGGCCGTAGGCGAAGACCCAGTCCGGGTGGCGGCGGGCCGGATGCGACTCCACCAGCTTGCTCGGGTCGGTCTGCATGCTCACCCGGTACGGGTTGAACCAGGCGTGCAGCTGCAGGTTGCGCTTGTGTGCCTCCTCGACCGCGAACGCCAGCGGGTCGTAGCCGGGGTCGACGCCCTGGGCGCCGGTCAGGTACTGCGACCACGGTTCGTACGGGGAGGGCCAGAACGCGTCGGCGGTCGGCCGCACCTGCAGCACCACCGCGTTGAAGCGCAGCCGTACGGCGAGGTCGAACCAGGCGGTGAGCTGGGCGCGTTGTTCGGCGGCGGGCAGCCCGGTCGCGGACGGCCAGTCGATGTTGACGACGCTGGCGATCCACATCGCGCGCAGCTGCCGCAGCGGCGCGTCGGGGTCGACGGTGGCGCCGGCCGGGGCGGGCGGTTGGGCCCGGGCGGCGGTGGGCAGCAGCATGCCGGGGATGGCGGCGACGCCGGCGGCGAGGGCGGTGCCGGCGGCGAGCGTACCGAGCCGGCGGCGGGTCAGCGGGGTGCCGAGCAACCGCTCGGGCAGGTCGGGACCTGACGGGGGCATCTGAAGTTCCCTTCAAGCCTTGAGGTGACGTTCGTAAGGAAGTTTCACGCCCGGCGGCCCGGAACGCAACGATCCGCACGGCTCGACACCGAACGGGTCGGGTCCGGCACGCCCCAAGCCCGGCATAACCGGTTCAGGAGGGTGAATCGGGTGAGTCGGCTAAACCGGCCGTGCCGGGCCGGTTACTGAGTACTGGCCGGTACCGGGCAGTGAATCAGCTCCCGATCCGGTGAAGTACTGGCCGCCGGCGGCGCGGCCGGCAGAGGGTTGCGGGAGGTACGCGCGATGCGACGGAGGTGGCGATGCCGAGCACGGCACGACGGTCCGGCCTGACCAGCCTGATGACCCTGCTGCTGTGCGGCGTGGCGGCCGGCCTGGTCGTCGCGGCGGTGGCGTTCCCGGCCAGCGCGCTGTCCGGCCTCGCGCTGCGTGCCGCGGGCGGCTCCTGGGACGACCTGCCCGCCGCGCTCAAGTCACCGCCCACCCTCCAGGCGTCCTACCTCTACGCCAACGACGGCACGACGCTGATCACCACCTTCTACGACGAGAACCGCAAGGCGGTGTCGCTGTCGGCGATCGCGCCGGTGATGCGCAAGGCGATCGTGGCCGCCGAGGACACCCGGTTCTACCAGCACGGCGGGGTCGATCCCCGCGGCGTGCTGCGGGCGCTGGTGGCGAACGGCTCGTCCGGCGCGGTCAGCCAGGGCGCCTCCACGCTGACCATGCAGTACGTGCGCAACGTGCTCAAGACCGATCCGAGCCTGACCCCGCAGGAGCGCGCCGACGCCACCAAGGACACCGTCGGCCGCAAGATCCAGGAGATGCAGTACGCGACGGCGCTGGAGCAGCGGCTGTCCAAGGACGAGATCCTGCGCCGCTACCTCAACATCGCCTACTTCGGCCACGGCGCGTACGGCATCTACGCGGCCAGCCGCACCTACTTCTCGGTACCGCCGAACCGGCTCACGCTGCGGCAGGCGGCGCTGCTCGCCGGGCTGGTGCAGTCGCCCGACGCCGACAACCCGGTCACCGGCGACCGCAAGGCCGCGCTGCAACGTCGCAGCTACGTGCTCGACTCGATGGCCAAGGCCGGCGACATCACCCGCGGCCAGGCGCGGAAGGCGAAGGCGTCGCCGCTCGCGCTGAACCCCAGTGCCACGCCGAACGACTGCGTGTCGGTGCCGGCGAACCACAACGACTGGGGGTTCTTCTGCGACTACGTCAAGCAGTGGTGGGACGCGCAGCCCGCGTTCGGCCGGACCGTCGCCCAGCGCGAGCAGGCGCTCCGGCAGGGCGGGTACAAGATCGTCACCTCGCTGGACCCAGACACCCAGCGCGAGGCGCTGGACCAGTCGCTGTCGGTGTACGACTACGACAACGCCCGCGCGCTGCCGATCGCGGTCGTGCAGCCCGGTACCGGGAAGGTCAGCGCGCTCGCGGTCAACCGGCACTTCAGCCTGGCGAAGAACCCGGACGGCCAGAACGGGTACCCGAACACCACGGCGCAGCTGATCGCCGGCGGCGGTGGCGTCGACGGGTACCAGGCCGGGTCGACGTTCAAGATGTTCACCATGCTGGCGGCGCTGAGCGCGGGCAAGCCGCTGTCCACCGGGTTCGACGCGCCCGGCCGGCTGCAGACGAAGTGGCCGGACTCGGGGCCGGCGAGCTGCGGCGGCTACTACTGCCCGGGCAACGACAACCCGTCCTGGATGGACGGCTACCGCACCATGTGGACCGGCTTCGGCCGGTCGGTCAACACCTACTTCGTCTGGCTGGAGGAACAGATCGGGGCCGACAAGGCGGTGGCGATGGCGAAGAAGCTCGGCATCACCTTCCGCGCCGACTCCGACGCCCAGCGGGCCGCGCACGAGGCCGACTCGTGGGGCTCGTTCACCCTCGGCGTCGCGGACACCACCCCGCTGGACCTGGCCAACGCGTACGCGACCGTTGCCGCGCAGGGGAAGTACTGCGCGCCGACGCCGATCGTCTCGATCACCGACGCGCACGGCGACAGGGTCTCCGCCGGTGGACCGGACTGCCACCGGGCGGTGAGCAAGGGGGTCGCCGCGGCCGCGGCCGACGCGGCGCGCTGCCCGGTCGGCCAGCAGGCGGCCGGCGGCCACTGCGACGGCGGTACCGCGACCGAGGTGGGCAGCATCCTGTCCGGCCGCTCGGTCGGCGGCAAGACCGGCTCCTCGGAGAACAACGCCACGGAGACGTTCGTCGGGTTCACCCCGCAGATCGCGGCCGCCGGCATCGCCGCGAACCCGTCCGACCCGTCCGACTACGTCGGCTCCGGCGTGTCCGCCGCGGTCGACCGGGCGGTGGCGCAGACCATGCGTACCGCCCTGCGGGGCACCACCTCGACCGAACTGCCCGCCCCACCGGCCAGGCTCACCGGCGACTGACGGCTCCGCAGGCACCGGCGGCCTCGTCGCCGCGGTAGCCCGACCGGTGTGCCACCGGTCGGCCCCTGGATCGTTGGGGCCGCGCCGCATGTCGGTGCGCGGGACCGCGGTCTCAATCCAGGGTCTGCTCGATCCGGCCGCTGCCGGCGGCGTACCGCACGGTGGCCCGGGCGCCGTTGACCAGCGGCAGGTACGGCGCCACGTGGCCGCACTCGACGTCGGCGAGGATCGGTACGCCCAGGCCGCCGAGCGCATCGAGCACCGCGTCGCCCTGGCTGAAGCCCGGTGCATCCGGCGCGCGGGTCCGGCCGACCAGCACGGCGTTGGCGGCGTCGAAGAAGCCGGACAGCCGCATCCCGTGCAACTGCCGGGCGATCGAGAACGCGTTGTCCTCGACCGCTTCGACGTACACCAGCAGCCCGTCCGGCGCGTACTGCCGGGCGAAGCCGGTGAGGTCCCCGTACACGCTGCCGGCCACCGCGGACATCGTCTCGACGCAGCCGCCGATCAACCGCCCGGAGACCTCGACCGGACCGTCGCCGTCCAGCCGGCGCCAGGCGCCCGGCTCGGTCAGCGGCATCGCGGTGACCGTCGGGTCCTTCGTCCAGTCGTCGAAGCCGGGCCGCCGGTACCGGCCGGGGGACACCTGCTCGATCGACCCGCCGGCCGGCAGCGTGACGAGCTCCAGCCAGTTCACCAGCCCGGCCGGCGTCTCGTACGGAGTGTCCATCAGGTTGTTGCCGTGCACGGTGGCGACGCCGGTGCGCAGCGTCAGCGGGGTGAGCAGCGTGGAGATGTCGGAGAACCCGACCAGCCAGGTCGGTTCGGCCGCCCCGATCGCCGTGAAGTCCAGTAGCGGGAGCAGGTCGACGGCCAGTTCACCGCCCCACGGGGGCACGACGGCCCGGATCGTCGGATCGGCGAGCATCCCGGTCAGCTCGGCGGCCCGGTCGGCGACCGGCGCGCTGACGTACCGGTCGGCTCGGATGCAGTCGCCGACGACGACCTGGTAGCCGCGGTCGCGCAGCACCGAGCAGCAGAAGTCGAGCCGGGGGCGCAGCGGGTCGGCGACGCCGGCGGACGGCGCGGTGACGCCGATCCGGTCGCCGGGCTGCAGCGGACGGGGGTAGCGGACGATCATGGCACCAGTCTGGCAGCCGTGCCGGCCGGTACCGGTGCGCGGGATGTGCCGGTCGTCGCGGTGTGGCCGCGGCAGGTCATCGGTTACCGTAGGCCCACGTCGGAACATGATCGATCGTGTCGGAGGATGCGCGATGTCGTACGTCGAGGACCTGGCACCCCGCGTGGGCAGCCTGCCACCGCGAGCCGCCTTCGCCTCGACGGCCTGGTCGCTGTCGCTCAACGGCGACTGGAAGTTCCGGCTCTCCCCGACGATCGACGCACCCGAGCCCGGTGCGGTGGACCTGGACGACTCGGACTGGGCCACCCTTCCCGTGCCGTCCAGCTGGCCGATGCACGGTCACGGCAAGCCGAGCTACACCAACGTCAAATACCCGTTCCCGGTCGACCCGCCGCGCGTGCCGGACGAGAACCCGACCGGCGATCACCGCCTGACCTTCGACCTGCCCGGCGACCGGCCGGTGGGGCGTACCGTGCTGCGGTTCGACGGGGTGGACTCCCACGCCCGGGTCTGGCTCAACGGCACCGAGCTGGGCTGGTCCACCGGCAGCCGGCTGCCCGTCGAGTACGAGGTGGGCCACCTGCTGCGCGCCGGGGCCAACGTGCTCGCGGTGCGGGTGCACCAGTGGTCGGCGGCGAGCTACCTGGAAGACCAGGACATGTGGTGGCTGCCGGGCATCTTCCGGGACGTCACGCTCCTTCACCGGCCCGACGGCGGGCTGACCGACTTCTTCGTGCACGCCGACTTCGAGCCGAGCGAGTCCGACCACACCGTCGGTACCGGCCTGCTGCGGATCGACACCGACGTGCCGGCCCGGCTGTCGGTGCCGGAGCTCGGTATCACCGACCACCCGGCCGGCGAGCCGGTCGACATCGGCTGCGTCACCGGCTGGACCGCGGAGCAGCCCCGGCTCTACGCCGCGACGCTGGCCACCGACACCGAGCAGGTCGCGATCCGGATCGGCTTCCGGACAGTGTCCATCGTGGACGGTGTGCTGCTGGTCAACGGTCGGCGCATCCTGCTGCGCGGCGTCAACCGGCACGAGTTCCACCCCGATCTCGGCCGGGTGGTACCGGAGGAGACGCTGCGGGCCGAGCTGTTGCTGATGAAGCGCTGTCACGTCAACGCGATCCGCACCAGCCACTACCCGCCGGACTCGCGGATGCTCGCGCTCGCCGACGAGCTCGGCTTCTGGGTGGTCGACGAGTGCGACCTGGAGACCCACGGGTTCGGCGTCGACGGCTGGCGGCGCAACCCCAGTGACGATCCACAGTGGACGGATGCGTACCTGGATCGGATGCGCCGGATGGTGGAGCGGGACAAGAACCACCCGAGCATCATCCTGTGGTCGCTGGGCAACGAGTCGGGCATCGGTGTCAACCACGGCGCGATGGCGCAGTGGACCCGGCACCGCGACCCGTCCCGGCCGATCCACTACGAGGGCGACCACGCCTGCCGTCACGTCGACGTGTACTCGCGGATGTACGCCTCGCACGCCGAGGTGGACGCGATCGGCCGGCACGCCGAACCGCGGCATCCGGACGCCGACGACGCCCTGGACGCCCGGCGCCGCGGCATGCCGTTCGTGCTCTGCGAGTACGGGCACGCGATGGGCAACGGCCCCGGCGGGCTGCTGGAGTACCGGGAGCTGTTCGAGCGCCACCCGCGCTGCCAGGGCGGGTTCATCTGGGAGTGGCTGGACCACGGCATCCGCAGCCACACCGCCGACGGCCGGGAGTACTTTCGCTACGGCGGCGACTTCGGCGAGGAACTGCACGACGGCAACTTCATCGTCGACGGCCTGGTGTTCCCGGACCGCACGCCCTCGCCCGGCCTGGTCGAGTTCGCCAAGATCATCGAGCCGGTACGGATCGGGTTCGCCGGCACCGCACCGGGTTCGCGCACGGTGCGGCTGCACAGCACGTACGACCATGCGACGCTTGCGGGAGCGGTGCTGCGCTGGCGGGTGGCGGTGGACGGCGAGCAGCTCGGGGCCGGCGAGACTCCGGTGCCGCCGATCCCTGCCGGCGGCAGCGTCGAGCTGGCGCTGACGGACCTGCCGGCGCCGACCGGCGCCGGCGAGTGCTGGCTGACGGTGTCGGTGGAGTCCGGTACCGACACCGCGTGGGCGGCGGCCGGGCACGTGCTCGGCGACGGTCAGACCCAGCTCGCCCCGGCGCACCGGCCGGTGCTGGTGGCGCCGGTGGCGCCCCGGGCGGGCGAGGTGATCGAGCTCGGTGCGGGTCGGTTCGATCCCACCGACGGCGTGCTGCGCGGCCTCGGGGACCTGTCCCTGTCCGGGCCGCGGCTGGACGTGTGGCGGGCGCCGATCGACAACGACAAGCCGTACCGGGCCGACTGGTCCGCCGCCGGCCTGCACCGGATGCACCACCGCACCGCCGAGGTGCGGGCGACCGCCGCCGGCCTGCTGGTGCGTACCCGGGTGGCCGCGGCGAGCCGCGACCGCGGCCTCGCGGTGCAGTACCGGTGGACCGCCCACGACGACCTGCTCCGGGTCGTGGTGTCGGTGGTACCGGAGGGGGAGTGGCCCTTTCCGTTGCCGCGGCTGGGTTTGCGGCTCGCGCTGCCCGCAGCGCTGGCGCGCGTCACCTGGTTCGGCGGCGGGCCGGGCGAGGCCTACGCGGACAGCCGGCAGGCGGCGCGGATCGACCGGTTCAGCGCGACGGTGGACGAGCTGCAGACCCCGTACGTGTTCCCGCAGGAGAACGGCAACCGCACCGCGGTGCGGTGGGCGACGCTGCTGGACGACGCCGGCCACGGGCTGCGGGTCGAGGGCGCCCCGACCGTCGAGCTGACCGCGCGGCGCTGGACCAGCGAGCGGCTCGCGGCGGCCCGGCACACCGTCGACCTGGTCGCCGACGACGCGATCCACCTCAACCTGGACCACGCCCAGCACGGGCTCGGCTCGGGTTCGTGCGGACCCGCCGTCCTGCCGCGCTACGAGCTGCGCGCCGAGCCGGTCACCTTCGAGGTACGGCTGCGCGCGATCTGACCACCCGGTGTCGGGGGCGGGCCGGGTGCGCCCCGGTCCGCTTCTAGCAGTACGGGCGTTATGCTAGCGGCATGCCTGACGCCAGCATCGCCGAACTGCGGGACCGCGCCGAGCGGCTGCTGCCGCCCGCCACGCGCGATTTCCTGGCCGCCGGCGCCGGCCGCGAGACCACCGTGACCGGCAACGAGGCCGCCTGGGACCGCTGGTGGCTGCGGCCCCGGATGATGGTCGGCGTCGGCACCGTCGACACGACCGGCACCCTGCTGGACGGCCCGGTCTCCACCCCGGTGCTGCTCGGCCCGGCCGGTCGGCAGCGCGCCCTGCACCCGGACGGCGAGACCGCCGCGGCGGCCGCGGCGGCCGCCGCCGGTACGGTGTACTGCCTCGCCACCAGCGCCACCACCGACCTGCACGACCTGACCGGACCGGGCCGCCGCTGGCTGCAGCTGTACGTCAGCGAGGACCGCGCGCACACCCACCGGGTCGTCGGCAACGCGGCCGCCGCCGGGTACGAGCGGATCGTGCTCACCCTGGACCGCCCGATCGAGGCGACCCGGCCACGCTCCCGCCGGCACGGCACCCTCGGTCCGCTGCCACCCGGCGCCGCGGTCACCACCCATCTCGGCGACGGCTCCACCCGGGCGCACGTCGCGAGCCGGTGGGACCGCACGCTCACCTGGACCGACCTGGCCCGGCTGACCGAGCTCGGCCTGCCGCTGACGGTCAAGGGCGTGCTGCGGGCCGACGACGCGCTCCGCGCGGTCGAGTACGGTGCGGACAGCGTGATCGTCTCCAACCACGGCGGCCGGCAGCTCGACGGCGCCGTACCGACCGCGGTCGCGCTGGCCGAGGTGGCCGCGGCGATCGACGTCCCGGTGCTGGTCGACGGCGGGATCCGGACCGGTGGTGCGGTGTTCCGGGCGCTCGCGCTCGGCGCCGCCGCGGTCCTGATCGGCCGGCCGTACCTGTGGGGTCTCGCCGCCGCCGGCGCCGCCGGCGTCACCACCGTGCTCGACACCCTCACCGCCGAACTGCGCGAGACCATGACCCTCGCCGGCTGCCCCACCCTCGCCGACATCACCGCCGACCTCGTCACCCCGGCCAGCTGAGATCTCCACCGCGCCCTCGGCGGACGGTGGGCGCTCGCCCCGCTGCCGGTCAGTGCTCGAGCCGGCGCAGGAACGGGACGAGGGTGTCAAGCATCGGGTTGCGGCCGGCCCACAGTGCGTCCAGGTGGGTCATCGCCTCGTCCCCGTCGTAGCTGGCCGACGGGATCCGGGAGTGCGCGACGACCCAGCGGGCCGCCGCGTTCGCGGTGCCGTGGGTGAGCCCGCTCTGGAACGAGTAGAGCGGCACGTCGATCGTCGTCGGGTGCCACAGCCGCAGGCCGAGCAGCTCGGTCGTCGCGGTGCGCGCGAACGGATCCGCCGCGGACAGGTCGAGCGTCAACCGCTGCGGCCAGTACCACTCGAACGCGCCGGGCCGCACCACCGCCAGGGTGCCCGCCACCGTCTCGATCGACGTGTACGCCGGGTTCACGCTCAGATCCGGCACCAGCGGCGCGTCGACGTACTCCGACCGCAGCAGCCCGGTGTTGCTGACCGGCCCCGGCGGCCGCAGCGGTACCGGCAGCCGCTCGGCCAGGGTGGACGGCGCGTCCGGTGCGGCGAGCGCGTACCGGCCGGCGAGTACCTGCAGGATCGCGTAGGTTTCGGTGCGGCCCAGCGTCAGCGACGGGTCGAACACGGCGCCGGCGGCGATGTCGGCGAGCCCGGCCCGGGCCTGCTCCGGCGTCACCCGGTACACGTCGCCCTCGCCGGCGAACGCGTCGTGCACCCCGCCGTCGATCAGCACCAGCCCCGCGAGGTGGCGGTGCCCGGGCTGGCCGGCGAAGTCCCACGCCGCGTAGGCCAGTGCCGTGGTGGCGCCCCAGGAATGGCCGCCGAGCACGACCCGCCGGCCGCCGGTGCCGGCGGCGCGCACCACCCGCCGCAGGTCGCACAGCGCGGTGGCCAGGCCCCACTCGGCGACGTACGGCGCGCTCGCCGGCCGCACCGACCGGTACCGGCCGTTCAGGTACCGGTCCGCGGCCCGGTCCGGGTCGCCGCCGCGCAGCTCGGACAGGTCGGCGAGGTTCGTCTCCCGGCGGTCGACCGCCCACACCTGGGTACCGGGCAGCCGGCCGGCCAGCTCCCGGGCCAGCACGCGCAGGCTGCCGGCCGCCCCGAACTGCCCGGCCACCAGCACCAGCACCTGGCGGGCGGCAGGCGCGCCGACCCGCAGGACGTGCACCGGATGCTGGCCCCCGCCCACCGATCCGTACTGCTCCCGCACCGGTCGGTGCGCCGCCTCCGCCGCGCCGGCGCTCAGCAGTGCCGGGGTCGCCGCCGCCGCACCGACGGCCGCCGCCAGCCCGAGCATCGTCCTTCTGCGCATCGTGCATCCCCTCCCGAACGTCTCCGTCGGACCAACAGAGGCGTTTGGGAAGCCCGGTACTCCCGCCGGTGACCGGTCGCACACCGTCGCCGGCGGGCGAGGCGCCGACCGGTCAGCCGCGGACCAGGTCCAGCTCGGCGACCGAGGCGTACCGGTCGTTCGGCCCGTGTTCGGACTGCACGTCCAGGGCCACGTAGCGGGCGGTGGTCGGCGCGAACGACACCACGGTCTCGGTCGGCGAGTCCGGCAACGTACCGCTGCTCGCCACCGTCCAGTGGGTGCCGTCGGTCGAGGTGAGCAGCCGGTAGCCGGCGACCCGGCCGTTGACCCCGCCGTCCTGCCGGGGCAGGTACCGGAACCCGGAGATCGGTTGCGCCGCACCGGTGTCGATCGTCAACCGCTGGGGCAGGCTCGGCGTGCCGTCGCTGTAGTCGGAGTGCCAGATGGTGTACGGGTCGTTGTCCACGGCGTTGGCCGCGCCCCCGTCCTCGGCGCCGGTCTCCGCGCTCGTCGCGCTCGCCTGCCACCCGCCCGACGACAGCATGCCCGGGTTCGCGGCCAGGTCGGTGCGGGTCACGTCGGCGTCCCCGACCCGGTCGTACCGGTCGAAGAAGGCGCGCACGTCGCCGCCGGTCGGCGCGGCCCAGGTGCGGTCGGCGACCACGGCGAGCGGCCGCCGGGCCCAGAAGTCGAACCAGGACACCGGCTGGCCCTCGGCGTTGTCCGACCAGCGCGAGATCTGGTAGCCGAGGATGTTGTCCGCCGCGGTGAACGGGTAGTCGCGGTAGACGCTGCGCGGATCGAAGTAGCCGTACTGGCCCGGATGGGTGCCGAACCCAGGACTGACGTAGAGCGTCGACTCGCGGGTGCCGATGGTGCGGTAGCCCTGCTGCGCGCGACCGGTCGGCTCGCTCAACCACTCGTCCACGATCACGTCGTGGTTCGGCACGATGCTCACCGTTTGCTGGTAGTCCCACCACTGCCAGACGACCGTCGACTTGTGCATCGCCCGTACCGTCTCGTCGAGCTGGTCGATGAAGTGCACGAACACGTCGCCCGGGTACGCGAAGCCCATCCGGTGCTGGTAGTCGACCAGTTCCGGGCAGTCGTTCTGGTTCGCCGTGCCCGGCAGCTCGTCGCCGCCGATGCTCAGGTACGGGCCGGGGAACAGGGCACCGACCGCCTGCACCAGCCCGCGCAGGAACGCGACCGTCTCCGGCTTGGTGACATCCAGGGTCCAGCCGTCGGTGTCCGATCCGGTCCACCGGTCCGGCCGTGACATCGACGGGCAGGTGAACGCGAGGTCGGGCCGGTACGCGCTGATCGCCGTGGCGTGCCCGGGCAGGTCGATCTCCGGGATGATCGTGACGTGGTAGCGCCGGGCGTAGGCGGTCAGCTCCCGCACGTCGGCCACGCTGTAGGCCTCGTCGGAGGCGAGGCCCGGGTACTGCGGCAGCCGCAGCCGGAACCCGCGCCAGTCCGACAGGTGCAGGTGCAGCGTGTTCTCCTTGTACCAGGCGAGCTGCCGGATCTGCTGCTTCAGGTAGCCGACCGGGTAGTACTTGCGGCCCACGTCGATCATCTCGCCGCGGGTGCCGACGCTCGGCGAGTCGACCGCGGTTCCGCGGGGCACGCTGCGCCGGTCCGCGCTGGTGCGCATCGCCTGTAGCACGGTACGGGTGCCGTAGAAGTCGCCGGTGACGCTCGGCGCCGCGATCCGCAGCGCCGAGCCGACCGTCATCCGGTACCCCTGGTCGCCGACGGTGGCGTCCGCGCCCGTCAGCGCGAGTACCACGTCGCCGGTGCGGGCCGGCCCGCCGACCACGACCGGACGGTGCCCGGTCGCCTCGGCGAGTTCGCCGGCCAGCGTGGTCGCGGTGTCGCGCAGCCGCGGTGCGGTACCCGGCGCGAGCACGATCCGGCTGCGGTCGGTCCAGCGCCACCGCCCGCTGCCGCCGCGCCAGGACCGCAGCGCCGGCACGGTGACCGGAGCGGCGTTCCCGGTGGTGGTACCGCCGGCGCCGGCCGGTTCGGCGGGACTGCCGGCCGCCGGTGCGGCGAGTGCCGGCAACAGCGGGGTGAGCAGTACCGTCGCCGCAGCGACGGCACCGAGAGCGGACCAGCGGGACATGCGGCCTCCCGTCGCCATTCGCATCTGGTGCGCACAGCTGCGCCGTGATGCGGATTTTGCAGCATGTTCGCGCAGTACATGGTTCGCTGTCAACCGGTGTGCGTGATTGGTCCGTTCGGGCTTGCCGGTCCGCTGTGGACGGTGGGAACCCGGTCGGGCGATACGCCGTTTGGCCGTCCGCGACCGGGCCGCGGTGGTACGAAAGGCAGATGGGACTTCCGGTCAAGCTCGCGCACCTGCCGGCCCGGATGGCCGCCGGCGGCTTCCTGCTCAACTCCGGCCTGAGCAAACGCAACGCCGACGAGCAGACCGCCGCGTCGGTCCACGGCACGGCCGCCGGCGCCTACCCGTTCCTGAAGGGCATCGAGCCGCAGCGGTTCGTCAAGCTGCTGTCCAAGGCGGAGATCGCGCTGGGCATCGCGCTGCTCAACCCGGTGGTGCCGACCGCGGTGGCCGGGCTCGGCCTCGCCGGGTTCTCCGCCGGCCTGGTCGGCATGTACCTGCGGACGCCCGGGGTGCACAAACCGGGCAGCCCGGTGCCCACCGAGCAGGGCGTACCGCTGGCGAAGGACTTCTGGCTGCTCGGGATGGCGGTCGGGTTCCTGGTCGAGGCCGTCGCCGACCGCCGGCACCGCAACCGCTGACCCGGCGCGGCCCACCACGCTCTCGCGGCGGGTGCCGGGCTCCGGGTGGCAGAGACGACGGCGGGCGCCGATCCGTGCTGGATCGGCGCCCGCCGGTCGTCCCGGGGTCAGGCGGCGGCCTGCGCCGCGACCGGCTCCGACAGCGCCAGCTTCAACACCTCGTCGACCGTGTCGACCAGGTGGATCCGCAGCGCGTCGCGCACCGCCGCCGGCACGTCGTCCAGGTCGGGCTCGTTGCGCCGGGGCAGGATCACCTCGGTCAGCCCAGCCCGGTGCGCGGCCAGCAGCTTCTGCTTGGCCCCGCCGATCGGCAGCACCCGGCCGGTCAGCGACACCTCGCCGGTCATCCCGACCTCCGACCGGACCGGCCGTCCGGACAGCAGCGACGCGAGCGCGGTGGTCATCGTGACCCCGGCGGACGGGCCGTCCTTGGGCACCGCGCCGGCCGGTACGTGCACGTGCACGCGGTGGTCGGCCAGCGGCCCGGTCGGCACGCCCAGCGTGTCGGCGTTGGCCCGCAGGTACGACAGGGCGATCTGGGTCGACTCCTTCATCACGTCGCCGAGCTGGCCGGTCAGCGTCAGGCCCGGCTCTCCGGACAGCAGCGCCGCCTCGATGAACAGCACTTCGCCGCCCGCGCCGGTGACCGCGAGGCCGGTGGCCACGCCCGGTGCCGCGGTGCGGTCCGCGGCCTCCGGCGTGAACCGGGGCCGGCCGAGGAACTCGCGCAGGTCCTCGTCGCCGATCGTCAGCGGCGGCTCGGCGGCCTCGGTCGCGAGCTTGGTGGCCACCTTGCGCAGCGCGCGGGCGAGCAGCTGGTCGAGCTGCCGCACCCCGGGCTCCCGGGTGTACTCGCCGGCGATGCGGCGCAGCGCGTCGTCGGTCAGCGCCACCTCGTCGGCGGACAGCGCGGCCCGCTCCAGCTGCCGGGGCAGCAGGTGGTCGCGCGCGATCGTGACCTTCTCGTCCTCGGTGTAGCCGTCCAGCCGGATCAGCTCCATCCGGTCCAGCAGCGCCGGCGGGATGGTGTCGGCGACGTTGGCGGTGGCCAGGAACAGCACGTCCGACAGGTCCAGCTCGACCTCCAGGTAGTGGTCGGTGAACGTGTGGTTCTGCGCCGGGTCCAGCACCTCCAGCAGCGCCGCGGCCGGGTCACCGCGGTAGTCCGCGCCGACCTTGTCGACCTCGTCCAGCAGTACCACCGGGTTCATCGAACCGGCCTCGGAGATCGCCCGGACGATGCGGCCCGGCAGCGCGCCGACGTAGGTGCGCCGGTGGCCGCGGATCTCCGCCTCGTCCCGGACACCGCCGAGCGCCACCCGGACGAACTTGCGCCCGAGCGCCCGCGCGACCGACTCGCCCAGCGACGTCTTGCCGACCCCGGGCGGTCCGACCAGCGCGAGTACCGCGCCGGAACCGCGACCGCCGACGACCGACAGGCCGCGCTGCGCCCGCCGCGACCGTACCGCCAGGTACTCCACGATGCGGTCCTTGACGTCGTCGAGCCCGGCGTGGTCGGTGTCGAGCACCTCGCGCGCCGCCGGTACGTCGGTCGAGTCGGTGGTGCGGGTCGTCCACGGCAGCTCCAGCACCGTGTCCAGCCAGGTACGGATCCAGCCGGCCTCCGGCGACTGGTCGGAGGCGCGCTCCAGCTTGCCCACCTCGCGCAGCGCGGCGGTGCGCACCTTCTCCGGCAGCTCGGCCGCCTCGACCCGGGACCGGTAGTCGTCCGCGCCGTCCGGCTCGTTCTCGCCCAGCTCCTTGCGGATCGCCGCGAGCTGCTGGCGCAGCAGGAACTCCCGCTGCGTCTTGTCCATGTTCTGCTGCACGTCGTCGCGGATCTTCTCAGCGACCTCGGACTCGGCCAGGTGGGTCCTCGCCCACTCCAGCAGCTTCTCCAGCCGGTCGGCTGGGTCCACCGTGGACAGCAGGTCGAGCTTCTGCTCGGTGTCCAGCCAGCTGGTGTAGCCGGCGGTGTCGGCGAGCTCACCGGCGTCGCTCATCGCGCCGATCCGGTCGATGACCTCCCACGCGCCCCGCTGCTGCAGGATCGAGGTCAGCACCGACTTGTACTCGGTGGCGAGCTCGGTGGTGCGGGCGCTCGGCGCGGGGTCGGTGATCTTGTCGGCCTGCACCCAGAGCGCGGCGCCGGGGCCGTTGACGCCGGTACCGATGCGGGCCCGGCTCATCGCCCGGACGACTACGGCGGGTTCGCCACCGGGCAGCCGGCCGACCTTGACGATCTGGGCGACGACGCCGATGGGGGCGTAGTGCCCGTCGATGCGGGGGACGAGCAGCAGACCCGGGGTGGCGGGTGCCTTCGTCGCCGTCCGGGCGGCGTCGACCGCGGCCTGGCGCTCCGAGTCCAGCGTGACCGGGACGACCATGCCGGGCAGGACCACGGTGTCGGACAGCGGCAGTACGGGCAGCTCGTAATCGGCCTTGCGGTCAGCAGTCTGGTCAGCCATGTGTTGGGGCTCCATTCCTCGTACTCGACCGGGTCAACCTTGAGCCGACCCGACTCATTCCCCGGGTGGTTTCACCGTCAGCGAACAAGTGCGCCGGGGAACATTCCGGGCGCCCAGAACCGGAACTCGTAGCCGGTTCGCCCCGGTCCGGTGCGGGTTCGGCGCGTCGCGGTGCAGACGACGACGGCGCGGACCCGATCAGTCGGGTCCGCGCCGTCGAGGGTGGCTGCGGTGGCCGGCGGTCGGCCGGCTCGAGGTCAGGCCTGCGTCTCGCTGGCCTGCTGGTCCGCGACGCTGGCCCGGACCTCGTCCATGTCCAGCTTGCGGGCCTGGTCGATGACGTCGGTCAGCGCCGACTCGGGCAGCGCGCCGGGCTGCGAGAACACCACGATCTTGTCCCGAACGATCATCAGCGTCGGGATCGAACGGATGTCGAACGCGGCCGCTAGCTCCTGCTGTGCCTCGGTGTCGACCTTGCCGAACACCAGGTCCGGGTTGCTCTCCGCGGCCTTCTCGTACACCGGTGCGAACATCTTGCACGGGCCGCACCAGCTGGCCCAGAAATCGATCAGCACGGTGTCGTTGCTCTCCAACGTGCTGTTGAAGTTGTCCTTGGTCAACTCGACGGTCGGCACGGTTTCCCCTTCCGGATCGATACCCCTCGGGGGTAACAACGGTGGCCTGCCCCCGCGCATTCCCGCGCGGGCGGCCGTCGGTCCACCGTAGCGCGAACCGGGCGCCAGGCGTCGCGGACCGTGACGCCCGCCGGCTCCGGCGCCGGCGGCCGGCGGTGCACGCCGTACCCGGAGGTCAGCCCTCGCGGACGACGTTGCGCAACGGGGCACCGGTGACGAACCGGTGCAACTGGTCGCCGACCAGCCGGCGCGCCCGCGGGTAGAAGGTCGCCGAGCCGCCGGCCACGTGCGGTGTGATCAGCACACCCGGATGCGACCACAGCGGATTCTCGGCCGGCAGCGGCTCCGGATCGGTGACATCCAGCGCCGCCCGCAGTCGGCCCCGCCCGGTCTCGGCCGCGAGCGCGTCGGTGTCCAGGGTGCGCCCCCTGCCCACGTTGACCACCAGCGCGCCGTCCGGCAGCGCGGCCATCGCGGTGGCGTCGAACAGCCGCTCGGTCGACTCGTTGTCCGGCAGGACCAGTACCACGATGTCGACGTGCGGCAGCAGCGCCGGCAGCTCGCTCACCCCGTGCACCCGCGCCTCCGGCCGGGCCGACCGCGCCACCCGGACCACGCTCGCCTCGCAGGCCAGCAGGCGGCGCTCCAGCGCGGTACCGATCGAGCCGTAGCCGAGGATCAGCACCCGGCTGTCGGCCAGCGACCGGGTGTAGTGCGGTTCCCAGCGGTGCTCGCGCTGGTCGTCCACCCACCTCGGCAGGTCGCGCTGGGCGGCGAGGATCAGCCCGAGCGCGTGCTCGGCGGTACTGGCGTCGTGCAGCCCCCGCCCGTTGCACAGCGTCACGCCGGGCCGCAGCAGCGGGATGATCTGCTCGTACCCGGCGGTCAGCGCCTGCACCACCCGCAGCCGGGGCATCGCGGTGATCAGGCCGCGGGCGCTGGGCACCGCGTACGGCAGGACGTAGAAGGAGATGTCGGAGACGTCCGGCGGCGTGCCCTGCCCGTCCCACACGTCGACGCGCAGGGTGGTCGGCCAGCCCCCGTCGCCGTCGGTGATCTGCCACGGGACCAGTACGTGCTCCGCCATTCTGCCGATCATAGAAGGTCGGCCGGCCGGCAGCGCCGTCGCCCGGCACCCGCGCGCGTCAGCCGTGTGGTGCCACGGTGCGGCCGGCGGCGAGCACGTGGTCGATGTGCGCCGCGACGGCGGGCCGCCCGTACCGGAAGCCCTGGCCCCACTCGCAGCCCAGCGCGCGCAGCCGGGACTCCTGCCGGGCGGTCTCGACCCCGCCGGCGGTCACCGTCAGGTTCAGCGTGTGCGCGAGCGACACCAGCGCCCGCACGATCGCCACGTCGGCCCGGTCCGGATGGCTGGGCGAGTTGAAGCTCTCGGTGAACGACCGGGCCAGCTTGATGCCGTGCACCGGTGCCTGCCGCAGGTACACCAGGTTGGAGTAGCCGGTGCCGAAGTCGTCGATGACGATCCGCACCCCCGACTCGTACAGGGTGCGCAGCGCCGCGACCGGCTCCGCGCCGATCAGCGCGCGCTCGGTCACCTCCAGCTGCAGCGCCTCGGCGGGCAGGTCGGCCGCGGCCAGCGCCTGCCGGACGTCGTCGACCAGGTCGGCCGCGCACACCTGGCGCACGGTGAGGTTGACCGACACCACCGGCGCCCAGCCGTACCGGTCGATCCAGCGACGGGCCTGCGCGCAGGCGGCCTGCAGGACCCACCGGCCGAGCGGCACGACCAGCCCGGTCTCCTCGGCGATGCCCAGAAACGCCTCCGGGCCGAGCTCTCCGAGCCGCGGGTGACGCCAGCGCACCAGCGCCTCGAGCTCGGTCACCCGGTGGTCGGCGAGGTCCACGACCGGCTGGTAGGACAGGGTGAACTGCTCCTCGCGCAGCGCGCCGGGCAGCGCCTCGGCGAGCAGCTGCCGGGCCGCCTGCTGCGCGTCGCGCTCCGGGTCGAACGTCGCCCAGCAGCCCTTCCCGGCCGCCTTCGCCCAGTACAGCGTGATGTCGGCGGCGCGCATCAGCTCGGCGGCGTCGGTACCGAGGGTGGCGCGTTCGATCACGCCGATGCTGGCGGACACCGACAGCTCGTGGCCGGCCACGGTGATCGGTTCGTCCAGCGCCGCGAGAATCCGGTCGGCCAGCGCGACCAGCTCCGCCTCGCCGGCCGAATCGGCCCGCAGCACCATGAACTCGTCCCCGCCGAGCCGGGCGACCAGGCTGTCCGACCCGGCCGCGGCGGCGATCCGGTCGGCCACGTGCCGCAGCAGCTCGTCCCCGACATGGTGGCCGAGGCTGTCGTTGATGATCTTGAAGCCGTCCAGGTCGAGGAAGCAGAGCCCGAGCCGACCGGTACCCCGGGCGAACAGCCGCTGCAGCCGTTCGGTGAACAGGGTGCGGTTGGCCAGGCCGGTCAGCGTGTCGTGGGTGGCCTGCCAGGACAGCGTGTCGGCCAGGTGGTGGCGGCGGGTGTTGTCCTCGCCCATCACCACCAGATAGGTGGGCCGGCCGGCCTGGTCGCGCACCACCGACACCGCGAGCATGGCCCACAGCAGCTCGCCGTCGTCGGCGACCAGCCGGCGCTCGGTGCGGATCCGGCCGATGGTGCCGGTGGCCAGCCGGTCGGAGACCATGTCCCGCAGGCTGTCCCGGTCGTCCGGATGGACCAGCCCGAGCAGGTCACGGTCGGCGAGGCCGCCGGGTGCGGTGCGCAGCATCGTGTGCAGGGCGTCGTTGGCCGCCACCACCCGGCCGTCCAGGTCGGTCAGCGCGATGCCCATGGCGGAGTCCGCGTACACCGCGTGGAACCGGGCCTCCGCCGCACTCAGCGCGCGCTCCGCGCGGGCCTGCGCCTGCATCGCGGCCAGCCGGATCGTCTCCTGCTCGGCCAGGGTGCGGCCGCGCAGCGCCGCGGTGTACCCGGCGGCCAGGCCGGCGATCAGCTCGCCGCGCTGCTCGGCCGGCACCGCCGCGTCCAGCACGATCAGCGTGCGGGCCAGCGCCTCCGGGTCGGTGAAGTGCTCGGCGACGAGCTGGCCGCCCACCTCGGTGCCGGCGGCGTAGCCGCCGTCGGGCTGCGCTTCGGCCGCGAGCAGCTGGTCGACCAGTGGCCGGAGCCGGTCGGCGAGTGCGCCCCGGGCCACCGGCACCACGCTGGTCTGCCAGATCGCCGCCGCCCAGCTTGCGGCGACCCGCTCGGCCCGGCTCCCCGCCCTGGTTCCGGTTGCCGTCCGGCGGCCGGTCTGCCCGCTCAACGCGCGGATCCGATCCGCCCGAACCGCGTGCTGGGTGCATCGACGGCACGCCCGACCAGTTGCTGGCCCGGTGCTCGGCCCGGCCCTGTCACGCCTCTGCCCCCCGGCTGTCGGCGTCCGCCGATCCGGCGTCGCCGTGTGGTGTCCCAACTGCCTGATCGATCATAATCCGCCTCGGTTGTGCCGGGCCCACCGTGATGATCACGGTCGGGCGACACCGCGGTACCGGCGCGGGTCAGCCCGCTGCCCGCTGCTGGGCGGCGTGGTAGAGCACCAGGCTGCCGGCGACCGCGGCGTTGAGCGAGCTGGCCGAGCCGCCCATCGGGATCCGTACCATCGCATCGCACGCCTGCCGCCAGGCGCTGGACAGACCGGTCGTCTCGTTGCCCACCACCAGGACGGTCGGCCCGGACAGGTCGGTGGCCGGAAGATCGGTGGCGCCGGTCTCGTCGGTACCCACCAGCCGCACCGGCAGGCCACCGGCCCGCAGCCGCTCGACCCAGTCGAGCACGTCCCGGCGCTCCGCCCGTACCACCGGTACGGCGAACAGCGAGCCGGTCGAGGCCCGCACCGCCCGCGGCTCGTACGGGTCGGCCGCGTGCCCGGTGACGACCACGCCGGCGGCGCCGAACGCGTCGGCCGAGCGGGTCAGGGTGCCGATGTTGCCGGGGCTCGCCGCCCGGTCGAACACCACCGCGAGCAGGTCCGGTGCGGCGCGCAGCCGGTCCAGCCGGTCGGGTCGCTGGTGGGCGATCGCGACCAGTTCCGGCGCGTCCTTGCCGCCCAGCTCGGCCAGCAGGTCGCCGGCGACCTCGACCAGCTCGGTCGTCGGGCAGCTCGCCACCAGGTCGGCGGCCCAGCCGGACAGCCGCCCCCCGTAGGGCCGCAGCAGTGTGGCGAGCCGCCAGCCGTGCCGGACCGCGAGGGTGATCGGGCGTACCCCCTGCACGAGGAACAGGCCAGCACGGGTGCGTTTGGTGCGGTTGTGCAGGAGCGCCTGCCACTGCTGGAAGCGGGCGTCGCGGCTGGTGACCGCACGGTGGGCCATACCGCTCCTTCGGGTGGGTCCGGGTTCGGTCCTGCAACCTACCGGCTCCGGCGCATCGCCCCGGCGGTACCCGTCCGGGACCGGTGGCGATACTGGCCGGATGGCGGGCAGACGGCGGGGTGGCGCGGTGGTGCGCGCCGCGGTGGACACCGGTACGGCGGAGCTGGTGGCGGACCCGGACCGGCCGGACGCGTACACCCTGCTGCTGGATGCGGCGCCGCAGTCGCACGTGGACCTGGCCGACCCGACCCGGCTGGAGTTCGAGTACGTGCGGTGGCTGGGTGACCTGCTCGACCTGGTCGCCGAGCCGGGCGCGCCGATCGGCGTGCTGCACCTGGGCGGCGGCGGCCTGACGCTGCCGCGCTACGTCGCGGCGACCCGGCCCCGCTCCGCCCAGCGGGTGGTGGAGCGCGACGGCGCGCTGGTCGAGCTGGTACGCCGGGAGCTGCCGCTGGCGCGCGAGTGCCGGCCGCGGATCCGCATCGGCGACGCCCGCGAGGCCGTCGAGACGATGCGGGCCGGCAGCTTCGACGTGGTGATCGCCGACGTCTTCGCCGGCACCGCGATCCCGGTCGGGCTGACCACGGTGGAGTTCCTGACCGCGGTGGCGCGGGTGCTGCGTCCCGGCGGCTGCTACCTGCAGAACGTGGCCGACGGTGCCGGCTGCGCCTTCACCCGCGGCCAGGTCGCGACGCAGCGCGCGGTGTTCGCCGAGACGCTGCTGGTCTCCGACGCCTCGGTACTGCGCGGCCGCCGGTTCGGCAACCTGGTGCTCGCGGCGGCCGACGGGCCGCTGCCGGTGGCCGAGCTGACCCGGCGCGGCGCCGGCGCGGCGTTCCCGGCCCGGGTGATGGCCGGCGAGCAGCTGGACCGGTTCGTGGGCCGGACCCGGCCGGTCACCGACGCCACCGCCACCGACAGCCCCGCCCCGCCCGCCGCCCCCTTCGCCCGCCGCTGACCGCATCCGGTCCACAGTGGAGCGTCGGCGTCACCCGGCGGGCTGCGGCGCGGCGGGGGCGTACGCGGCACACCAGGCGTCGATGTCGCGGTGCAGCGTCGCGCGCAGTGGCTGCGGCGCGAAGGAGGCGTCGACGCCGGCCCGCGCCAGGTCGGCCAGCCGCGCCGGGGCGAACCCGAACGCGTCCGCGATCCGCCGGTACTCGCTGCTCAGCGTGGTGCCGACGACCGCCGGGATGTCGGTGTTGACGGTGACGGCCAGGCCGGCCGCACACAGCGCCGGCAGCGGGTGCGCGGCGAACGAGTCGACGACGCCCAACGCGACGTTCGACGACGGGCAGACCTCCAGCGCGATGCCCCGCTCGCGTACCTCGGCGAGCAGGTCGGCGTGCGCGGGGTCGTCGTCCAGGATCCGGACGCCGTGACCGAGCCGGGCCGCGTGCCCGCGCCGGACCGCCTCGGCGATGCTCGCGATCCCGGCGGTCTCCCCGGCGTGGTGCACCAGCGCCACGCCGGCGTCGGCCGCCTCGTCGAGGACCTCGGCGAACGGGGCCAGCGGGTACGACTCGTCGCCGGCCAGCCCGACCGCCGCCACCGCCGGCGCGTGGGTACGGGCCAGCGTGACGGTGCGGCGCAGCCGGTCGACGCCCCGCCGGCGGGAGTGGTCCAGGATCAGCCGGGTCACCACGCCGTACCGGTCGCGGCCCTCGGCCAGCCCGTCCAGTACCGCGGCGAGCGGCATGCCGGGTGCGTGCAGCCGTTCCTCGTGCGCGGCGGCGGTGAACGTGACCTCGGCGTACCGGATGGACTGGGCCAGCGCGTCGGCGCAGAACTCGACCGCCATCCGGTGGAAGTCGGCCGCGGTGACGAGGCAGGCCCGTACCGCGGTGCCGTGGTCGCCGAAGTCGCGGAAGCCGGTGAACCGGTGCCCGCTGGTGTCGGCCGGTACCCGCACCCCGTTGCGTGCGGCGAGCTCCAGCAGCGTGTCCCGGCGCAGCGTGCTCTCCAGGTGGACGTGCAGTTCGGCCTTGGGCAGTCGGGTCAGGGCGCTCACCCGCCGGACGGTACGGCCGGCCGCGCCGGGGCGCGACCGGATTGCCGCCCGCAGCGGCGATATCGGCGCTTCACCGCCGGATGACCGGATCCCGTGGCCGTCGTGGCTCTTGCGGCCGGATAACCGTTCCCTTGCCTTCGGGCACCTAGCGTTGACGGCACACGAGCACGACGCCAGGAGGTGCTGCACCGGTGACCGGAGCGGTGATGGGCGGGGAGGGTTCGCCGCCCGGGTCGACCGCGACCAGCGAGGCGGGGCCGGCCGGTAGGGTGGCCAGCATGGCGCGGTTGCTCGTGGTGGAGGACGACGCCACGATCGGTGGGTTGTTGGAGCCGGGCCTGCGGGCGCACGGGCACGACGTCCGCTGGGTGCGCTCCGGGCGGGACGCGCTGGGTGCCGCGGCGAGCGGCGAGTTCGACCTGGTGCTGCTGGATCTCGGGCTGCCGGACCTGGACGGGGTCGAGGTGTGCCGGCGGCTGCGCGCCGCCCAGCCCGGGTGCGTGCTGGTGATCCTGACCGCGCGGCGCGAGGAGATGGACGTCGTCGTCGGCCTCGAGGCCGGCGCCGACGACTACCTGACGAAGCCGTTCCGGTTCGCCGAGCTGCTCGCCCGGATCCGGGCCCACCTGCGCCGCGGTGCCCCGGCACCGCCGCACCAGCAGGCGCTGCGGGTCGGCGAGCTGGTGGTGGACTCCTCGGCCCGGCGCTGCACCCTCGGCGGGGTGGAGGTGTCGCTGCGGGCCAAGGAGTTCGACCTGCTGGCCCGGCTGGCCGCCGAGCCCGGCGTGGCGATCAGCCGGGAGCGGTTGATGTCGGATGTCTGGGACGAGAACTGGTTCGGCTCGACGAAGACGCTGGACGTGCACATGGCGGCGGTACGACGGCGGCTCGCCGACACCGAGAGCGAGCTGGACAACGGCGTGGCGGCGCCGCGGATCACCACCCTGCGCGGCCGCGGCTACCGGATGGAGGCGGACTGACCGGCGAGCGGCCGGTCGGTGTGCCGCCGGCCGGGTGCAGGAGGTAGGTCGTGCGTCAGCGCATCCTGTCGGTCGGGCTGCTCGCCGCGATCCTCGCCGCGGGCCTGTTCGGCATCCCGTTCGCGGTGGTGCTCGGCCAGCTGCAGGTCGCCGACGCGCGGGCCGAGATGGAGCGGGTCGCCGACCGGACCGCGGTGGACATCACCGCCGACTACGCCACCCGGCGCACCCCGGAGTCGATTCCGCACTCGAAACACGGCATCGTGCTCGGCCTGTACGACGCGGACGGCCACCTCACCGACGGTGCCGGGCCGGCCCGGGCGGACAGCGCGGTGCGCTCGGCCATGACTGGCGGCCAGGTCACCACCGGCGAAGACACCGGCGAGCTGGTGGTGGCGGTACCGGTGGAGAAGGGGGAGCGGGTCGCCGGCGCGGTGCGTGCCTCAACCTCGCGCAGCCAGGTCTACTGGCGCACCGTACCGACGTGGTTGACCATGGCCGGGCTGGCCCTGGTCGGCATCGTCGCGGCGACCGTGTTCGCCCGGTGGCAGGCCGGCCGGCTGGCCGAGCCGTTGCAGCGGCTCGCCGGTGCGGCCCGGCGGCTGGGTGACGGCGACTTCAGCGTCCGGGCCCGCACCATCGGCATCGCCGAGATCGACTCGGTGGCCCGGTCGCTGAACTCCACCGCCGACCGGCTCGGTGGGCTGGTCGCCCGGGAGCGGGCGTTCTCCGCGGATGCCTCGCACCAGCTGCGGACCCCGCTGACCGGGCTGCGACTCGGTCTGGAGATGGCGCTGGAGAAGCCGGACGGCGACCTGCGGCCGGACGTGATCGCCGCGATCGAGCACGCCGACCGGTTGGAGCGCATCGTCGACGACCTGCTCGATCTGGCCCGCGACGTCCCGCCGCCGAACGAGCCGCTGGATGTCGCCGGCCTTTTGGCCGACCTGCGGGCGGACCGGTTGCCGACGCTGGCCGCCACCGGCCGGTCGCTGCTGGTGGTGGTGGAGGGGGACATCCCGCGCTGCGCCGCGTCGGCGAGCGCGGTGCGCCAGATCCTGTCCGTCCTGCTGGACAACGCGACCGTGCACGGCGCCGGGCAGGTCACCGTGACCGCCCGCAACGCCGGCGGCGCGCTCGCGATCGACGTGGCCGACGAGGGTGCCGGTACCGCGGCGTCGGAGCAGTTGCTGTTCGCCCGGCGCAGCGGCGCGGCGTCCGGGCACGGGATCGGGCTGCCGCTGGCCCGCAGCCTGGCCGAGGCGGAGGGCGGCCGGCTGCGGCTGACCCGGCCGGCGCCGCCGGTGTTCACCCTGCTGCTGCCCGCCCGCCGGGCCGAGTGGGCGAACGACGAGTAGCCGCGGTTCGGCCGCTCACCAGGCGGAGGTTCGTCACCGGTGGGGGCCGCCGCCTTGACCCTGCCGTTCGGCCGGCCCTAACGTCATCACGAATGACGATCTGAATACTGGATGCTGTCCACATATGTGGACGCGGGAGGTTCGATGCGACTCGACGGGCTGCTCTCGTTCCCGCTCACCCCGTTCACCGCCGACCGTGCCGACGTCGCCTGGCCGAGCCTGGCCGACCACCTGGAACGCCAGCTCGCCGCCGGTCCGGCCGCGCTGTTCGTGGCCTGCGGTACCGGTGAGCTCACCGCGCTGTCGCCGGCCGAGTACGAGCGGGTGGTGCGCACCGCGGTCGCGGTGACCGCCGGCCGGGTGCCGGTGCTTGCCGGGGTCGGCGGCGGGCCGCAGGTGGCCCGGGAGAACCTCGCCGCGGCCCGGCGGGCCGGCGCGGACGGTGCGCTGCTGCTCCCGCCGTACCTGGTGGAGTCGACACCGGCGGGCCTGGTCGAGCACGTGCGCTGGGTCGCCGCCGGCGGTGGCCTGCCGGTCATCGTGTACCAGCGGGCCAACGCGGTGCTCGACCCCGCCGCGGCGGTCGCGCTGCTGGACATCGACGAGGTGGCCGGGATCAAGGACGGGCGCGGTGACGTGGACGCGATGCTGCGCATCGTCACCGCGATCCGGCACAGCGGCCACCGGCGGGCGGCGGAGTTCCGGTTCCTCAACGGGCTGCCGACCGCCGAGCTGTCCGCCGCCGCGTACGCCGCGATCGGGGTCGCCGCCTACTCCTCGGCGGTGCTGACGTTCGTCCCGGACCTCGCGACCGCCTTCCACGCCGCGGTCACCGGCGGCGACGAGGCGACCACCGGCGCCCTGCTGGCCGCGTTCTACCTGCCGTTCGCGGAGCTGCGCGCGCGGGCGCCCGGGTACGCGGTGGCGCTGGTCAAGGCCGGCGCCCGGCTGTCCGGCCAGGACGTCGGCGGGGTACGACCGCCGCTGTGCGATCCGTCGCCGGAGCACGAGCAGCGCCTCGCCGCGATCGTCGCGGCCGGCCGGGACACGCTGGCGGAGGTGCGCCGTGGCTGAGCCCGCCGGAGCCTCCCGTGACCGGATCGACGAGGTCGTGGTCACCCCGGTCGCGTTCGCCGACCCGCCGCTGCTCAACGCCGCCGGCGTGCACCAGCCGTACGCGTTGCGCTCGATCGTGCAGGTGCGCACGGTGTCCGGGCTGACCGGGCTGGGCGAGACCTACGGCGACGCGGCGCACCTGGGCCTGCTGCGTCGCGCCGCACCGGCGCTGCGTGGGCTGGACCTGTTCGACACCAACGGGATGGCCGTCCGGCTCGCGGCCGAGCTGCGCGGCGCCGAGGCGCCGGACGCGCACGGGCTGACCGGCGCGTCCAGCCCGAGCAAGTCGCTGGCCCGGGTGGTGTCGCCGTTCGAGGTGGCGATGCTGGACCTGGCCGGCCAGCGCACCGACCGGCCGGTCCACGCGCTGCTCGGCGGCCGGGTGCGCGACGCCATCCCGTTCGCCGCGTACCTGTTCTACAAGTGGGACCGGCATCCCGGCGGCGGGCCGGACGGCTGGGGCGCGGCGCTGGACCCCGACGGCATCGTCGCCCAGGCGCGCGCCATGGTCGACCGGTACGGGTTCCGCTCGCTCAAGCTCAAGGGCGGGGTGTTCGAGCCGGATGCCGAGATCGCCGCGGTGCGGGCGCTGCGCGCGGCGCTGCCCGAGCTGCCGGTACGGCTGGATCCGAACGCGGCGTGGACGCTCGCCACCTCGCACCGGGTGGCCCGGGAACTCGCCGGTGACCTGCAGTACCTGGAGGACCCGACCCCCGGCCGGTACGGGATGGCCGCGGTCGCCGCGCGCGCCCCGATGCCGCTCGCCACGAACATGTGCGTGGTCGCCTTCGACCACCTGCCCGAGGCCGTACGGTTGGGCTCGGCGCAGGTGATCCTCGCCGACCACCACTACTGGGGCGGGCTGCGCGCCTCGATCCGGCTGGCGGCGATGTGTGACGTGTTCGGCATCGGCCTGTCCATGCACTCCAACTCGCACCTGGGCATTAGTCTGGCCGCCATGGTGCATCTGGCGGCCGCCGCGCCGGCGCTGTCGTACCCGTGCGACACGCACGCCCCGTGGGCGGTCGACGACGTGGTGGCCAACCCGCTGCCCATTGTGGACGGTTCGGTCGCGGTGCCGGACGCGCCTGGACTGGGCGTCACGCTCGACGAGGCGGCGCTGGCCCGGCTGCACCGGCAGTACCTGGACTGCGGCATCACCCGCCGCGACGACGCCGGCTACCTGCGCACCGTGCAGCCCGAGTTCCGCAAACGGGTCGCCGCATGGTGACCGCGCGGGTGGTGGGTTACGCGTACCCGTGGGACGTGCTGGGCGATCCCGCCTTCGTCTCCCGGGTCCGCGCCCTCGGAGTCACCGAGGTCGCGCTCGCCGCGAGCTACCACGCCACCCGCGCCGCCACCCCGCTGCACCCCGAGCACCTGGTCGTCGAGGCGCGCGAGGCCGCGCTGTACCGCCCGGTCCGGCAGCGCGCCTGGGCCGGTCACCGGCTCGTCCCGCTCGCCGCCGACTGGGTGCCGGGCGACGACCCGTTCGGCGCCGCCACCGTGCGGCTGCGCGCCGCCGGCATCTCGGTCACCGCCTGGATCGTGCTGGCGCACGCCACCCACCTCGGTACCGCACACCCCGACGTCGCCGTCCGCAACCATCGCGGCGACTGCTACCCGTACGCGCTGTGCCCGGCCAACCCCGAGGTCCGGCAGTACGCGGCGACGCTCGCCGCCGAGGCGGTACGCGGCGTGCCGGTCGACGGCGTCTCGCTGGAGGCGTGCGGGCAGCTCGGCATCGCCCACAACGGGCGGCACGAGAAGACCGCCGGGGTGTTCCCGCCGGCCGCCCAGCGCGCGCTGTCGGTCTGCTGCTGCGGGTACTGCACCGCCGACTGGATCCGCCGCGGCCAGGACCCGGACCAGGTCGCCGAACGGCTGTCCGCCGCGGTCGGCGGCGTGCTCGCCGGCACGTACGGGGCCGACGCGCCGATGGCCGAGCTGGTCGGCGACCGGATCGCGGAGATCGTTCTCGCCACCCGGCGCGACTTCGCCGCCGCGCTGCGCGCCGACGTGCTCGCGGCGGTGCACCGGCACGCCCCGTCCGCCCGGATCACCCTGCACGGCCGCGCCGACCCGTGGGCGACCAGCCCCGACGTCGCGGTCGACGCCGACACCGTCCGCCCGGCTGCCGCTACGACCGATCCGGCGACCAGCGCCGACCGGACCGCCACCGTTGACCGGACCGCCATCGATGACCGGATCGGCGGCGCCGACCAGGCCGCCACCGGCGACCGGACCGGCGGCGACCGGGCCGGTGGGGTGCCGATGGTCGACGCGGTGCTCACCGCGTGCTGGCCGACCACGGCGGCGAGCGTGGAGGCGCTGGCGCACACCAGGTCGGTGCTGCCCGACGAGGTCGCGCTCGGCGCGTACCTGACGGTGCTGCCGCCGGCCGACCCGGCCCGGGTGGTGGACCACGCCGGCGCGCTGCTCGGGGCCGGCGCCACCGAACTGCACCTGTACCACCTGGGGCTGGCGCCGCCGAGCGGGCAGCAGCAGCTCGCCGAGATCGTCCGCCGCTGCCGGACCGACGAGTCGGCCGACGACAGTGAACCCGACCCCACCGACGCCGACCCCACCGAGCTGGGCCCGTCGCTCTGACCCCGCCCCGGCGTCCCACGCTGCGAGCGATGTCTGTTCTCGGGCGGTTCGTGACCGTAGGGTGCGGACATGCCTACTCTCGTGGCGCGATCCGCGGCCGGTGCTCGGCGCACGTCGACGGCGCGGCCGGCGGTGACCGGGCCCGCCCCCGTACGGGGAGGTGCGCGGTGAGCGGCGGGTTGCGCCGCCGGGGCCTGCTGGCGGCCGGCGGCGCGCTCGGCGCCGGCGTGCTGGGCGCCGAACTGCTCGCCCCCGGCTCCGCGTCCGCGTCCGGCCCGGATCCCGCGGAGCCGGCCAGCTCAGGCCCGAAGCCGCCCGGCCCGTACTACTACCGGCGCACGGCACCGGGCCGGCCGCGACGGGTGAGCGCCGACGTGTGCGTGTACGGGGCCACCTCGGCCGGGGTGATCGCCGCCGTCACCGCCGCCGGGCTGGGCCGATCGGTGGTACTACTGGCGTTCGGTCGGCACGTCGGTGGCATCACCGCGAGCGGTCTGGGCGCCACCGACGTGGGCGTCTCCGCCGCGATCGGCGGCCTGGCCCGCCGGTTCTACGAGCGTGTCGGCGCGCACTACGGCGCGGGCGGCGCGCAGTTCACCTTCGAACCGCACGTCGCCGAGCAAATCTTCGAGGACTGGCGGGTCGAGCGGCACGTCACCGTGTACCGCGACCAGCATCTCGTCCGGGTCCGCCGGCACGGCGGCCGCATCGATGCGATCGAGCTGGAGGGCGGCCTCGCGGTGACCGCCGCGCAGTACGTCGACGCCACGTACGAGGGTGACCTGATGGCCGCAGCGGGCGTGCGGTGGACGGTCGGCCGGGAGGCCGACGCGGTCTACCGTGAGACGTGGGACGGCTACCACGTGGCGGTCAACCACCAGTTCAAGGTCCCGGTCGACCCCTACCGCACGCCGGGCGCGACCGGCGGCGGTGACCGGCGCGTCCAGGCGTACAACTTCCGGCTGTGCCTGACCCGGGCGGCCGACCGGCTGCCGTGGCTGAGGCCGGCCGGCTACCGGCCGGACCGGTACGAGCTGCTGCTGCGCTACCTGGACGCCGGCGTGTTCGACGTGTTCGGCAACAACCGCACGATGCCGAACGGCAAGACCGACCTGAACAACAACGGCGCGGTGGCCACCGACTTCGTCGGCGGCGCCGACGGTTGGCCGACCGGCTCCTACCGGCAGCGGGAGCGCATCTTCCAGCAGCACCTGCGCTACCAGCAGGGCCTGGTGTACTTCCTGGCCAACGACCCGCGGGTGAGCGCCGACGTGCGGGCCGCGGTCGGCGCCTGGGGGCTGCCCGCCGACGAGTTCACCGCCACCGGCGGCTGGCCGCACGAGCTGTACGTGCGGGAGGGCCGGCGGATGGTCTCCGACTACGTGGTCACCGAGCACGACTGCCTGGGCCGGGTGGTCGCCCCCGACCCGGTCGGGCTCGCGTCGTACACGATGGACGCGCACAACGCGCAGCGCATCGTGATCGACGGCCACGCCCGCAACGAGGGCAACGTGGAGACCCACATCCCCGGGCCGTGGCCGGTGTCGTACCGCTCGATCGTGCCGCGGGCGGCCGACTGCACGAACCTCGCGGTACCGGTGGCGATGTCGGCGTCGCACATCGGGTACGGCTCGGTACGGATGGAACCGGTGTTCATGATCCTCGGTCAGGCCGCCGGTACCGCCGTGGTGCAGGCCATCGCCGCCGGCACGACGCTGCAGGAGCTGGACTACCCGGCGCTGCGGGCGCAGCTGCTCGCCGACGGCGCGCTGCTCGGCTGGCCGGCCCCGGCCGGGCCGCTGTCGCTCGTCGCCGACCGCGCGGTCGAGCACGGCGACACCGCGACGGCCACCGCGGCGCTGCGCAACACCACCTCCGACCCGCTGACCGACATGACGCTGGCGCTGACGGCACCGGGCTGGGCGGTCACCGCCACCACACCGACCCGGTTCGACACCGTACCGCCGGGGGAGGGGGTCGCGGCCGGTTGGCACGCCACCCCACCCGAGAGCGCCGACGCGCTGCACCGCGCCACCCTGACCGCCACCGGCGCCGGTCACGCGGCGACGGCGACGGTGTACGTCGAGTCCCCGGTCGCCGCGCCGTACCGCACGTTCGCCGGCACCCAGGCGTACTTCGGGCAGCGCGGCGACACGCTCGCCGTGGCCGCCGCCGGCAGCGACCTGTGGACGCACGCCGACGAGTACGGGGCGATCTACCGTGCGGCCGCGGCCGGCCCGGCGGCGGCGCTGACCGTACGGGTGGCGAGCCAGGAGGCGACCAGCCCGGACGCGCGGGCCGGGCTGATGCTGCGCGACGACGTGACCGGCGCCGGCGCGTCCGGCGGCTACGTGGTACTCGCGGTGAAGCCGTCCGGCAACCTGCTGCTGATGTGGGACGCCGACGGCGACGGGTACGTCGAGTCGGTGGCCCGCGCCGACGCGGGCACGTCGGGGCCGGTGTGGCTGCGGCTGACCCGCGCCGGCACCCGTGCGACCGGCTCCTGGTCCACCGACGGTACGAGCTGGCGGCCCGTCGGCACCGCGACGGTGCCGCGGGCGGCGGACGAGCAGGACGCGGCGGTGTTCGTCACCGCGCACGACCCGTCGGTCGGCCTGGTCGGGTTCGACGGCTTCGCCGTCACCGGATGATCGGCGGGTGGCCGGGCCGTGAACATCCCGGCGGCGGGGGTGCAGTCGCGCGGGCCGCGGCCCTAGGCTGTGGCACCGACGGGGCACGACGGCGAAGGACGGTGGCGGTGCGGCGCGCGCGACGAACGGCGGTGGTCGCCGCGACGGCGCTGCTGGCCCTGGCGGGATGCACCGGGCACGAGCGCGGCGAGGTGGCGCTGACCGTGTCCCGGTCCGGCTGCGCCACCGAGTGGCACGACCCGCACGGCGGCGAGCAGACGTTCCGGGTGCACAACGTCGGCATCAACACCACCGAGGTGGAGCTGGTCGACCCGGCCAACGGCGCCGTCTACGCCGAGCTGGAGAACCTCGGCCCCGGCGCGACCCGGCCGATGCAGGTCACCCTCGGCCGCGGCCGGTACGCCTTCCGCTGCCTGCCGGAGGACACCGACGCCATCACCAGCCCCACCGTCACCGTGACCGACGGCCCGAAGCGCGGCGCGCCGGCGATCGTCCCGGTCGACGAGCAGGTGCTGCGCGGCCCGGTCGACACCTACCGGTCGTCCGTGCAGCACGCGTTCCCCACCCTGCGGCGCGATGTGCGCCGGCTGGCGGCCGCGGTCCGCGCCGGCGACCGGGCCGCGGCCCGGCGGGCCTGGTTGCCGGCCCACCTGGACTACGAGCGGCTTGGCGCGGCGTACGGCACGTTCGGCGACCTGGCCGACGCGATCGACCGGCTGCCGGCCGGCCTGCCGAAGGGCGTCCACGACCCGGGTTTCACCGGCTTCCACCGGATCGAGTACGGGCTGTGGCACGGCGAGTCGCTGCCCGCGCTGCGCAGGCCGGCCGACGCGCTGTCGGCCGACGTGACGAAGCTTGTCGCGCAGTTCCGCACCGAACGGGTCGATCCCAACGATCTGCCGCTGCGCGCGCACGAGATCCTGGAGATGACCCTGCAGTTCGAGCTGACCGGCGAGGCCGACCAGGGGTCGGGCACCACCCTCGCCACCGCCCGGGCCAACGTCGACGGCACCGTCGCGGTACTCGACGCGTTGCGCCCGGTGCTGAAGTCACGGTTCCGCGGGCTGCCGGCGGCGGACGCCGCGCTGCACAAGCTGCGCACGCTGCTGGACGCGCAGTACCGGCACGGCATCTGGACGCCGGTCGACGAGCTGTCCGCGGCGCAGCGCCGCGCGATCGACGGCGCCGCCGGCGAGGCGCTGGAGCGGCTCGCCCCGATCGCCGCCCTGGCCCAGGTACGGAGGGCGCAGTGAGCCAGCGGACCACGGGCAGCGCGCGTTCGGGTGCCGCGCCGGGGTCGCGACGAGGAAGGAACGCCGATGAGTGAGTCCCGCTGGCCCCGCCGGCAGCTGCTGACCGGGGCGATCGGGGTCGGCGCCGGCGCGGTCGCCGGCGTCGGCGCCACCCTCGGCAGCCAGCGGTACGCGCACGCCGACGAACCGGCGCAGCCCGACCACGTCGAGTTCCACGGCGCGCACCAGGCCGGCATCGTGGACGCGGCACCGGCGCACAGCACGTTCGTCTCGTTCGACGTGCTGGCCGCCGATCGCCCGCAGCTGGCCGAGTTGCTGACCACCATCACCGGGCGGGCCAGGTTCCTGACCGCCGGCGGTACCCCGCCGAATCCCGGCATCACCGCGCCGCCGGACGACTCCGGCATCCTCGGCCCGCAGGTGCCGGCCGACCGGCTCACCGTCACCGTCGGGGTCGGCGCCTCGCTGTTCGACCACCGGTACGGGCTGGCCGACCGGCGCCCGAAGCACCTGCGGCCGATGCGCACCTTCCCCAACGACGACCTGGACCCGGCCTGGTGCCACGGTGACCTGAGCGTGCAGTTCTGCGCGCCGAACCGCGACACCGTGATCCACGCGCTGCGCGACGTCACCCGGGCCACCCGCGGCGCGATGCAGATCCGGTGGAAGCTGGACGGGTTCGTGCCGCCGCCGCGCCCGTCCGGCACGCCGCGCAACCTGATGGGGTTCAAGGACGGTACGGCCAACCCGGACGCCGCCGACGCGCACCGGATGGACCAGGTCGTCTGGCTGGGCCGGGAAGCCGGCGAGCCGGCCTGGACCCGGGGCGGCAGCTACCAGGTGGTGCGGCTGATCCGGATGCGCCTGGAGTTCTGGGACCGGATCTCCACCTCCGAGCAGGAGCTGCTGTTCGGCCGCCGGCGCGACAACGGCGCACCGCTGGACGGCACCCACGAGCACGACGCCCCGCAGTACGCGAAGGACCCGGTCGGTTCGGCGATCCCGCTCACCTCGCACATCCGGCGGGCGAACCCGCGGACGGCGAAGACCGCGTCCTCGGTGCTGCTGCGCCGGCCGTACAACTACGACCGGGGCGTGGACGCGGTGGGCGACCTGGACATGGGGCAGCTGTTCGTCTGCTACCAGCGGGATCTGGCCGCGCAGTTCGAGGCGGTGCAGACCCGGCTGATCGACGAGCCGCTCGTCGACTACATCACGCCGTTCGGCGGCGGGTACTTCTTCGCCCTGCCCGGCGTGCGCGACGACCACGACCACTACGGCAGCGCCCTGCTCAGCTAGTCCACTGTGGATCGGTGACCTCTTCACCCGCCGGCCAACCGGCGTTGGGCCGGCGGCCACCGGCGGCCGTCAGAGTGCGGTCGGTACCCGGACCGCCGGGTCGCCGCCGGCCACACGGCCGGCCTTCCGCTCCGCGCAAGGAGGCGAGTGGGCGTGAAAGCCCGCATCCATACCCGCAGTGCCAAGCTGGCGGTGGTCACCGCGGCGGCGCTCGCCGCGGTGACCGTGGTCGCCGGTACGTCCGTCAGCTGGGCCGGCCACGGCAACGGCCATGGCCACGGACACCGTCCGGTGCACACCGCGACGCCGATCAAGCACGTGGTGGTGATCTTCGGCGAGAACATCTCGTTCGACCACTACTTCGGCACCTACCCGCACGCGGCGAACACCGACGGCACCCCGTTCCACGCCGCGGCGCACACCCCGTCGGTGGACGGCCTGTCGCACGAGCTGCTGACGAACAACCCGAACCAGTACGACCCGAAGCGGCTGTCCGGATCGCAGGCACTGACCTGCGACCAGAACCACGGCTACGGCGCCGAGCAGAAGGCGTACGACGGCGGGAAGGCCGACAAGTTCGTCGAGTACACCGAGACCGACACCTGCACCGGGCAGCCGCTGCTGTTCGGGGAGCCGGGCCTGGTGATGGACTACTACGACGGCAACACGGTCACCGCGCTGTGGAACTACGCCCAGCGGTACTCGTTGAGCGACAACTCGTTCAACACCACCTACGGGCCGTCCACGCCGGGCGCGCTGAACCTGATCTCCGGCCAGACGCACGGGGGCTACGCGGTCGACCCGGTGACGCACGAGAAGACGTCCGACTCCTACGTGGTGGCCTCGCCGGACGCCGACGGCGTCGGCACGGTCATCAACGACCCGGACCCGGCGTTCGACGACTGCTCGGACCACAACCACACCGCCGACGAGAACCTCGCGGTGATGACCGGCGACAACATCGGCGACCGGCTCAACGAGGCGGGCGTGACCTGGGGCTGGTTCCAGGGTGGGTTCCGGCCGACCGGCACCGCCAACGGGTACGCGGTGTGCGGCGCCACGCACGCCAACATCGGCGGTACCCAGGTCGTCGACTACAGCCCGCACCACGAGCCGTTCCAGTACTACGAGTCGACGTCGAATCCGAAGCACCTGCCGCCGTCGTCGGTGCGCGCGATCGGGCACACCGACCAGGCCAACCACCAGTACGACCTGACCGACTTCGACCGGAGTCTCGCGGCGGACAACCTACCCGCGGTCAGCTTCCTGAAGGCGTCCGAGTACCAGGACGGGCACGCCGGCTACTCCGATCCGCTGGACGAACAGCGGTTCGTGGTCCGGACGCTGAACGAACTGCAGCGCTCGAAGGAGTGGAAGTCGACCGCGGTGGTGCTGGCCTACGACGACTCCGACGGCTGGTACGACCACGTCGCGCCGACGGTGCTCAACGGTTCGGCCGACTCGGCCCAGGACCAGGCGGCATGCACCGCGAAGCCGTCGAGCGGCGGGTACGCCGACCGGTGCGGCTACGGGCCGCGGCTGCCGCTGCTGGTGCTCTCGCCGTACGCGAAGCGCAACCACGTCGACCACACCCGCACCGACCAGACCTCGGTACTGCGGTTCATCGAGGACAACTGGCACACCGGCCGGATCGGTGACCACTCGTTCGACAGCCGGGCGGGCAGCCTGACCGGGATGCTCGACTTCCGGCACCGGCCGGACACCCGGCCACTGATCCTCGACCCGAGGACCGGCGCGGCCACCCGGCACTGAGCCGGTCCGACCGATCGGGCCGTACGGTCGCCGCAGTCGGCGCCGGTCCCGCACCCGTGCGGGGCCGGCGCCCGCCGGGCTCAGCGGTGCGCGGACACGGCCGCCGGGGTCGCGGCGTGCGCCGCCCGGCGGCGCTCCACCACGAGCGCGGCCGCCACCAGCGCGGCGCCGGCGCAGGCGACCGCGGCGAGCCCGCCGGAGGTCCGGACGCTCGCGGCGGCCACCGCGGCGACCAGTAGCAGGCCCAGATGCAGCGACTGATCGACCAGGTACGGCCCCTCCGACCAGTCGTCCGCGCGTTTTGCGGCGAGGAACCACTGCACGACCCAGCGCCGGTCGATCACCGCGTGGCTCGCCGCCGAGACGATCAGTGCGGCCAGGACGCCGGCCAGCCCGACCGGCGCGACCACCGCCACCAGCGCGAGGCAGATCGCCTGGACGGCGGTGTAGACCAGGACGTGGCGCAGGCACCAGCTCCAGCCGCGCCAGGGGTTGGCACCGCGGGCCAGCTCGATCGGGCTCGGCGCGCCCTTGCCGGCCGCGGCGGCGGGGCTCTGCAGCGGGTGGTCACCGAGGTGGTGGCCGGCGAACAGCGCCACGTACGTGGCAGCCGCAACGGCTGCGGTTTCGACGGTCGGCATGGCGCGTGCGCTCCTTCCACAGGTCCCCGGTGACCCGCTGGACTACTCGGCGGCAACTGTGTCGCCTGGCGCAATCGTGCTTGCTCGGGCCGCGCTGCGGTGTCCTGCGCAGGACACCTCGATCGTTGTCCCGGTCACCCACGGTGGCGGTACCGCGGCCGGGCCGCGACACCGCGCTGCCTGCGGGGAATCAGCGGACACGAAGTGTCATGCCGGACCCGATCGGGTGTCGTATGTCCGACGCCTCCGGTGTACCCCGGACGGGGCCGCGTCCGGCGGTCCGGCAGCTCGGGCCGGAGTCCGGCGCCGCGGTCGGCCGGATCGGACCGTGGTCCGGCGGACGGTCCAGTGGCCGTGGCCGTGGTCGTGGCCGTGGCTGGGCGCCGGCGCCGCGATCGACCGTACCGCCGGGGCGGGCGCTGCGGTCAGTGCGTGCCGGCGGCGAGGGCGGCGCCGACGATGCCCGCCTCGTTGCGCAGTTCGGCCGGCCGCAGCTCGGTGTGCACCTCGGCCAGCTCCGGCAGGAACCTGTCGGCCTTCTTGCTCACCCCGCCGCCGATGATCACCAGCTCCGGGGACAGTAGCGCCACCACGTGGTTCAGGTACGGGTGGACGTGGTGGTGCGCCCAGTGCGACCAGTCCTGGTCGTCGCGTTCCCGGGCGGCCGCGGAGGCGTGCTTCTCCGCGTCGTGCCCGTCGATCTCCAGGTGACCGAACTCGGTGTTGGGTACCAGCGTGCCGTCGACGAACAGCGCGCTGCCGATCCCGGTACCGAAGGTGAGCAGCAGGACGGTGCCGGGCCGGCCGCGCCCGGCGCCGAACCGCATCTCGGCCACGCCCGCCGCGTCGGCGTCGTTGAGTACCGTCGCCGGCCGGCCGGTCGCCTTGGCGAACAGGGCGTGCGCGTCGACGCCGACGAACGCCGGGGCGAGGTTGGCCGCGGTAGCGATGACGCCGTGGTTGACCACGCCCGGGAACGTGACGCCGACCCGGCCGTCCCACTCGAAGTGCCGGACCAGCTGCGCGACCACGTCGGCGACGTTGTCCGGGGTCGGCGGGTGCGGTGTCGTGATCCGGTACCGCTCGCCGGCCAGCTCGCCGGTGCCGACGTCGACCGGCGCGCCCTTGATGCCGCTGCCACCGATGTCGATGCCCAGTACGTGCACGATCGCCTCCCCGGGTTCGGTGCGCTCAGTACAGCACCCCGGCGGCGCCCCCGCCGGCCGACCGCTCGCCCCCGTGCATCCCCGGGGCGTTGATCAAGGGATTGCGGCATGTGCTCCAGGCGAAACGTGGCCGAATCCCTTGATCAACGCGTGCGGGGTGGGTCAGGCGGCCGGCGCCTTCTCGGTGGTACCGAACTGCTCGGCCTCGGTCGAGCCGGCCAGCGCCGTGGTGGACGAGTTCGGCGCGATCGCGGTCGAGACCAGGTCGAAGTACCCGGTGCCCACCTCGCGCTGGTGCCGGGTCGCCGTGTACCCCTCGGCCTCGGCGGCGAACTCCGCCTCCTGCAGGGTCACGTACGCGCTCATCCCGGTCTGCGCGTACCCGCGGGCCAGATCGAACATCGAGTGGTTGAGCGCGTGGAACCCGGCCAGCGTGATGAACTGGAACGAGTACCCCATCGCGGCGAGTTCCCGCTGGAAGCGCGCGATCGTGTCGTCGTCGAGGTGCCGCTTCCAGTTGAACGACGGCGAGCAGTTGTAGGCGAGCATCCGGTCCGGGTACTGCCGCTTGATCGCCTCGGCGAAGCGCCGTGCGACGCCGAGGTCGGGCTTGCCGGTCTCCATCCACAGCAGGTCCGCGTACGGCGCGTACGCGAGGCCCCGGGCCACGCATGCGTCGAGCCCGTTGCTGACCTTGAAGAACCCCTCCGCGGTGCGCTCCCCGGTGACGAACCGCCGGTCGCGCTCGTCCACGTCGGAGGTGAGCAGCGTCGCCGCCTGCGCGTCGGTCCGGGCGATCACCACGCTCGGCACGCCCGCCACGTCGGCGGCCAGCCGCGCCGCGTTGAGGGTACGGATGTGCTGCCCGGTCGGCACGAGCACCTTGCCGCCCAGGTGCCCGCACTTCTTCTCGCTGGCCAGCTGGTCCTCGAAGTGCACCCCGGCCGCGCCGGCGGCGATCATCGCCTTCATCAGCTCGTACGCGTTGAGCGGGCCGCCGAAGCCCGCCTCGGCGTCGGCGACGATCGGCGCGAGCCAGTGCACGTCGGCCTCGTCACCGGGGTCGGCACCGTCGGACTGCCGTTCGGCCCAGGCGATCTGGTCGGCGCGCAGCAGCGCGTTGTTGATCCGGCGCACCGCGGTCGGCACCGAGTTCACCGGGTACAGGCTCTGGTCCGGGTAGGTCTGGCCGGCCTGGTTGGCGTCCGCGGCGACCTGCCAGCCGGACAGGTAGATCGCCTGCAGGCCGGCCCGCACCATCTGCACCGCCTGACCGCCGGTGAGCGCGCCGAGCGCCGGCACGAAGCGCTCCGAGCGCAGCAGCCGCCACAGCCGCCGGGCGCCGAGCCGGGCCAGGGTGTGCTCCTCCTGCACCGAACCGCACAGCCGCACCACGTCGGCGGCGGTGTAGTCGCGGGCCACGCCGTACCAGCGGGGGTCGGTACGCCAGTGCCGCTCCAGCTGGGCTGCCTTGTTCCGCGCCGTCGCGGCGGTGCGGGTCTGTCCGGTCTCCGGGGTGTGCGTGCTGCTGGTCGACATGTCGCTGCCTCCTGCAAGGTGCGCTGATGATCGCCGACGCGGTGCTGGCACAGCGCTGGGCTCGTCGCGTGGCTGCCGGCCGCGAGGCGGACGACGACGCTGCCGCGCCACCTCGCGATACCGACGAGTCTGTGGGCCGGGGGACCGCGACCCCAGCGGAATGTGAGGTGAAGATCTGCAGAATTTCAACTATCGTGAAGCGATGGCGAAGTTGCAGCCGAAAGAAAATCAGAGTTTCACCGTTGAGCTCGATCTTGCGACCTTCGGCCAGCGGTTGAAGCACCTGCGCGGCCAGGCCGGGCTGACCCTCGCCGAGCTCGGCCAGCGGGTCGGCCGCTCACCGTCCGCGCTGTCGATGCTGGAGAACGGCCGCCTCGAGCCGAAGCTGTCGCTGCTCACCGCGCTCGCCGCCGAGCTCGGCTGCGGCCTCGACGACCTGCTGTCCGGCGAACCGCCGACCCGGCGGGCCCAGCTCGAACTGGCCCTGGCCGCCGCCCAGCGCGACCCGCTGTACGGCGCGCTCGGGCTGCCCCGGCTGCACGTCTCCCGGCGGGTGCCCACCGACGTGCTGGAACACCTCGTCGCGCTGTACGGGGAGCTGAAGCGGCGGGACGCCCGCCCGACCGGTACCCCGGAGGAGGCGCGGATCGCGAACGCCGCGCTGCGCACCGAGATGCGCGAGCGGGACAACTACTTCGCCGGCATCGAACGGCTCGCCGCCCAGTCGCTGGAGGCGGTCGGGTACGGCGGGGGAGCGGTCTCGGAGGGGTTGCTGCTGGCGCTGGTGGCGCACACCGGCTTCACCCTGCGCTACGTGGCGGACCTGCCGCACTCGGTGCGATCGGTCACCGACCTGCGGCACCGGCGCATCTACCTGGCCCGGGCCAGCTTCGGCATGCACACCCCGCGCACGGTGCTGCTGCAGACCCTCGGCCACTTCCTGCTCGGCCACGACCAGCCGCGCGACTTCGCCGACTTCCTGCGCCAGCGGGTGGAGGCGAACTACTTCGCCGCCGCGGTGCTGATCCCCGAGTCGGCCGCGGTGCCCTACCTGCAGCAGGCGAAGAAGGCGCGGGAACTGTCGGTGGAGGACCTGCGTGACGTGTTCGCCACCTCGTACGAGATGGCCGCCCATCGGTTCACCAACCTCGCCACCCGCCACCTGGACCTGCGGTGTCACTTCACCAAGAACGACGAGTCCGGAATCATCTACAAGGCGTACGCCAACGACGGGCTGGTGTTCCCGACCGACGCCACGGGTGCGATCGAGGGCCAGCGGATGTGCCGGTACTGGTCGGGTCGGCAGGTGTTCGCCGCGCCGGACCGGTTCTCGATCTACTACCAGTACACCGACAAGCCGAACGGCACGCACTGGTGCGCCGCGTACGTCGATCCGAGCCGGGACCGCAACTTCGCCATCACGCTCGGCGTGCGCTACGCCGACTCGCGCTGGTTCCGCGGCCGGGAGACGACCACCACGGCGAAATCGGCATGCCCGGACGGTGAGTGCTGCCGCCGGCCGCCGGCGGAGCTGTCCCGGCGCTGGGACCAGCTCGCCTGGCCGTCGGCACGGGCGCACTCGCACATCCTCGCGGCGTTGCCGCCGGGCACGTTCCCCGGCGTGGACGAGACCGACGTGTACACGTTCCTGGACCGGCACGCCGAGTAGGCAACCCGGCGGTCCGGATGAAACGGACGCGGTTCAACGATCCCCTCGAGCGCCAGTTATCACTACAATTGGTGTGACTCTTGTTACCGAGCAGACACCTGGCCGTACTGCCTGGTAACCGGTCCGGACGGGTGTAAGTTCCCCATCGGATCTACGGAACCGTAGGTTACGTGCCCGTAGGCGAGATCGCAGCACCGATTCCTCTGGCGCGAGGGTTCCCGACCGCTCGGCTGTGTTCGAGTGCAGCACAAGTCGATACGACCGCCACCACCGCGCCGAACCTGCGACCTCCGCTTGCCGGCGGTTGGTTGGGAGGTCACGTGCATCTGTCAGTCGCCGGGACGAGCGAGCCACTGACCGGTGAGGTCGTCGTTCCGAACTCCAAGTACCACGCGCACCGGGCGCTCATCCTCGCCTCGCTCGCGCCCGGTACCAGCACCGTGCACGGCCTCTCCGACGCGCATCACGTGCACTACACCGTCGAGCTGCTGCGCGCGCTCGGTGTCCGGGTCGAGATCAGCGGTGACACGTTCGTGGTGCACGGCGGCGGCTACCACCCGGTGCGCGAGACGGTCACCGCCGGCAGCTCCGGTACCACCCTGTACTTCATGATCGGTCTCGCCTCGCTCGCCGACGCGCCGGTCACCGTCACCGGCCAGAAGTACTTCCAGCGCCGCCCGGTCGCCCCGCTGCTGCGGGCCCTGGAGCAGATGGGTGTACGGCTGTCGTCGGCCGACGGCTGCCCGCCGATCCAGGTGCAGCCGCACCGGCCGACCGGTGGCCGGGTGCAGATCCCCGGCACGCTGTCCCAGTGGATCTCCGGCCTGGTGCTGCTCGCGCCGTTCGCCACCGGCCGCACGGTCATCGAGGTCGAGGGCGAGCTCAACGAACGCACCTACCTGCGGCTGACCGTCGACATGATGCGCCGGTTCGGCCTGGCGGTCGATGTCGCCGACGACTGGCGCACCTTCACGGTCGAGCCGAACCAGCAGGCCGTACCCGCCACCGTGACCCTGCCACCGGACATCGGCTCCGCCGCGTTCGGCCTGGCCGCAGCCGCGATCCACCGCTCCGATGTGCTGTTCCACGGGCTGACCAGCACCGCCGCGGCCGACACCGACCACCCCGAGGCGGAGCTGCTGTCCATCGTGGCCGAGATGGGCCTCGACCTGGACTACGACGCCGCCGCCGGTGCGGTCCGGGTCCGGCACGACGGCTCGCCGCTCGCCGCGGCCGAGGTCGACTGCCGGGACCTGCCCGACATGCTGCCGGTGCTGTCCACGATGGCGACCTTCGCCCGCGGTACCACCGTGCTGCGCAACGTCGGGCACGCCCGGCTCAAGGAGTCCGACCGCGCCTCGGCGATGCTGCAGCTCAACCGGATGGGCGGCCGGCTGGAGCTGGCCGACTCGACCCTGCGCGTGCACGGCGTCCCGGCGCTGACCGGCGCGAGCATGTCGTCGTTCAACGACCACCGGGTACTGATGTCGCTCGCCGTCGCGGCCTCCCGCGCGGCGGGGCGGTCCAGCCTCACCTACCCCAACGCGTACCGGATCTCCTATCCGGAGTTCCTGACCGCGATGAACGGCATCGGCATCCCGATGTCGGTCGCCGACGGCAGCGGCACCGGCCGGCCGCGCCGGCCCCGCAGCCGCCAGGCGCCGGCCTCGGCGCAGGTACCGATCAGCGAGTGGGTGCAACGCTGGGCCACCGAACGGCCGCACGCCACCGCGGTGGTCGACGTGCGGCCCGGCTCGATGCACACGCACACCTGGCAGGAGCTGATGGAGCAGGCCGACCGGGTCGCCACGCTGCTGCTCGACCTGGGTGTCGGGCCCGGTGACCGGGTCGCCTTCCAGCTGCCGAACTGGTTCGAGTTCGTGGTGATCTCGCTCGCCACCCTGCGCATCGGGGCGGTGTGCTGCCCGCTGATGCCGATCTTCCGGGAACGCGAGATGGCGTTCGCGCTGCGCCGCTCGCGTGCCAAGGTGCTGTTCGTACCGGACAGCTTCCGGGGCCGGGACCATCGGCAGGAGGTGGCCGCGCTGCTCGGTGCCGGGATGTCCGGCAGCGTCGGGGACGCCGCGCCGGCCGACGCCGGGCCGGGTCTCGACGCGCTGACCGACGTCGTCGTGGTCCCGGCGAGCGACAGCGGTGCCGATCGGCTGCGGCTACCCGACGGCGGCAGCGCCGTCTGGCACAGCTACCCGGAGCTGCTGCGGGACGTGACCATCGACGTCACCCGGCTCGGCGCGCACCGGCCCAGCGCGGACGCGACGGCACAGCTGCTGTTCACCTCCGGTACCTCCGGGGAGCCGAAGGCTGCGTTGATGCAGGGTCGTTCGCTGACCGCCGCCGCGCTGATGGAGGTCCGGCATCTGGGGCTCGGCACCGACGACACCGTGTTCATCCCGTCGCCGCTGGCGCACCAGACCGGCTTCCTGTACGGGATGTGGCTGGCGTTCGTGCTCGGCGCACCGCAGGTGATCCAGGGGCAGTGGTCGTCGTCGCGGGCGCTGCGGGCGATGCGCGACCACCGGGTCGGCTTCGTCCAGGCGGCGACGCCGTTCCTGGCCGACCTGGTGAAGGGTGTCGAGGACGGCGACCGGGCGCCGGAGTCGTTGCGCATCTTCGTGGCCACCGGCGCCGCCGTGCCGCGCGGCCTCGCCGAACGCGCGACCCGGGTCCTCGGTACCACCGTCTGCGGCGCCTGGGGTACCACCGAGACGTGCCTCGGCACGCTCGCCGCGCCGGGTGACGAGCCGGCCAAGACCTGGGGTACCGACGGGCGGGCGCTGGACGGCATCACCATCCGCATCGTCGACGACGAGGGCCGGAAGCTGCCGCCGGGCGTCGAGGGCAACTTCGAGCTCAGGTCGCCGACGTTCTTCGAGGGATACCTGGACCATCCGGAGTGGACCGCGGACGCGTTCACCGCCGACGGTTTCTTCCGCACCGGGGATCTGGGCATCATCGACGAGTCCGGGTACATCCGCATCACCGGCCGGGTCAAGGACGTGATCAACCGCGGCGGGGAGAAGGTACCGGTGTCGGAGATCGAGCAGCTGCTCTACGAGCATCCCTCGGTGGCCGAGGTCGCGATCGTGGCGATGCCCGACCCCCGGCTGGGGGAGCGTGCCTGCGCCTTCGTCGTACCGGCACCGCACGCCGATCTGGACTTCGGCGCGATGCAGAAGTACCTGAACACCCACCAGGTGGCGAAGACGTACTGGCCGGAGCGGCTGGAGCTGGTGGACGAGCTGCCCCGCAACCCGACCGGCAAGATCCAGAAGTACCTGCTGCGCGAGCGGGCCCGCGCGCTGCGCCCGGAACGCGACGGTGTCCAGTGACGCCGTCCCCGATCCCGCCGCCCGCGGCGCCGTCCGCGACGCGCCCCGGCGCGGTGTCGTCCGCGACGCATCCCGGCGCGGTGCTGCCGCTGAGCCAGACCCCTGCGACGAGGAGTACGACGTGACCCAGACCAAGCCCCCGAGCCTCGCCCCCGCGGTGGACGAGGAACAGTTCGCGGCGCTCAAGGCGGACGTGGCCGAGTACGTGGCCGGGCCGGCCGAGCGGTGGGCGCAGCGCATCGAGGCCGACGGGGTGGTACCCGACGAGGTGTTCGCGCAGCTGCGCGACCGCGGCTACCTGTCGCTCGCCGCGCCGGTGGAGTACGGCGGCCGCGGGGTGCCGTTCTCCCGGTACCTGGAGCTGATGGAGCTGTTCAGCATGTCGCACGCGTCGATTCGGATGATCGTGCACGTGGTCAACGGCATCTGGCGGGCGATCGACCAGTTCGCCACCGACGAGCAGCGCACGCGGTTCGTGCTACCGGTGATCGCGGGGGAACGGAGGGCGGCGTTCACGCTGACCGAGCCGACCGCCGGTACCGGTGCCGACCTGCGGTGCAGCGTGACGCGGGAGGGCGACACGTACTTGCTGTCGGGGGAGAAGCACCTGATCACCTTCGGCGTCCACTGCGACTGGTGGCTGCTGTTCGCCCGGCTGGCCGGCACCACCGGCAAGGACGGCACCGTCGCGCTGATGGTCGACCGGGACGCGGCAGGGGTCACGGTCGAGGAGATGGCCGAGACGATGGGCGTGCACGGCACCGACCACGCGCACCTGACGTTCGACCGTACGCCGGTGCCGGTGGCGAACCGGCTCGGTGCGGAGGGCCGCGGGTTGGAGGTCGCGCTCGGCGGGTTCCTGCAGCCGAGCCGCATCTCGGTGGCGATGAGCTGCGTGGGGCTGGCCCGCCGCGCGCACGAGCTGGCCATGGCACACGCGCTGCGTCGGGAGACGTTCGGCAAGAAGCTCGCCCAGCGGCAGGCGATCAGTTTCGCGATCGCGGAGAACGCGGCGGACATCGAGGCGGCCCGGGCGCTGACGCTGCACGCCGCGCGCGAGTGGGAGGCCGGCAGCCCGTACTCGGCGGTGCTGTCGTCGGCGTCGAAGCTGACCGCGGTCGACATGCTGACCCGGGTCACCGACAAGGCGTTGCAGATCCACGGCGGCATCGGCTACTGGTCGACCAGCTCGATCGAACGGGTGTACCGGGACGCCCGGGCGCAGCGGTTCGAGGAGGGCACCAACGAGATCCAGAAGACCGTGATCGCCCGCGAGGTACTGCGCGAGTTCGCGGCGAGACAGGAACGGCCATGAGTGAGCGAGGCGAGCGAATCATGGGCATCGTGCGTGGGTGCCTCATGGGCGTTCCGACGAAGGAGGAACGGCCATGAGCGAATTCACCGACACGGTCACGGTCATCACCGGGGCCTCGCGGGGCATCGGCCGGTCGCTGGCGCTGTCGCTGGCCGCGGCCGGCGGCACCGTGGTGATCAACTACAAGCGCAACACCGAGGCGGCGCAGAAGACGCTGGCCGAGGTGGAGGCGTTGGGCGGCAAGGGGATCACGGTCGCCGCCGACGTGGAGGAGCCGGACGACATCGACCGGCTGTTCGACGTCGTGGAGAGCACGTACGGCACGATCGACCACTTCGTGTCGAACGCGGCGGCCAGCTCGTTCAAGCCGATCATGGAGCTCAAGGCGCACAATCTCGACCGGTCGTACGCGATGAACGTCCGGGCGCTGGTGCTCGGCGCGCAGCGCGCGGTGCCGTTGATGCGCAACGGTGGGCGGATCGTCACGCTGTCCAGCTACGGCTCGATCCGCGCCTACCCGAGCTATGCGAACCTCGGCTCGGCGAAGGCCGCGATCGAGGCGTGGGTGCGCTACATGGCGGTCGAGTTCGCCCAGTACGGGATCAACGTCAACGCGGTCAACGGCGGCATCATCGAGTCCGACTCGTCGGCGTACTTCTACGACGTGCCCGGGATGCCGGCGCTCGACGACGTGCTGCGGCTGGTGCCCAAGCGGCGGATGGGCTCGGTCAAGGAGATGTCCGACGTGGTGCTGTTCCTGCTGTCGGAGGCGTCCGGCTACATCACCGGCCAGTCGATCGTGGTGGACGGCGGGCTGTCCACCATCGCCCCACCGTTCCACGCCGACACGGCGCCACCGCTGCGGCTGCCGGAGGTACCGCCGGCCGCGCCGACCCGCCGCACCACCGATGGCTGATCGGGTCGTCCCCGTACCGTCCGGCGCCGGCTCGGCCGGTGCGGCCGCGCTGGCCCGGGTACTGAGCCCGGTGACGCTCGGCGGGCTGGCGCTGCCACACCGGGTCGTGATGGGCTCGATGCACCTGGGCATCGAGGACCGCGACGACGGCGGCGCCGCGCTGGCCGCGTTCTACGCTGCGCGGGCGGCCGGCGGCGCCGGGCTCATCGTCACCGGCGGCTCGGCGGTCAGCCGGGTCGGTGCCGGCGGCGTGCACTACAGCTTCGTCAACGAGGCGGCCGATGCGCCGCGGCTGGCGCGGGTGGCCGACGCGGTGCACGCGGCCGGCGGGCTGATCGCGCTGCAACTGTTCCACGCCGGGCGGTACGCCTTCGCCGCGTCGTTCGGGGTGCAGCCGGTGGCGCCGTCGCCGGTACCGAGCCGGTTCTCGCCGGACCCGCCGCGGGCGCTGAGCGGCGCCGAGGTGACGGCGACGATCGACGACTTCGCCCGCGGCGCGGCGACCGCGCGGCGGCTCGGGTTCGATGCGGTCGAGCTGATGGGCTCGGAGGGTTACCTGCTCAACCAGTTCACCTCGGCGGTCACCAACCGGCGCGACGACGGGTGGGGCGGGGACGCGGCGCGGCGCCGCGCGTTTCCGCTGGCCGTACTGGCCGCGGTCCGGGACGCCGCCGGTGCCGACTTCCCGGTGCTCTACCGGATGTCCGGCGCCGACCTGATGGACGGTGCACCCGGTTCCGACGAGGTGCTCGCCCTGGCGACGGCGCTGGCGCACGCCGGCGCCGCGGCGCTCAACGTCGGCATCGGGTGGCACGAGTCCCGGGTACCGACGGTGCAGGCGGTCGTGCCGCCCGGCACCTGGGCGCCGTACCCGGCGCGGATCCGGGCCGCCGTCGCCGGTGCGGTACCGGTGATCGCCTCCAACCGGATCAACCGGCTCGAGCAGGCCGAGCGGCTGCTCGCCGCCGGCGCCGCGGACCTGGTCAGCCTGGCCCGGCCGTTCCTCGCCGACCCGGAGCTGGTCGCCCGCTCGCGCGCGGCGCGGCCGGTGAACGTGTGCATCGGCTGCAACCAGGCCTGCATCGACCGGTCGCTGACCGACGAGGCGGTCTCCTGCCTGGTCAACCCGGCCGCCGGCCACGAACTGGAGCTGCTCCCCGCGACTGCCGAACCCGCCGGCCCGGGCGCGGCGGACGCGGTGCTCGCCGGCGGTGGGCAGGGACGTGGCCGGGATCGCCGGCGGTACGCGGTGATCGGCGCCGGGCCGGCCGGGCTCGCCGCCGCCCACGCCCTGGCGACCGCCGGCGCGCACGTCGTGCTGTACGAGGCGGGCGAGGAGCCGGGCGGCCAGTTCCGGCTGGCCCGGCTGGTACCGGGGAAGGCCGACTACGGCGCCACCATCGAGTACTACACCGCCGAGCTCGCCGCGCTCGGTGCCGAGCTACGGCTCGCCCACCCGGTCGGCCCGGGTGACCGGGACGAGCTCGCCGGCTGCGCCGGCATCGTCCTGGCGAGCGGGGTCGTGCCCCGGCCGGTCGACCTGCCCGGCGTCGACGGCCCGAACGTGCTGACCTACCCGCAGGCGTTCGCCGCCGCCGACCGGCTCGGCGAGCGGGTCGTGGTCGTCGGCGGCGGCGGCATCGCCGTCGACCTGGCACACCTGCTCAGCCACGGCCACGCCGACGGTGACGAGCGGGCCCGGTTCCGGGCCGAACACGGGCTGGCCGAGCCGGTCGGCATCACCAGTGGACGCCACGTCACGCTGCTGCGCCGCGGGCCCCGCATCGGCGCCGGCATCGGCCGGACGACCCGCTGGGCGCTGCTCGCGGCGCTGCGCCGGCGCGGCGTGCTGCTGCGCACCGGCGTGCGCTACGACCGGATCACGCCGGCGGGCGTGTTGCTGGCGGGCGACGACGGACCGGAGCTGGTGCCGGCCGACACCGTGGTCGTCGCCGCCGGGCAGCTCCCGGCCGATGCGCTGCGGCCGGTGCTCGCCGAGCTGGCCCTGCCGTACCGGGTGGTCGGCGGTGCGGCCGACGGCGCCGTGGACGCCGTCACCGCCTTCGCCGCCGGCGCCGCCGCCGGCCGCGCCCTGCACCATGAGACGGCCCCGGTGCCCACGCCCTGACCGGCGCCGGCGGTACCGCCGCTCGGCCCGGCCGGCTGCGACGGCGCCGCTTCAGCGGTCGAGCTGGGCGACGAGCGTCCTGGGGGCGATCACCCGGTACGCCTCGGTGACGAGCTCGCCGATCTGGTCCCAGTCGGCCGGCACGTCGAGGTACACGCCGAGCCAGCCGCGGTGCCCGACGTGCGGCGGCCGGAAGAACCGGCCCGGATCGGCGCCGACCAGCGCCTCCTGCTCGCCGGGCGGCGCCGCGCACCAGAAGCCGAGCCGGTCGTCGTGATGGTGGTCGGCGTACATCACGAACAGCCGGCGGTCCCGGACGAACCAGCACGGCTCGCCGTGGCTCACGCGCTCGGTGACCTCCGGCAGGGCGAGGCACGCCGCGCGCAGCCGGGGCAGCGGATCACTCATCCGCCCAGTGTGTCGCCACCGTCGCCGGCCCGCGCCCCGATGCGACGCCGCGCCGGCCGACCGGGAGCAGGACGCCGGGCTCCGCCGAACGGGACGCCGCGCGCTGGACCGCAAGCAGCACACCGCGCCGACCGGAAGCAGCACACCGCGCTGGACCGGAAGCAGCACGCCGCGCCGGCCGGTCCGGCGCCGGCGGCGGTGATCAGAGGAACCGGCGGGCGCCCACGTACTCGTCGGCGTACCGGTGCTCGGCGACCTTGACGATCTCCACCGTGCTGATCTCGGTACTGGTGTTGTTGGGCGCGTCGATCTCGTACCCGTCGCCGATGTACATCCCGACGTGGTGCACGAAGCCGTTGTCGTGTGCGTAGAAGAGCAGGTCGCCGGGCTGCAGGTCGCTGTCGGCGACGGGCGTGCCGGCGGCGTACTGGGCGTCGGCGTCCCGGGGGATCGTGACGCCGTGCACGTCGTACACGGTGTGGGTGAAGCCGGAGCAGTCGAAGCCCCAGGACGAGGTGCCGGCCCACACGTACGGCAGGCCGACGTACCGCTTCGCGGTCGCGACCAGGTCGGCGCCGGTGGGTGCCGGGATGTCGGTGACCGAGCCGTACACCGTGGCGGCGGACTCGTCCAGGTACGCCGGGCCGCGGTCGGGGGTGGCGACCTCGATCGAGGAGCCGTCGTTGCCGAGCACGGGCAGCCTGGTGTCCAGCGCGACGTCCATGCTGCGCTGGGTGCGGGCGGCGTCGCTGTACAGCCCGGTGGTGGTCGCGGTGACCAGCGCGAACGGCTGCCCGGCGTGCTGTCCGAACGCGGGATCGGTGCTCAGCTGCACGTCCGGGACCCAGCCGGGGTAGCCGAGCGGGTTGCGTGGCGTCGGCTGCCCGTCGACCGCCACGTAGGACCAGCCGTTCTTGTGGTCGAGGATGGTCACCTTGGTCCCGTACAGCGCCTGCGTCTCCAGCTCGCCGACGAGCCACAGCCGCTGGTCGATGGTGAGCCCGTCGGTCCAGGCGCGCAGGTCGACCGGGTTGCCGGTGGCGTCGGCGTCGACCTTGCGGTCCTTGTTCGGGTCGACCCACAGGGTGGCCGCGGCGACGTCGACGTACCCGACGGTCGCGTCGGAGTGCGACGCCGCCGTGGTGACCGGCGCCGTGCGGTCCACGGGTGCCGGCGCGGCGGCGGACGGCCCGGCGAGGGCGACGGCGACGAGCGTCGGTGCCACGGCGAGGACGGACAGCAGGCGGCGAAGCGGCGATGCGCGCACGGCGACTCCTCCAGGGAGTGACCCGGGGACATGGCAGACTGGACTCATCTTTCAACCGACTCCGGGCAGAAGCAAGATTTCTTCGCCGACTGTTTCATCTGCTGATGTCCGGAGCCTGACATACCGGACATGACCGGGCGCACCGATCGGCGGCCCTGCGGCCGGGCGCAGCCGATCATGGGTTTCAATGCACTCATGGCATCGCGTCAGCCGACGGCCCGCCGGTACCGCAACCGGCCGCCGTCGAGGTTCCTGCGCCGGCTCACCGTCGGCATCGACATCGGCGGTACCAAGGTCGCCGGCGGCGTGGTCGACTCCGCCGGCCGGGTCCTGGACCGTACCCGCCGGGACACGCCGGGGCTGTCCAAGAGCCCGCGCGAGGTCGAGGAGACCATCGCCGACGTGGTCGACGAGCTGACCGGCCGGCACGACGTGGCCGCGGTCGGCATCGGCGCGGCCGGCTTCGTCGACGCGACCGGCTCGTCGGTGCTGTTCGCACCGCACCTGTCCTGGCGGCACGAGCCGTTGCGGGAGGCGCTGTCGTCGCGGCTGCGGTTGCCGGTGGTGGTGGAGAACGACGCGAACGCCGCCGCCTGGGCGGAGTGGCGGTTCGGCGCCGGGCAGGGCGAGGACCACCTGATCTGCATCACCCTGGGTACCGGCATCGGCGGCGGCATCGTGGTCGACGGCCTGGTGCAGCGCGGCCGGTACGGGGTGGCCGGCGAGTTCGGGCACATGCAGGTGGTGCCGGGCGGGCACCGGTGCGAGTGCGGCAACCGCGGCTGCTGGGAGCAGTACGCGTCGGGCAACGCGCTGGTGCGGGAGGCGCGCGAGCTGGCGGCGGCGGAGTCGCCGGTGGCCCAGGCGCTGCTCGACCGGGCCGGCCGGGACGTCGCGGCGATCACCGGCCCGCTGGTCACCGAGGCGGCGATGGCCGGTGACCCGACCGCGATCGAGCTGTTCGACGAGATCGGGCACTGGCTCGGCGTCGGTATGGCGGGCCTGGCCTGCGCCCTGGACCCGGGCTGCTTCGTCATTGGCGGAGGTGTCTCCGACGCCGGCGACCTGCTGCTCAACCCGGCCCGCGAGGCGTACCGGCGTACCCTGTCGGGGCGTGGCTTCCGCCCCGAGGCGAGGATCGTGCGGGCCACCCTGGGCAACGAGGCGGGCCTGATCGGCGCCGCGGACCTGGCCCGGGAGGAGATCCGGCTGTTCGCCCGCGATCCGCGCCGGTCGGTCTACCGGCGCCGGCTGTTCTTCGCCGACGAACGCGAACGCAGCTGACCCCGCGCCGCAGCGGGCACCCGTGGTCGCCGCGCGGGACGCCGGTCGCTACCGCTGCGCCCGCGCGGCCGTCGTCGCCGCTGGCGCCCGCGCGGCCGTCGTGGCTACCGCCGCTGTCGTGGCCGCCGAGGGCTGTCGCCGCCGCCGAGAACATGCCATGATCGCCCGATAGTGTCGTTGTCGCCGAAAGGGGCAACCGATGGGCGTTCGACGAGGAATCGGCGGCATTGTCGGAATCGTGGCAGCGGTGGCCGCGCTCGCGCTGCCGACGACGGCGCGGGCGATCGGCTGGGACGGCGTCAAGCCGTACGTGAACGGCGGGCAGTCCGCGGCCGACCTGCAGAAACTGGTCTTCACCCCGACCGACACCAGCGGCATCGACCCGGCGTACGCCGCGGGCCAGCTGTCCGCCGACGGGTCGCCGGGCCTCGCCCAGGTGTACGCGCACACCAACCACCAGATGTACTACAAGAGCAACGCCAAGTGCGCCGGCGCGCGGTCGGCGATCGACGCCGCGGACGCGAAGTACACCCTCGCCGCCTGGTGTTTCGACGGGTCGGAGGAGACCTCGAACCGGTGGCTGCCGCAGGCGGTGACGAGCTCGCAGGACGCCGAGCAGTCGTCCGGGTACGACGCGGGCGGCGACGAGGTGGTCACGGTGTGGCGGCAGGAGGCGCTGTCCGACGACCGGGCCCGCTGCCCCGGGGTACCGAACGACACCGGTCGGTCGGTCGGCCTGCGCGCCACGTTCATCCAGCGGCCGTACACCGACGGCACGCACAGCGCGTTCCGGCACGTGCTGCTGGTGGTGCCGGGCGCGCCCAACTCCGCCGGGCTGACCTTCAGCCCGATCTGCGACGTGCACGGCGGCGGCGCGAGCTGGTTCGGCCCGTACCTGTTCGTCGCCCGGCACGGGTCGGGCGTGATGGTGTTCGACACCCGCCGCACGTACCTGATCCCGAACGAGACGACCTGCGGGCCGGACGGCGCGGCCTCGACGCCCAACGACGTCGGCCAGGTGACGAACCCGTCCGGTGGCGCCCAGCTGTGCGCCGCCGGCTACCGGTACGTGATGTTCGAGGTGGGCAGCTTCCACACCAGCCCGTCCGGCTGCTCCACCACGCCGGACGACGTCGACGCCGGCCTGTGCTTCTCGTCGCTGGCGCTGCAGTGGTCCGGCAACCAGCTCGTCACCGCGGAGTACCGCGGTACGGCCGACATGACCGCGTCCGGCGCCCCGGTGCGGATCGTGAACTGGCGGATGAGCGACCTGGTCGACCGCATCCAGCACGGCACCTCGACGCCGGTGACCGCGGCGTCGCTGGCCACCACGAACTTCGAGGGCATCCAGGGCGTGGTCTCCCGGCCGAACACCACGACCGGCCACCAGGAGTACTTCATCGCCCGCACGCTGCCCGGCGGCCACGGCAGCGAACTGTGGTACGAGCAGGACAGCGACGGCGTGTGCCCGACGCCCGGCACGTTCGTCGACGACACCGAGTCGATGGCGTACTGGCACGACTCGGCCGGCAACGCGCACCTGTGGACGCTGACCGAGTACGCGAACACCAGGATGCTGGTGCGCGTCTACACCAAGGAGTACAACGGCAAGCCGTCCGGCTGCCCGACCCAGTGACCCGCACCGGTCCGGGCCGTGGCCGTCGGGGCGGCCCAGGACCGCTCTCGCGGGTGGCGGATCGGTCAGGCTCGCGGGTGCCGGTTCGGTCAGGCCCGGGCCGGCGGAGCGATCGCGGTGGCCGGTCGGCGGTAACGAACGAGTAGCAGGCCGCCGGCCACGGCCAGCACCGCGCCCGCGGCGGCGACCGCGGTCGGCAGCGCCGCCGGGACGCCCAGGTAGACGGTGAGGCCGAGGATCCGGGACAACCCCCACGGCAGCAGGTTCAGCTGGTCGTTCCACCAGGTCGCCACGGTCTCCAGGCCGATCGCGGCGACCAGCGCGCCGAACATCGCGAGTGGCGTACCGGCGGCGAGCAGCACGGCACCGACCGCGCGGCGCCGGCGCAGGCGGTACCCGGCCCGCAGTGCCCCGAAGCTCGCCACGAACAGCCAGCCGAACGCGGCTACCGCGAGGACCACGTAGGCGTCGCGCCGACCGGGCAGGGTCCAGAAGTCGAACCAGTACCGGCCGGGGCCGCGCACCGACAGCACCGCGAGCAGCAGCGCCGAACGCAGCAGCGCCACCCCGCCCAGCGCGGCCCACAGCCGGAAGCCGCCACGGCGGCCGAGCAGCGCGCGCAGCACCGCCGCGTACAGCAACCAGGCGCCGAGCGTGCCGGCCAGGTGTACCGGCGAGGCGAACCAGCTGTACGCGGCCCGGCTGAGTACCAGCACGCCGGCCGGGAGCGCCCAGACTCCGATCCGGTCGGTCCGCGACCGCGGCGGATCGAGGTCGGCCAGCCGCCACGGCCGGGTCGCGCCGAGCCACAGCGCGCGCAGCGCGATGCCGCCGGGGCGGCGGAGGCGGCCCCAGTCGCCGGGGCGGCGGAGGCGGCCCCAGGCACCGGCGGCGAGCGCCAGCAGCGTGCCGATCAACAGTGCCCGGGACAGCCAGGCCATCCCGACGTCCCGGTCGGCGCGGTCCAGCCCGATGTCGGCGGCGGTGAAGTTGTACGCCGGCAGCGCCCGCGAGTCGCAGTAGCGGGCCTGGTGCTGCGCGCGGTGTTTCGTGAAGTCGCGCCGCGCCGCGTGCCAGGCGTCGTACGCCGGGCGCGAGCCGGTGTCCAGCCACTGCGCATGCCGCAACACCAGTGCGCGGTAGTCGGCCAGGGCGCGCAGCAGGCTCTGCTCGTAGTCCAGCGCGGCGAGGAAACGGCTGCGCAGCGCGGGATCGACCCAGCCGGCCGGCTCGGTGCCGGCGACCATCGCGCGCATCCGCCGCACCACCCGTACCGCGGTCCGCCCCTGCGCGATCGCGGCGTCCAGGTGGTCCCGGGAGATCTGGTAGATCGTGTCGAAGGTGGCCGAGTCGCCCGAGACGATGTCCCACTCGAAGATCCACATCATCGGCGGCGGGTGCAGGCCGAGCGCGGTGACCGACTGGTCGGCGTACGGGCCGATGTAGAGGCCGTCGGTGATCGCGGTGCGCGACAGCGCGAACGCCGCCGAGATCGCCCGTACCGCGGCCGGATCGGTGGCGAGCGTCTGGCGCACCCAGTCCGCCCGGGCCTGCGACAGGTCGTCCTCGGGCCGCCAGGCGAGCCGCGCGGCGAGGTAGACGTTGAGGTCCCACAGCTGCCAGAACCCGTGCCGCAGGTACATGTCGCGCGGGCCGGCGTAGAGCGGGCCGCCCTCCTGCGACCAGTCCCAGATCCCCTCGATGTGCGGGTTGGCGGCGAGCAGCCGGCGCAGCGCCGTCTGGTCCAGCGCGCCGAGGTCGTCGGGCAGCGCACCGAGCCCCTCGAACTCGCGCCGGGACTGGATCTCGACGATGCGCCGCTGGTCGCCGACCGCGAGCGTGCGGTTCAGCGCGAGGTGGCTGTAGAAGTCGCCGGCGCTGTACTTGGTCGACACGATCAGGTGGCGGTCGTGGATGCCGCCGAGCACCTGCTGGTAGGACGTTGGGTTGGTGTGCAGGTCGCCGACCGGACCGACGCCGACGGTCCAGGACCGGAAGATGACGTCCTTGCCGGCCGCGGCGGCCGGCGCGAGGACTGCGCGCAGCATGCTGCGTACCGCCGCGGCGGTGGTGACCACCAGCGCGGACGAGTAGTCCGAGCCCGGTACGTCGTAGTCGCTGCCGCCCTCACCGACCCGGATCATCATGCCGGCGAGATACGGCAGGTTGCCGAACAGCTCGGCGACCCCGGCCCGGTACACCGACCACAGCGCCGGCGAGCCGACGTCGAGCCCGCCGACCCGCCGCTCCAGGTACCGCACCAGCGGCGGGTCGGTGGCGAGCATGTCGGTGGACAGGTAGACCTTCATCCCCATGTCGTGCGCGTACTTCCAGACCGGTCCGAAGGTACGCACCATCGCCCGGGCCCGCGCCGGGTGCGGATCGCCGGCCGGGTAGACGCCGAGCCGGTCGAATGTGACGTACTCCAGGAAGCCGTCCACCACCACGGCGTTGTAGCCCTGCGCCAGCGACCGGTCCACGAACGCCCGGAACTGGCCGGCGATCCGCGCCGCGGCCGTCGGATCCACCCACGGCGCGGCCGGCAGCATCGCCGGTGCGGTGCGCCCGGTACCCAGCGAGTAGTCGTCGCCGGCCGCGAACCGGGCGGCGTCGTCGTCGAGCCCGACGGCGCCGGCGTCGGTCAGCCGCAGGCCCAGCCGCGGACGCTGGAGCGTACCCTGCTCGGCGGCGGGCACCAGCGTGCGGGCCGACCGGACCCGGTCGGCCAGGGTGTACAGCCCGGCCCGCGCGCCGGCTGCGGTCCCCGCGGTGACGCCGATCCGGCTGCCGGAGCGCCGCAACCGGAACGCCTCGCCGGTCAGCCCGGACCGGTGGTCGATCCGGGCGACGATCGCGTCGGTCGCCGCCGTGCCGGTGCCGACCGTCGGGCGGCGCAGCCCGCGACCCGCGTACGCCTCGGCGAGCGCGGTCGCCGCGAGCCGCAGCGACCTCTCGGCGGGTACGGCGATCGTCGAGACGGGCGGCGCCGGTACGTCGGGGCGTGCGGCGGCGACGCCGGTGTGCTCCGCCGGTACCCGCACCGGGTGGTGGCTCTGCCCAAGGAACGCGTTCAGCGAGGCGGCGACGAGAGCACCCAGTGCGACGAGGACGACGAGCACCGCAACCAGCGTCACGGGCCGTGGCCGCGCCGTCGGGGGAGGGCTGGGCACGGGCACATTCTGGCACGAACGACGCAGCGTGTGGTTCCGGCGTGACGAGATGATCGGACCCTGGCGCCACCGGCCGCGGGTGACATAGCGTGGCGCGGAATGCCCGATGACAACGATGACCTCTGAGAGCGTGTGGGGGATCTGAGCAGTGCATGACGATCGTGTCCTGGTCGAGGCGCGCCTCGACCGGGCGATGAACCAGTGGATCCGGCCGGCGATCTACACCGCCACCGCGCCGCTGACCGTCGAGGTCTGGCACGTGCCGGACGTACCCGGCCCGGACGGCACCCCGATCGCCGCGGACCCGGTGAACGTGCGCGAGGCGCTCGCCGCGGAGTACGCGCCGATGCCGGTCGGTACCGCCTGGGGTCGCCCGTGGTCGACCAGCTGGCTGCGGGTACGCGGCGAGGTACCGGCGTCGTTCGCCGGCGAGCGGGTGGAGGCGGTGTTCGACCTGGGCTTCAGCGGCGGGCCGGGCTTCTCCGCCGAGGCGATGGCCTACGACACCGCCGGGGTGCCGATCAAGGCGCTGCATCCGCTGAACCGGTACGTGCCGGTCGCCCGGCCGGCGGCCGGCGGCGAGCGGGTCGACCTGCTGCTGGAGGCGGCGGCGAACCCGCAGGTCTCGATGGGCATCGAGCAGACCCTGCTCGGCGACAAGTACACCGCCGGCGATGCGCCGCTCTACCAGCTGCGGTCGGCCGACGTGGCGGTGCTGAACGAGACGGTGTTCGCGCTGGTCGCCGACGTGGACGTGCTGGCGGAGCTGATGCACGAGCTGAGCGTGGGCGATCCGCGCCGGCACGAGATCCTGCGCGCGCTGGAGCGGATGCTCGACACGCTCGACCTGCACGACGTGCCCGGTACCGCCGCGGCGGGCCGCGCCGAGCTGGCCGAGGTGCTGTCCCGGCCCGCCAACGCCTCGGCGCACCGGATCTCGGCGGCCGGTCACGCGCACATCGACTCGGCCTGGCTGTGGCCGCTGCGCGAGACGGTGCGCAAGTCCTCCCGGACGTTCGCGAATGTCACCGCGCTCGCCGCGGAGTACCCGGAGCTGGTGTTCGCCGCCTCGCAGGCACAGCAGTACGCGTGGGTGAAGAAGGCGCAGCCGGCGGTCTGGGAGCGGATCAAGAAGGCGGTCGCGGCCGGCAACTGGGCGCCGGTCGGGTCGATGTGGGTGGAGTCGGACGCGAACCTGCCCGGCGGGGAGGCGCTGGTCCGCCAGATCACCCAGGGCAAGCGGTTCTTCGCGCAGGAGCTGGGCGTCGACACCCGCGGCATCTGGCTGCCCGACTCGTTCGGCTACACCGCGGCGTTCCCGCAGATCGCCCGGCTGGCCGGGCTGGAGTGGTTCCTGACCCAGAAGATCTCCTGGAACCAGGTCAACAAGATGCCGCACCACACGTTCTGGTGGGAGGGCATCGACGGGACGCGGATCTTCACCCACTTCCCGCCGGCCGACACGTACAACGGGACGTTCTCCGGCGAGGAGCTGGCGCGCGCGGTGCGCAACTACGCGGAGAAGGGTGCCGGCACGATCTCGCTGCTGCCGTTCGGGCACGGCGACGGCGGCGGCGGCCCCACCCGCGAGATGCTCGAGCGCGCCCGCCGGCTGCGGGACCTGGAGGGCTCGCCGAAGGTCACCATCGAGCACCCGGACGAGTTCTTCGCCGCCGCGCGCGCGGAGTACCCGGACGCGCCCGTGTGGTCCGGCGAGATGTACCTGGAGCTGCACCGCGGCACGTTCACCTCGCAGGCGAAGACCAAGCAGGGCAACCGGTTCAGCGAGCACCTGCTGCGCACCGCGGAGCTGTGGGCGGCCACCGCGGCGGTGCACGCCGGCGCCGACTACCCGTACCAGGAACTCGACGAGCTGTGGCAGACGGTGCTGCTGCACCAGTTCCACGACATCCTGCCGGGCAGCTCGATCGCCTGGGTGCACCGCGAGGCGCGGGAGACCTACGCGAAGATTCGGGAGCAGCTGACCGGCATCATCGACTCGGCCACCCATGCGGTGGGCGGCGGCGACGGCGGGCTGCGGGTGTTCAACGCCGCGCCGACCGACCGCACCGAGGTCACCGCCGTACCGGCGGATCTGGCCGCGGCGAGCGGGCTCGCGGCGGAAGCCGCGCAGAAGCTGTCCGACGGCAGCGTCGCCGCGTTCGCCACCGTACCGGCGCTGGGCGTCGGCACGCTCGACCCGGACCTGCCGGCCGACGGCGCCGTGACACCGTCCACCGTGGACGGTCTGGTGCTGGACAACGGGCTGCTGCGGGTCACGCTCGACGAGCGCGGCCTGGTCACCTCGGTGTACGACCACGCGCACGGCCGCGAGGTGCTCGCCCCCGGCAGCTACGGCAACCTGCTGCAGCTGCACCCCGACCACCCGAACAAGTGGGACGCCTGGGACCTGGACAAGCACTACCTGCACCGGCACACCGACCTGACCGACGCGGAGTCGGTCGAGGTGGTCGAGCACGGCCCGCTGGTGTCCGCGATCCGGGTGGTACGCCGGTTCGGGGAGTCCACCGCGACCCAGACGCTGGTGCTCGCCGCGGGCAGCCGCCGGCTGGACGTGCGGACCGAGATCGACTGGCGCGAGTCGGAGAAGGTGCTCAAGGCCGCGTTCCCGATCGACGTGCATGCCGAGCGGGAGTCCGCCGAGATCCAGTTCGGCCACGTGCACCGGCCCACCCACACGAACACGTCGTGGGACGCGGCCCGGTTCGAGGTGTACGCGCACCGCTGGATCCACGTGGGCGAGCCCGGCTACGGCGTCGCGCTGGTGACCGACTCGACCTATGGCCACGACGTGCACCGTGCCACCCGGGAGACCGGCGGCACCACCACGACCGTACGGTTGTCGCTGCTGCGCGCGCCGCACAGCCCCGACCCGCACACCGACATCGACACCCACACGTTCAGCTACGCGCTGGTGGCGGGGGCCGAGATCGGCGACGCGGTGGCCCAGGGGTACGCGCTGAACCTGCCGCTGCGGGTCGCGGCGGCGAACGCCACGCCGGACCCGCTGGTACGGCTGGACAACCCGGCGGTGGCGGTGGAGGCGGTCAAGCTTGCCGACGACGGCTCCGGCGACGTGATCGTCCGGGCGTACGAGTCGTGCGGCGGCCGCGCGCAGACCACGCTGCGCCCCGGCTTCGCCGCGGCCGGCGTGACCGAGGTGGACCTGCTGGAACGTCCACTCGCCGACGGTGGCACGGACCTGCTCGACACCGACGGGGCCGTGCACCTGGCGTTCCGCCCGTTCCAGATCCGTACCCTGCGGCTGCGCCGCGGCTGACCTCGGCCCGGGATGCGTTGCCCGGTAACGCATCCCGGACCGGCTCAGCCGGTAACGCATCCCGAACCGGCTCAGCCGGTAACGATCCCGGCCGGACTCCGCCGGCGCGTGCCGGCTGCGTCTGGCCCGGCGTGCCGGGGTGGCCGGCGGTGCTGCCCTGGTGGGTGCCGGCCCGGCGGCGGCGGACTGTGGCTGCGGTCGCACCGGGGTGTGGCGGATGCGGCCGGTGGGCGCCACGGCGGCGATGATCGACCGGTACCCCGCGCGGTCATCGGCCGCGCGGTTCGACGGCGTGAGGGGGGCAGGGCGCAGATGCGGCGGGATCGGCTCGGCGCGTCCGGCGTGTTCGCCGTGCACGGCGCGGTCACCGGTACCTTCGCCACCCGGGTGCCGTGGCTCGCCGACCACGTCGGTGTCGGCACCGGCCAGCTCGGCCTGGCGCTGCTGTTCCCGGCCATCGGCGCGATCGCGGCGATGTCGTTCACCGGACGGTTGTTGCACCGCTACGACGGTCGGCTGGTCACCCGGATCCTGCTCGGCTGCTGGTGCGCGGCGCTGATCCTGCCGGCGCTCGCGCCGAACCTGCCGCTGCTGTGCGCGGCGCTGCTGGTCTACGGCGCGGCGTCCGGGATGGCCGATGTGGCGATGAACGCCGAGGCGGTCGCGGTCGAGCAGGCCGTCGGCCGGTCGATCATGTCCGGGCTGCACGGACTGTGGAGCATCGGCGGCCTCGCGGCGTCCGGGGTCGGTGTGGTGGCCGCGAGCCTGGATGTGGACGGCCGGCTGCACTTCGCGATCATGGCGGCGATCCTGCTGGTCCTGGGCCAGTTCGCGGCCCGGCTGCTGCCACCGGTGCGGCCCCGGCCGGGCGCGGTGGAGCCGCCCGCGTTCGCGCTTCCCCCGCGGCCGGTGCTGCTGATCGGTCTGCTCGGCTTCTGCGCGGTGTTCGGCGAGGGCGCCGGCTCGGACTGGGCCGCGAAGTACCTCACCGACATCGCCCACGCGCCACAGGGCATCGCGGCCGGGGCGTACACCGGGTTCGCGTTCGCGATGGCGGCCGGTCGACTGGTCGGCGACGGCGTGGTCAACCGCCTGGGCGTGGTCGGCGCGGTACGGCTGGGCGGCATCCTCGCCGCCGCCGGCGCCGTGCTCGTCGCGGTCTCCCGCCAGGCGGTACCGGGCATCCTCGGCTTCGCGCTGCTCGGCGTCGGCGTGTCGGTGGTGGTACCGCTGGCGTTCACCGCCGCCGGTGCGGCCACCACCCATCCCGGGCACGCGATCGCCGGCGTCGCGACCATCTCGTACGGCGCCGGGTTCGCCGCGCCGGCGGTGATCGGCGGCATCGCCGGCGCCACGTCGCTGTCGGTCTCGTTCGTGGTGGTGGCGGTGCTGACCGGACTGATCGCGGTCGGCGCGGGGCGCTTCGCACCCCGCCGGCGCTGACCTCTTCCGCACCCCCGGCGCCCGCTCGGCACGTAGGCTCGGCGGCATGCAGAGTGTCGACCACTGGCTCGCCGAACTGGGGTCCGCGGCGCCCGCACCGGGCGGTGGCGCGGCCGCGGCGATGACCGCGGCGATCGCCGCCGGCCTGGTGGAGATGGTGGCCCACCTGACCACCGGCCGCGCCAGGTACGCGCAGTACGAGCCGGACACCGCCCGGATCCTGGTCCGCGCCGGGCAGTTGCGGGCCGAGGCGGTCGGGCTGATCGAGCGGGATGCGAGCGCCTTTCGCGAACTGATGGCCACCTACGGGATCGACAAGGCCGACCCTGGACGGGCCGCGGCGATCCGGGCGGCGACGGTGGCGGCCGCCGAGCCGCCACTCGCGATCGCGGCGCTCGCCGCCGAGGTCGCCGAGTTGGCCGCGGAGCTGCCCGGCCGGTCGAACCGGACCGTGCTGTCCGACGTCGCCGTCGCGGCAAGCACGGCCGCCGCGGCGATCGAGTCCGCCGCGATCAACGTCGAGATCAACCTGTCCGCGCTGCCCGAGCCGGACCGGGCACCCCTCGCCACCGAGCTCGCCGCGGCGACCGACCACCTCGGCCCGGCCCGCGAGCTCGCCGCCCGGCTGCGCGCGGAGCTGTCCTCGTGACCGCGCGGATGATCGACGGGCGCGCGATCGCCGCCGCGCTGCGCGCCGAGCTGGCCGACCGGGTCGCCGCCGCGCCGGTACGGCCGTGCCTGGCCATCGTCGTGCCGACACCGGACGAGGGCACCGCCTGGTACGTGCGGCAGCTGTCCCGCACCGCCGACCGGCTCGGCATCGAGTGCCGGGTGGTCGGCCCGCCGGTCGGCGCCGACGAGCTCGTCGCCCGGCTCGCCGAGCTGTCCGCGGACGACACGGTGCACGGGGTGCTGTGCCAGACGCCGATGCCGGCCGGGATCACCGCGGTGCAGGCCGGCAGCGCGATCGACGTGGCGAAGGACGTCGACGGCGCCAATCCGCGTTCGGCCGGGCTGCTCGCCGCCGGCGCGACCGCCTACCCGCCGGCGACCGCCGCCGCGGTGCTGCACCTGCTGCGTGCCGAGGGCGTCGAGTTGGCCGGCCGCGACGCGGTCGTGGTCGGCCGCTCGACGGTGGTCGGCAAGCCGGCGGCGACGCTGCTGCTCGCCGAGCAGGCCACCGTGACGGTCTGCCACTCCCGTACCCGCGACCTCGCCGAGCACACCCGGCGGGCCGACGTCCTGGTCGCGGCGGTCGGCCGGGCCGGGTTGCTCGGCGCCGAACACGTCGCGCCCGGCGCCGTCGTGATCGACGTGGGTACCAACCCGACCGCGGATGGCGGCCTGGTCGGCGACGTGCGTACCGACGAGGTTGCCGAGGTCGCCGCCGCCATCACGCCGGTCCCGGGCGGCGTCGGCCCCGTCACCACCGCCACCCTGCTGTCCCACGTCGTCCGCGCCGCCACCCCAAGTTGATCAAGGGATTGCGGCACGGCTTCCTGGGACGACGGGGCCGAACCCCTTGATCAACGCGGGCGGTCGCCTGATCGACGCAGCACCGTCCGGTGCGCGGTCGGGTCAGCCAGCCACCGGTTCGGCCGGGGCGGTGCGGCGGCGGGGGAGGCGCAGGATGCGTTCGCTGTGCTGGTCCTCGCGCACGTCGACCAGCCGGGCCCGCAGCAGCTGGCCGACGGACACGACGCCGAGCAGCCGGCTCGCGTCGGTGCGGTCGACCACCGGGATGCGGGTGACGCCGGAGGTGGCGAGCCGGTTCGCGACCTCGCGCAGCGTCTCGTCCGGCAGCGCCACCACCGGGTCGGCGACCATGATGTCGCGGACCGTGCCGGACTGCGGCGGGTTGAGCGCCGCGTCCAGCAGGTCCCGCCGGGTCGCGACACCGACCAGCCGGTCCTCGGTGTCCAGCACCGGGTACAGCCGCTGCCGGTGCTGCCGGTCGCGTACCTGCACGTGCTCGGGAGACAGGAAGGTCGCGGTGACCGCGGCCAGCGGGCTGTCCGCCCGCAGCGTCACGACCTCGCTGCTCATCACCTCGCGGATGAACATGATCTCCAGCGGATCGATCGAGTACTCCCGGGTCAGGTGATGACCGCGGCGGGCGATCTTCTCGGTCAGCACCGAGCGCTTCAGCACCAGCGCGGACAGCCCGTACCCGGCGGTGGCCGCGATCGCGAGCGGCAGCAGCGCCGACCACTCGTGCGTCAGTTCCAGCGAGAACACGACCCCGGTCAGCGGCGAGCGCATCACCCCGCCCACCACGGCGGCCAGCCCGACCAGTGCCCAGAAGCCCGGCCCGACCTGCGGGAACACCCGCGCCTCGAGGGCACCCAGGGCGCCGCCGATCATGAACACCGGCGCCAGCACGCCGCCGGAGGTACCCGAGCCCAGCGACAGCCCCCAGATCAGCGTCTTGACCACCAGGATGCCGACGATCAGGCTCAGCCCGGCGTGCCCGGTGAGCAGGTCGCGGATCACGTCGTACCCGACGCCCAGGGCGCGCGGCTGGATCAGGCCACCGATGCCGATCAGCAGCCCGCCGATCGCCGGCCACCACATCCAGTGCACCGGCAGCTTCGCGAACAGGTCCTCCGCCAGGTACACCAGGTTGGTGGCGAGCACCGCGAGCACCCCGCCGACGCAGCCGGCGACCACGCACAGCAGGTACACGCCCGGGTCCAGGTGCAGGTGCACCGCCGGTACGCCGAAGATCGGCGCCGAGCCGAGCAGCCCGTAGCGGGTCACGGTGGCGGTCGCGACGCCGGTGGCCACCGGCAGGAAGCTGCGTGGCCGCCACTCGAACAGCAGCAGCTCGACCGCGAGCAGCACCGCCGCGAGCGGCGCGTTGAAGGTGGCGGCCATGCCGCCGGCGGCGCCGGCGACCAGCAGGATCTTGCGCTCGTCGGCGGTCAGCTTCAGGTGCTGGGCGAGCACCGAGCCGACCGCGCCGCCGGTCATGATGATCGGCCCCTCGGCGCCGAACGGGCCGCCGGAGCCGATCGAGATCGCCGCCGACAGCGGCTTCAGGATCGCCACCCGCGGCTGCACCCGGCTGCCGCCGGTCAGGATCGACTCGATCGCCTCCGGCATCCCGTGGCCGCGGATCTTCTCCGACCCGAACCGCGCCAGCAGCCCCACGATCAGCCCGCCGAGTACCGGCACACCGAGGATCACCAGCCGGTGCGGCGAATCGGGCGCGGTGAGCGCGGTGTCCACCCGGAAGTGGAAGAACAGGTTCGTGGCCAGCCCGATCAGCCGCAGCAGCGCGAAGGCCACCACCGCGCTCACCGCGCCGATGACCACCGCCAGGCCGACCAGCAGCAGGACCCGGCGACCGACGGTGAAGTCGCCGAGATGGTTGGCCCGGGTGGCGGTGGTGTGCTCGGGGCGGGGTGCGGCCATGCGGGATCCTTGCCGGTCGAGGGGAGGGGTTCACCCGACTGTATTGGTCTGGTTTGCGGTCGTCGGCGGCGGCGTGCGCCGCTGTGACCTGGTCGTCTGCGCCCGCACCGGCCGTGCGGCGGCTCACCGCACCGGGTGATGATGGGCGGATGGTCACGGCCGGCTCGCGGCCGGCACCGGCGACAGGACATGATCGAGCGATGACCGGAGCAGCCCGTACCCGGGACCTGACCTGGCTGGTGGCACTGTCGTCGGCGCTGTGGGGCACCGACGCGCTGCTGCGCAAGCCGCTGACCACCCAGCTGCCCACGCCGCTGATCGTCGTACTGGAACACGCGGTGTGCGTGGCGATCCTGTCGCCCCTGCTGCCGCGGGCCTGGCGCGGGTGGCGGGGGTTGTCCGGCCGGCAGCGGCTCGCCATGATCGGCGTCGGTGCCGGCGCCTCGGCGCTGGCGACCACGCTGTTCACCCTGGCGTTCACCAAGGGCGACGCGATCACCCCGCTGGTACTGCAGAAGCTGCAGCCGCTGTTCGCGATCGGGCTGGCCGGGCTGCTGCTCGGCGAGCGGCTGCATCGCCGGTACCTGCTGTTCGTGGTGCCGGCGCTCGCCGGCGCCTGGCTGCTGACCTTCCCGGACCCGCTGCACGTCGGGCTGGCGAGCGCCGAGGCGGCCCTGCTCGCGGTCGGTGCCGCCGCGCTGTGGGCCGGCGGTACGGTGCTGGGCCGGCTGGTGTCCGCCGACCTGGACCCGACCACCCTGACCGTGCTGCGGTTCGCGATCGGGCTGCCCACCGCGGTGCTGATCGCGCTCGCGACCGGTACCTCGTGGCGGGTCGCGCCGGCGGACTGGCCGGCGGTGGTCGCGCTGGCGCTGATCCCGGGCCTGCTCGCGCTGATGCTCTACTACCGCGGGTTGCGGCGCACCGCGGCGTCGCGCGCCACGCTGGCCGAGCTGGCGTTCCCGGCGACGGCGGCGCTGGTCGGGGTGTTCGCGCTGGGGGAGAAGTTCGCGCTGACCCAGTGGCTCGGCGTGGCGCTGGTGGCGGCCGCGGTGACCGCGCTGGGCGTGCACGAGCGGTCCGCGTCCGGCCCGGCCGTGGTCCCCGGCCGGCTCGCCACCTCCGAGGTGGCCTGAACCGGACGCGGAAGCGCCGGCGGCTCGGGGTCATCCCTGAGGGACGGATCGGGGACAGCTGGGTACCGCGCCTGATGCCGGAACCCGGCTCGGCGACGAGCATGGGGGGCATGGCACTGCAGACTCCGGCGGCGCCGCGGCCCGCCGACGCCGAACTCACCTCGGCCGGTGGGCCGGGCGGGGGCGTTCAACCGACCGACGACGAGCGGGACGCGCTGGTGGGGCGGCTGCGGGAGGCGGTCGGCGCCGGGCGGCTGGATCTGGCCGAGTTCGACCGGCGGGCCGCGGCCGCCTACGCGGCGACCAGTCGGTCCCAGTTCGCCGCGCTGACCGCGGACCTGGCGCCGGCACCGCCGCGTCCACCGCGCTGGAACGGTCCGGCCACCGAGGTGCTGGTGCGGTTCGGTCCGCTCGCCGTCACCGCCGACACGGTGCGTACCCCGGGCGGAAGCTTCCCGCTGTCCGGTTCGGTGTGGCGCAGCTACGACTACTGGCAGACGCGCCGGGTGATCCCGACCGCGGCGGTGGTGGCCGCGGTACTCGGCTTCTTCGTGGTGCCGTTCGTGTCGCTGCTGTTCCTGCTGGTCCGGCAGGACCAGACGACCGGCGTGGTGCAGGTCTGCGGCACCGACGGCAGCCGGCAGCACGTGGTGGACCTGCCGGTGCGCAGCGCTGCGGACGCGTACGCCATCCACCGGCAGGTCCAGTACGTTCAGCTGCTCGCCGACCGCTAGGGTCTGTTTCGGAGTCCCGCGTGCCGGCTGCGGCGGCCGGGCTTCACTCCTCGGTGGCGCGGTCCTTGATGATCGCGACCGGGCAGTTCGCGTTGTGCAGCACCGACTGGCTGACCGAGCCCAGCAGCAGTCCCTTGAAGCCGCCACGCCCGCGCGAGCCGACCACGATCAACTGGGCGTCCGCCGCGGCCTCCAGCAGCACCTGCGCCGCGCTGCCCAGCGACACCTGCCGGCGTACCCGCACGTCCGGGTAGCGCTCCTGGTAGCCGGCCAGGCTCTCGGCCAGCGCCCGGTCCTGGTCGGCGCCGAACTGGTCCACGTCGACCTGCATCGGCACCAGGTCGAGCCCGGCCGGTACCTGCCAGGCGCTGACCGCGATCAGCTCGGCGTTGCGGAACGACGCCGCCTCGAACGCGAACGCGACCGCCGACTCGGACAGTTCCGAGCCGTCCACGCCGACCACGACGGGTCCGGTGCCGGCGCCGTCGCCGCGCGGCGGTACCACCACGACCGGGCTCGCCGCGTGCGCCGCGACCTGCACGCTGACCGACCCGACCAGCAGCCCGCGGAAGCCGCCGTACCCGCGGCTGCCGAGCACCACCAGCCCGGCGCGCTGCGACTCGTCGATCAGCGCCTCGGCCGGTACGCCCTCGATGACGGTGCCACTGACCACCAGCTCGGCACCGGCCGCCTTGCGGGCCCGGTCCGCGGCCTCGCCGACCATCCGCTCGAAGCCGGGGCGCAACTCGGACTCGGTCGGCAGGCTCTCCGGCGCGACCGAGGCGGCCAGCGACGGGAACGGGAACACGTAGATCAACCGCAGTGGGAGCTTGCGTTCGGCGGCGAACCGCGCCGCCCAGTCGATCGCCGCGCCGCCCGCCGGCGACCCGTCGACGCCCACCACGACCGGGCCGTCCGGGATCTGTGTCATCTGCGCTCTCCTCACCACAACAGCCGGACCCGGCCGGGTCCGGCTGTTGTCATGATCGCGTGGCGCGGTGGCCAGCGTCCTGTTTTTGACCGCGGAAGTGATCCGTCAGTCGTTCTGGGCCTCCTCGGCCGGTCCGCTGTCGGCCGGCTCGTCCGACTCGTCCTCGGCGAGGATCCGGTACAGCTGGCGGCGGGTGTCGGCCATCAGCTTGGTGGCCGCCGCGACCTGCTGCCGGTTGCCGGCGCTGACCACCTGGCCGAAGGCCTGCATCACCTGCCGGCCGGTATCGGCCAGCGCGAGCCAGCTCTCGTCTACTCCTTCGGCCGCCGAGCGCCACACCCCGTCGATCTCGTCGCGGTGCTCCTCGACGTACTCCCGGCCCTGCTCGGTCACGGTGAACACCCGCTTGCCGGCGCCGGGCTGCGGCTCGATGAGCCCCTCGTCCTCCAACTGCTGGAGGGCGGGGTAGACCGCGCCCGGGCTGGCGCGCCAGGCGCCCTCGCTGCGGGTCGCGATCTCGCGCATCAGCTGGTAGCCGTGCATCGGCTGCTCGGCGAGCAGCCCCAGCGCGGCCAGCCGGATGTCACCGCGAGCCGCGCGGGAGCCGCGCCGGCCGCCGCGGTGACCGCCGGGGCCGAACGGAAAGCCCGGCCCGAAGCCGCCGAAGCCGGGGCCGAAGCCCGGCCCTCCGCCGCGCCAGCCCCGGTGGTACGCGCGCCGCTCGGCGCCGCCGTGTCCGCGGCCTCCGCGGCCGTGGCTGTGGCCGCCGTCGTGGTGGTGCTCGGACTCGGCGAAGCGGGCGAAGCCGCGGCCGAGGGCGCTGCGCAGATGTGCTGCTCGTGGGTCCATGGCGTATTCCATGATCCTTCTCCTTTGTATTCTCAGCTCTATCACGTGTCTTCGAAGATATATCGTTAGCACTCTTCTGGCAAGACCTTCGCTGTGACGGTTGACACTGACACAATGACAGTGTCATGGTTCTTGTATGGACACGCCGCCGCGGCGGGCCGACCCGCTCTGGACGCTCGACGAACTCGTCGAGCGGGCCGGCCGCGCCCTCTCCGCCGCCACCTCGACCGTGAACGGCCGGGTCCGGCAGCTGCCGGACCGCCGCGCCGTCCGGTGGTACGCGTCGACCGGCCTGGTCGACCGCCCCGGCGTGATGCGCGGCCGGGTCGCGCTCTACGGCCCCCGCCAGCTGTTGCAGCTGGTCGCGATCAAGCGCCGGCAGGCGCAGGGCGCCCGGCTCGCCGACATCCAGGCCGAGCTGGCCGGCGCCGACGACGCCGAGCTCGCGGCGATCGCCGCGATCCCACCCGACCTGCTCGCCGGGTCCGCCGACGCGCCGACGCGGCCGGAGGCGCCGGTGCGCCGTCGGTTCTGGCTCGACCAGCCCGCGGCCGCTGCGCCCGCCGCCCCGCCGCCGGCCGCACTCGGCGAATCGCCGGCTGCGCCCGGCGCGTCCGGCGACGAGATCGCGTCGGGTGAGAGCCCCGGCCCGGCCGCCGCCGGGCACGGTGCGGTGCAGGCGCCCGCCGCGGTCGACGACGGCGCGATGAGGGGCATCGGGTACGGCGCGATGAGGGCGCCCGCCGCGGTCGGCGCCGTGCACGGGCTGGCGCTGGGTGACGGCGCGATCCTGCTGCTGCCGCCGGGAGACGCGGCGCCCACCGAGGCGCAGTCCGCTGCGCTGCGTGCGGCGGCGGCGCCGTTGCTCGCCGCGCTCGCCTCGCACCGCGCCGAGAGCCGGGCGGCCGCCGGCCCGCAGGACCACACTGACCGGAGCGACCCGCAGGAGGAACCGCGATGACCGTGCAGTTGACCACGCTCGGCGACACCGAGTTCGACCGGGTCGGCGGGCGCCGGGCCGGGGTGCCGACCACCGACGACGAGCCCGGTGCCGGTGCGCTGACCACGGCGCGCGGCAACCTGCCGCTGGCCGCGCTCGCGGTCGACGCGCGCATCGTCGGGCTGACCGCGCACACGGTGCTGCGGCAGAGCTTCCGCAACCCGTACGACGAGCCGCTGGAGGCGACGTACCTCTTCCCGCTGCCGCCGCGGGCCGCGGTGACCGCGATGCGGATGACCGCCGACGACCGGGTCGTCGAGGCCGAGCTGCAGGAACGCGGTGCCGCGCGCGAGCGGTACGAGAAGGCGGTGGAGGCCGGGCAGCGGGCGTCGATCGCCGAGCAGGAACGGCCGGACGTGTTCACCATGCGGGTCGGCAACATCCTGCCCGGCGAGCGGGTCGAGGTGGAGCTGACCACCGAGGGCCTGCTGCCGTACGCCGACGACGCCGCCACGTTCCGCTTCCCGCTGGTCGTCGCCCCCCGCTACATCCCCGGTACGCCGCTGCCCGGCGGTTCGGTCGGCGACGGCACGGTGCCCGACACCGATGCGGTGCCGGACGCGTCCCGGATCACCCCGCCGGTGCTGCTGCCCGGGTTCCCGAACCCGATCGACCTGTCGGTGACGGTGCACGTCGACGCGGGCGGGCTGCCGCTGCGGCAGGTGCGCTCCAGCCTGCACACCGTCGACACCGAGCGCACCGACGACGGGGTGCGGCTCGCGATCGCGCCGGGGGAGCGGGCCGACCGGGACTTCGTGCTGCGCCTGGGCTACGGCGAGCAGGCCGTTGCCACGGCGGCGAGCGTCACCCCGGACGAGCCGGCCGGCACCGACGGTACGGAGTACGGCGGTGCCACCGTGCGGCTGACCCTGCTGCCGCCGACCGACGCCGTGCCGCCGCGGCCGCGCGACGTGGTGCTGCTGCTGGACCGCTCCGGCAGCATGAACGGCTGGAAGATGGTCGCCGCCCGCCGGGCCGCCGCCCGCATCGTGGACACCCTCACCGACGCCGACCGGTTCGCGGTGCTGCGGTTCGATCACGTGGTCGAGCACGTGGACGGGCTGCCGGAGGGGCTGGTCGCGGCGACCGACCGGAGCCGGTACGCGGCAGTCGAGGCGCTGGCCCGCACCGACGCGCGCGGCGGTACCGAGCTGCTCAGCCCGCTGACCGAGGCGCTGTCGCTGCTGGCGGAGTCCGGTCGGGACCGGGTGCTGGTGCTCGTCACCGACGGCCAGGTCGGCAACGAGGACCAGATCGTCGCCGCGAGCGCCGACCGGTTCGCCGGCGTCCGGGTGCACACCGTCGGCATCGACCGGGCCGTGAACGCCGGGTTCCTCGGCCGGCTCGCGACGCTCGGTGGCGGCCGGTGCGAGCTGGTGGAGTCGATGGACCGGCTCGACGAGGCGATGACCGCGATCCACCGGCGCATCTCCGCCCCGGTACTGCGCGATCTGCGGCTGACGTTCGACGGGCCGGAGCTGGTGGGCGACACGCTGACTCCGGCCCGGATGCCGGATCTGTTCCCCGGTGCACCGGTCATGGTGGCCGGGCGACTGCGCGCGGCCGGTGCCGGGCGGGTGCGCGTGGACGCGCGCCGGCCGGACGGCACGCCGTGGTCCACGACCGCCGAGCTGGTCGCCGGCGAGGACCCGGCCGCGGCCGCGGTCTGGGCCCGTGGTCGGCTGCGTGACCTCGAGGACGAGTACGCGATCGGTGCCACCGACCGCGCGTCGGCCGAGGCGAGGATCGTCGCCACGTCGCTGCGGTTCGGCGTGCTGTGCCGGTTCACCGCGTACGTGGCGGTCGACAGCCGGGTAGTCACCGAGGGCGGCACGCCGCGCCGGGTGACCCAGCCCGTGGAGCTGCCGTCCGGCTGGGAGCCGCCGGCGGCGCTCGCCGGTGGCAGCGGCGGCGGCCGGATGATGCCGATGGCGATGAAGCTGTCGTCGCACACCGCGCCGCCCGCTCCGGGCGCCCCGGCTCCGGCCACGGCACCGGGCGTGTCCGCCCGGCGGGCCCGGCCGGCGGTCTTCGGCGGGCCCGGGTTCGCGCCGGGGCACCGCCCGCCGGCCGACCCGCTGGAGGGCGCCCGCCAGCAGGCGAACCTGGAGCTGCGCCGGCTGCGCGCGCTGCCCCCGGCCGACGACCGCCGTAGCGCCCTGGCCGACCTCGGGACCCGGCTGGCGGCGCTGGTCGACGGCCTGCCGGACGGCGTCACCGGCCGCGCCGAGCTGGCCGCCCTGGTGACCGACCTGCGCGCTTGCGACGGCGACGAGCCGCCGCGCGGCGCCGAGCTGGACCGGCTGTGGCAGCGCACGATCGACCTACTCGCCGCGTTCGCCGGGGAACGGCCGGCGCCCGAGCCCGCGCCGCGCCGCTTCGGTCGGCGCCGGCGGCCGGAGGACGGTACCGACCGGCGGGGTTCCTTCTGGCGCTGAGCGCGCGCCCCGGCCGGACGACGGTACCGACCGGCGGGGCTCCTTCTGGCGCGGGGGGCGCCTCCCAGCCCGCCGTACCGGGAGGCTCGTTCGTCGCTCGCCGCCCCGGCTGGTACCGCCCGGCCGGGGCGACGCCGTCGCCGATGGGTGGTATGAGCAGGTGGCCGCGCACGTCGCGGTCGGGGCGACCGATAGCATCGACCCGGTCCGGCCGAGTCGTCGGTCCGGTGTCCCGCAGCCTTCTTGACGAGGAGTCATCGTGCCCGCAGCGACCGCCGCCCAGGGGAGTGAGACCGCCTCCGTCCTCGTGCCGGCCGGTACGACGGCGGCGGATGCGATCGCCGCGGCCGGGCTGCCGACGTCCGGTCCGACCGCGATCGTGGTGGTCCGCGCCGACGGCGTGCTCAAGGACCTGGAGTGGCAGCCGAAGACCGACACGGCCGTCGAGCCGGTGTCGATCGACTCAGCGGACGGGCTGAAGGTGCTGCGCCACTCCGCCGCGCACGTGATGGCCCAGGCGGTGCAGGAGATCTTCCCCGGCACCCTGCTCGGCATCGGCCCGCCGGTCGAGAACGGCTTCTACTACGACTTTCTGCCGGAGAAGCCGTTCACGCCGGAGGATCTGGCCGCCATCGAGAAGAAGATGGGCGCGATCATCAAGTCCGGTCAGCGGTTCCACCGGCGGCCGATCTCCGACGAGCACGCGCACGCCGAGCTCGCGCACGAGAAGTTCAAGCTGGAGCTGATCGAGCTGAAGGGCTCGGCCGGCGAGGCGGCCGAGGGCGCCAGCGTCGAGGTCGGCGCCGGCGGGCTGACCATGTACGACAACCTCGACGGCAAGTCCGGCGACCTGGTCTGGACCGACCTGTGCCGCGGCCCGCACCTGCCGACCACCCGGTTGATCCCGGCGGTCAAGCTGATGCGCAGCGCCGCCGCGTACTGGCGCGGCAATGAGTCCAACCCGCAGCTGCAACGCATCTACGGCACCGCGTGGCCGACCCGGGACGAGCTCAAGGCGTACCTGAAGCTGCTGGAGGAGGCCGCCAAGCGCGACCACCGCAAGCTCGGCGCCGAGCTCGACCTGTTCAGCTTCCCCGAGCAGCTCGGCTCCGGCCTGCCGGTGTTCCACCCCAAGGGCGGCATCATCCGGCGCGAGCTGGAGGGGTACTCCCGGCAGCGGCACGAGCAGGCCGGCTACGAGTTCGTCAACACGCCGCACATCACCAAGGGCGCGCTGTTCGAGACCTCCGGCCACCTGCCGTACTACGCCGACACCATGTACCCGCCGATGGAGCTCGAGGGCGCGGAGTACTACCTCAAGGCCATGAACTGCCCGATGCACAACCTGATCTTCGACTCGCGCGGCCGCTCGTACCGGGAGCTGCCGCTGCGGCTGTTCGAGTTCGGCACCGTGTACCGGTACGAGAAGTCCGGGGTGGTGCACGGCCTGACCCGGGTGCGCGGGCTCACCATGGACGACTCGCACATCTACTGCACCCAGGAGCAGATGCCGGGCGAGCTGCGCAACCTGCTGACGTTCGTGCTCGACCTGCTGCGCGACTACGGGCTGGACGACTTCTACCTGGAGCTGTCGACCCGGGACGACTCGGACAAGTTCATCGGGGCGCCGGAGGAGTGGGAGGCGGCCACCGAGTCGCTGCGGCGCGCCGCCGAGGACTCCGGCCTGGAGCTGGTGCCCGACCCGGGCGGCGCGGCGTTCTACGGGCCGAAGATCTCGGTCCAGGCCAAGGACGCGATCGGCCGGTCCTGGCAGATGTCGACCATCCAGCTCGACTTCAACCAGCCCAAGCGGTTCGGTCTGGAGTACCAGGCGGCGGACGGCACCCGGCAGACCCCGGTGATGATCCACCGGGCGCTGTTCGGCTCGATCGAGCGGTTCTTCGGGGTACTCACCGAGCACTACGCCGGCGCCTTCCCGGCCTGGCTGTCGCCGGTGCAGGTGGTCGGCATCCCGATCCGCGACGACCACGCCGGCTACCTGCAGTCCTTTGTGGACACCCTGCGGGCGCAGGGCATCCGGGCCGAGGTGGACACCGCCGACGACCGGATGCAGAAGAAGATCCGCAACGCGCAGAAGCAGAAGATCCCGTTCATGGCCATCGCCGGCGACGACGACGTGACCGCCGGTACGGTCTCCTTCCGCTACCGGGACGGCTCGCAGCGCAACGGCGTCCCGCTCGACGACGCCGTGGCGCACATCGTCGAGATCGTCCGCTCCCGTACCAACCTCGGCCCGTCCACCGAGGCGGGCGAGGCCGAGTAGCCCGTTGCCGGGTTTCCTTGGGCGCCAAGGAAACCCGGGTGTCGCTGTTCGAGCACCGGGGCCGTCGGTACGACTGCGCCGGTCTCACCGCACGTCCTGGACCAACAGCCCGTCGATGCGGCAGAAGAACACCCGGGCGCGGCCGTCGTTGTCGTTGGGGTCGAGCGGGCCGGCGGTCAGGTAGCACATCCCGTTGGTGAGTGCCTGTTCGGCGGTGATCACGTGCCACCAGGCGGCGCCCGCCCCGTAGACCCCGGCGGCCGGGCTGATGTGCACCAGCTGTCCGGCCCGGGGAAGGCGATCGGGCCGCCGGATAAGGTTCGTCATAGCCGCTCCCTTCGCGAGCGGTCAGGGGCCGGGCGGCGTGGACTGGACGCCACCCGGCCCTGTCTGCGGTTCGCCGCCTACGTTAGCTGAACGACTAGGTACTAGTCTAGTTCAGATTAGGGATGATTAACGTTGTATCGGCCAGACATGCAGCATGCTGGGTTGTAATCATCGGCTCATGTCGATCGATCCTGACGCGCCGGAGTACGCCTGGCAGCAGCTCGCGGCCCTGATCGAGGACCGGATCGCCGGCGGGAAGTACACCCGCCGGCTGCCGTCCGAGTCCTCGTTCAGCCAGGAGTTCGGCCTGGCCCGCAACACGGTGCGTCGCGCCATGGAGGACCTGCGCGAGCGCGGCCTGGTCGTCACCATCCCGCAGCGTGGCACGTTCGTGAAGCGCGACAACTAGCGGACCAACGCCTACCGGTGCTCCGTCCACCCGCGGCGTGACGACCGATCCGCCGAACAGCTGCGAGGGCGGCGTCGGGGCCGGCGCCACCGCGTACTCGGTGCCGGTCCCGATGCCCGCCCTCCGCCAGAGCTGACGCCGTGCCGTACGTCGCCGATCCGCCGTCGTCCCGGCGGAGGCCGGCGCATCATCGAAGGCGGCGACGGTGAGGTGCGGCGATGGTGGACTGGACGGAGAGCCTGGCGCGGCGGGCCGGCATCGATCCCGATCCGCTGGCCCGGGCGGTACGGCTGGTGGCGCAGCGCGGCGGGAGCGCCCAACTGTGCGTGCTGCACGGCGACCGGGTGCTGATCGACCGCTGCTTCGGCTGTCGGCCGGATTCGCTGTTCTGGCTGTTTTCCACCAGCAAGCCGTTCGTGGCGCTGCTGGTACACCGGCTGGCCGAGCGGGGGCTGCTGGGTCTGGACGAGCCGGTCGCGCGGTACTGGCCGGAGTTCGCGGCCCGCGGCAAGCAGCACGTCACCGTGCGGCACGTCCTGTCGCACCGGGCCGGGCTGCCACTCGCGCACCACAGCATCGCTGCGGACTCGCTCGCCATGCTCGACGGACCGCGGTTCGTGCGCGCCCTGGCCCGGGCCCGGCCGCGGTGGGCGGCGGGCGCGGTCCCGGCGTACCACATCATCAGCTACGGCTACCTGCTCGGCGAGCTGGTCCGCCGCGTCACCGGCCGCCCGGTCGGCGCGGTACTGCGGGACGAGTTGCTGGATCCGTTGCGGTTGGGCGACATCCACCTCGGCCTGCCCGCCGTGCTGTACCGCCGGGCGGTGCCGGTGCACACCCGCGGACGTACCCTGCCGGCCCGGTACTGGTTGAACCGCAGCGCGCTGCGGGCGGCGCCGATCCCGGCGGCCGGTGTGTCGGCGACCGCGCGCGACGTGGCCCTGTTCTACCGGATGTTGCTGCGTGGCGGTGAACTCGACGGCGCGCGGGTACTCGCGCCGGCCAGCGTCGCCGCCGCCCGCGCGCAGTCCACCGCCGACGGCGAGCTGGACCGGCTGCTGCACGTGCCGGTGCGCTGGGCGTACGGGTTCCAGCTCGGCTCGGCGTCTGTCGGCTCGCCGTCGGCGAACCCGCTCGGTCAGACCAGTCACCGCGACGCGTTCGGCCACAACGGCTCCAACGCGTGCCTGGCCTGGGCCGACCCCACCCGTGACCTGGTGTTCGTGCACCTGGGCAACGTGTTCACCGCCGGCCACGAGGGCGCCGGCTACCTCGCCGAGGTCTCCGACGCCGTGCTGGCCGCGGTCGACGGCGGCCGTAGGATCGGTGGTCGTGAGTGACGAGCAGGTGATCCGGCAGGACGGTGCGGGCGATCCGGACGAGCTGGAGCGGCTCTGGACGCCGTTTCGGATGGCCTACATCCAGGGCGAGAACAAGCCGACCGGCCCGGCCGACGACCCGGCCGGTTGCCCGTTCTGCCGGGTGCCGACGCTGCCGGACGCCGAGGGGCTCGTCGTCGCCCGCGGTGCCAGCGTGTACGCGCTGTTGAACCTCTACCCCTACAACACCGGGCACCTGATGGTCTGCCCGTACCGGCACGTGCCCGACTACACCGACCTGACGGACGCGGAACTGGCCGAGTTCGGCGCGTTCACCCAGACGGCGATGCGGGCGGTACGCCGGGCCAGCGGTGCCGAGGGCTTCAACATCGGGATCAACCAGGGCTCGGCCGGCGGCGCCGGCATCGCCGGCCACCTGCACCAGCACGTGGTGCCGCGGTGGGAGGGCGACACGAACTTCATGCCGGTGGTCGGGCACACCAAGGTGCTGCCGCAGCTGCTCGCCGACACCCGCAGCCTGCTCGCCGACGCCTGGTCCGCGATCGTCGGCTGACGCCCGCCCGCGGGGCCGCAGCTGGCGTCGGGGCGGTCAGGATCGCGGCGGCCGGCGCCGGCGGCGGGCGCGGCCGATGTTGGCGACCGCCATCGCCACCACGGTGACCAGGTACAGCTGGCCGATGACCGCCTCGGACGCGGCGACCATCTGCCCGAGGCGGGCGCGCGGGACCAGGTCCCCGTAGCCCGTGGTGGTGATCGTGATGAGGCTGAAGTAGAGGAAGTCAACGGGCCGGTCGGGGCTGCTGCCGGCGAAGAACGTCGGCCGGGCCGCGTCGATCAGTCCGAACGCGTCCGCGTAGCCGACGGCGACGAGCAGGTAGACGCTCAGCGCGGCGGCGACGGTGGACAGCGTGATCCGCGGCGACCGACCGACCCGGGCGAGGACGAGCGCGATCGTTCCGGCGACGAGCAGCATCGTCAGCGCGTCACCGGCGATCACGAGCGGCCGGTACCCGGCGAGCAGGCCGGCGACCTCGATGAGCACCGCGACGGCGCCGGCGACGGCCGCGGCGCGGACCAGGCGGACCGGATAGCGGGCGGTGCGCACGGCGAACAGCAGGGTCAGCGAGAGCAGTACCGCCGCGAGGGCGCCACCGGGGCCGCCGAACCCGGTGCAGATCAGCGCGAGCAGCACGGCGAACAGCACCACCCCGTACGCGTCGGGCTGGCGGGCCCGGCGCCACAGCCGGCGCAGCTGGCCCGTCGACGCGGCGGGGCGCGGCCTGTCCGACATGGCTCCAGCATCCCAGCGCGACCGGTACGGAGCTGGCATTCCGCCGGGCCCGACGTGACGTGCATCCCGATCGCGCCGGATCGATCGCCGCCGCTCTGTTAGTTAGCAGCAAGCAACTAGAATGACGAGCGGGAGGTTGTGCACGCATGTCAGAGGCTGCCGTGTCGCAGGCCGCATCAGGTCGTCGAAACCGGTTCGATCGGGATCATCCGCGCTACAAGTGGGTGGCGCTGTCCAACACCACGGTGGGCATGCTGCTCGCCACCATCAACTCGTCCATCGTGATCATCTCGCTGCCGGCGATCTTCCGCGGCATCGGTCTCAACCCGCTGGAACCCGGCAACGTCAGCTACCTGCTGTGGATGATCATGGGGTTCCTGCTGGTCTCGGCCGTGTTGGTGGTTTCGGTCGGCCGGCTGGGCGACATGTTCGGTCGGGTCAAGATCTACAACGGCGGCTTCGTGGTGTTCACCGTCGCGTCCATCGCGCTGTCGCTGGACCCGTTCCACGCCAGCACCGGCGCGCTCTGGCTGATCGGCTGGCGGGTGGTGCAGGGCGTCGGTGGCGCGATGCTGTTCGCCAACTCCACCGCGATCCTGACCGACGCGTTCGACGAGAAGCAGCGCGGCATGGCGCTGGGCGTCAACCAGGTCGCCGCGATCGCCGGCTCGTTCGTCGGGCTGGTCATCGGGGGCGTGCTGTCGGAGTACCACTGGCGGTGGGTGTTCCTGGTCAGCGTGCCGATCGGGATCATCGGCACGATCTGGTCCTACACCTCGCTGCGGGAGCTGGGCCAGCGCAAGCGCGAGTCGCTCGACTGGCCTGGCAACATCACCTTCGCCGCGGGCCTGTCGGTGCTGCTCGCCGCCATCACGTACGGCATCCAGCCGTACGGGTCGCACGCCACCGGCTGGACCAATCCCAAGGTGGACGCCGGGCTGATCCTCGGCGTGCTGCTGCTCGTCGCGTTCTGCATCATCGAGAGCAAGGTGCGCGAGCCGATGTTCCGGCTCAGCCTGTTCAAGATCCCGCGGTTCTCCGCCGGCAGCCTCGCCGTCCTGCTGTCCGCGATCGGGCGCGGCGGCCTCCAGTTCATGCTGATCATCTGGCTGCAGGGCATCTGGCTGCCGCTGCACGGGTACGACTTCGTCGACACGCCACTGTGGGCCGGCATCTACATGCTGCCGCTGACCGTCGGGTTCCTGCTCGCCGGCCCGGTCTCCGGCTACCTGTCCGACCGGTTCGGCCAGCGCATCTTCGCCTCCGGCGGGCTGGTGATCGTGGCCTGCACCTTCCTCGGCATGATGCTGCTGCCGGTGAACTTCTCGTACCCGGTGTTCGCCCTGCTGCTGTTCGTCAACGGCGTCGGCTCGGGCATCTTCTCCTCGCCGAACACCTCGCGGGTGATGAGCAGCGTGCCGGCGCACCAGCGCGGCGCCGCCGCCGGCATGCGCGGCACGTTCCAGAACTCCGGCCAGGCGCTGTCGATCGGCATCTTCTTCTCCCTGATGATCGTCGGGTTGGCGGCCACCCTGCCGAGCACCCTGACACACGGGCTGGAGCAGCAGGGCGTGCCGGCCGCGACCGCGCAGCAGGTGGGCAGCCTGCCACCGGTCGGCAGCCTGTTCGCCGCGTTCCTCGGGTACAACCCGATCGGCACGCTGGTGCCGCCGAGCGTGCTGCACCACCTGACCGCGCACCAGCAGCACACCCTGCTCGGCAAGCAGTTCTTCCCGCACCTGATCTCCGGCCCGGTGCATCAGGGGCTGGTCGTCGTGTTCACCGCCGCGGCGATCATGATGATCGTCGGAGCCGTGGCGTCGACCTTCGACGGCCGCCGTGCCCGCCGCGCCGACACCGATCCCACCAGGGCGGATGCGTAACAGCACGGTGGCCTAGGGTGGGGCATCCGCGATCCGGGAAGAGGGGGAAGGCAGTGTCCGACAAGCCCGCCACGGCCGCCGCTGCCGACACCGTGCCCGACGCGGACCCCGCCGAGCCGTACGCGGCCGACGCCGCCGCCCTGTTCGTCGCGATGGCCCGGCTCAACCGGTTGGTGCGCCGCAAGGCGCCGGCGCAGCTGGGTCACTCCGCCGTCGCGGCGCTCGCCACCGTGGTGTGGTTCGGGCCGCTGCGGCCCAGCGACCTCGCCGCCCGGGAGGGCGTCAGCGCACCGACCATGACCCGGGTGCTGTCCGGCCTGGAGGCCGGCGGCTATGCGATCCGCGAGCCCGATCCGGCCGACGGCCGGGCCAGCCTGGTGCGCGCCACCGCCGAAGGTGTCGCGCTGATCAAGGGCAACCGGTCGGCGCGCTCCCGGGTACTGCGGGAGCGCATCGCCGCGCTGACCGACGAGCAGCGGGCGGCGCTGCGGGCCGCGCTGCCGGCACTGCACGCGTTGACCGGCGACGACTGACCGCGCCGCGGCGACCTCCGCGGTCGCCGCGGGTGGCCGTTCGCCCGCGCACGTGGCCGCATCCGGCCGGGGACGCCGACCGGAAGCGGCCCGCGGTCGTCAGCGTGCCGCGTGCTCGGCCCGGATCTTGTCCGCGAGCTGCGCCGGCATCGGCTCGTACCGGACGAAGTGTCGGGTGAAGCTGCCGGTGCCGCTGGTCATCGAGCGCAGCTCGACGGAGTACCGCAGCAGCTCGGTGGCCGGCACCTCCGCCCGCACCAGGGTGCGCTCGCCCGGCTCCTGCTCGGTCCCGAGCACCCGGCCGCGGCGGCTCGACAGGTCGGACAGCACGGTACCGACGTGGCCGTCCGGCACCAGCACGGCGACCTCGTCCAGCGGCTCCAGCAGCGTCACCCCGGCCTGCGCCGCGGCGTCCTTGAGCGCCAGCGCGCCGGCGGTCTGGAACGCCGCGTCCGACGAGTCGACCGAATGCGCCTTCCCGTCGGTCAACGTCACCCGCACGTCCACCACGGGGAACCCGGCCGCGAGCCCCGCCGCGAGCTGGTTCACCACGCCCTTCTCCACGCTCGGGATGTACTGGTGCGGCACCGCGCCGCCGACGACCTTGTCCAGGTACTCGAAGCCGCTCCCGGAGGGCAGCGGCGTCACCTCGATGTCGCACACCGCGTACTGACCGTGGCCGCCGGACTGCTTGACGTGGCGACCGTGACCCGCCCCGGTGCCGGCGAACGTCTCCCGCAGCGCCACCCGTACCGGCTCGGTGTCGATCTCGGCGCCACCCGCGCGCAGCCGGTCCAGTACCACGTCGGCGTGCGCCTCGCCCATGCACCACAGCACCAGCTGCCGGGTCTCGGCGTTGCGCTCCAGCCGCAGCGTCGGATCGCCGGCCACCAGCCGCGCCATGTTGCGGGCCAGCGCGTCCTCGTCCGAACGGGTGTGCGCCACGATCGCCACCGGCAGCAGCGGCTCGGGCATCTGCCACTGCTCGATCAGCAGCGGATCGGACTTCGCCGAGATCGTGTCGCCGGTCTCCGCGGTACCGGACTTGGTCACCGCGCACACGTCGCCGGCGATGCAGCGCGGCACCTCGCGCAGCGCGGTACCGAGGGGGGAGTAGAGGTGGGCGACCCGCTCGTCCGCGTCGTGGTCGGGGTGGCCGCGCTCGGCCAGGCCGTGCCCGGCGATGTGCACCGCCACCTCCGGGGTCAGCGTGCCGGAGAACACCCGGACCAGCGAGACCCGGCCGACGTACGGGTCGATCGTCGTCTTGACCACCTCGGCCACCAGCGGCCCGGACGGGTCGGCGGTGAGCGGGTCGCGCGGGGAACCGTCCAGGTCGGTGACCGCGGGCAGGTTGTGCTCGGTCGGCCCGGGGAAGCCGCGCACGATGCCCGACAGCACCGAGTCCAGACCCACCGAACTCGGCGCGTCCACCGGGATCACCGGGTAGAAGGAGCCGCGCGCCACCGCCTTCTCCAGGTCGGCGATCAGGGTGGCCTCGTCGATCGCCTCCCCGTCCAGGTAGCGGTCCATCAGGGTCTCGTCCTCGCTCTCGGCGATGATCCCCTCGATCAGCGCGTTGCGCGCCTCCTCGATCGCCTCGACGTGCGCGGCCTGTGCCGGCTGCTCGGCCGGCGGGTACCCGTTGCTGTAGTCGAACACCGTCTGGGTGATCAGCCCGATCAGCCCGACGACCGGCTCACCGGCATCCTCCGGCGCGTCGGCGGCGCGCTCCCCGTGCACCGGCAGGTACAGCGGGAGCACGCCCTCGCCGAACACCCGCTGGCACAGCGCGACGGTCTCGTCGAAGTCGGCACGCGCGGCGTCCAGCCGGGTGACCACCACGCCGCGGGGCAGGCCCACCGCGGCGCACTCGTCCCACAGCGCGATGGTGGCCGCGTCCATCCCGTCGACGGCGGAGACCACGAACAGCGCCGCGTCCGCCGCCCGCAGCCCGGCCCGCAGCTCGCCGACGAAGTCGGAGTAGCCGGGCGTGTCCAGGAAGTTGATCTTCGTGTCGCCGACCAGCACCGGCGCCACCGCCAGGTTGACCGAACGTTGCTGCCGCACCGCCGCCGGGTCGGCGTCGCAGACCGTGCTGCCGTCGGTGACGGTACCGGCGCGGTCGATCGTGCCGGTGGCCGTAAGCAGCGCCTCGACCAGCGTGGTCTTCCCGACGCCGGAGTGCCCGACCACCACCACGTTGCGCAGGTTGCGCGGATCATCGACCACCGGCCCAGGGCCGGCGGCTCCCTTCTCGGACCCTTTCTGCGGGCCCGTGCCTCGCTGTGCCATCCTGCTACCTCCCGTGCCGGGCCGTTACGATCGCCGCGGCGCGTTGCTCACGCACCGCCTGCCGCCGATCACACACCCACACCTGTATCGACACAACCCCGACGCGCCAGCCGGACAGCGGCGCCGAGAACGGTACGGGCCGGCGCTCGCGCGAGGCGACGCCGGCCCTCCTGGCAACACGCTGAGTGCCGGGTACGGTGCGCTGCACGGCATGGTCGACTACCCGTTAAGGTGGGAAGCCGCGCCCGCCGGCGGGTGCGGGCGTCCGGCCGGAGCGGGTGCACCGGGGCGGATTTCCCAACATCCTGGCGGGAGCATGGCGAAGATCTTGAGCGTTCTGGGCAGGGCCGGCGCCGCTCGTGTCGCCGCCCCCGTCGGCAAGGCCCTGCTGCGGGCCGGTGTCACGCCGGACGTCGTGACCCTGATCGGTACCGGGGCGGTGCTGGTCGGCGCGCTCGGGTTCGTGGCCCGCGGCCACATCCTCACCGGGCTGATCATCATCACACTCAGTGTCTGCACCGACATGCTCGACGGTGCGATGGCCCGGGCCCGCGGCTACTCGACGCCGTTCGGCGCGTTCCTCGACTCGACCATGGACCGCATCGCCGACGCCGCGGTGTTCGGTTCGCTGGCGTTCTGGCTCGGCAACACCGGCCACCCGCTGCCGGCGATCGGCGCGCTGATCTGCCTCGCCGCCGGCCAGGTCATCTCGTACGCGAAGGCCAGGGCGCAGAGCGTCGGCATCGAGTGCAACGTCGGCATCGCCGAGCGGGCCGAGCGGCTGGTCATCGTCGGCGTCGGCGGCCTGTTCTACATCTTCGGCCTGGACATCGTCTTCTGGATCGCGATCTGGGTGCTCGCGGTGCTGTCGCTGATCACCGTCGCGCAGCGGATCCTGTACGTGCGCAAGCAGGCCGCCGGGATGCGCACCCCGCTGGGCACCGGCGGCGCGAGCGCACCGGCACCCGAGCGCGCCGGCACCGATCCGGCCGGTACCACCGGCACCGCAGCCACCACCGGCACGATCGGCACCGCGGGTACCGCCGACGGTGACTCCGGCGACCCGGTCTCCTCGCCGGGCAGCGGGGCCGGCGCGTGAGCGGCCGCGGCGTCGAACTGGCGTACGCGGCCGGCTGGAAGCTCGTCCGGCTGATGCCGGCCGGCCTGGCCCGATGGATCTTCCGGGCCGCCGCCGACCAGCTGACCCACCGCGGCAACCGCGGCGTCTGGCAGCTGACCCGCAACCTGCGCCGGGTGGTCGGCCCCGGCCCCAGCGAGGCTGACCTCGCCGAGCTGGTGCGCGCGGGCATGCGGTCCTACGCGCGGTACTGGCTGGAGGCCTTCCGGCTGCCCGCCGTCCCGCCACAGGTGATGACCGAGACGTTCCACCTGACCACGCCGGAGCTGCTGGACACCGTCGCCGGTGGCTGCGTGCTCGCCCTGCCGCACGCGGCGAACTGGGAGCACGCCGGTGTCTGGGCGACCTCGCAGGGCATCCGGCTCACCGCGGTCGCCGAGCGGCTCCAGCCCGAGGGGCTCTACCAGCGGTTCGTCGCCTACCGGCAGCGTCTCGGGATGGAGATCCTGCCGACCCGCGGCCCCGACCGCGCCACCATCGACACACTCGCCGAGCGGCTGCGCGACGGCGGGGTCGTCGCGCTGCTGGCCGACCGCGACATGTCCAGCCGGGGCGTCCCGGTGACGTTCTTCGGCCACCCCACCCGGATGCCGCCCGGCCCGGCGCTGCTCGCGATCCAGACCGGCCGGCCGCTGATCGTGGTGTCGCTGTGGTTCGGCGACGACGGGACGTACGCGAAGCTGACCGGTCCGCTGCCGGTGCCGGCCGAGGGCGCCCTGTCCGAGCGGGTCGCCACGCTCACCCAGCGCGTGGCCGACGAACTCGCCGCCGGTATCGCCGCCCATCCCGCCGACTGGCACATGCTCTCCCGGCTCTGGCTCGACGACCGGCCGCGCGCCGCCGCCGACGCCCCCGGCCAGCAGGCCCCGACCACCGCCGGCGACGCCCGCGGGCAGCAGGCCCCGGCCGCCGCGGCCGACGGCGCTGTCGTCGAGGACGGTGGCCTCGACGATGCCCCGATCGCCGGCCGATCCGTCGATGAGTCGGCGTCCGGCGCGCCCGCCGATGCCGCGGCGAGCCCCCGGACGGTGCCGGTGGCCGACGAAGCCGGCCGGGACACCTCGACCGGGGTGCGGTGAGGATGCGCGTCGGCATCGTCTGCCCCTTCTCCTTCGACGTACCCGGGGGAGTCCAGTGGCACGTGCGTGACCTGGCCGAGACGCTGATCGCGCTCGGGCACCGGGTCAGCGTGCTTGCCCCGGCCGAGGACGAGACCCACCTGCCCGGTTACGTCGTGCCGGCCGGGCGTGCGGTTCCGTTGCGCTACAACGGTTCCGTCGCCCGGGTCTCGTTCGGCCCGATCTCGGCGACCCGGGTACGGCGGTGGCTGTCGGCAGGCCGGTTCGACGTGCTGCACGTGCACGAGCCGATGTCGCCGAGCCTGTCGCTGCTGGCCTGCCTGGCCGCCCGCGGCCCGGTCGTCGCGACGTTCCACTTCGCCACCGGCGGCCGGTCCAAGGCGCTCGCCGCCGCGCAGGCCGGGCTGCAGCTGGTACTGGAAAAGATCACCGCCCGGATCGCGGTCAGCGCGCTGGCCCGCCGCGCCCAGGTGGAGCACCTCGGCGGCGGTGCGGTCGAGATCCCCAACGGCGTCCTGATCGACCGGTACGCGCATGCCGAGCCGCTGCCCGGCTGGGACCACGACGGGACCACCGTCGGCTTCCTCGGCCGGTTCACCGAACCGCGCAAGGGGTTCGACATCCTGACCGCGGCGATGGCCCGCCTCGCCACCGAGCGCCCCCGGCTGCGCCTGCTGGTGGCCGGCCCCGGCGAGGAGGACGACCTGTACCAGCGGCTGCCCGCGACCCTGCGCGACCGGGTGACGTTCCTCGGCCGCGTCAGCGAGGACGACAAGGCGCGGATGCTGCGCTCGGTCGACGTGTACTGCGCCCCCAACACCGGCGGCGAGTCGTTCGGGATGATCCTGACCGAGGCGATGGCAGCCGGCACCACGGTGCTCGCGAGCGACCTGGACGCGTTTCGCCGGGTACTCGACAACGGCAGCGCCGGCGCCCTGTTCCGTACCGGGCATGCGGAGTCGCTGGCGGCAGAGCTCGGCCCGCTGCTCGACGACGCGCCGCGCCGGGCGGCCCTCGCCGCCCGGGGCAGCGAAGTGGTCGCCGGGTACGACTGGCCGACGGTGGCCCAGCGGGTGCTGGAGGTGTACAACTCGGCCATCGAGGCCACGAGCAACGCGCCGACCGTGCGCGGCGACGACCCGACGCTGAGCCAGCGGCTCGCCGCGGTCCTGCGCGACAGCGAGCCGGGTGCACTGCCGCCGGACGGCGAGCCGGGTGCACTGTCGCCGGACGGCGAGCCGGGTGCGCTGCCGCCGGACGGCGAGCCGGGTGCACTGTCGCCGGACGGCGAGCCGGGCCCCGACGGCTGGGACGAGGGCCGGCGCAGCCCGCGCCGCCGGCTGCGCCGGGCGACGACCCGGCAGCGCTGAGTCGAGATTCAGCCGCGTCACCAGCCCCGACGGGTGGCTCGGCGCGCCGCGGGCGGTGCCCGTACCGGCCGGCCGGCTACCATTCCCGACGTGAGGTGGCTGGTCGGAGTCGTCGTCCTGGTGGTCCTGGTCGCCACCTACCTGACCTGGCTCGCGGCCCGGGTCGATCGACTGCACGCGCGTGCCGCCGGTGCGAGCTCGGCCCTGGATGCTCAGCTGCGCCGCCGCGCGGTGCTGGTCGCGGGGCTCGCCGAGGCGGCCCTGCGCGAGCGCGGGGACGCGTGGGCCGGGCAGGCGGTCGCGGTGCGGGGTGCCGCCCGGGTCGCGGTGGACAGCGCCCCGCCGGACCGCGAGGCCGCGGAGAACGACCTGACCCGGCTACTGCGCGAGCTGCCGCTGGGGCCGGACGAGCCGGACGTCGCGGCCCTCGACGCCGCGTCGCGCCGGGTGGCCCTCGCCCGGCAGGTACACACCGATCTGGTCCGGGACGCGCTCGCGGTGCGCACCCAGCGGGTCGTCCGGCTGCTGCGGCTGGCCCGCCGCCATCCGCGGCCCAGCTACTTCGACATCGACGACCCGGGGCCGGTCGCCCCGGCCACGCCGCTGCCCACCCCGTGACCCGGCGGGCGGGTTCGTCGGGGTTCGGCCTGTTCAGCGCCCGGCGAGTGGCTTGTGAGGCGCGCCTCTCACGGCTGGGGTGATCCGCCGCGATGGGTAGGATGAAACTGCTGTCGGCGCGGCCGACCAGGCGCCCCGGCATCGCGAGCCCCGCGGTACCGACGTCCGGTCCGGTCCGGGCGGGCAGGCCACCCGTTCGGCGCAGGCCGGACACCGGCAGACATCGGCGATCAGGAAAAGGAGCGCGTCGGTCGTGACCACCGAGCCCACTTCCGAAAGCGGCGCGAACAGCGCGCCCGGCACCGGTACCGCCCGCGTCAAGCGCGGCATGGCGGAGATGCTCAAGGGCGGCGTGATCATGGACGTCGTGACCGCCGAGCAGGCGAAGATCGCCGAGGACGCCGGCGCGGTCGCGGTGATGGCGCTGGAGCGGGTGCCGGCCGACATCCGGGCACAGGGCGGCGTGGCCCGGATGAGCGATCCCGACCTGATCGACGGCATCGTCAACGCGGTGTCGATCCCGGTGATGGCCAAGGCCCGGATCGGGCACTTCGTCGAGGCGCAGGTGCTGCAGTCGCTCGGCGTCGACTACATCGACGAGTCCGAGGTGCTGACCCCGGCCGACTACGCCAACCACATCGACAAGTGGCAGTTCACGGTGCCGTTCGTGTGCGGCGCGACGAACCTGGGCGAGGCGCTGCGCCGGCTCACCGAGGGTGCGGCGATGATCCGCTCCAAGGGCGAGGCGGGCACCGGCGACGTGTCCAACGCGACCACCCACATGCGCAGGATCCGCGCCGAGATCGCCCGGCTGACCTCGATGAGCGGCGACGAGCTGTTCGTCGCCGCGAAGGAGCTGCAGGCGCCGTACGAGCTGGTCGCCGAGGTCGCGCGCACCGGCAAGCTGCCGGTCGTGCTGTTCACCGCCGGCGGTATCGCCACCCCGGCCGACGCGGCGATGATGATGCAGCTCGGCGCCGAGGGCGTGTTCGTCGGTTCCGGCATCTTCAAGTCCGGTGATCCGGCCAAGCGCGCCGCCGCGATCGTCAAGGCGACCACCTTCCACGACGACCCGGACGTGATCGCCAAGGTGTCCCGCGGGCTGGGCGAGGCGATGGTCGGCATCAACGTCGACGACATCCCCGAGCCGCACCGGCTCGCCGAGCGCGGCTGGTGACCAGCACGAGCCTGGCCGCCGATGCCGGCGCCGGCGGCGTCGACGACCCGCTGGTGGTCGGGGTCCTGGCGCTGCAGGGCGACGTTCGGGAGCACCTGCGCGCGATCGGCGGCGACGGCGTGACCACGCTGCCGGTGCGCCGACCCGGTGAACTCGCCGCGGTGGACGCGCTGGTGATCCCCGGCGGGGAATCGACCACCATGTCGAACCTCGCGATCGCGTTCGACCTGCTCGACCCGCTGCGCGAGCGCATCGCCGCCGGCATGCCCACCTACGGCTCGTGCGCCGGCATGATCATGCTCGCCGACACCGTCCTGGACGGCCGCCCGGACCAGCGAAGCTTCGGCGGCATCGACATGGTGGTGCGGCGCAACGCGTTCGGCCGGCAGGTCGACTCGTTCGAGAGCACGGTGGAGTTCGCCGACATCGGTGGCGAGCCGTTCCACGCGGTGTTCATCCGGGCGCCGTGGGTCGAATCGGTCGGGCCGCAGGTGCGGGTGCTCGCCCGCGTGGCCGGCGGCCCCGCGGACGGTAGGATCGTTGCGGTACGACAGGGCAACCTGCTCGCCACCGCATTCCATCCCGAGTTGACCGGTGACCTGCGGGTGCACCGGCACTTCGTGCAGATGGCGCGGGCGGCGCGGGCGGCACGCACGCACTGATCCGGCCTGGCGTCGTTCACGACGCGGCGCGGGCACGTGGTGGCGTGCATGATCACGAGGGCGGAAACGCCGTGCGAGCGGCATATGGCATGCTGTTGCGCGCGAAGACGGTGGGCGCCGTCGGGGACGGAGAGGTGAATGTCCGGGCACTCCAAGTGGGCCACGACGAAGCACAAGAAGGCGGTCATCGACGCCAAGCGCGGCAAGATGTTCGCCAAGCTGATCAAGAACGTCGAGGTCGCGGCGCGCACCGGTGGCGGTGATCCGGCCGGCAACCCCACGCTGTACGACGCCATCCAGAAGGCCAAGAAGAACTCGGTCCCGAACGACAACATCGACCGGGCGGTCAAGCGCGGCTCCGGCCAGGAGGGCGGCGGCGCCGACTGGCAGACGATCATGTACGAGGGCTACGGCCCGAACGGCGTCGCGCTGCTGATCGAGTGCCTCACCGACAACCGCAACCGCGCCGCCGGCGAGGTGCGTACCGCGCTGACCCGCAACGGCGGCAACCTCGCAGATGCCGGCAGCGTCTCTTACCTGTTCAACCGCAAGGGTGTCGTGATCGTCGGCAAGGGCGAGCTGTCCGAGGACGACGTGCTGCTCGCGGTGCTGGACGCCGGCGCCGAGGAGGTCAACGACCTCGGCGAGGAGTTCGAGGTGGTCAGCGAGGCCACCGACCTGGTCGCAGTGCGTACCGCGCTGCAGGACGCCGGCATCGACTACGAGTCGGCCGAGGCGAGCTTCCTCGCCAGCGTCAACGTGCCGCTCGAGGCGGACGGCGCCCGCAAGGTGTTCAAGCTGGTCGACGCGCTGGAAGACTGCGACGACGTGCAGAACGTCTACACCAACGCGGACGTGTCCGACGAGGTGCTGGCCGCGATCGACTGACTCGGGCCGGCCGATCGCGTGTCGCACCGGCGGCCGTCCCCGCCGTTACCGGTACAGTCCTCCTCGAACGTTCGTTCGAGGAGGACTCGTCGTGTTGGTGCTCGGGATCGACCCCGGCCTGACCCGGTGCGGTGTCGGTGTCGTGACCGGTCGGCCGGGCGGGTCCTGCTCGCTGGTCGCCGTCGAGGTGGTCCGCACCCCGTCCGACGCCGACCTGCCGGACCGGCTGCTCGCCCTGGACCGCCGGCTCGGCGAGCTGGTCGCCGAACACGCGCCCGACGCGGTGGCGGTGGAACGGGTGTTCAGCCAGCACAACACCCAGACCGTGATCGGTACCGCGCAGGCCAGCGCGGTCGCGGTGCTGGCCGGGGCGCGCGCCGGCCTGCCGGTCACCACCTACACACCGAGCGAGGCCAAGGCCGCCATCACCGGCTCCGGTACCGCGGACAAGGCGCAGGTCACCGCGATGGTGACCCGGCTGCTGCGACTCGCCGATCCGCCCCGGCCGGCCGACGCGGCGGATGCACTGGCGCTGGCCATCTGCCACATCTGGCGGGGCAGCGCGAAGGCGAGGCTGGCCGCCGCGGCCGGCGGCGGGGCACGGTCGGGTCGAGGATGGGGAGGGCGTCGATGATCTCCAGCGTTCGCGGGCGGGTCACCGCCGTGGGGCCGAACGAGGCGGTGGTCGACATCGGCGGCGCGGCCGGCGGGCTGGGCTTCTCCGTCCAGTGCGCCCCGGCGACCCTGGCGACCCTGCAGGTCGGCGCCGAGACCACGCTGCACACCAGCCTGGTCGTCCGGGAGGACTCGCTCACCCTGTACGGGTTCGCCGCACCGGCCGAGCGCGGCCTGTTCGAGCTGCTGCAGACCGCGTCGGGGGTGGGGCCCAAGCTCGCCCAGGCGATCATCGCGGTGCTCGACCCGCTGACCGTGCGGCGCGCGCTGGCCAGCGGCGACATCGCCACCCTGACCAGGGTTCCCGGGGTCGGGAAGAAGTCCGCCGAGCGGATGATCCTGGAACTGCGCGAGCGGATCGGCCCGGTGCCGTCGGCCGACCCGGCGCCGGCCACCCTCGCCGGGCCCGCCGCAGCCTGGCAGGACCAGGTGACGCAGGGGCTGGTCGGTCTCGGCTGGTCCAGCCGGGACGCCGCGGCCGCGATCGCCGCGGTGGCCGAGTCGCTGCCCGAGGGCGAGCCGGTCCCGGCCATGCCGGTCCTGCTGCGCCAGGCGATTCGTCAGCTGGGGCGGACCAAGTGACCGGCGGGTGCGGTCGATGAGCGGCGACGGCGAGCCGAGCCCGGTCTCGGCGTACGCGGCGGACGAGGAGCGCGACGCCGAGGTCAACGTCCGTCCCCGGCGGCTGGCCGAGTTCATCGCCCAGGACCGGGTCCGCGAGCAGCTCCAGCTGCTGCTGGCCGGCGCCGCCCGCCGCGGCGACCCCCCGGACCACATCCTGCTCGCGGGGCCGCCCGGCCTCGGCAAGACCACCCTGGCGAACATCGTGGCCGCGGAGTTGGGCGCGGCGCTGCGGGTGACCAGCGGGCCGGCGATCGAACGCTCCGGTGATCTCGCCGCGCTGCTGACCAGCCTCGGCCCGGGTGACGTGCTGTTCATCGACGAGATCCACCGGATCGCCCGCCCGGCCGAGGAACTGCTGTACAGCGCGATGGAGGACTTCCGGGTCGACGTGGTCGTCGGAAAGGGGCCCGGCGCGACCGCGATCCCGCTGGATGTGGAGCCGTTCACGCTGGTCGGTGCGACCACCCGGTCCGGTCTGCTGACCAGCCCGATGCGGGACCGGTTCGGGTTCGTCGCGCACCTGGACTTCTACACCCCGCAGCAGCTCGACGCGCTGCTCGTGCGCTCGGCCCGCATCCTCGGTGTGGCGCTGACCCCGGAGGGCGCGGTGGAGATCGCCGGCCGTTCCCGGGGCACCCCCCGCATCGCCAACCGGCTGCTGCGCCGGGTCCGTGACTTCGCCGAGGTACGGGCGGACGGGGTGATCACCCGCGAGGTGGCGCATGCCGCCCTTCGCGTCTACGACGTGGACGAACGGGGCCTCGACCGGCTGGACCGGGCGGTGCTGGCCGCGCTCGTCGCCTCGTTCGGCGGCGGTCCGGTGGGGCTGACCACCTTGGCGGTGGCGGTCGGCGAGCAACCGGATACTGTCGAGGAGGTGTGTGAGCCTTACCTGGTCCGTGCGGGCCTGCTGGCGCGGACACCCCGTGGTCGGGTGGCGACACCGGCAGCCTGGACACATCTGGGCCGCACACCGCCGCCAGGCACGTTCGGTGCCGCGCCGGATCCGGGCGCACCGGACGAACAACCAGATCTGTTCGATACGTGAGGCGTGATCGGACCGTGACCTACGCCGTTCAGGGTTCCCGAAGTCTGACCGGCTAGACTCCGGCCGGTCTACACCAAAGAATTATTGGGAAGGTCACCAGTGCATTTCGCACAGCCCTTGGCGGCATCTAGCAGCGGCGGTGGCAGCAGCTGGACCATGATCCTGCTGTTTGTCTTGATGATCGTCGCGATGTATTTCCTGCTCATTCGCCCGCAGCAGAAGCGCAAGCGCGAACAGCAGCAGATGCAGTCCAACGCCGGAATCGGCGCCGAGATCATGACGCTCGGCGGGCTCTACGGCACGATCGTCGACACCGACGACGAGTCGATCACCATCGAGGTCGCCCCCGGCGTCACCAACCGGTACGCGAAGGGTGCGATCGCCCGCGTCGTCACCCCGGCCGACCAGGTCGCCGACGAGGTCGATGAGGACGACGAGATCGACGAGGAATACGTCGAGGAGTCGGACGCCGCGGTGGAGCCCGAGCTGGCCGACGTCGTCGAGGAGTCGGACGAAGACGACTCGCCGGCCACGAAGACCAAGAAGAAGGAGGAGGTCGCCGCCAGCAACCAGGCGTTGCCGCGCGACCCGACCGCCAACTGAACCGCCGATCACGGCCCGCCGCCGCGTCCACCCGCCGACGTCGGCGGTCGGGTGGTGCACGGTGAGCCCGGTCGGTGCGCCGGCGTCGTCGGCGATACTGCACAATCAGCTCTGAACGTCGCGTCGGGCAACTTTCGGCGCATGCCCGGCCGGTCCCCGCTCGGGGTGGACGGGGGCCGGGTGACCATCTGGGGACCTAGCTAGGAGACATCACGTCGTGGCACCACCTCCGAAGGGTCGGATGCATCCGTCCCGCTATCTGGCCGTGCTTGGCGGCATCTTTGTCGTTCTGTACGCGCTGGTGTTCTTCACCGGGCCGGGCTCCATCGGCGACGTCCATCAGAAGCTGAAGCCTCGGCTCGGGTTGGATCTGGTCGGTGGCACGACGCTGACGCTGATCGCGCAGACCGACGACGGCAAGGCACCGCCGAAGACCAGCCTCGAAGAGGCCCGCAACATCATCGAGCAGCGGGTCAACGGTCTCGGCATCGCCGAGCCGGAGGTGGTCACCGAGGGCGACCAGAACATCGTTGTGTCGGTGGCGGGCCAGAACAGCGACGCGATCAAGCAGGTCGGCCAGCCGGCCCAGCTCCGGTTCCGCAAGGTCCTCAACGCGACGCAGGACCAGGGTCCGAAGGCCCCGGCCACCCCGAAGCCGAGCGCGAGCGCCAGCACGAAGCCGAAGGCGTCGGGCAGCGCGAAGCCGTCGGCCAGCAAGACTCCGTCGTCGAAGCCGTCCGCCAGCAAGAGCGCGAAGGCCAGCAAGAGCCCGTCGGCGAGCAGCACCCCGTCCGCCGCGCCCAGCCCGAGCGGCGACAACGACGACGTCGCGGTGAACGGCACGGCCAAGAAGAAGCTGCTGGCCAAGGTGCAGAAGAAGCTTGGTGCGACCTACCAGCTCGCGCAGCAGGTGACCAGCCCGGACCAGGTGGCGCAGGGCGGTGCGCAGGCCGAGGAGGCGCTGAAGGCGTTCCGCAAGCTCAGCCCGGCCGAAGTCGCGGTGCTGCCGACCACGATGCAGTTCAATATCCCGCAGATCAGCTGCAAGCAGCTGGACAACCGGCCGGCCGGCTCGATCGACAAGGAGAAGGAGCAGGTCGTCTCCTGCGACTCCGGGCAGAAGCTGCTGCTGGACCAGGCGAAGGTGCTCGGTACCGACGTCAAGAGCGCCGACTACACCTACGACAACCAGGCCGGCGGCTGGAAGGTCACGCTGTCGTTCAAGGGTCACGGTCAGTCGAAGTGGACGAACCTGACCAAGGAGGCCTTCGACAACTCCGGAAAGAACAAGTGTGAGCAGGCCGCGCTCGGCGCCGAGGGGCACTGCCGGGTGGCTATCGTGCTCGACACCAAGGTCGTCTCGTCGCCGCAGATCACCTCGGTCATCGCCGGCGACGCGGAGATCACCGGCGGGTTCAGCCAGTCGCAGGCGACGCTGCTCGCCAACCAGCTCAAGTTCGGCGCGCTGCCGCTGACGTTCCACCAGGGTGAGGCGAACCAGGTCTCGGCCTCGCTGGGGACCAGCCAGCTCGAGGCTGGGCTGATCGCCGCCGCGATCGGCCTGCTGATCGTCATCTTGTACTCGCTGTTCTACTACCGGCTGCTGGGCATCGTGATCTTCCTGAGCCTGGTGCTGTCCGGGTTGCTGGTGTTCGCCGCGCTGATCCTGCTCGGGCGAAACCCCGGGTTGACCCTGACCCTTGCCGGCTTCGCGGGATTCGTGGTGTCGTTGGGTGTGGCTGCCGACTCGTTCGTCATCTACTTCGAACGGCTCAAGGACGAGATCCGGGACGGCCGAAGTCCGCGCAGTGCGGTGCCCCGAGCCTGGGCCCGCGCGCGCCGGACGATCATCTCGGCCAACGCGATCACCGTGCTGTGTGCCGCGGTGCTGTACTTCCTGTCCGCCGGGTCGGTGAAGGGCTTCGCGTTCGCGCTGGGGCTCGCCACCATCCTGGACCTGATCGTGGTGTTCCTGTTCCGGCACCCGATCATGACCCTGTTCGCCCGCAGCAAGGCGTTCCTGTCGCCGCGGGTGTCCGGTCTGGGCCGGGTGCTCGAAGGGCACCAGGCCGAGGAGAAGCCGACCCGTCGGCGCTCCGGCCGCACCGAGACGAAGGAGGCCTGAGATGAGCGAGAAGCGGCACGGCCTCGCACATCGGCTCTACATGGGGCAGGCCGGCCTGAACATCATCGGCCGGCGCAAGGTCTTCTACCTGATCACCCTGGTGATCCTGGTGCTGGGCCTGGCCAGCTTCTTCATCCGCGGCTTCCACCTGGGCATCGACTTCCGCGGTGGCGAGCAGTTCCAGATCCCGAAGACGTCCTCGGTCAGCCTCGAGGACGCGAAGAAGGCGGTCACCGACGGCGGCGCGGTGGTCATCACCGGTCAGTCGGTCGGCGGCACCCACCCGACGTACCTGATCAAGACCGAGCCGTTGAGCGAGAGCGCGGCGGTCAAGGTCAAGGACACGATCAGCAGCGACCTGAAGATCCCGGCCAACCAGATCAGCGAGAACTCGGTGTCCGGGGCCTGGGGTGCGCAGATCACCCAGAAGGCCGGCATCGCGCTCCTGGTGTTCCTCGCCCTGGTGGTCGTCTACCTGATCTTCCGGTTCGAGTGGCGAATGGCCGTCGCGGCGTTCGCGTCGATCGTCCACGACCTGTTCGTGGCGGCCGCGGTCTACTCGATCGTGGGCTGGGAGGTCACCCCGAACACCGTCATCGGGTTGCTCACCATCCTCGGTTTCTCGCTGTACGACCTGGTCGTGGTGTTCGACAAGGTGCACGAGAACACCCGCGGCATCACCGCGAGCAGCCGGATGACCTACGGCGAGGCCACCAACCTGGCGATCAACCAGACACTGATGCGGTCGATCAACACCACGGTGATCTCGTTGCTGCCGGTCGCGGGTCTGCTGTTCATCGGTGCCGGGCTGCTCGGCGCCGGCACGCTCAAGGACCTGGGTCTGGTGCTGTTCGTCGGCATGCTCTCCGGTACCTACTCGTCGATCTTCCTGGCCGCGCCGATCCTGGTCGACCTGAAGATGCGCGACCCCAAGTACCGGGCGCACGCGGCTCGGGTGCTGGCCCGGCGCGCGGCCGGCGACACCGGTGGTCGCCGTCGCCGCGCCGACAAGGTGGCCGACAAGGCGAAGGCGGACGGGGAGTCGACCGCCGAGGAGTCGGCGAGCAGCGACGACACGGCGGAGGACACGCCCGGTACCGATCGGGTGCTGGCGGGTTCGGCGCCGCGTCCGGGCGCCCGCCCGACCAACCGCCCCGCCGCGCGTCGGCGCAGCGGTCGCGGTGGTGGCAACCGCCCGGGTACCAAGCGCAAGTCCTGACCACGACGGCACGAGGGTAGGTACGCCAGGTGACCCGGGTTGACCCAGGCATCGAGCCCGGCGACGAGCCGGACGCTGCAACCGACCCGGCCGGTGCCCGGGCCGATGGTGCCGCGCCGCACGGAGACAGCGGCGCGGCGGTGGCGGCCGGGGTCGCCTCCCACGTACTGGACGTACCGGACTTTCCCGAACCCGGGGTGACGTTCAAGGACCTCACCCCGCTGTTCGCCGACCCGGACGGGTTCCGGCACGTGATCGACGCCGTCGTCGAGCATCACGGGTCGGACTCGTTCGACGTGGTCGCCGGGATCGAGGCGCGCGGGTTCGTCATCGCCGCCGCCGTCGCGTACGCGACCGGCACTGGGGTGGTGCCGGTGCGCAAGGCCGGCAAGCTGCCCCGCCGCACCGTCTCCGCGTCGTACACGCTGGAGTACGGCACGGCCACGCTGGAGGTGCACGAGGACGCGTTCCATCGCGGTGAGCGGGTCCTCGTGGTCGACGACGTGCTCGCCACCGGCGGAACGGCGGAGGCGACGCTGCAGCTGGTGGAGCGCGCCGGGGGCCGGGTCGCCGGTTTCAGCGTGCTGCTGGAGCTGGGTTTCCTGCACGGCCGGCAGCGGCTCGCGCCTCGCCAGGTGCATGCGCTGCTGACCGTCTGAGCAGGCCCGCCGGGCATGCCCGGCTTGCCGGTGACGCCCGCCCGAGTGCCGTCCCGGCCCGCTTGTCGCCGACCTCGTGGTGTCGACCGGCCCGCGGGATACGATGGGCACCCGGATCCGCGGAGCAGACCGTGGGCCGCACCGCGTCGCCTTCCCAGGGGTGTGTGTTGACCGAGCAGAGCTCAGGAGAGCCCGGTGTCTGAGCGCAGCGTGCGGCCGGACCGCAGCGCCGAGGCGGCGGGCCCCGCCGCCGCGCCGCCGGCGTCCCCGAGCGGCGCGCCGGCCGACGAGCCGCCCGCCTCCCCGTCCGCGTTGTCCAGCGCGCCGACCGGCCGGCGGGTGCGCGCCCGGCTGGCCCGGTTCAACGCGCCCTGGCAGACACCGCAGGTCTCCGAGGTGCTCGAGCCGCTGGTCGCGACGCACCGGGCCAGCCACCCCAAGGCGGACGTGCGGGAGCTGCAGCACGCCTACGACGTGGCCGCGCGGTACCACAGCGGCCAGTTCCGCAAGTCCGGCGATCCGTACATCACCCACCCGCTGGCGGTCGCGCAGATCCTGTCCGAGCTGGGCATGGACACCACCACGCTGGTGGCGGCGCTGCTGCACGACACGATCGAGGACACCAGCTACACGCTCGCCGACATGCAGCGCGACTTCGGCGGCGAGGTGGCGCTGCTGGTCGACGGCGTCACCAAGCTCGACAAGGTCAAGCTGGGCGACGCGGCCAAGGCGGAGACGATCCGCAAGATGGTCATCGCGATGGCCAAGGATCCGCGGGTGCTGGTGATCAAGCTCGCCGACCGGCTGCACAACATGCGCACGCTGACCTTCCTGCCCCGGCCCAAGCAGGAGCAGAAGGCCCGCGAGACGCTGGAGATCCTGGCGCCGCTGGCACATCGGCTGGGCATGAACACGATCAAGTGGGAGCTGGAGGACCTGGCCTTCGCGACCCTCTACCCGAAGCGGTACGAGGAGATCGCCCGGCTGGTCGCCGACCACACCCCGCAGCGCGACGGGCTGCTGAACGAGGTCACCGAGAAGGTCAAGACCGACCTGCGCGGCGCGAAGCTCAAGGCGCAGGTGGTCGGGCGCCCCAAGCACCTCTACTCCGTGTACCAGAAGATGATCGTGCGCGGCCGCGACTTCACCGACATCTACGACCTGGTCGGGGTGCGGGTGCTGGTCGACACGGTGCGCGACTGCTACGCGGCGCTCGGCGTGGTCCACGCGAACTGGCAGCCCGTCCCGGGCCGGTTCAAGGACTACATCGCGATGCCGAAGTTCAACATGTACCAGTCGCTGCACACCACCGTGATCGGCCCGACCGGCAAGCCCGTGGAGCTGCAGATCCGCACCTTCGCGATGCACCGCACCGCGGAGTACGGCATCGCCGCGCACTGGAAGTACAAGGAGAACAAGGACGCCACGATCGTCGGCCCACCGGCGCACATCGACGAGATGGCGTGGCTGCGGCAGCTGCTCGACTGGCAGCGGGAGGCGAGCGACCCGAGCGAGTTCCTCGACTCGTTGCGCTACGACCTGTCCAGCCAGGAGGTGTACGTCTTCACGCCGAAGGGCGACGTGATCGCGTTGCCGAAGGGCTCGACGCCGGTCGACTTCGCCTACGCGGTGCACACCGAGGTCGGGCACAAGTGCATCGGTGCCCGGGTCAACGGCAAGCTGGTGCCGCTGGAGTCGCAGCTGTCCAACGGCGACGTGGTGGAGATCTTCACCTCCAAGTCCGAGACGGCCGGCCCGTCGCACGACTGGCTCGGTTTCGTGGCCAGCCCGCGGGCCCGCACCAAGATCCGGCAGTACTTCAACAAGGAGCGCCGGGAAGAGGCGATCGAGACCGGCAAGGACGAGATCGTCCGGGCCATGCGCAAGCAGGGGCTGCCGCTGCAGCGGATGCTCACCGCCGACGCGCTCACCGCGATAGCCCGCGACCTGCACCACACCGACGTGTCCAGCCTGTACGCGGCGGTGGGGGAGAACCAGGTCTCGGCGCAGGCCGTCGTGCAGCGGCTGGTCGCCGCGTACGGCGGGGAAGAGGGCGCGGTCGAGGACATCGCCGAGACCGCGGTGCCGACCCGCCCACCGCGCAACCACGGCCGGTCGTACGACCCGGGCGTGACGGTGTCCGGCATCAGCGACGTGTGGGTGAAGCTGGCCCGCTGCTGCACCCCGGTGCCCGGCGACGACATCCTCGGGTTCGTCACCCACTCCGGCGGCATCAGCGTGCACCGCACCGACTGCACCAACGCGGCCGAGCTGCGCCGCCAGCCGCACCGGCTGGTCGAGGTGGCCTGGAAGCCGAGCGCCGCCTCGACGTTCCTGGTGGCGATCCAGGTCGAGGCGCTGGACCGGCACCGGCTGCTCGCCGACGTGACCAAGGTGCTCAGCGAGGAGAAGGTCAACATCCTGTCCGCGACGGTGACCACCACCCGGGACCGGGTCGCGGTCAGCCGGTTCACCTTCGAGATGGCCGACCCGAAACACCTCGGTCACCTGCTGAAGACGGTGCGCAAGGTCGACGGGGTGTACGACGCCTACCGGGTCACGTCCGGGTCCTGATCTCTAGGGCTCGTCACAGCGTGTGCGCTCGCTCCAGGCTGCATCGACCACCTACGATGGACGATCCGTGACCATCGGTGGAGTTCGGAGGCGAGCATGAGTGAGGACCGTGAGCAGACCACTCCCGGTCCCACCGATCCGGCGGCCCGGCCGGCGTTGCCGCGACGGGCCCCCACCCGGACCGGCAACCATCGGGCGCCGGACGCCGACGGGCCGGACGAGGGCGAGCTCGCCGCGATCCTGCACCACCTGCACACCGAGCTCTGAGGAACGGCGGTCCTGGACTCTGCGGGACCGGCGGTCCTGGACTCTGCGGGACCGGCGGTCCTGGACTCGGGGCGGTCCTGGACCGGGGCGGTCCTGGACAGAGGAAAGGGCCGGTACCGCGGCAGCGGCACCGGCCCTTCCGGTCGAACAGGTCAGCTCTTGTTGCTGGCCGAGGTGGACGGGGTCGGCGACGAGGTCGACGGAGCGGAGACGCGAATCGAGGAGATCTTCACCTTCTCCTTCGGCGCGCCGTCGCCCTTGCTCGCGTTGGCGCCGGTGACGCCCTTCTTCGCGATCGCCTGAACCTTGTCCAGGCCCTTGCTGACGGTCCCGATCACCGAGTACGACGCGGGCAGGTCACTGTTGCCGTACACGATGAAGAACTGGCTGGAGCCGCTGCCGGGCTGGCCGGTGTTCGCCACCGCCACGGTGCCCGCCGGGTAGGTGGGCTTCTTGCCGGTCGGCAGGTTCTCGTCCTTCACCGTGTACGTCGGGCCGCCGGAACCGGTGCCGGACGGGTCACCGCACTGCAGCACCTCCAGCCCGGAGGCCTTGGTGGTCAGCCGGTGGCAGGTGGTGTTGTCGAAGAACTTCTTGCTCGCCAGGTAGGCGAAACTGTTGACGTTGCAGGGCGCCTTGGCGGTGTCCAGCTTGACGTCGACCTCACCCTGGTTGGTCTTGATCGTCATCGTCTGGGTACCGGACTTGGGCACGTCGCTGTTGCTCGGCATGCCGACGTCCTTGAGCTTCTGCCCGCTCTGCGCCGTGGCCTTCGTGTAGCAGCTTCCGGCCGCCTCCGTGGCCTTGGCGCTGGCGGTGCTGCTCGCCTTCGCCTTGCCACTGTCCTTGCCGTTCAAGGACACGACCAGCGCAGTGGTACCGCCGCCGACGACGAGCACGGCGGCCACGATGCCCACGATGGCCAGGACCTGTCGGCGCTTGCGCGCCGCCGCGGCGCGACGGGCCATCTGGCGCTCGAGCTTGGCGCGGGCCAACGCGCGCTGGCGGTTCCTACTGGAAGCCAACGTCAGCTCCCCTCCCCGGTCGGACTGCAAGGACATTACGGGACTCGAATGGTACGAAACGGCGCGTCTGCCGCCGGCGGGAGGGCCGAACGTGGAGGTTGTGCCGGGTGTACCGCGGATGTCACCGCACGCGCGGCGAGACCCAGCGTCAAAGGTTAACCAACTGTGATCGGAGCGCGCGCGGACCGGGCGGAACAAATGGGTAACGGATCTCCCGAAGGTGCCCGGACGGCCGGCCACCCGCGCTCGGCGCGCTCCCTCCCGCGCCTCGTCGTTCCACCCGTGCCCGGCCCGGCGTCGCCGCTGGGTAGGCTGGCCGGGTATCGCATCGCCTACCGCGCGTCCGCGCGCACCGGCCGGTCGCGCCGGGATCGCCGGCGCCCCGCGCCGCGGGTACAGGAAGGACGCCATGTTCGTCGCCGGGTTCCCCAGCGCCGCGTTCGGCACGAACTGCTACCTGCTCGCGCCGGCGATCGGCGAGCAGTGCGTGATCGTCGACCCGGGCTACCGGGTGGCGGACGAGCTGGCCGAGGTGGTCGCCGAGTTCCGGTTGCGCCCGGTTGCGGTGCTGTTGACCCACGGGCACATCGACCACACCTTCTCGGTGGTGCCGGTCTGCAAGGCGAACGACGTCCCCGCCTACGTGCACTCGGCCGACCGGGCGATGCTGGCCGACCCGACGATCGGGCTGTCGCCGGAGCTGGTCGCGGCGCTGCACCAGCTGCCCGACGGCACCGTCGAGACCGAGCCGGCCGACGTGGCCGAGCTCTCCGACGGCGCGACGCTCTCGCTCGCCGGGCTGACGTTGACCGTCGACCATGCGCCCGGCCATACCGAGGGGTCGGTGATGTTCCGTCTGCCCGGTGGCGTGCGGCGCGTCGGTGCGCAGCTGCCGCCCGGTGCGGCCGAGCTGGTCGAGGCCAGCGAGGTCTGCCTGGCCGGGGACGTGCTGTTCGCCGGCTCGGTAGGACGCGTGGACATGCCCGGCGGGTCCGCCGCGGCGATGGCCGACAGCCTGCGGCGCCGGGTGCTGCCGCTGGCCGACACCGTCGCCGTCCTGCCCGGGCACGGGCCGCACACCACGATCGGCCGCGAGCGCCGCACCAATCCGTACCTGCTGGATCCGGGCGTGCTCACGACCGCCTGACCCGTCGTCGACAATCCGTTTCGCGCGTCACCGGCGGTCCGCCGGGTCGAGTCGCGTCGTACGCCGAGGAGCGTTGAACACACCATGAGCCAGGGCAAACCCACCCCGCTCAGCGGATTCCCCGAGTGGCTGCCGGCCGGGCAGCTCGTGCAGCGGCAGGTGATCGACACGCTGAGCCGTACCTTCGAGCTGCACGGGTTCGCGCCGCTGTCGACCCGCGCGGTCGAACCGCTGGACCAGCTGCTGCGCAAGGGCGAGACCTCCAAGGAGGTGTACGTGCTGCGCCGGCTGCAGGCCGACAGTGACGACCCAGCCGACGCCTCCGGTCTTGGCCTGCACTTCGACCTGACCGTACCGTTCGCTCGGTACGTGCTGGAGAACGCCGGGAAGCTGCAGTTCCCGTTCCGGCGGTACCAGATCCAGCCGTGCTGGCGCGGCGAGCGGCCGCAGGAGGGCCGGTACCGGGAGTTCTGGCAGGCCGACATCGACGTGGTGGACCGGGACACGCTGTCGCCGCACTACGAGGTCGAGCTGCCGCTGGTGATCGCGGACGCGCTGGGCGCGCTGCCGTTGCCGAAGGCGACCATGCACGTCAACAACCGGAAGCTGTCCCAGGGCTTCTACACCGGGCTGGGTCTCTCGGACCCGATGGCCGCGGTCCGGATCGTCGACAAGATCGACAAGATCGGCCCGGCCGGTGTCGGCGCGGCGCTGGCCGAGGAGCTCGGCGCCTCCGACGCGCAGGTCAAGGCGTGCCTGGCGCTGGCCGAGATCCGCACCGCGGACGGCTCCTTCGCCGACCGGGTGGCCGCGCTGGGGGTGTCCGACCCGCTGCTGGACGAGGGCGTCGAGGAGCTGACCCGGGTGGTGGAGGCCGCGGCCGAGCACGCGCCCGGCCTGGTCGTCGCCGACCTGCGCATCGCCCGCGGGCTGGACTACTACACCGGCACCGTGTACGAGACGTTCCTGGACGGCGCCGAGGCGCTCGGCTCGATCTGCTCCGGCGGCCGGTACGACAACCTCGCCAGCGCCGGTACCGAGAGCTACCCGGGCGTGGGGCTGTCGATCGGGGTGTCCCGGATCCTCGGCCGGCTGCTGGGCCGCGGTGAGCTGACCGCCACCCGCACCGTGCCCACCTGCGTACTGGTGGCGCTGCCGGACGACGCGTCGCGGCCGGCGTGCGACCGGATCGCCGCCACACTGCGCCGGCGCGGCATCGCCACCGAGGTGGCGCCCGCGGCGCAGAAGTACGGCAAGCAGATCCGGTTCGCGCAGCGCCGCGGCATCCCGTACGTGGCGTTCCCCGACGCCGAGGGCGGCGTGGAGATCCGTGACATCCGGTCCGGGGACCAGGCGCCGGTCACGCTGGAGAGCTGGCAGCCGCCGGCCGACGACCTGCACGCCCGGCTGAGTACCGAATAGTCCGTACCCGGCCGCCGGTCGTCCGCCGGTCGGTGGCTGGAAGAATCGTCCCGGGCCGTCGGAAGCATCCAGCCCGGAACACCGCGATCTGTCGAAGGAGAAACGCTCGTGATCCGCACCCACGGGGCAGGCACGCTGCGCGCCGAGCACGTCGGTACCCACGTCACGCTCGCCGGCTGGGTGGCCCGCCGGCGCGACCACGGCGGGGTGATCTTCGTCGACCTGCGGGACGCCTCCGGCGTCGTCCAGGTGGTGTTCCGCGGCGGCAACGCCGAGGCGGACGCCGCCGAGGCCGCCGCGCACGTGCTGCGCAGTGAGTACTGCGTGCGCATCGAGGGCACCGTCGAGGCCCGCCCGGCCGGCAACGAGAACCCGGAGCTGCCCACCGGCGAGATCGAGCTGACCGTCACCGGCCTGGAGGTGCTCAGCGCCGCCGCGCCGCTGCCGTTCCCGATCGACGAGCACCTGTCGGTCGGCGAGGAGGCCCGGCTGAAATACCGCTACCTGGATCTGCGCCGGTCCGGCCCGGCACGCGCGCTACGGCTGCGCAGCGACGCGAACCGGATCGCCCGTACGGTGCTGGCCGAGCGCGACTTCGTCGAGATCGAGACGCCGACGCTGACCCGCTCCACCCCGGAGGGCGCCCGCGACTTCCTGGTCCCGGTGCGGTTGCAGCCCGGCTCGTGGTACGCGCTGCCCCAGTCGCCGCAGCTGTTCAAGCAGCTGCTGATGGTGGCCGGGATGGAGCGCTACTACCAGATCGCCCGGTGCTACCGGGACGAGGACTTCCGCGCCGACCGGCAGCCGGAGTTCACCCAGCTCGACATCGAGATGTCGTTCGTGACGCAGGACGACGTGATCGAGGTCGGCGAGGCGATCACCGCCGCGCTGTGGTCGCAGCTGGCCTCCTACGAGATCCCGCGCCCGATCCCGCGGATCACCTGGCACGAGGCGATGGACCGGTACGGCTCGGACAAGCCCGACCTGCGCTACGAGGTGGAGCTGACCGAGCTGACCGAGGTGTTGCGCGGCACCGAGTTCCGGGTGTTCGCCGGCGCCATCGCGGCGGGCGGGTACGTCGGCGCCGTGGTGATGCCGGGCGGCGCGAGCCAGACCCGCAAGGAGCTGGACGGCTGGCAGGACTGGGCGAAGGCACGCGGCGCCAAGGGCCTCGCGTACGTGCTGTTCGACGCCGAGACCGGCGCGCCGAAGGGCCCGGTGGCGAAGAACCTGTCCGCCGAGCACCTGGCCGCGCTGCCGGACGTGGTCGGCGCCAAGCCGGGCGATGCGGTGTTCTTCGCCGCCGGCGACCGGATCGGCGCGCAGGAGCTGCTGGGCGCGGCCCGCAACGAGATCGCCCGCCGCTGCGGCCTGGTCGACGAGAACGCCTGGGCGTTCTGCTGGGTGACCGACGCGCCGATGTTCCTGCCGGTGGAGTCCAGCGACGACGTGGCGGTCGGGTCCGGCGCCTGGACCGCGGTGCACCACCCGTTCACTTCGCCGACCGGGGAGTGGCTGGACCGCTTCGAGCAGGACCCGGAGCGCGCCACCGCGTACGCGTACGACATCGTCTGCAACGGCAACGAGATCGGCGGCGGCTCGATCCGTATCCACCAGGCCGACGTGCAGAAGCGGGTGTTCGACCTGCTCGGCATCACCCCGGACGACGCGGCCGACAAGTTCGGCTTCCTGCTCGACGCCTTCCAGTACGGGCCGCCGCCGCACGGCGGCATCGCGTTCGGCTGGGACCGGGTGTGCATGCTGCTCGGCGGGCTGGACAGCATCCGCGAGGTGATCGCGTTCCCGAAGTCCGGCGGCGGGTTCGACCCGCTGACCGGCGCCCCGACCCCGATCACCCCGCAGCAGCGGCGCGAGGCCGGGGTGGACGCGAAACCCAAGCCGAAGGCGGCAGAAGCGGAGTGACGGTCGCGGCGCCTCCACCCCCGGGTGGAGGCGCCGAACCCATCCCGGCGCCGATGCCGCCGGGGCGGGCCCTTCCGTAGCGTCGAGTTCGTTGGCGATCGACTCTGCACGGAAGTTGGCGGCGCATGTCCTCCGAGACCACGTCCTACCTGCTCTACGGCCTGCTCGGGCTCGCCCTGCTGATCTGGATCATCTACCGCCAGGTGGGGCAGCGAACCTGGACGACGCGGCGGCTGGCGATCATGCCGCTGATCTTCGTGATCGTCGCCGTGGTGAACGCCAGGACGCTGCGCCACGACCTGTCCACCGGGCTGTCGCTCGGCCTGTTCGCGGCCGGTCTGGTGCTCGCCGTCCTGCTCGGTCTCGCCCGCGCCGCCACCATGGGGGTGCGGCCCGGCCCCGAGAACACCGTGATCACGCGCAGCAACAAGTGGACGATTGCCCTGTGGCTGGTTTCGATCGCGGTACGCGTCGGCCTGGCGTTCGGCGCCGCCTCGCTCGGCGCACCGGAGGGCACCGCCGAGGCGATGCTGTTCGCCGCCATCACGATCGGCGCGCAGAACCTCGTCATCGCCCGTCGCGGCGGGCTGCTCGGCGCGGTGCCGCAGCGGGCCTGACCGGGGTGCCGCAGTGACCGACAGCGGCCGGTACGACGACGGGGTGCTGTTGCCGGGTCGCCCGACGAGCCCGGCCCGGATCGCGTTCCGCGTCGCCGCGCTGGCCTCCTGGATCCTGGTCTCGCTGCTCGGTGTGCCGGCCGAGCACCGCCCGGTGACCAGCGTGCTGGTCGCGGTGGCCGGTGCCGTGGTGATCGTGACCGCGACCGTGTTCCGCCGCCGGCGCTGGTGGCTGTCGGTCCTCGGCGTCGAGCTGTTCGCCGCGACCGGGCTGGCCCTCACCGCGATCGGGCCCAGCTGGGTCGGCTGGGCGCCGGTGGTCTTCGCGCTGTTCTGGTCGGTGGTCCGGCTGCCCGGCCGGCTCGCGCTGATCACCGCGGTCGCGTTGATGGTCGCGATGGTCGCCGTCGGCTGGTTCGCCCTCGGCCCCGCCGCGGTCGTCGGACAGCTCAGCACCTGCATGGGTGTCGCGGTGCTGGCCTACTCGATCCGCAGCGCCCGGCAGCGCGCGCTCGACGCCGAGCGGCTGCTCGCCTCCGAACGGGCCGCCCGCGAGGCGACCGAACGGGCCGGCGTGCTCGCCGAACGCCAGCGGCTGGCGCGGGAGATCCACGACATCCTGGCGCACACGCTGTCGGCGCAGGTGGTGCAGTTGGAGGGGACCCGGATGCTGCTGCGCCACGGTGCCGACCCCGATGCGGTGCTGGCCCGGGTCGAGCAGGCGCAGCGGCTGGCCCGGGACGGCCTGGACGAGACCCGCCGCGCGCTGGACTCGCTGCGCGGCCGGTCCCGGCCGCTGGACGAGACGCTGCCGGCGCTCGCCGCCGACGCGGGCGCCGGGTACACCAGCGAGGGCGACTCGCGTGACCTGGGGCCGGAGGCGTCCCTGGCCATCGTGCGCACCGTGCAGGAGGCGCTGACCAACGTGCGCAAGCACGCCCGCGGCGCCGCCACGACGGTACGGCTGCGCTACGGCCCGGACGCCACCACCGTCGAGATCGTCGACGCCGGCGGGCCCGGACCCGTCGACGCCGGCGGGGCCGAGCCGGCCGTAGTGTCTCTTGCCGGCACCGGCGGCGGGTACGGTCTTGCCGGAATGCGGGAGCGCGCCGAACTGCTGGGCGGTGCGCTGTGGGCGGGGCCGCTCGCGGACGGCGGGTTCCGGGTCCGGCTGCGCATTCCGGCCTGATCGAGGGGTCCTGATCGAGGGGGTGCGGTGGACGGGCGGCCGATCCGGGTCGTGGTGGCAGACGACCAGCGGGTGGTACGCGAGGGCATCGAGCTGATGCTGTCACTCACCGACGGGGTCGAGGTGGTCGCCAGCGCCGCCGACGGCGAGCAGGCGGTGGCCGCGGTCGCCCGGTACGACCCGGATGTGGTGCTGATGGACCTGCGGATGCCGCGCTGCGACGGGGTGGAGGCGACTCGGCTGGTACGCCGGGACCATCCGCGCTCCCAGGTCGTCGTGCTCACCACGTTCGCCGACGACGAGTCGGTCCTGGCCGCGCTGCACGCCGGTGCCCGCGGCTACCTGACCAAGGACGCCGGCGCCGACGAGGTGGCCCGGGCGGTACGGCGGGTCGCCGCCGGCCAGGCCGACCTCGACCCGGACGTGCAGCGCCGGCTGCTGGAGCTGCTGCCGGCGCACCGGCCCGTACCGCCCGGTCCGGCGGGACCGGTACCGGACGGCCTGACCGAGCGCGAGGTCGAGGTGCTGTCGCTGATCGCCGCCGGCCTGTCCAACACCGAGATCGCGCAGACCTTGGTGGTCAGCGAGGCGACGGTCAAGACGCACGTCAACCACCTCTTCGCCAAGACCGGCGTGCGCGACCGAGCCCAGGCCGTCGCCTACGCCTACCGCCACGGCCTCGCCGGCTGACCGGCGGCCGCGAGTTCACGCTGTCGGTCGCCGATAGCATGCCGCCATGACGCGGACAATCCTGGTTACCGGAGCGAGCGGACACCTGGGCCGGCGGGTGGCGGCCCGATCGGTCGCCGAGGGATGGACGGTGGTCGGGACCTTCCACACCGCTCAGCCGGAGCTGCCCGGTGTCGGCTGGCGCCGGTTGGACCTGCGGGACCGGGCGATGGTCGAGGGACTGCTCACCGAACTCGCCCCGGACGTGGTGGTGCACGCGGCCGCCGGCCGCGACCGCGACGACTGGGCGGTCATCGCCGAGGGGGCCGGTGCTGTCGCGGCCGCCGCGGCCGCCGTGGGAGCACGGCTGGTGCACGTGTCCAGCGACGCCGTTCTGTCCGGCGCGAACCCGCCCTACGACGAGACGGCTCTGCCCGACCCGGTCACCCGGTACGGCGCCGCGAAAGCCGCCGCCGAGACGGCGGTCCGTACGGTCGCGCCGGGCGCGGTGATCGCGCGGGTGTCGCTGATCCTCGGCGACGGCGACAGCAAACACGAGCGGCTCGTCCACGCGCTGCACGCGGGAGAAGACGGTGCGTTGTTCACCGATCGGTACCGGATGCCTTCCCACGCCGCGGATCTGGCCGCCGCGCTGCTGGAGCTGGCCGGTACGGGTCATGCCGGGGTGGTGAACCTGGCCGGCTCGGACCGGGTCAGCTATCACGAGCTCGGGTGTCTGATCGCCGAGCGCGACGGGCTGGATCCGGCCCGTCTCCCGGCCGCCCGGGCGCAGGATCGCGGCGTGGTGCTGTCGGCGGACACCCGTCTGGACACCACGCTGGCCACCGAACTGCTGACCACCAGGGTGCGTGGGGTGCGCGAGCTGTTCGGCCAGCGATGACGTTGGGGTGCAACGGATCCCAGTGGAGGTCAGCGGACCGGGGGTAGGCCGCGGCGGTGGGTCAGGCTGGCCGCGGCGGTGCCGCGCACGATGGCGGTGATGGCGATGCCGCCGATCAGGTTGATGATCACGGTCGGCAGCACCGTGAGGTAGCCGCCCTCGCGGGTGTGCACGCCGAGCGGGATCAGCACCAGGATCGCGGTGCACAGTGCGCCGATCCAGCCGAAGTAGAACAGCGGTCGCGGCGTGCCGACCAGCAGCAGGTGCATCACCGCTGTGGCGAGCAGCGCGGCGACCGCGCCGGAGAACGCGTAGGCGAGCATCGACGGGGCGAACGGGTCGCCGCCGGGCTTGACGCCGAGCACGCTCTGGCCGAGCACGTTGCCGACGATCAGGAATCCGACCACTGCGAGCAGCGCGGCGATCACCGCGGTCACCACGCCGCCGGTCCACAGCCGGGTCGCCGAGAACGACGGCTCCCGCCGCGGCCGGGCCGCCTCCGGCTCTCCGTAGCCGCGGGTGTCGGCAGCCTCGTCGGCCGTCGGCCGGGGCGGTTCTGGGGTTGCCGAGCCGTACCAGGTCACGTGCCACCTCCGCGGGAGGACCGGATGTCTCGTCCATCATCGGTCATCCGGGGCGCGGCCGCATCCGGCGGTCAGTCGGACTCCGCGTACCCCCAGGCGGCACAGAACGGGCGGAACTCGTCCGGGACGTCGTCGGGGACCGGCCGGGCCGGTTGCAGCCGACCCGAGTTGATCTTTTCGCTCCAGTCGCCGAGGCCGCGCCGGAAGCGCGTGTGCCCGTTGTCGCCGTAGTCCAGCATCGAGGCTTCCCACTCGACGCCGATGAACTCGCACAGCCGGCGCGTCTCCTCCTCGGGCCGTTCGGTGAGGTCCTCGTACCGCACGTCGATGCCGGTCAGCTGTTCGCGCGCCTCCTGCAGCGACGTCAGGTACCGCAGGATGTCGGCGATGCCCTCCTCCCGGGACAGGTGGGGGCGGGCCTCACGCCAGGACGCGAGGATCGACGCGGGGTGGCGCAGCAGGAACAGGAAGCGCGCGTCCGGCCAGATGTCGACCAGTCGCTTGATCCGGAACACCTGGTTGGGTGTCTTCTCGACCAGGATCTTCTTGCCGCTGCGGCGCAGCGCCTCGTCCAGTAGCCGGTCCCACAGCAGGGCGGTCAGCTCGTTGTTGTCGAAGCCCAGGTCGCTCATCGCGTGCTCGGCGAACCAGCCCTTGGCCTTCGCCTCGATGTCGCCCAGGTGCAGCTCGTGCGGCGCGTACAGCTGCGAGTGGCTGTCCAGGATGACGCGTAACAGGGTGGAGCCGGAGCGCACCGAGGACAGCAGAAACACCGGCTGCCGCAGCAGCCGCTCGGCGCGGATGACCGGGCGCCGGCGACGCGGGCCGCGGACCCGAACCAGCTCGAAACCGGTGGTGCGTCCCAGTGCCGTGTTGATCTTCTGTTTAACCTTCATCGAGCCGCAGGGTAAGGAGAGAGTTTAAGAATTTGCTGAGCTGTAACCAAGCTACAGCCATGATTTACCTCACAACGGGCAACCCGGTCGTATCGATCGCCCGTCCGGGTGTCCCCGTCAGGAGACGTCGGCGCGCAGACCTCGCAGCAGCGCGACGAACATCGGCGCCGTCGGCGGCGCGTCGTGCGGGTTGGCCAGCCGCAGCATCAGTACGCCGTCGATGAGGGCCAGCAGTGCGCGCAGGTCGCGTTCCGGCCGGGTCGAGCCGAGCGCGGCGAGCCACCCACCGCCCCAGGTCAGCAGGTCGCGCTGCGCGGCGTCGATGCGTCGCTGCAGCTCGGGCCGGAACGCCGCCTCGTGGAAGATCGCCTGCCGGGCGAGCGTCAGCATCCGCTGCGGCCCGGTCAGCTCCTCGATCAGCCCGGCGAGCAGCGCCGCGAACGTGCCGACGTCGCGCGGCATGCCCGCGGTGGTCAGTTGCTGCCAGCCCGCCGTCTCGCGTTCCAGCAGCCGGTCCAGCACGCCGGCCAGCAGCGCGTCGCGGGTGCGGAACACGTTCGAGGTGGAACCCAGCGGCAGGCCGGCGGCGGCGTCCACGGCCCGGTGGGTCAGCCGCCGGGAGCCGCCGGCGCCGAGCACGTCGATCGCCGCGTCGCAGATCCGCTGTCGCCTCTCGGTCACCACGACCGGACACTACAGCAGTAGTCTCGGCAACTACATCTGTAGTACGGTCGGGGCATGGTGAGAACGGCAGCCGTCGTCGGAGGCGGCATCGGAGGGTTGACCGCAGCGATCGCACTGCGGCGGGCCGGCTGGCAGGTCACCGGGTACGAGCGGGCCGAGGAACTGCCCGCCACCGGTACCGCGCTGGGCATCTGGCCCGCCGCGTTGCGTGCGCTGGAGCGGATCGGCGTGGACGCGCGGGCGGTGGGCCGGCCGCAACCGTCCGGTGCGTTGCTGCGGCCGGACGGCAGGCCGCTCGCCGAGATCGACATGGACGCGCTCACCGCGCGGGTCGGCGAGCCGGTCCGGCTGATCACCCGTCCGGTGCTGCTGCGGCTGCTGTTCGATGCGCTCCCCTCCGGAACCGTACGGCTGGGCGCGCCGGTGGCCGACCTCACGGCGCTGCGGGCGGAGTACGACCTGGTGGTCGGCGCCGACGGGGTGCACAGCACGGTGCGTACCGCCGCGTTCGGTCCCCGGTACGCGCCGCGCCCGGTCGGCACCCTCGCCTGGCGCGGCTCGGTACCGCTGCGGCTGCCGTCGGGCGCCGAGGTGTGGGGGAGCGGGGCGAAGTTCGGCTACACCCCGCAGCACGACGGCCGGACCAACTTCTACGCGGTCTCGCGCGCCCCGGCCGGCTGGCGGCCGGCCGACGACCTGGCCGAGTTGAAGCGGCTGTTCGGCGGGTGGGCCGAGCCGATACCGACCATCCTCGCCGGAATCGACCCGGCGGGGCTGCTGCGCCACGACATCGTCGACCTGCGCCCGCCCCTCCCGTCGTACGTGGCGGGCCGCGTGGTGCTGCTCGGCGACGCAGCACATGCCATGACGCCCGATCTCGGCCAGGGCGGCTGCCAGGCGATCGTGGACGCGGTGACCCTCGCGGACTGCCTCGCGGAGGGCGTGGACGCGGCGACCGGGCTCGCCGCGTACGACCGGCTCCGGCGGCGGCGCACCCAGCGCATCGTGCGGATGTCCCGGCTGGCCGGCCGGCTCGGGCAGGTGCATCACCTGGTCTGGCTGCGCGACGCCGCGCTGCGGCTGGCGGTCCGCTCCGGCCCGCCGGCGGCGGGCTGAGTGCTCCGGCCACCCGGCTCGGCGGTGGTGCGACCGCGGACCGGGCCGGCGCCTGCCGCGCCCGGGCCCTTCGTCATCAGTTCAGTTACCTAGGAAGCAATGCGGGGTGTGCCGCAGCGCACGGCCACCCGGCGCGGCGGACACCACGCGCCGATCCGGACGTCCGGGGCTGGAATGATGGGCGGCCACGGATGAGGCGACAGGCAGGTGGGCCGATGAAGAGGCTGTACAACTCGCCCGGCACGGTGGTGTCCGAAGCGCTGGAGGGGATCGCGCTGACCCATCCCGAACTGCTGCGGCTGGCCCACGACCCGACGTACGTGGCGCGGGTCGACGCACCGGTCGCCGGCCGGGTCGCGCTGGTCTCCGGCGGCGGGTCCGGCCACGAGCCGATGCACGTCGGCTTCGTCGGCCCCGGCATGCTGTCGGCCGCCTGCCCGGGGGAGGTGTTCACCTCGCCCACCGCCGACCAGGTCGAGGCCGCGGTACGGGCGGTCGACGCCGGCGCCGGCACCGTGCTGGTGGTGAAGAACTACTCCGGCGACGTGATGAACTTCGAGATGGCCGCCGAGCTGCTCGCCGCCGACGGCGTCGACACCGAGACCGTCCTGGTCGCCGACGACGTGGCGGTCGAGGACTCCACGTACACCAGCGGGCGGCGCGGCGTCGGCGCGACGGTACTGGTGGAGAAGGTCTGCGGGGCCGCCGCGGCGCGGGGCGACTCGCTGGCGCAGGTCGCGGAGCTGGGCCGGCGGGTGTGCGCGCGCAGCCGTTCGCTCGGGTTCGCGCTGACCGCCGGTACGGTGCCCGCGACCGGTCGACGCAGCTTCGAGCTGCCCGACGACGAGATCGAGTTCGGCGTGGGCATCCACGGCGAGCCGGGGCGCGAGCGCCGGCCGATGGAGCCGGTCGATGCGCTGGTGGACCGGGCGATGGCGGCGATCTGCGCCGACTTCGATCCGGCCGTACTGACCGGTGAGGTGCTGCTGTTCGTCACCGGGCTCGGCTCGGCCACGCCGCTGGAGTGCTCGATCGTGGCCCGCCGGGCGGTGCAGGAGCTCGACCGGCGTGGGCTGCGGGTGGCCCGCAACCTCGTCGGGTCGTACATGACGTCGCTGGACATGCTCGGCGTGTCGCTGACGGTACTGGTGCTCGACGAACAGCTCGTCGAGTTGTGGGACGCGCCGGTGCACACCGCGGCGCTGCGATGGGGGGCGTGACATGGCCGAACGGCTTTCCGCGACCGACGTGGCCGCGGTGTTCCACGGGTTCGCGCAGGCGGTCGAACGCGACCGGGACCTGCTGACCGAGCTGGACACGGCGGTGGGCGACGGCGACCACGGGACGAACCTCGACCGCGGCATGCGCGCGGCGACCGAGGCGCTCGACGCCGCCCCGCCGGACACTCCCGGCGCGGTGTTCAACCTGGTCGGCCGGCGGCTGGTCAGTACCGTCGGCGGCGCGTCCGGCGCGCTGTACGGCACGGCGTTCCTGCGGGCCGCCAAGGCGGCCGGGGCGGCGTCGACGCTGGACGCGGCCGGGTTCGCCGCGGTGGTCCGGGACGCCACCACCGGTATCGCCGAGCGCGGCAAGTGCGCCGCCGGGGACAAGACGATGTACGACGTGTGGACCGCGGCGAGTGCCGCCGCCGACGCCGCGGTGGCCGACGGGCTGCCCGCGGTGCTGTCCGCGGCGTCGACCGCGGCCGGCGGCGCCGAGCAGGAGATGGTGCCGTGGCAGGCCCGGCGCGGCCGGGCGAGCTACCTGGGCGAGCGCAGCCAGGGCCACCGGGATCCCGGCGCGGTCTCCAGCCGGTTGCTGTTCGACTGCTTCGCGGCCTGGGCGGCCACGTGATCGGACTGGTCCTCGTCTCGCACAGCACGGCGCTCGCCACGGGCCTGGCCGAGCTGGTGGGGCAGATGGCGCCGGCGGTACCGGTGGTGCCGGCCGGCGGCGACGTCGACGGCGGCCTGGGTACCAGCGCGGACCGGGTCGCCGATGCGATGTCGGCGGCCGACCGGGGTGCCGGCGTCGTCGTCCTGTACGACCTGGGCAGCGCCCGGATGGCCGCCGAGCTGGCGTTGGAGTTCGCCGAGCCGGAGCTCGCCGACCGGACCCGGCTGGTGGACGCGTCGTTCGTGGAGGGTGCGGTCGCGGCCGGCGCCGCCGCGGCCGGCGGACAGTCGCTGGACCAGGTGGTCGCGGCCGCCGGGCAGACCACCGCCGCGGAGTCCGCCGGGCGCTCGGCGATCGATGACGCTGTGCCGGCTGTGGCCACCGACAGCGCCGCGACGAATGCCGCCGCCGGTACGACCGGCGAGGCGGCGGTCACCGAGCGGGTGGTGTTGACCGACCCGGCCGGGCTGCACGCGCGGCCCGCGGCGGCGGTGGTGCGGGCGCTGGCCGGGCTGGACGCGACGGTCACCGTCGCGGCCGGCGCGGCGGAGGCGTCTGCGGCCAGCCTCTCCGCGCTGCTGCGGCTCGCCGCCCCGGTGGGTACCGAGGTGCTGGTCGCCGGGTCCGGCCCGGACGCGGCGCTCGCGGTACCGCGGGTGGTGGCGGCTCTGTCGTCGGCGACCGGTGCGGTGGGGCCGGCGGAGGCGGTCGCGACCAGGCCGGGTGCGGTCGGTGCGGCGCCGGGTCGCCGGTCGGGCCCGCTGCATCGCCCGGGCGCCGCCGGGATCGAGCCGCCGGCAGAGACGTTCGCCGGTGCGGCGACCGAGCGGGGCCGGTTGGCCGGCGCGCTCCGGCAGGCCGGTGAGCAGCTCGTCGGTGGCGGCGACATCACCGAAGCGCATCGGGTCCTGCTGGCCGATCCGGAGCTGACGGGCGCGGCCGACGAGCTGATCGCCACCGGGGTGCCGGCGGCCACGGCCTGGTGGCGGGTGGTGCGCCGGACCGCCGAGCAGCTGGCGGCCAGCGGCGACGCGGTGATCGCCGGCCGGGCGGTGGACGTGGTCGACGTGGGCCAGCGGGTGCTGGGCGCGCTGCTCGGCCGCCCGGTGCGCCCCGAGGTACCGGCCGGTGCGGTGCTGCTGGCCGACGATCTGGCGCCGTCGCTGGTGCCGGAGTTGGTCGAGGCGGGCGTGGTCGGCTTCGTGCTGCGTGCCGGTGGGGTGCGCGGGCATGCCGCGGTGCTGGCCCGGGCGACCGGGGTGCCGATGGTGGTGGCGGCCGGCGACACCCTGGACGCGGTACCGGACGGCACACCGGTTCTGGTCGACGGCGATACCGGCGAGGTGGTGGTGGCGCCGGACGAGCCGGCCGCCGAGGTGGCGCCGCTGGTCCGGACCGTGCCGCGTACCGCCCGGATCCGCCGGGCCGACGGCGGCGAGCTGCGGCTGTCGGCGAACGTGGGGTCGGAGGCCGACGCCCGGGCAGCGGTGGCGGCGGGCGCTGCCGGCGTGGGGTTGGTGCGTACCGAGCTCGCGTTCACCGGCCGGTCGGCGCTGCCGGACGAGGACGAGCAGGTGTCGTGGCTGTCGGCGGTGCTGGCGGCCTGCCCGGACGGCCCGGTGGTGGTGCGCACCGTCGATCTGGGCGGCGACAAGCCGGTACCGGGGCTGCGGCTGGATCCGGTGCGGCACGGGTTCCTGGGCGAGCGCGGGCTGCGGCTGTGCCTGGCCCGGCCGGCCCTGTTCGCTACCCACCTGCGGGCGGTGCTGCGGGCGGCGGCGGTGCGGCCGATCGAGCTGATGTTCCCGTTCGTGACCGAGCCGGCCGAGCTGGCTGCGGCCCGGGCGGCGCTGCGGTCGGCGGCGGCGAGCCTGCGCGCCGACCGGACCCCGCACGCCGAGCCCACCGCGGTGGGGATCATGGTCGAGATCCCGACCGCGGCGCTGCGGCCGGCGCCGTTCCTGCCCGACGTGGACTTCGTCTCGGTCGGCAGCAACGACCTGGTGCAGTACCTGACCGCGGCGGATCGGACGGTGCCCGAGGTGGCGGCGGTGTACCGGGCGGGTGAGGCGCTGGTGCCCGAGCTGGTGGCGGGTCTGGTCGCCGCGGCCGCGCCGGTCGGCGTGCCGGTGGCGGTGTGCGGCGATCTGGCCGGCGACCCGGAGTACGCGGCGCTGCTGCAGGCTGCGGGTGTCGCCGAGCTGAGCATGGCCGCACCGCTGCTGGCCGGCGTCCGCGCCGCCCTGGCCGACTGACGGTCGCCGCCGGCGCCCCGATCGGCCGTGCCGGCCGGCGCGGTAGCGGGGGAGGCGGCGCGCGCTCGTTCGGGGTTGTCGGTGGGCCCGGGTAGGGTCGCCGTGTGGAATCGGCCGGCCTTTTCGATCTTGACCCGGTGGCCGCTCCGGTGCGGCCCGACCTGGCGGGGTCCGACCCGGCGGTGTCGTCGGCGGACGCGCCGCTGGCGGTGCGGATGCGTCCGCGAGACATCGATGAGCTGGTCGGGCAGGACCACCTGCGCGCGGCGGGTGCGCCGCTGCGCCGGTTGGTGGAGGGTGACGCGCCGCTGTCGGTGATTCTGTGGGGTCCGCCGGGCAGCGGCAAGACCACGATCGCACACCTGGTGGCGGCGGCGACCAACCGACGCTTCGTGGCGCTGTCGGCGCTGTCGTCGGGGGTCAAGGAGGTGCGGGAGGTCATCGCGACCGCTCGCGCGGCGCGCCGTCGCGGCGGTGACCCCACCGTGCTGTTCATCGACGAGGTGCACCGCTTCACCAAGACCCAGCAGGATTCCCTGCTCGCCGCGGTGGAGGACCGCACCGTCACGCTGCTTGCCGCCACCACCGAGAATCCCTACTTTTCCGTCGTTTCTCCGCTGCTGTCGCGGTGCGTGCTGCTCACCCTGCAGCAGCTCGGGTCCGACTCGGTGCGGCAGCTGGTGCGCCGGGCGGTCACCGACGAGCGGGGTCTGGCCGGCCGGGTCCGGCTCGCGCCGGACGCGGAGGACCACCTGGTCCGGCTGTCCGGCGGGGACGCCCGCAAGGCGCTCACCGCGCTGGAGGCGGCCGCCGGCTCGGCCCTGGCCACCCACGCCGGGCCGGCCCCGGACGGCGCAGACGGACCCGCCGACGGGGCGGACGGCGCCGGGGCGGACGGCGACGGGGCGGACGGCGCCGGTACCGGCCGGGACAGGGCCGAGCCGGACAGGGCCGAGCCGGACGGCGCCGGCGGCGTCGAGCCGGTGGAGATCGACCTGGCCACGGCCGAGGCGGCGGTGGACACCGCCGCGGTGCGCTACGACCGGGACGGCGACGGGCACTACGACATCTCGTCCGCCCTGATCAAGAGCCTGCGCGGGTCGGACGTGGACGCCGCGCTGCACTGGTTCGCCCGGATGATCGTGGCGGGCGAGGACCCGCGGTTCATCGCCCGCCGATTGATCATCTTCGCCAGCGAGGACGTCGGGATGGCCGATCCGCAGGCGCTTCCGGTGGCGGTCGCCGCGGCCGAGGCGCTGGACCGGGTCGGGCTGCCGGAGGCGAAGCTCAACCTCGGCCAGGCGGTGGTGCACCTGGCGACCGCGCCGAAGTCGAACTCGGTGACCGCCGCGGTCGGCGCCGCGATCGCCGACGTCCAGGCGGGGCGCACGGGGCTGGTGCCGCGGGCGCTGCGCGACGCGCACTACTCCGGTGCCCGCGGGCTCGGCCACGGCACCGGCTACCGCTACCCGCACGACGATCCGCGCGGGGTGGTCACCCAGCAGTACCCGCCGGACGAGGCGGCCGGGCGCGACTACTACACGCCGTCCCGGCACGGCGCGGAGCGGGCGGTGGCCGACCGGCTGCCGAAGATCCGGCAGATCGTCCGCGGCACCGCGTCGCCGCCCGGCGGCGGGTCGTTGAGCGAGGTGCGGGCGCCCGACGCCAAGGCGGCCGGCGCCGACTCGCCCAACCCGGACGCCAATCCCGATACCGGCGGCGCCGGGCGGTAGGGTCTGTTCGTCGCAGGCGCCGGGGCGAACGCCGCCGGGTCGACCCGGTCCGGCGAGAATCGCAACGAGGGGGAACAGGTGTCCGGGACCGAACTCGCGGCGCTGATCGCGGCGCTGGCGTTTCTGCTGCTGGTCGGCGCGTTGCTGGTGCCGATACTGAAACTGCGACGCACCGTGGACGCCGCCACCCGGGCGCTGACCGAGCTGGCCGACCGCAGCGGCCCGATCCTGTCCGACGCGCAGCGCACCCTGGACGGCATGGGGTCGGCGATCGAGCAGGTGCACACCTCGCTGGACGGGGTGAACGCGCAGTTGGCCCGGTTGGACGTGATCAGCGGTCACCTGGCGCAGGTGTCCGGCAACGTGGCCGAGGTGTCCACGATCGTCACCGGCGCCACCCGCAGCCCGCTGGTCAAGGCCGCCGCCTTCGGGTACGGCGTGCGCAAGACCACCGCGGCCCGTCGTGCCGGGCAACCCCGGTCGGCTGCCGGCCGGCAGGCCGGCCGTGGCAGGCTGGTGAGGCAGCGGAGTTCCGGTGCGGCGGCGGTCGGCCGTGGGCTGATCAAGGCGTCGGCGGGTCGCGGGTTGTTCCGACGGGTGAGCGGCAAGCGGGCTGCCGTCGGTGCGGGAGTCGGGGAAAGGGACGTGTGATGCGGCGACTGTTCTGGCTGGGGTTGGGCGTCGCGGTCGGTGTCGTGGCCGTGCGCAAGATCAGTCAGACCGCGCAGGCGTACTCGCCGCAGGGTGTCGCCGCATCGCTGCAGTCCTCGGCGGTGGGTGCGCTGGACGAGGTCCGGTCGTTCGTGTCCGACGTGCGAGCTTCCATGGCCGAGCGCGAAGAGCAGATCCTCGACGCCGTCGCGGCGGGCCAGGATCGCAGCGCCCGGCCGCACGACTGACCCGACACCCGGCAGCAGCGCACACGAAAGCGAGCAGGCGAAACCCCATGCGTACCGCGGAGATCAAGCGTCGGTTCCTGGCGCACTTCGAGAACAACGACCACACGGTGGTGCCGAGCGCGCCGCTGCCGTTCGAGGATCCGAACCTGCTGTTCGTCAACGCCGGCATGGTGCAGTTCAAGCCGTACCTGCTGGGCCAGGTGACGCCGCCGTTCCCGCGCGCGGTCAGCGTGCAGAAGTGCGTGCGTACCCCGGACATCGACGAGGTCGGCAAGACCTCCCGGCACGGCACGTTCTTCCAGATGAACGGCAATTTCTCGTTCGGCGACTACTTCAAGGAAGGCGCCGTCAAGCTGGCCTGGGAGCTGTTGACCGGCTCGGTCGCCGACGGCGGGCTGGGGCTGGACGGCGACAAGCTGTGGCCGACCGTCTACGTCGACGACGACGAGGCGTACGAGATCTGGCGGCGGGTGGCCGGGGTGCCGGCCGAGCGCATCCAGCGCAGGGGCAAGAAGGACAACTTCTGGTCGATGGGCGTCCCCGGCCCGTGCGGCCCGTGCTCGGAGATCTTCGTCGACCGCGGCCCGGAGTACGGCGCGGAGGGCGGCCCGACCGTCGACGAGGACCGCTACGTCGAGCTGTGGAACCTGGTGTTCATGCAGTACGAGCGGGGTCCGGGGGTCGGCAAGGAGAACTTCGAGATCCTGGGTGACCTGCCGGCGAAGAACATCGACACCGGGATGGGCCTGGAGCGGGTCGCCGCCTACCTGCAGGGCGTCGACAACCTGTACGAGATCGACGAGGTGTGGCCGATCCTGGACCGCGCCGCGGAGCTGACCGGCAAGCGCTACGGCGTGTCGACGAGCCACATCGCGGCCCAGTCGCATCCCGACGACGTGCGGCTGCGGGTGGTCGCCGACCACGTGCGCACCGGGCTGATGCTCATCGGTGACGGGGTGACCCCGTCCAACGAGGGCCGCGGGTACGTGCTGCGCCGGATCCTGCGCCGGGCGGTGCGGGCGGTCCGGCTGCTGGGGTTCGAGCAGCCGGCGATGCCGGAGCTGCTGCCGGTGGCGCGCGACTGCATGGCCCCGTCGTACCCGGAGCTGGCGGCGGACTTCGACCGCATCTCGCAGTACGCGTACGGCGAGGAGGAGGCGTTCCTTGCGACGCTGAAGTCCGGTACCACGATCCTGGACACCGCGATCGCCGACACGAAGAAGACCGGCGGCTCCACGTTGTCGGGCGCGCAGGCGTTCGCGCTGCACGACACGTACGGGTTCCCGATCGACCTGACCCTGGAGATCGCCGCCGAGCAGGGCCTGTCGGTCGACGAGGACGGCTTCCGCCGGCTGATGAGCGAGCAGCGCACCCGGGCCAAGGCCGACGCGCAGGCCCGCAAGACCGGCCACGCCGACACCTCCGCCTACCGTGCGGTGCTGGACGCCGGCGGCGCGGTCGAGTTCACCGGGTACGCGGAGGTGTCGCGCGAGTCCACGGTGCGTGCGGTGCTGGCCGGCGGTGCGCCGCTGGCCGGCGCCGGCGAGGGCGACGAGGTCGAGCTGGTGCTCGACACCACCCCGTTCTACGCCGAGGGCGGTGGCCAGCAGGCCGACTGGGGCCGCATCCAACTCGGCGGCGGCGAGGTCGAGGTCTACGACGTGCAGCAGCCGGTACCGGGGCTGGTCGTGCACCGGGCGAAGGTGCTGCGCGGCGAGGTGCGTACCGGCGAGACCGGGTTCGCCGAGATCGACATCCGGCGGCGCCGGGCGATCTCCCGGTCGCACACCGCCACGCACCTGGTGCACCAGACGATCCGCAACTTCCTCGGCGAGTCGGCCACGCAGGCCGGTTCGCTGAACGCGCCGGGCCGGCTGCGGTTCGACTTCAACACCCCCGGCGCGGTGCCGGCCAGCGTCCTCAACGATGTCGAGCAGCAGGTCAACGAGGTACTGATGGCAGACCTCGAGGTGCACGCGTTCGTCACCTCGATGGCCGAGGCGCGCAAGCTCGGCGCGATGGCGCTGTTCGGCGAGAAGTACGGCGACGAGGTGCGGGTCGTGGAGGTCGGCGACTACGCCCGCGAGCTGTGCGGCGGTACCCACGCGGCCCGATCCGGCCAGCTCGGGGTGGTGAAGATCCTGCACGAGGCGTCGGTCGGTGCCGGTGTGCGCCGGGTCGAGGCGCTGGTGGGCATCGACGCGTTCAACTTCCTGGCCCGCGAGCACCTGCTGGTCTCGCAGCTGGCCGACACGTTCCGGGCCAAGCCGGAGGAGGTCGGCGACCGGGTCGCGCAGACGATCTCGCAGCTGCGCGACGCGGAGAAGGAACTGGAGAAGCTGCGGGCGCAGATGGTGCTGGCGAACGCCGGTGGCCTCGCGTCGGGCGCCGAGGACGTGCGCGGCGTGGCGCTGGTCGCCACCGAGGCGCCTGGTGGCGCGTCCAGCGGCGACGTGCGCACCCTGGTCCAGGAGATCCGTGGCCGGTTGTCCGCCGGCCGGGCCGGGGTGGTTGTGGTGTCCGCGGCCAACGGCGGCAAGGCGTCGCTGGTGGTGGCGGTCAACAAGGCGGCCCGCGAGCAGGGCCTGTCGGCGAAGGATCTGGTGAAGTCGGCGCTGTCCGGGCGCGGCGGCGGCAACGACGACCTGGCCCAGGGTGGCGGAGTGCCGGCCGAGCAGGCGCCGGCGCTGCTGGCGTCGATCCGGGAGCTGGTCGCCGCGGCGGTTCCCGCCTGAGATGCCGTTCGGCGCCGAGCTGAGCCACCCGGCCGCCCCCGGCCCGGGCCGCGTCGTGGCGGCCGGTTCGGGGGCGGTGTGGTGACCAACGACGATCGTGCCGGGTTCGTCCCGGGGGTGCGGCTCGCGGTGGATGTCGGCACCGTCCGGATCGGCGTGGCCAGCTGCGATCCGGCCGGCCTGCTCGCCTCGCCGGTCGTCACCGTGCTGCGCGATCGGGGCCGGGACGCCGACACTCCCGCCGCGCGGGATCTGGCGGAGCTTGCCGATCTCGTCGAGGAGTATCACCCTGTGGAGGTGGTGGTCGGCCTGCCGGTCACACTCAGTGGCCAGGAAAGCTACGCCGCGCGAGACGTACGGGCCTACGCGGCGCGGTTGGCCGACCGCATCGCGCCGGTACCGATCGTGTTCGCCGACGAGCGGATGTCCACCGCGGTGGCAACCCGTAGGCTGTCCGATCGTGGCGTGCGCGGCAAGCGTCGCCGGGCGGTGGTTGACCAGGCCGCCGCCGTGGAGATCCTGCAGTCGTGGCTCGATGCGCACCGGAGGCGGACGGATGCTTGATGGGCTGGACCTGGGGTACGACGACGACGGCGATGCCGCGATGCGCCCCGGCCGGCACCGGCGACGAAAGTCGGGCCGCGGGAAGTCGCTGTTCGCGCTGGTGCTGGTGGTCGTGCTGCTCGGGGTGCTGGGTGGCGGCGGCTACCTCGGCTACCACGCGCTGCGCGGGTTCCTGGTCGCACCCGACTACTCCGGCTCCGGCCACGGTTCGGTGCAGGTGCAGATCAAGACCGGCGACGGGCTGAGCGACATGGCCAACGCGCTGTACAACAAGGACGTCGTCAAGAGCGCGAAGGCGTTCGTGGACGCGTCCAACAAGAACCCGAACGCGACCGCCATCCAGCCCGGCTGGTACAAGCTGCACAAGCAGATGAAGGCGTCACTCGCGGTCACCGCGCTGCTGGACCTCAAGAACCGGATCGCCACCAAGGTCACCATCCCCGAGGGCCTGACCATGAACGCGACGCTGAGCCGGCTGTCGAAGGGGCTCAAGCTGCCGCTGTCGGACTTCCAGAAGGCGGCGAAGGACCCGGCCGCGCTGGGCATCGACAAGGGCTGGTTCGACCGCGACGACCACAAGCAGGCGGCGAAGAGCGCCGAGGGCTTCCTGTACCCGGACACGTACCTGTTCGACCCGGGTACCAGCGCCAAGGACGCGCTGAGCGAGATGGTCTCCCACTTCATGAAGGCCGCCGCGGACAGCGGGCTGGACAAACCGAAGGGCATCGCGCCGTACGAGGCGCTGATCGTGGCGTCACTGGCGCAGGCCGAGGCGATCAACGCGGACATGCCGAAGGTGACCCGGGTGGTGTACAACCGGCTCGGCGACACCGATCAGCCGTGGCTGCAGAAGCTGCAGTTCGACTCGACGACGAACTACTGGCTGGACCTGAAGGGCAAGGGCGCGAAGGATTCCAGCCAGCTGACCTACGCCGAACTGCACGACAAGAACAACCCGTACTCCACCCACACCCACGCCGGGCTGCCGCCGGGGCCGATCGACAACCCGGGCGCGACGGCGATGAAGGCCGCGGCGCACCCCGCCGACGGCAAGTGGTTGTACTTCGTCCGGATCGACAAGTCGGGCAAGTCGGCATTCGCCGACAACTACGACCAGCAGAAGGCCAACGAGGAGAAGGCCAGGGAGAACGGCGCCGCGGGGTGAGCGCCGCGGACGTCCGCATCCGGCACCGGGCCGCGGTGCTGGGCAGCCCGGTCGAGCACTCGCTGTCACCGGTGCTCCACAATGCCGGCTATGCCGCGGCCGGGCTGGCCGACTGGCGCTACGCCGCGTACCGGGTCGAGGCCGACGAGCTCGCCGGCTTCGTCGCCGGGCTCGGACCCGAGTGGGCCGGCCTGTCGCTGACCATGCCGCTCAAGCAGGCCGCGTTGAGCGTGGCCGACGAGGTGACCGACACCGCGCGGCTGCTGGGCGCGGCCAACACGCTGGTCCTGGCCGGTGGCAGGCGCCGGGCCGACAACACCGACGCGCCCGGGCTGGTCGACGCGCTCGCCCGGGCCGGTACCGCGGCCGCCGAGCGGGTCACGATCCTCGGCGCCGGCGGCACCGCCCGGGCCGGCCTGTACGCCGCGGCGACCCTCGGCGCCGCCGCGGTCACCGTCTACGCCCGCCGACCGGCCGCGGTCGCTGACCTGCGGCCGGTTGCCGACGCGCTGGGGCTGACGCTGAGGCACGCCGGGTTCGCCGACCCGGAGCCGGCCGGGCGCGCCGACGTGGTGGTCTCCACGCTGCCCGCGGGCGCGGCGGACGCGTTCGCGCCGACCGTACGGTGGCGGCGCGACGCTACCGTCTTCGACGTGCTGTACTCGCCGTGGCCGACCGCGCTGGCCGCCGTGGCCACCGCCGCCGGCGCCCGCGTCGTGGGCGGGCTGGACCTGCTGCTCGCCCAGGCCGTCCGCCAGTTCGAGCAGTTCACCGGCGTGCCCGCGCCGGCCGAGGCGATGCGTACGGCGCTGTCGTCCGCGGCCGGCTGAGGCGGCCGGGATGCTCACCGTCTCGCTGGCCGCGCTGGGATGCGCCCTCGCGGGGGCCGCGGTCGGCCCCGCGCTGGCTGCCACCGCGGCTCGGCTGCCCGGGGTCGCCGCCGGCGGCCGGCGCACCGTGGTGGTGTGCGTGCTGACCGCGGTGGCGTTCGGTGGCGTCGCGGTCGGGCTGGTCCCCGACCCGGTCCGCCGGTACGGGCTGCCCGCATTCCTGGTGCTCGCCGCGGCCGGCGTGCTGCTGTGTGTCATCGACGCCGACCTGCGCCGGCTGCCCGACGCGATCACCCTGCCCGCGTACCCGCTGGTCGCGGCGCTGCTTGCGGTGGCCAGTGCGATCGATGGCGGCCCGGGGTGGGCGGAGCTGGCCCGGGCCGCCATCGGCGCTGTCGCCGCCGCCGGGCTGTACCTGCTGCTGTGCCTCGCGCCCGGCTCGCAACTCGGCTTCGGCGATGTGAAGCTCGCCGGGTTGCTCGGGCTCGCGCTCGGCTGGCTGTCCCTCCCGACGCTGGCGGTCGGGGTGGTGCTCGGGTTCGGCTACGGCGGCGGGTACGCGCTGGTGCTGCTCGCCTCCCGCCGGGCCGGGCTGCGTACCCGGATCCCGTTCGGCCCGGCGATGCTGGCCGGTGCGCTGACCGCGGTGCTGGCCGGCGACTGGCTCGCCGCCGGATATCTGGCGTTCTGACCCCGGCACCCGCGCCCAGCACCCTTCGCCCGCCCGTCAAGGACCCTGCGCCCGCCCGCTGCGTCCGTCTCGGCGAGAACGCTTCGCCTGCTTCGCCTGCTTCGCCCGCCTGGGCGAGAACGCTCCGCCCGCTCGTCGCGGCGGCCCGCCCAGCGGGACCGTACGCCTCTGGTCACCGGCGCGACCGCGGTCCGTGACAGACTCTCTGGTTGTGTTGCGTTGGTTGACTGCCGGGGAATCGCACGGGCCCGCGCTGGTCGGCATCCTGGAGGGTGTGCCGGCCGGGGTCGAGCTGACCAGTGCCGAAATCGCGTCCGAGCTGGCCCGCCGCCGCCTGGGGTACGGCCGGGGCGCGCGGATGAAGTTCGAACAGGACGCCGTGGAGGTGATCGGCGGGCTGCGACACGGGCGCACCCTGGGCAGCCCGTTCGCCGTCCGGGTCGGGAACACCGAGTGGCCCAAGTGGCAGCAGGTGATGAGCGCCGACCCGGTGGACGAGGCGGAGCTTGCCGGGCAGGCGCGCAACGCGCCGCTGAGTAGGCCCCGCCCCGGCCATGCCGACCTCGCCGGCATGCAGAAGTACGGGCACACCGACGCCCGGCCGATCCTGGAACGCGCCAGCGCCCGGGAGACCGCCGCCCGGGTGGCCCTGGGTACCGTCGCAAAGGCGCTGCTGGACCAGGCTCTGGAGGTGCGGCTGGTGTCGCACGTGGTGGAGATCGGCGCGGTCGCCGCGCCCGCCGACCGGCTGCCCACCCCGGACGACGCCGCCGCGATCGACGCCGACCCGATGCGGTGCCTGGACGCGGACGCGTCCGCGGCGATGGTGGCCGAGGTCGACGCGGCTCGCAAGGACGCCGACACGCTCGGCGGCATCGTCGAGGTCGTCGCGTACGGGCTGCCCCCGGGCCTGGGCAGCCACGTGCAGTGGGACCGCCGGCTGGATGCCCGGCTGGCCGCCGCGCTGATGTCGATCCAGGCGGTCAAGGGCGTCGAGGTCGGCGACGGGTTCACCCAGGCGCGCAGCCGCGGCTCGGTCGCGCACGACGAGATGGACCCGACCGCCGGCGGGGTGCGCCGGCGCACCAACCGGGCCGGTGGCGTCGAGGGCGGCATGTCGATCGGCGAGCCGCTGCGGGTGCGCGCCGCCCTCAAGCCGATCTCGTCGCTCAACCGGGCGCTGTCCACCGTCGACGTGGCCACCGGCGAGCCGGCCACCGCGATCAACCAGCGCTCCGACGTGTGCGCGGTGCCGGCCGGCGCGGTGGTCGCCGAGGCGATGGTGGCGCTGGTGCTGGCCGACGCCGCGGTGGAGAAGTTCGGCGGCGACTCGGTGGCCGAGCTGCGCCGCAACCTCGACGCCTACCGGAAGGAACTGGTGATCTCGTGACCCCGGTGGATCCCGCACCCGCCGATGCCGACCCGGGCGCCGAGGTGACCGGCGTACCCGGCGTCGACCGGCCGGTGTGCGTGCTGGTCGGCGCGCCCGGCGCGGGCAAGACCACGGTGGGTCGGCTGCTCGCCGCCCGGCTCGGCGTCGAGTTCGCCGACACCGACGAGCAGATCGAACGTACCGCCGGCAAGCCGATCTCCGACATCTTCGTCGACGACGGTGAGGACCACTTCCGGGCGCTGGAGCGGGCCGCGGTCGCCGAGGCGCTCGCCACCCGGCGCGGGGTGCTCGCGCTCGGTGGCGGCGCCGTGCTGGCCGAGTCGACCCGCGAACTGCTGCTCGGCCACCTGGTCGTGTTCCTGTCGGTGGAGTTGCCCGACGCCGCGAAACGGACCGGGCTGTCGGCCGCCCGGCCGCTGCTCGCGATCAACCCCCGCGCGACGATGCGGCAGCTGCTCGCCGAGCGTCGCCCGCTCTACGAGGAGGTCGCCGACGTGGTGGTACCCACCGATCGCATCGACCCCGACCAGGTCACCGAGACGGTCCTGTCCGCACTGGACGACCTGCGGGCGCAGTCGTGACCGCGCCGACCACCCGGATCAAGGTGGCCGGCTCCGCGCCGTACGAGGTGCTCGTCGGCGCCGGCCTGCTCGACGGGCTGCCGGACACCCTGCCCGGCGCCGCGCAGGTCGCGCTGGTGCACGCGCCGCCGCTGTCCGGGCTGGTGGACCGGCTCTGCGAGGTCCTCGCCGCGGCCGGGCGCAAGCCGCTGCGGCTGGAGGTGCCGGACGCCGAGCACGGCAAGAGCGTCGCGGTGGCCGAGCAGTGCTGGGCGCAGCTGGGCCGCGCCGGCTTCACCCGTACCGACGCGGTGGTCGGCGTCGGCGGGGGAGCGGTGACCGACCTGGCCGGCTTCGTCGCCGCCTGCTGGCTGCGCGGGGTGCGCCTGGTGCAGGTACCGACCAGCCTGCTGGGCATGGTCGACGCCGCGATCGGCGGCAAGACCGGGGTGAACACCGCCGCCGGCAAGAACCTCGTCGGCGCGTTCCACCCGCCCGCCGCCGTGCTGTGCGACCTCGCCACCCTGGCGACCCTCGACGCCGAGGAGCTGACCGGCGGCATGGCCGAGGTGGTCAAGTGCGGCTTCATCGCCGACCCGCGGATCCTGGAGCTGATCGAGGCCGACCCCGCCGCGGCGACCGACCCGGCCGGCCCGGTCCTGCGCGAGCTGGTCGAGCGGTCCGTGCGGGTCAAGGCGGACGTGGTTGGCGAGGACCTGCGCGAGTCCGGCCGGCGCATCGTCCTCAACTACGGCCACACCCTCGGCCACGCCATCGAGCGGCACGAGGGGTACCGGTGGCGGCACGGCCACGCGGTCTCGGTCGGCCTGGTGTATGCGGCGCAGCTGGCCCGCCGCCGCGGCCTGCTCGATGCGGCCACCGCCGACCGGCACACCGCGGTGCTGTCCTCGGTGGGGCTGCCCACCCGGTACCGGGCGGATGCGTTCGACGCGCTGCTGCCGGCGATGCGGCTGGACAAGAAGGCGCAGGGGTCGACGCTGCGGTTCGTGCTGCTGGCGGGGCTGGCCGAGCCGACCGTGGTCGCCGACCTGTCCGAGGCCGAGCTGCGCGCCACCTACCTGGACGTCTGCGTACCGGAGGGGGAGCAGTGATCGTGACTCGGCGGGTGCCCAGGCAGGTGCGCCGGTGAGCGCGGCGGAGCGGCGGGTCGACGTGTTGAACGGGCCGAACCTGGGTCGGCTCGGACACCGCGAACCCGACGTGTACGGGACCGAGACCTACGCCGCGCTGGTCGCCGCCTGCGAGACCACCGGCGCCGAGCTGGGGCTGTCGGTCACGGTGCGGCAGACCGACGCCGAGCACGAGATGCTCGGCTTCCTGCACGAGGCGGCGGACACCGGCGCCGCGGTGGTGCTCAACCCGGCCGCCTGGACGCACTACTCGGTGGCGGTGCGGGACGCCTGCGCGATGCTGACCGGCCCGCTGATCGAGGTGCACCTGTCGAACGTGCACGCCCGCGAGGCGTTCCGGCACACCTCGCTGATCTCGCCGATCGCGACCGGGGTGATCTGCGGCCTCGGCCTGGACGGCTACCGCCTCGCGCTGCGCCACCTCGCCGCCCGGCCGTCCTGAGGTACTCGGCCGTCCTGAGGTACTCGGCCACCCCCGTGCCGGTTGCGCCCCGCTCGCGGTGGCTCAGCCGGCGCGCTGGGCCACCGTGAGCCACTCCGGTAGCCGCTCCAGGCAGTCGCGCCAGCCGCGCTCCTGCGCCTGCCGGTCCTCCTCGTCGACGCAGCCGGCGTGCTCGACGTCCAGCTCGGTACCGTCGTCGCACGTCGCCAGCCGCACCGTGACGGTGGCCGTCTCCTCGGCGCCCTCCCAGCACCAGGTGAACTCCAGCAACGTCGGCTCGTCGACCCGCAGGTACTCGCCGCCCACGGCGGTGGTCATGCTGCGGGAGGCGGCCCCGACGATGCGGTACCGGCCGCCCTTGCGGGCGTCGGCGGTGACCCGCGGCGCGAGCCGGCGCGGCCAGAACCAGGCCGCCAGCGCGTTCGGGTCGGTGAAGGCACGCCAGACGAGCTCGGTCGGCGCGGTCACGGTCCGTCGGATCCGGGCCGGCGGCACGGGACCCGCCTCGCTGCCGGCCCCTCCGCCGGGCTCGTCGGGCGCCGCCTGCGGCTGTGTCATCCGTCCTCCTTACGATCCACCGTCGCGATCATGCCCCGATCGACCGTTACGGTCGAGTCGGGGGCCGCGGCGTGCCTCCAGCCGCTCGGTAGACTTCCCAGGGTTTGCTGTATCCAGCCGCCATCACCCCGCCGGAGTTCCCGGCATTCGAGACGAAAGAGACATCCAAGCGTATGGCCACCACGAATGACCTGAAGAACGGCCTGGTTCTCAACCTGGACGGGCAGCTGTGGACCGTCGTGGAGTTCCAGCACGTCAAGCCCGGCAAGGGCGGTGCGTTCGTGCGTACCACGCTGAAGAACGTGCTCAACGGCAAGGTCGTCGACAAGACCTTCAACGCCGGTACCAAGGTCGAGACCGCCACCGTCGACAAGCGCACGATGCAGTACCTGTACGCGGACGGTGAGGACTTCGTGTTCATGGACTCGGAGAACTACGACCAGATCAACGTGCCCGGCACCACCGTCGGCGACGCCGCGAAGTACCTGCTGGACAACGCCGAGGTCACGATCGGCTTCCACGAGGGCACCGCGCTCTACATCGAGCTGCCCACCTCGATCGAGGTCGAGGTCACCTACACCGAGCCGGGCATGCAGGGCGACCGCTCCACCGGCGGTACCAAGCCGGCGCAGGTCGCGACCGGGGCGAACGTGCCGGTGCCGCTGTTCGTCAACATCGGCGACAAGATCAAGGTCGACACCCGCGACGGCCGCTACCTCGGCCGGGTCTGAGCGTGACGACGGTGACCGAATCCGGCCCGGCGTCGCCCGCGGGCATGTCGACCCGCACCAAGGCGCGCAAGCGTGCCCTCGACGTGCTGTACGAGGCGGATCTGCGCGGCGAGGACCCGCTGGTGGTGCTGCGCCGCCGGGTCGAGTGGGCCGAGCCCCCGGTCCGGGAGTACACGGTGACCCTGGTGGAGGGCTACCAGCGGCACGCCGAGGAGATCGACCACCTGATCGCGACGTACGCGCAGGGGTGGTCGCTGTCCCGGATGCCGGCGGTGGACCGCAACATCGTCCGGGTGGCGATCTTCGAGCTGGCGCACCGCGACGAGATCGACGACGCGGTGGCGATCAGCGAGGCGGTCGAGCTGGCCACCGCGCTGTCCACGGACGAGTCGCCGAAGTTCGTCAACGGCCTGCTCGGCAGCATCGCCGAGGCGCTGCGCGGCGGCAACTGACCGTTCGACCGACGAAACGGCCCACCGGAAACCTCCGGTGGGCCGTTTCGTCGGGTCGCTGCGGCTCAGCCGCCGAACAGCGCGCGCGGGTCGGCGACCAGCACGCCCAGCTCGGTGAACCGCTCCACCAGGCCGGACGGCGAGGTGTCGTACACGATCGCGAGCGCCCGCAGGTCGTCGGCCCGAATCGACAGCACCCGGCCGTTGTAGTCACCGCGCTGCTGCTGGATGGCCCGCGCGTACCGGGCGACGGGCGCGAGCTCGTCGGCGGTGTGCTCGTACAGCTGCTCGAGGTCCAGGACGATCTTGCCGGCGGACTCCTGCCGGGTGCCGCCGCCGTCGGGCAGCAGCTCCGCTACCGGAACCCGGTAGAAGTCGGCCAGCTCGGCCAGCCGGGCCACGGTGACCGCACGGTCCCCGCGCTCGTACGAACCGACCACCACTGCCTTCCAGCGGCCGCCCGACTTCTCCTCCACCCCCTGCAGGGACAACCCCTGCTGCTGGCGGATGGCGCGCAGTCGGGCGCCGAGGGACTTCGCGTACTCAGACGGCATGCGCTGACTCCCACTCACATGGCCGAGGTCTCTCCCCAGCAATCGCTACGGAGCGTGACGGTATTCGGAAGGGCGACGGTCGGTCAAGTGCTGGTCACCCGAAAACTTGCGCCAATTTGAGTGTTGGTACTGTTGAGCGCGCGTATGGCGTCCTTTAAGGCCCGTCCGGTGAGGCGGGGAAGGAGTCTGGAACATGACCGCACCACCCGCCGGCCTGCCTGAAGGCCGGCCGGATCACGATGCCGCGAACAGGTCGGATTCCACCGAAGCGGCCGATCCCGGAAATCATCGACCGATCCTGACCGGATCGGATCTCGCCCGCATCACCGCCCGGATCGCCCACCAGATCCTGGAGAAGACCCGCGGCGCCACCGACACGGTACTGCTGGGCATCCCGACCCGTGGCGTCCCGCTCGCCGCCCGGCTGGCCGACCGGATCGCCGCCTTCGAGGGCGTACAGGTGCCGGTCGGCACCCTGGACGTCACCCTCTACCGCGACGACCTGCGGCTGCAGCGCACCCGCGCGGTCGGTCCGACCGATCTGCCGCCCGGCGGCATCGACGGCAAGCGGGTGATCCTCGCCGACGACGTGCTGTTCTCCGGCCGCACCGTGCGCGCCGCGCTGGACGCGCTCAACGACCTCGGCCGGCCCAGCCAGGTGCAGCTCGCGGTACTGGTCGACCGAGGCCACCGGCAGCTGCCGATCCGCGCCGACTACGTCGGCAAGAACCTGCCCACCTCGCTCGCCGAAAGCGTCCGGGTACTGCTGCGCGAGGTCGACGGCGCCGACGCGGTGCTGCTGGCCGGCCCGAGCGAGGACACCGTCCCGGCCGCCGGAGGGGAGCGCCGATGATCACCCACCTGCTCAGTGCGGCCGACCTGGACCGCAGCACCGCCACGCTGGTGCTCGACACCGCCACCGAGATGGCCACCGTCGCCGGCCGCGAGGTGAAGAAGCTCCCGACGCTGCGCGGGCGCACCGTGGTGAACCTGTTCTACGAGGACTCCACCCGCACCCGTACCTCGTTCGAGGTGGCGGCGAAGCGGCTGAGTGCCGACGTGATCAACTTCTCCGCCAAGGGCTCGAGCGTGTCCAAGGGCGAGTCGCTCAAGGACACCGCGCTGACCCTGCAGGCGATGGGCGCCGACGCGGTGGTCATCCGGCACTCCGCGTCCGGTGCGCCGCACCGGCTGGCCCGCTGGGTGGACGGCAGCGTGGTCAACGCCGGTGACGGCACCCACGAGCACCCCACCCAGGCGCTGCTCGACGCGTACACGATGCGGGCCCGGCTCGGCACCCTCGAGGGGCTGCGGGTGGCGATCGTCGGTGACGTGCTGCACAGCCGGGTCGCCCGGTCCAACGTGCTGCTGCTCGCCACCCTCGGGGCGAAGGTCACCCTGGTCAGCCCGCCGACGCTGCTGCCGGTCGGGGTCGACACCTGGCCCTGCGCGGTCTCGTACGACCTGGACGCGGTGCTGGGCGCCGTCGACGTGGTGATGATGCTGCGGGTGCAGCGGGAGCGGATGAACGACTCGTACTTCCCGTCGGCCCGCGAGTACGCCCGGCGCTACGGCCTGGACGTGGCGCGGGCGGCGCGGCTGCCCGAGCACGCGATCGTGATGCACCCGGGGCCGATGAACCGCGGAATGGAGATCGCCCCGGAGGTCGCCGACTCGGCCCGGGCCACGATCGTCGAACAGGTGGCCAACGGGGTCAGCGTCCGGATGGCCGTGCTCTACCTGCTGCTGGGGGGAAAGTCGTGAGCAGCTTCGTGCTGGCCGGTGCCCGGATCCTGGGCGCCGAGAAGACCGACATCGTGATCACCGACGGGGTGGTCGCCGAGGTGGGCCCCGGCGCGTCCGCGCCCGGCGCGACCCGCATCGACGCGGACGGCCTGGTGGCCCTGCCGGGCCTGGTCGACCTGCACACCCACCTGCGCGAACCGGGCCGGGAGGACGCCGAGACGGTCGAGTCCGGCTCCCGGGCGGCGGCGTTGGGCGGATACACCGCGGTGTGCGCGATGGCCAACACCGACCCGGTGGCCGACACCGCCGGCGTGGTCGAGCAGGTGTACCGGCTGGGCCGGGACGCCGGGCTGGTACACGTGCAGCCGATCGGCGCGGTGACCGTGGGGCTCGCCGGCGAGCGGCTGGCCGAACTGGGCGCGATGGCCGACTCGGCCGCGGCGGTCCGCATCTTCTCCGACGACGGCCACTGCGTGTCCGATCCGCGGCTGATGCGCCGCGCCCTGGAGTACGTGAAGGCGTTCGACGGGGTGATCGCGCAGCACGCCGAGGAGCCGCGGCTGACCGCCGGCGCGCAGCTGCACGAGGGGGAGTGGTCGGCCCGGCTGGGGCTGACCGGCTGGCCGGCGGTCGCCGAGGAGGCGATCATCGCCCGCGACGTGCTGCTGGCCGAGCACGTCGGCGCCCGGCTGCACATCTGCCACGTGTCCACCGCCGGCAGCGTGGAGATCCTGCGCTGGGCCAAGGCCCGCGGCATCCGGGTGACCGCCGAGGTCACCCCGCATCACCTGCTGCTGACCGATGCGCTGGCGCGCGACTACGACCCGGTGTTCAAGGTCAACCCGCCGTTGCGGACCGACGCCGACGTGGCCGCGCTGCGGGCCGCGCTGGCCGAGGGCGTCGTGGACGTGGTCGCGACCGACCATGCCCCGCACACGGTCGAGGACAAGGAGTGCGAGTGGCCGTACGCGCGGCCCGGCATGCTCGGCCTGCAGACCGCCCTGCCGGTGGTCCTGCACACGATGCTCGACCCGGCGCGGCTCGACGGCCCCGGCGCCGAGACGCCCGGCGGGACCGAGGCGGGGCGGCTCGACTGGGACGGGGTCGCGGAGCGGACGAGCCGGCGCCCGGCGCGCATCGCCGGCCTGGCCGAGCACGGCCTCGACCCGGCCCCCGGCGTACCGGCGAACCTGACGCTGGTGGACCCGGCGGCGCGGGTGACGGTAGACGGCGGCGAGCTCGCCTCGCGCAGCCGCAACACGCCGTACGCGGGGCGCACCCTGCCCGGCCGCGTGGTGGCGACGTTCCTGGCGGGTACGCCAACGGTGCTGGACGGGAAGGCGCAACTGTGAGCACGGACAAGACCGCGATCCTGGTCCTGGAGGACGGCCGTACCTTCACCGGCGAGCCGTTCGGCGCGATCGGCGAGACGTTCGGCGAGGCGGTGTTCAACACCGGCATGACCGGCTACCAGGAGACGCTGACCGACCCGTCGTACCGCGGCCAGGTCATCGCGATGACCGCGCCGCACATCGGCAACACCGGCGTGAACGACGCCGACGACGAGTCCGACCGGATGTGGCTGGCCGGCTACGTGGCCCGCGACCCGGCCCGGATCGCCTCGAACTGGCGGTCCACCGGCTCGCTCGCCGACCGGCTGGTCGAGCAGGGCGTGGTCGGCATCGCCGGTATCGACACCCGGGCGCTGACCCGGCACCTGCGCGAGCGCGGCGCGATGCGGGTCGGCGTTTCCAGCGTGGACACCGACCCGGCGGCGCTGCTGGCCAAGGTGCGGGCCGCGCCGGCGATGGTCGGCGCCAACCTGGTCGGCGAGGTCACCACGCGGCAGCCGTACTCGGTGGCCGCCGAGGGCACACACCGGTTCACCGTGGCGGCGCTGGATCTCGGCATCAAGCGCAACACGCCGCGCCGGCTGGCGGCCCGCGGCGTCACCACGCACGTACTGCCGGCCACCACCACCGTCGAGGACGTGCTGGCGACCGGCCCGGACGCGGTGTTCCTGTCCAACGGGCCGGGCGATCCGGCCACCGCCGACGAGCAGGTCGAGCTGACCCGCGCGCTGCTGGCCCGCAAGGTACCGATCTTCGGCATCTGCTTCGGCAACCAGATCCTCGGCCGCGCGCTGGGCTTCGGCACGTACAAGCTGGCCTACGGCCACCACGGCATCAACCAGCCCGTGCAGGACCGCACGACCGGCAAGGTCGAGGTCACCGCGCACAACCACGGGTTCGCCGTGGACGCCCCGCGCGAGGGCGCGACCGACACCGAGTACGGGCGGGTCGAGGTCAGCCACGTGTGCCTCAACGACGAGGTGGTGGAGGGGCTGCGGGTCGCCGACGGCGGGCGCACCGTGGCGTTCTCGGTGCAGTACCACCCGGAGGCGGCGGCCGGTCCGCACGACGCCGACTACCTGTTCGACAGGTTCACCGCATTGATCGAGGGGCAGGCGCGTCCGGCCACCGCAACGCAAGGGGGGCCGGCGGATGCCTAGGCGTACCGATATCCAGCACGTCCTGGTCATCGGCTCCGGGCCGATCGTGATCGGCCAGGCCTGCGAGTTCGACTACTCCGGCACCCAGGCGTGCCGGGTGCTGCGGGCCGAGGGACTGCGGGTCACGCTGGTCAACTCCAACCCGGCGACGATCATGACCGACCCGGAGTTCGCCGACGCCACCTACGTCGAGCCGATCACCACCGAGTTCATCGAGCAGGTGATCGCGACCGAGGCGGCGAACGGCCATCCGATCGACGCGCTGCTCGCCACGCTCGGCGGCCAGACCGCGCTGAACGCCGCGGTCGCGCTGGACGAGCAGGGCATCCTCGCCAAGCACGGGGTCGAGCTGATCGGCGCCGACATCGAGGCGATCGGCCGCGGCGAGGACCGGGAGAAGTTCAAGCAGGTGGTCCGCGAGGTTGGCGGGGACGTGCCGCGCAGCGCGGTGTGTCACTCGATGGCCGAGGTCCGCGCCACCGTCGCCGAGCTGGGCCTGCCGGTCGTGATCCGGCCCAGCTTCACCATGGGCGGGCTGGGCTCCGGCATGGCGCACGACGCCGAGCAGCTGGAGCGCATCGCCGGTGCGGGGTTGGCCGCGAGCCCGACCCACGAGGTGCTGATCGAGGAGTCCGTACTCGGCTGGAAGGAGTACGAACTCGAGCTGATGCGCGACCGCAACGACAACGTCGTGGTCGTCTGCTCGATCGAGAACGTCGACCCGATGGGCGTGCACACCGGCGACTCGGTCACCGTGGCACCGGCGATGACGCTGACCGACCGCGAGTACCAGCAGATGCGTGACCTGGCGATCGCGGTGCTGCGCAAGGTCGGGGTGGACACCGGGGGATGCAACATCCAGTTCGCGGTCAACCCGGTCGACGGCCGGATGATCGTGATCGAGATGAACCCGCGGGTGTCCCGCTCGTCGGCGCTGGCGTCGAAGGCGACCGGGTTCCCGATCGCGAAGATCGCCGCGAAGCTCGCCGTCGGCTACACCCTGGACGAGATCCCGAACGACATCACCAAGGCCACCCCGGCGGCATTCGAGCCGACGCTGGACTACGTGGTGGTCAAGATCCCGCGGTTCACGTTCGAAAAGTTCCCGGGCGCTGACCCGGAGCTGACCACGACGATGAAGTCGGTCGGCGAGGCCATGTCGTTGGGCCGCAGCTTCGGTGAGGCGCTGAACAAGGCGATGCGGTCGATGGAGACCAAGGCCGCCGGCTTCTGGACCCGCGACGGCGCACCGGGAAGCGTCGAGGAGCTGCTGACCGCGCTGCGCACCCCGCACGACGGCCGGCTGTACACGGTGGAACGGGCGCTGCGCGCCGGGGCCGACGTGGCGCAGGTGTGCGAAGCGTCCGGGATGGACCCGTGGTTCGTCGACCAGGTCGCCGCGCTGGTCGAGCTGCGGGCCGAGATCACCGAGGCGGCGGTGCTGGATGCGGCGCTGCTGCGCCGGGCGAAGCGGGCCGGACTGTCCGACCGGCAGCTCGCCGCGCTGCGCCCGGAGCTCGCCGGCGAGGACGGGGTGCGCCGGCTGCGGCACCGCCTCGGGGTGCGCCCGGTGTACAAGACCGTGGACACCTGCGCGGCCGAGTTCGCCGCGACGACGCCCTACCACTACTCAGCGTACGAGACCGATCCGGCGGCGGAGACCGAGGTCGCGCCGTCGCCGCGGCCGAAGGTGCTGATCCTCGGCTCCGGGCCCAACCGGATCGGGCAGGGCATCGAGTTCGACTACTCGTGCGTGCACGCGGTGATGGCGCTGCGCGACGACGCTGCCGGCGACGGCGGGTACGAGACGGTGATGGTCAACTGCAACCCGGAGACGGTGTCGACCGACTACGACACCGCCGACCGGCTCTACTTCGAGCCGCTGACCTTCGAGGACGTGCTGGAGGTCGTGCACGCCGAGGACTCCTCCGGCAAGGCGGCCGGCGGTCCGGGCGTGGTCGGGGTGATCGTCCAGCTGGGTGGGCAGACGCCGCTGGGGCTGGCCCGGCGGCTGGCGGACGCCGGCGTCCCGATCGTCGGTACCAGCCCGGCGAGCATCGACGCGGCCGAGGACCGTGGCGCGTTCGGCAAGCTGCTCACCGACGCCGGCCTCGCCGCCCCGCAGTACGGCACGGCCACCTCGTTCGACGAGGCGAAGGCGATCGCCGACGAGATCGGTTACCCGGTGCTGGTGCGCCCGTCGTACGTGCTGGGCGGGCGCGGCATGGAGATCGTGTACGACGAGGCCACCCTGCGCGGCTACATCGACCGCGCCACGGAGGCGTCGCCGGAGCATCCGGTGCTGGTCGACCGGTTCCTGGACGACGCGATCGAGATCGACGTGGACGCGCTGTGCGACGGCGAGCAGGTGTTTTTGGGCGGCGTGATGGAGCACATCGAGGAGGCCGGGGTGCACTCCGGCGACTCGTCCTGCACGCTGCCGCCGATCACCCTGGGCGCCTCGGACATCGAGCAGGTCCGCAGCTACACCGAGGCCATCGCGCACGGGGTCGGGGTGCGCGGGCTGCTCAACGTGCAGTACGCGTTGAAGGACGACCGGCTCTACGTGCTGGAGGCCAACCCGCGCGCCAGCCGTACGGTGCCGTTCGTGTCGAAGGCGACCGGGGTGTCGCTGGCGAAGGCCGCGGCCCGGATCATGCTCGGCGCCACCATCGAGCAGCTGCGCGGCGAGGGGATGCTGCCGGCCACCGGCGACAACGCCACCCTGCCGGCCGATGCGCCGGTCGCGGTCAAGGAGGCGGTGCTGCCGTTCAAGCGGTTCCGCACCCTCGAGGGGCACGGGGTCGACTCGCTGCTCGGGCCGGAGATGAAATCCACCGGCGAGGTGATGGGCATCGACACCAGCTTCGGCCACGCGTTCGCCAAGGCGCAGGCCGCGGTGTACGGGTCGCTGCCGACCGCCGGCACGGTGTTCGTCTCGGCCGCGAACCGGGACAAGCGGGCACTGATCTTCCCGGTCAAGCGGCTCGCCGACCTCGGCTTCGAGATCGTCGCGACCGCCGGTACCGCGGAGGTGCTGCGCCGGCACGGCATCGCCACCCGGGTGGTGCGCAAGCACTTCGAGGATCCGGCCGGCGACGCCGGGCCGAACGCGGTCGAGCTGATCGAGTCCGGCGAGGTGGCCCTGGTGATCAACACGCCGCACGGGTCGGGGCCGCGCGTCGACGGGTACGAGATCCGCAGCGCCGCGGTCACCACCGACACCCCGTGCATCACCACGGTGCAGGGCGCCTCGGCGGCGATCATGGGCATCGAGGCGCTGATCCGCGGCGAGATGACGGTACGGCCGCTGCAGGCGCTGCACGCGGCCCGGCGCGGCGCCTGATGTACCGGCAGCTGCTGCGTCCGGCGCTGTTCCGGCTGGGCGGCGGGGACGCCGAGGTGGCGCACACCGCGACGCTGCGGGTGCTGTCCGGGCTCGCCGGCGGGCCGGCCCGGCTCACCGCGCTGTGGGCCGCGACGGCCCGCTACCGCAAGCACGCCCGGTCGGCGCCGGTGGAGGCGTTCGGTGTCCGGTTCCCGAACCCGGTGGGTCTCGCCGCCGGGCTGGACAAGGACGGCGTTGCGCTGCCGGCCTGGCCGGCGCTGGGCTTCGGTTTCGTCGAGGTCGGCACGGTCACCCGGCATCCGCAACCGGGCAACCCGAAACCGCGCCTGTTCCGATTGCCGGCCTCGGACGCCCTGATCAACCGGATGGGCTTCAACAACGCCGGAGCGGCCGCCCTGGCGGCCCGGCTGGCCGCCCTGGGGCCGCTGCCGGTACCGCTGGGCATCAGCATCGGCAAGTCGAAGGTGACGCCGCTGCCCGACGCGGTCGACGACTACCTCGCCTCGCTGCGCACCCTGTACCGGCACGGCGACTACTTCGCGATCAACGTCTCGTCGCCGAACACCCCGGGCCTGCGCACGCTGCAGGACGCCGGCGCGCTGTCGGAACTGCTCGCGGCGCTGTCGGCGGAGTCCCGGGTACTGGCCGGCGACGCGGCGCCGCGCCCGCTGCTGGTGAAGGTGGCGCCGGACCTGACCGAGCCGGCCCTGGCCGAGCTGCTGCAGGTCTGCACCGACGCCGGGGTGGCCGGCATCATCGCCACCAACACGACGCTGGCCCGCGACGGGCTCGCCGTCGCCGACGCCGCGGTCGGCGACCAGGCCGGTGGCCTGTCCGGCCGGCCGCTGCACGAGCGCGCCGTGCAGCTGGTCGATTTCGTGTACCGCGAGACCGGTGGCCGGTTGCCGGTGATCGGGGTCGGCGGCATCCTCGATCCGCAGGGTGCGCTGCGGATGCTGGACGCCGGCGCGCGCCTGGTGCAGCTCTACACCGGTTTCATCTACCGCGGGCCGGAACTGGTCCACCAGATCAACCGCGCGGTCGGCCAGACCGTGTACCGACCGCGGGTAACCGCGGACAGCAGGCAGGAGACGCGATGACCGGTTCGCAGACGTCGTTCGCCGCCCGGCTGGCCGAAGCCGGCGCCACCCGCCCGGGGCTGTGCGTCGGCATCGACCCGCATCCCGGTCTGCTGTCCGCCTGGGGTCTGCGCGACGACGCCGCCGGCCTGGACCGGTTCGCCCGTACCGTGGTCGAGGCGCTCGCCGACCGGGTCGCCGTGCTCAAGCCGCAGTCGGCGTTCTTCGAACGGCACGGCTCGCGCGGCGTCGCGGTGCTGGAGACGGTGATCGCGGAGGCCCGCTCGGCCGGCGCGCTGGTACTCGTGGACGCCAAGCGCGGCGACATCGGTTCCACGGTCGCCGCGTACGCGGACGCCTACCTCGACCCGGCGAGCCCGCTCGCCGGTGACGCGGTGACCGCCAGCCCGTACCTCGGGTTCGGCTCGCTGGAGCCGATGTTCGAGCTGGCCGCGCGGCACGGCAAGGGGGTGTTCGTGCTGGCGCTGACGTCGAACCCGGAGGGCGCCGCGGTGCAGCGCGCGGTGGCCGCGGACGGCCGTACGGTGGCCGGCACGATCCTGGACGAACTGGCCGCCCGCAACGCCGGGGCCACCCCGTTCGGGTCGCTCGGCGCCGTGGTCGGCGCGACCGCGGCGGGCGGAATCGGTCACGATCTGGCGAAGGTGAACGGCCCGTTGCTGGCACCCGGCCTGGGTGCGCAGGGCGGTCGGCCGGAGGACCTGACCGATCTGTTCGGCTCGGCATTGCCGCTGGTCCTGCCCGCATACTCCCGTGAAATACTCCAAACCGGACCGTCTGTGGATGCGTTGCGTGCCTCCGCCGACACGGTGTGGCGCTCTTGCGCTAGCGTGCTGAGTCGAAGCGCGTGAGTTGTTCCGCAAGAATGTGACATCGATGACACCATTTAGCGGGTACCGCTCGCGCGTGCCGGCGTTGCTTCCTGGTGCGATTGCCCGCTAGGTTTCCCGCGCTGGTAGTTCATCCGTTTCGTTTCTTCACACACGCAACCCAAGGAGACCTTCGTGCCGCTCCCGTCGCTCACCCCTGAGCAGCGTGCTGCCGCGCTGGAGAAAGCGGCTGCCGCGCGCAAGGCCCGCGCTGAGCTGAAGGAAAAGCTCAAGCGGGGGGACACGAGCCTCGCCGACGTTCTGAAGCAGGCCGACGCCAATGAGGTGGTCGGCAAGCTGAAGGTGTCGGCGGTGCTCGAGGCGCTGCCCGGAATTGGCAAGGTGCGCGCCGCCCAGATCATGGAGCGGCTGCACATCGCGGACAGCCGGCGGCTTCGTGGCCTCGGCGAGCACCAGCGTTCCTCGCTGCTCGCCGAGTTCAGCGCTGCCGAGTAGGTAGGTTGAGGGTGTGTCGGTGCGGTTGACCGACACACCCTCCGAGCAGTTCGACCCAGTTCGACGATCGAGGCAACACCCGACGACTGGCGCTGCGGGGCACCGGACGCCACTGGCGCCGGAGTTCCCTGCACGTGCCTGGAGCATGTTCGGTAGAAACAAGCAGTGACCGTTGACCGCGCCGCCGCGCCGCATCCCGCCTTCCTCACCGTCCTGTCCGGTCCGTCCGGGGTCGGCAAGGGCAGTGTGTACGCGCGGGTGCGGCAGCGATATCCCGATGTCTGGCTGTCGGTGTCGGTCACCACCCGCACCCCGCGCCCCGGCGAGGTGGACGGCCGGCACTACCACTTCGTCGACCGGGCCGAGTTCGACCGGATGGTGGCCGCGGGTCAGCTGCTCGAGTGGGCCGAGTACGCCGGCCACTGTTACGGCACCCCGCGCGGCCCGGTGGAGCAGCGGCTGGCGGCCGGGCTGCCGGCGCTGCTGGAGATCGACCTGCAGGGCGCCCGCCAGGTCCGCGCCGCGATGCCGGGGGCCAGGCTGGTGTTCCTGGCCCCGCCGAGCTGGGACGAGCTGGTCCGCCGGCTGGTCGGCCGCGGCACCGAGGACGAGCAGACCATCCAGCGGCGGCTGCGGCTGGCCCGCGAGGAGCTCGCCGCCGAGCCCGAGTTCGACGTCACGATCGTCAACCACTCGATCGACCAGGCGGCCGACGAGCTCGTCGCGCTGCTGGATCCGGCCGCGTCGGCCACGCACCGCGCCTGACTGACCACTTCGTGTCTTCGGTCACAGAAAGCGAACGGTGCCCCGCGATTGCCTCGCCGATGGTCACAACCTGTTGCTACCATCGGTCGTTCACAATGGTGTCAGTCGCCGCCCCGTCGGCATCGGTCGACATGTGACACTGTCGCCGCCCACCCAACGATCGCAGGCATTGAGGTCGATCCGCGTGTCCGGAACCGTGGCCAGTCCCGAAGGAATCACCAACCCCCCGATCGACGAGCTGCTCGAGAAGACGCCGTCGAAGTACGCCCTGGTCATCTTCGGCGCCAAGCGCGCCCGCCAGATCAACGCGTACTACTCGCAGCTCGGCGAGGGTCTGTTGGAGTACGTCGGGCCGCTGGTCGAGACCACCCCGCAGGAGAAGGCGCTGTCGATCTCGCTCCGGGAGATCAACGCCGGCCTGCTCACCGCCGAGCCCACCAACGAGGCCTGACGGCGAGTCGCCACCTTCACGGCGTCGCATCCCACCCGCTGACCCGGGTGGCGGATGCGGCGCCGTTGGCGTGTCCGGCCCGTGGTGACCGGACCCGCCGATCACCCGGTCGACGTGACGGCGGCGGCACCGGTGCGGTTGAGTGTGCGGTATGAGCCGAAACATCGTGCTGGGCGTCGCCGGCGGCATCGCCGCGTACAAGGCGTGCGAGCTGCTGCGGCGGTGCACCGAGGCCGGTCACCGGGTCCGGGTGGTACCCACGCCGGCCGCGCTGCGGTTCGTCGGCGCACCGACCTGGGAGGCGCTGTCCGGGCAGCCGGTGCACACCGGTGTGTTCGACGACGTACCCGAGGTGGAACACGTCGAGCTGGGACAGCGCGCCGATCTGGTGATCGTCGCACCGGCGACCGCCGACCTGCTCGCCCGGGCCGCGACCGGGCGGGCCGACGACCTGCTCACCGCCACCCTGCTCGCCGCCCGCGGACCGGTGGTGTTCGCGCCGGCGATGCACACCGAGATGTGGCAGCACCCGGCGACCGTGGCCAACGTGGCGACGCTGCGCTCGCGCGGCGCGATCGTGGTCGAACCGGACGTGGGCCGGCTCACCGGGCCGGACACCGGCAAGGGGCGGCTGCCGGACCCGGCCGCGCTGTACGAGGTGGTCGAGGCGGTGCTCGCCGGCCGGTACGGGCAGCGCCACGACCTGGCCGGGCGGCACGTGGTGGTCAGCGCCGGCGGTACCCGGGAGTACCTGGATCCGGTCCGGTTCATCGGCAACCGGTCCAGCGGTAAGCAGGGGTACGCGTTCGCCCGCGCCGCGCTGGCCCGCGGTGCCCGGGTGACGCTGGTCGCCGCGAACGTCGCGCTGCCCACGCCGGCCGGGGCGCAGCTGGTCCGGGTGGAGACCACCGAGCAGCTGCGGCAGGCGCTGCTCGCCGCCGGCGACGCGGACGCGATGGTGTTCGCGGCGGCCCCGGCGGACTTCCGGCCCGCGCACCCGTCCACCAGCAAGATCAAGAAGACCCCGGACGGGACCACGCCGCCGCTGGAGCTGGCCGTCAACCCCGACATCGCGGCCGAGCTCGGTGCGGCGAAGCGGCCGGGGCAGGTGCTCGTCGCGTTCGCCGCCGAGACCGACGACCTGCTCGAGAACGCCGCCGGTAAACTCGCCCGCAAGCGCGCCGACCTGATCGTGGCCAACCGGGTCGGGCCGGACCGCGGGTTCGGTACCGACACCAATGCCGCAACGGTGCTCGACGCCGACGGCGGTCGCACCGATTTGACCGAGATGAGCAAGGTCGAACTGGCCGACGAGGTACTGGACCTGGTTGTTTCCCGGCTCGGGGTGCTGGGCCGGGGCGCCGGGCATGAGTAGTCTCGTGGTCAGTTCCTGCGGCGTGGCCACCCGCGAGTTCGCCTCGCAGTCGTCCGGCTAGACTCGCCGTTCATCAAATCGCACACTCCGGGGAGTACGATGGCACGCCGCTTGTTCACATCGGAGTCGGTCACCGAAGGCCATCCGGACAAGATCGCTGACCAGATCAGCGACGGGATTCTGGACGCCCTGATCGCGCAGGACCCGCGCAGCCGGGTCGCGGTGGAAACTCTGATCACCACCGGCCAGGTCCACGTGGCCGGTGAGGTCACCACGGAGGCCTACGCCGACATTCCGCGCATCGTGCGCGACACGATCCTGCGGATCGGGTACGACTCGTCGAAGAAGGGTTTCGACGGGGCTTCGTGTGGTGTGAGCGTGTCGATCGGTGCCCAGTCGCCGGACATCGCGGTCGGCGTCGACACCGCGTACGAGACGCGGGCCGGCTCCAGTGACGACTCGCTGGACCAGCAGGGTGCCGGCGACCAGGGCATGATGTTCGGCTTCGCCTGCACCGAGACGCCCGAGCTGATGCCGCTGCCGATCGCGCTGGCGCACCGGCTGTCCCGGCGGCTCGCCGCCGCCCGGCACGAGGGCACCATCCCCTACCTGCGGCCGGACGGCAAGACGCAGGTCACCATCGAGTACGACGGGTTCCGCCCGGTGCGGCTGGACACCGTGGTGGTCTCCAGCCAGCACGCGCCGGACATCTCGCTGGAGTCGCTGCTGACCCCGGACGTGCGCGAGCACGTGATCACCCCGGTGCTGGCCGAGCTCGACCTGGAGTCGCAGGACTACCGGCTGCTGGTCAACCCGACCGGGCGGTTCGAGATCGGCGGCCCGATGGGCGACGCCGGCCTGACCGGCCGCAAGATCATCGTCGACACCTACGGCGGCTACTCGCGGCACGGCGGCGGCGCGTTCTCCGGCAAGGACCCGTCCAAGGTCGACCGGTCCGCGGCGTACGCGATGCGCTGGGTGGCGAAGAACGTGGTCGCCGCCGGTCTGGCCGACCGGTGCGAGGCGCAGGTCGCGTACGCGATCGGCAAGGCGCAGCCGGTGAGCCTGTTCATCGAGACCTTCGGTACCAACACGGTGCCGGTGGAGCGGATCGAGAAGGCCGTCGCCGAGGTGTTCGACCTGCGTCCGGCCGCGATCATCCGCGATCTCGACCTGGCCCGCCCGATCTACTCGAAGACCGCCGCGTACGGCCACTTCGGCCGGGAGCTGGACGAGTTCACCTGGGAGCACACCGACCGGGTCGACGAGCTCAAGTCGGCGGCCACCAAGTAGGACCGCACGGGTTCCCTCGCGCCACGCGTACTTCGGGGCGTGTCCACGGCAGCTCGCCGGGACACGCCCCGGTTCGTGCCGGCGCACCGACGTCGGCGAGGTAGGACTGCAGGGTGAGCGACGACCAGACGCTGCCGCTGCCCGGCGCGCCCACCCCGCCGACCCGCACACCGGCCCGTCGGGCGCCGGCCCGGCGCCCGACGCGGGCCAGGACGGCGGCGGCCGAACTGCCGGTGGCGCAGGTGGCCGTCGACGTCGGGCTGGCCCACCTGGACCGACCGTTCGACTACCTGGTGCCGGCCGACCTGGCCGAGGCCGCGGTGCCCGGCTGCCGGGTCCGGGTCAGGTTCGGCGGGCAGCTCGCCGACGGGTTCGTGCTGGCGCGGGTCGCCGACACCGACTTCACCGGCCGGCTCGGCTTCCTGGAACGCGTCGTCTCCGCCGTGCCGGTCCTCGCGCCAGAGGTGGTGGAGCTGGCCCGCGCCGTCGCCGACCGGTACGGGGGCACGCTCGCCGACGTGCTGCGGCTGGCCGTACCGCCGCGGCATGCCCGGGCGGAACGGGCGAAGCCGGAGCCGCCGCCGATCGGCCCGGTCGCACCGCCGGACGGCCACGGCTGGCGCGGCTACCCGGCGGGACCGGCGTACCTGCGGGCGCTGGCGGACGGCCGGGCGCCCCGGGCGGTCCTCACCGCGCTGCCCGGTGACGACTGGGCGGCCCGGCTCGCCGACGCGCTGACCGCCGTCGCGGCCGGCGGGCGCGGCGGCCTGGCGGTGGTGCCGGACGCGCGCGACCTGGACCGGCTCGACGCCGCGCTGACCGCCCGGCTGGGTACCGGCCGGCACGTGGCGATCGCCGCCTCGCTCGGCCCGGAGCAGCGGTACCGGCGGTTCCTGCGGGCGGTCCGCGGCGAGGTGCCGGTGGTCATCGGCACCCGGGCGGCGATGTTCGCGCCGGTACCCGCGCTGGGGCTGGTCGCGATCTTCGACGACGGCGACGACCTGCACGCCGACGACCATGCGCCGTACCCGCACGCCCGCGAGGTGCTGCTCACCCGTGCCCAGCAGACCGGCGCCGCGGCGCTGCTCGCCGGGTACGCGCGCAGCGCCGAGGCGCAGCTGCTGCTCGCCACCGGCTGGGCCAAGCCGATCGACGCCGACCGGGCCGCGCTGCGGGCCGCCGCGCCACGGGTGATCGCCACCGGCGACGAGTTCCAGCTCTCCCGCGATCCGTCCGCCGCGGCAGCCCGGCTGCCCGGTGTCGCGGTCCGCGCCGCCCGGGAAGCACTCGCGGCCGGCACCCCGGTACTGGTGCAGGTGCCGCGGCGCGGCTACCTGCCGGTGGTGGTGTGCCAGCGCTGCCGGGCCCGCACCCGGTGCCCGCGGTGCGCCGGCCCGCTGGCCGTACCGGCGGCCGGTGGGTTCCCCGTCTGCCGGTGGTGCGGCCACACCGCCGGCGGGTACCGGTGCCCGGAGTGCGGTGGGCGCGAGCTGCGGGCCGCGGTGATCGGCGCCCGGCGTACCGCCGAGGAGCTGGGCCGGGCCTTCCCCGGCGCCGTGGTACGCACGTCCGGGCGCGACGGGGTGCTCGCCACCGTCCACGCCGAACCCGCCGTGGTGGTCAGCACACCGGGCGCCGAGCCGGTCGCCGTCGGCGGCTACGGTGCGGTACTGCTGCTGGACTCGTGGGCGTTGCTGACCCGCGCCGACCTGCGCGCCGCGGAGGAGACGCTGCGCCGCTGGCTCGCCGCCGCGGTGCTGGCCCGCCCGGCCGACGCCGGTGGCCGAGTGGTCGTCGTCGCCGACGCGTCGGTGCCGGTGGTGCAGGCACTGGTGCGGTTCGACGCCGCCGGCTTCGCCGAGCGGGAGCTGGCCGACCGGCGCGCGCTCGGGTTCCCGCCCGCGGTCCGGATGGCGAGCCTCACCGGGACGGCGCCGGCGATCGCCGAGCTGCTGGCCGCGGCGACGCTGCCGGACGGTACCGACGAGCTCGGCCCGGTACCCGTCCCGACCCCCCGTGCGGCGCCCGACGCGCCGGAACGGGAGCGGCTGCTGCTGCGGGTACCGCGACCGCAGGCGCCGGCGCTCGCGGCGGCCCTGCGCGCCGCCACCGCGGTACGCAGCGCCCGCAAGGGAGCCGACCCGGTGCGGGTCCAGATCGACCCGCTCGACCTGCTGTAGCCACCGGCGCGGCACGCTCGCCGATCGGTAACGCCGGCTGGTCACGGGGCGTGTCCGCCGGTCCGTAGACTGGGGTTGATGATCGTCGTCGGTGGGAGAGGACCGGGTCGTGAGCGCACCTGCTGAGCCGTCGGCGCCGGCACCGCCCCGCGAACCGGCCGCCACGCCACCGGCGCGGATCGAACCGGCCGTCGCCGAGCCGCGGCCGTCGAGCGCCGTGGTCACCGGGTCGGTGCAGCTCGCGCCGGCCGACCTGGCCGACGCGCAGGTGCGGGCGTTGCGACTGTTCGGCGACCCGGTGCTGCGCACCGAGTGCGAGCCGGTGGCGAGCTACGACGCGGAGCTGCGGGCGCTGGTGCGCGACCTGACCCGGACGCTGGCCGAGGAGCGCGGCGCCGGCCTGGCCGCGCCGCAGATCGGCGTGTCGGCCCGGGTGTTCGTGTTCGACGTGCCCGGGCCCGACGGCCGGGTCAGCGGCCATCTGGTCAACCCGGGCCTGGACTTCCCGGACGACGACGAGCAGGACGGCCCGGAGGGCTGCCTGTCGATACCCGGGCTGTACTTCGACACCAAGCGCCGGCAGAACGTCGTCGCCAAGGGGTTCAACGCCTACGGCGATCCGGTGCAGGTGGTGGGCACCGGGCTGATGGCGCGCTGCCTGCAGCACGAGACCGACCACCTGGACGGCGTGCTGTTCGTCGACCGGCTCGACGCGGCGACCCGGCGAGAGGCCATGCGGGCGATCCGCGACGCCGACTGGTCCGGCGAGGCCGCGCCGACGGTCAAGGTCAGCCCGCACCACATCCACGGCCGGCTCGGCTGAGAGGAAACGACGTGCGCCTCGTCTTCGCCGGTACGCCCGAGGTGGCGGTGCCGAGCCTGTCCGCGATCGCCGAGTCGCGGCACGAGCTGGTGGGTGTGGTGACCCGGCCGGACGCCCGCGCCGGCCGCGGCCGGCGGGTGCTGCGTTCGCCGGCCGCCAGCTGGGCGGACGAGCACGGCATCGAGGTGCGGACCCCGCGCCGGCCGTCCGACGAGGAGTTCCTCGCCTGGCTGCGCGACACGGCGCCGGACTGCGTGCCGGTCGTCGCCTACGGCGCGCTGGTGCCGCAGGCCGCGCTGGAGATCCCGGCGCACGGCTGGGTCAACCTGCACTTCTCGCTGCTGCCGGCCTGGCGTGGTGCGGCGCCCGTGCAGCACGCGGTGCTGCACGGCGACGAGGTGACCGGAGCGAGCGTGTTCGAGCTGGAGAAGGGGATGGACACCGGCCCGGTGTACGGATCGCTCACCGAACGGGTGCGGCCGACCGACACCTCCGGCGACCTGCTCGACCGGCTGGCGACCGCCGGTGCCGGGCTGCTGGTGGCGGTGCTGGACGCGATCGAGGACGGCACCGCCCACGCGGTACCGCAGCCGACCGACGGGGTCAGCCTGGCGCCGAAGGTGACGGTCGAGGACGCCCGGGTGCGCTGGGACGATCCGGCGTTCGCGGTGGACCGCCGGGTGCGCGCGTGCACGCCTGCGCCCGGCGCGTGGACCACCTTCCGGGACGAGCGAATCAAGGTACTGCCGGTCGCGCTCGGCGAGTTCGACGTGGCGCTCGCACCGGGCGAGCTCGCCGTGCACCGCGCCGAGGTGCTGGTAGGCACCGCGTCCTCGGCGGTACGGCTGGGCCAGGTGCAGCCGGCCGGCAAGAAGCCGATGGCGGCGACCGACTGGGCCCGCGGCGCCCGGGTGGCTGCCGGGGACCGGTTCGCGTGAACCGCCGGTACCCGAGCGGGCCGGGCCGGGCACGCCACGAGATCCGCCTCGCGCCCGGGCCGAACCGGGCACGCCGTGGCGCCCGCGTCGCCCCGGGGCCGGGCCCGGCTCGCGTCGTCCCCGGGCGGAGCCAGGCACGCCATGCGGCCCGCGTCACTCCCGGGCCGAGCCGGGCGGGGCACTCGTGAGCGGCCCACCGCGCCGCCGCGGCGGCAAACCACCGCGCCCCCGCCGGCGCGGTGCGCCCCGGCCGGCGCCGGTCCGGCCCGTGGCGGGCGCCAAACCGACCGACCGTGCCCGGCGCGCGGCGTACGAAGTGCTGCGGCAGGTGCACGAGCAGGACGCGTACGCGAACCTGGCGTTGCCCAAGCTGCTCGCAGACTGGTCGCTCGCCGGACGGGACGCGGCGTTCGCCACCGAGCTGTGTTACGGCACCCTGCGCGCGACCGGCACCCTGGACGCGGTACTTGCCGCCGGCTCCAACCGGCCGCTGGCCAAGATGGACGACACCGTCCGGGACGCGCTGCGGCTCGGCGCCTACCAGCTGCTCTACACCCGGGTGCCGGCACACGCCGCGGTGTCCACCACGGTCGGTCTGGTCCGGTCCACCGCCGGCGCCGGCTCGGCCAGCTTCGCCAACGCGGTACTGCGCCGGGTCGCCGGTGCCGAGCTGGCCACCTGGCTGGACCGGATCGCGCCGGATGCCGGCGCCGATCCGATCGGAGCGCTCGCGGTGCGCTACGCCCATCCGGAGTGGATCGTCCGCGCGTTCGCCGCGGCACTCGACGACGTCCCGCCCCCGGCCGACGCAACTCGGGACGCGGCCCAGGACGATGCCGGTCGGAGCGCGACCGAGGACGACGCCGCTCCGGCCGACGCTGCTCCGGACGAGGCCGGTACGCCGGGCGCCGACCCGGCCGCGACACCGGCAGCCGCCGGGGCGGCGGGTGCCGAGCTGCGCGCGGCGCTGGCGGCCGACAACGATCGGCCGGTGGTGCACCTCGCCGCCCGGCCGGGCGCGATCGACGCCGCGGAGCTGGCCCGCCGGGTCGGCGGCGAACCGGGCCGGTACTCGCCGTACGCGGTGTACCTGCCCGGCGGTGCCCCGGGCGAGCTGCCGGAGCTGCGCGACGGGCTGGCCCGGGTACAGGACGAGGGCAGCCAGCTGGTGGCCACCGCGCTCGCCGCCGCGCCGCTCGACGGCACCGACACGAGCTGGCTGGACCTGTGTGCCGGCCCGGGCGGCAAGGCCGCGCTGCTGGGCGCGCTGGTCGCCGGCCGCGGCGGGCGGCTGACCGCGGTCGAGGCGGCCGAGCACCGGGCGGCGCTGGTCCGGGCGGCGGTCGCGGGACTGCCCGTGACGGTGCTGCACGCGGACGGCCGGGCGGTGGGGGAGCGGCCGGAGCTGCCCGCCGGCGGCTTCGACCGGGTGCTGCTCGATGCACCGTGCACCGGCCTGGGCGCGCTGCGCCGGCGACCGGAGGCACGCTGGCGCCGGTCCGAGACCGATCTCGCCGACCTGGTCGAGCTGCAGCGCGAGCTGCTGGTCGCGGCGTGCCGCGCGGTCCGCCCGGGCGGTGTGCTCGGCTACGTGACGTGCTCGCCGCACCTGGCGGAGACCCGAGAGCAGGTGCGGGCGCTGCTCGCGGACCAGCCGGTACCGCTGTCCGCCGTGGATGCCCGGCCCGCGCTCGGTACGGACCTGCCGCAGCTGGGAGACGGCCCGACGGTGCAACTGTGGCCGCACCGGCACGGCACCGACGCGATGTTCCTCGCCCTGCTCCGCCGTATCGCCTGAGCCTCCCGCGGTCATCCCGGGCGCTGCCCGGCCTCCCTGCGGCGTCGTCCAGGCGCTGCCGTGAGGCCGGGCGCTGCCGCGATGGCGGGTGCTGTCCCGAGCCGGGCGCGCCAGGGCCGAGCCGTTCGGGAAGAACTCGGTCGGTCCGGGGCGACCATCAGCCGCCGACCCGGCGCCCTTGGCGAGGTCTGTGCGCGTGCCGGCGAGTGACCGGCACTGCGTCGCGCGCGCCGGGGCCTGATCGGGGACGAGATCGATCGATGCCGCGAAGGGCGGCCGGCCACCCCGCATCGGGTCCGGCTCGCCCCGCACCGGCGCGGGCGTTACTCCGCTCACAGCGCCGACTACCCGGGCAGAAACATAGTTAGGCTATGAATATGAATCCGGTGTCGACCGACGCGCTGGCGGCCGAACTGGCCGGCCGGCTGGGCGACCTGACGCACGCGCTGCGCCGCGTCGGCGACCACACCGCCAGCCCGACCGTGGCCGCCGTGCTCGCCACCCTCGATCGGGACGGCCCGAAGCGGGTCAGCGAGCTGGCCCAGATCGCTCGGGTGGCACAGCCGACGATGACCGGCCTGCTGCGCCGGCTGGTCGAGGAGGGCACCGTGGTGCGCGGTGCCGACCCGCACGACCAGCGGGTCGTGACGATCGAACTCACCCAGGCCGGTCGCGACACCCTGCGCGGCATCCGCCGGATGCGAACCGCGGCGCTCGCGAGCCGGCTGGACCAGCTCGACGGCGCCGACCGGGAGGCGCTCGCCCGCGCGATCCCGGCGCTCGACAAACTCCTCGACACCTGGCGAAAGGTAGAACAGCAATGAGCCACGGCGAGGGCGGCAGTATCCTCCGCCAACCGAAGTCGGTGTGGGCGGTCGCGTTCGCGTGTGTGATCGCCTTCATGGGCATCGGACTCGTCGACCCGATCCTGCCGGCGATCTCCAAGGACCTGCACGCCAACCCCAGCCAGGTCGAGCTGCTGTTCACCAGCTACATGCTGGTGACCGGTGTGGCGATGGTCATCACCGGCTGGGTGTCGAGCCGGATCGGCCCCAAACGAACCCTGCTCGCCGGCCTGGTCCTGATCGTCGTGTTCAGCGCGCTGGCCGGCTCGGCCGACGGCGTGAACGGGATCATCGGCTTCCGGGCCGGCTGGGGCCTGGGCAACGCCCTGTTCATCGCCACCGCCCTCGCGGTGATCGTGGGCGCCGCGTCCGGCGGCGTCGGCGGCGCGATCATCCTGTACGAGGCGGCGCTGGGCGTCGGCATCGCGGTGGGGCCGCTGCTCGGCGGGTTGCTCGGCGGCATCAGCTGGCGCGGGCCGTTCATCGGCGTCGCGGTACTGATGACGATCGCGTTCGTCGCGGTGATCACGCTGCTGCCGACCTCACCGAAACCCACGCGCCGCTCGTCGCTCGCGGACCCGTTCAAGGCGTTGCGCCACCGCGGGCTGCTGACCACGGCGCTGACCGCGCTGTTCTACAACTACGGGTTCTTCACGCTGCTGGCCTGGACGCCGTTCCCGATGGGGTTGTCGGCCCACCAGCTGGGGTTGGTGTTCTTCGGCTGGGGGCTGTGCCTCGCGGTCACCTCGGTGTTCGTCGCGCCGCGGCTGCAGGTGCGGTTCGGCACCGTCAAGACCTTGTACGTGGTGCAGGGCCTGATCGCGTTGACGCTGGTCGTGATGGGTATCGGCACCCAGTCGAAGCTCACGCTGATCCTCGCGGTGATCATCGCCGGGCTGTTTCTGGGCATCAACAACACGCTGATCACCCAGGCCGTGATGAAGGCGGCGCCGGTCGAGCGGCCGGTCGCGTCCGCGGCGTACAGCTTCGTGCGGTTCATCGGTGGGGCGATCGCACCGTTCTTGGCCGGCAAGCTCGGCGAGCAGATCAGCCCGAACCTGCCGTTCTACGTTGGCGCCGGCTGCGTGGTGATCGGCATCCTGGTCCTCGCCAGCGGCCGCAAGGTGCTGGCCCGGGTGGACGAGCCGGAGGAGCCGGCGCCGACGCCGGCCGACGCCGGCCGGCTGCTCGTCGCGGTGGACGCCGGCCCGGCCGGCACCGCGGTGGTCCGGCACGCCGCCGAGGTCGCCGCGCAGCGCGGCCTCGCCGTACACCTGCTGCACGTGCGGGAGACCGAGGTGGTCGGCGACGACGCGGTGGCGCTGGAGGGTGACGTGGACGCCGAGCAGCTGCTCGGCGAGCGGTTGGCGCAGCTGCGCGCGGCCGGCGTGACCGCCGACGGCGAGATCGTCGTGAGCGTCGGTACGCATCCGGAGGTGGCCCGGCTGATCCTGGACCGGGCGGTCCGGCTCGCCGCGCCGGCGGTGGTGATCGGCTCGTCGTCGCACCCCGGGCTGCACGGGCTGCTGGGCGGCAGCGTGGTCGCCGAGGTCTCCCGGCATGCCGGCCGACCGGTACTGGTCATCGACCCGGCGGCGGACAGGCTCAGCCCCGTCACCGGCTGAACCGGCGAGCGTGAACGGACCAGGACGGTACCGGTCCGGGTTCGTTCACGCGGTCCGGGAGCGGGTGCCGGGTCCGCGCCTTGGACCGTTCCGGTACCGGTCATGATGGTGCGATGAATGCTGAGCCGGATGTGGGCTGCCGGTGAGCGGCCGGGTCGCGGTGCGCCGGACGGCGCCGCGCCGCCGGCCGGTCGGGCTGAGCGACGTGCCTGCGGTGCTGGCCGCGCTGCTGGTCACCGTGCTGCTCGCGGGCCATCGGCTGGTGCCCGACGGGCACGGGGCCGGTACCGCGCTGGACAGCTTCCTGCCCTGGTTCGGCCTGCTGGTGGTGCCGGTGGCGCTGCTCGCGCTCGCCACCAGGTCCCGGCTCGGTGCGCTCGCGCTGCTGCTGCCGGTCGTCGTGTGGGCCGGGATGTTCGGACCGGTGCTGCTGCCCCGGGGTGGCGGTGACGGCCAGCTGCGCGCGGCGACCCAGAACCTGGATGCCGCGAATCCGGATCCGACCTCGACCGTGCGCCAGCTGGTGGCGCTGCACCCGGACCTGGTCGCGGTGCAGGAGCTGGCGAACGACGACGCCGCGCGGCTGCTCGACGACACGTACCCGCACCAGCTGCGGGTCGGCACGGTCGGGCTGTGGAGCCGGTACCCGATGGGTGACGGCGCACCGGTCGATCTCGGCCTGGGCTGGAACCGCGCGCTGCGTGCCGACGTGGACACCGACCACGGGCAGGTCCGGGTGTACGTGGCGCATCTGGGGTCGATCCGGCCCGGTGCGGACGGCAGCCGGGACCGCACGCTGACCCGCCTCGCCGACTCGGTACGGGCCGACCGGTCGCCCCGGTTGCTGCTGCTCGGCGACCTGAACACCGCGACCACCGACCGGGCGCTGGGCCAGCTCAGCCCACCGCTGACCGACGCGCAGCGCGCCGCCGGCAGCGGGTTCGGTTTCACCTGGCCGGCCCGGTTTCCGATGACCCGGCCCGACCAGGTGCTCTATCGCGGGCTGTCGGCCACCGACGCGTCGGTCGCTGACACCGGTGGCAGCGACCACCGGGCCGCGCTCGCCGACCTGCGCGTCGCCGACTGAGCGCCGCTCACTGCCGGCGGTCGAGTTCCAGCGAGGTGGTGTAGTTCCCGCCGATCTGGTCCTGCACCTTCATGTGCAGCAGCTGGAACGACTCCAAGGTGTACGCGTGCCGGAGACCGCCGACGAGGATCGGCCGCATCCCGCCGTCCGCGGTGAGCGCGGCGACCTGGTCGCAGGCGGTCTCGTCGTCGCCGGCGATGAACACGTCCAGCGGTCCGCCGGCGGTCAGGTTCGCGGCGAACGTGGTGTTGAAGGCCTTGACCACCTTGGCTCCCGGTACCGCCTTCGCCACCTGCTCGGCGGCCGAGACGCCGGGCGGCGTGACGAGGTCGTCGAAGGTACCGATGTTGACCGGGTTGGCGATGTCGACGAGGACCCGGCCCACCAGCTCACCGGCCAGCTGTTCGGCCACCATCCGGGTCGCCGGGTACGGCAGCGCGAGCACGACGACCGACGCGGCACCGAGCCGCCCGATCGGTTCGCCGGTCGCGTCGCCGTCGAGTTCGGCGGCCAGGGTACGGGCCGCGTCGTGGTTGCGGGCCGCGATGCGGACCTGGTGCCCGCCGGCCACCAGCCGGGTACCGATGCCGCGGGCCATGTGGCCGGAGCCGACGATGAGTACTTCCATGGACACCGATCGTAGTCATGGGGTCGACATGTCGGGCCGACCCCGGCGAATGCCACCACCTCTCGGCGGCGGCAGAGGGTCACGCGATCTCGGAAACATCGAGTGGACCGACCGGTCCACACGATGTTAGATTCGTGTGGACCGATCGGTCCACACGTTTGACGGAGGTGCCATGCCGTACGCGGCCGACGCAGCGACGCAGTACCAGGACGCCCGCCACGACCCGCTGCGCGTCCTGGTGGTCGGGGCCGGCGTTGCCGGCGTGACGACCGCCCGGCTGCTGCGCCGCAACGGGCTGCACCCGGTGCTGATCGAGCGCGCGGCCGCCGGCGCCGCCGAGGGCTACATGCTGGCGCTGATGCCGATGGTCGGGCCGGTGTTCGACGAGCTGGGCCTGTGGCCGGAGTACCGGGAACGCGCCGTCGCGTTCGGCCGGTACCGGCTGTGCGCGCACCACGGTCGCCCGGTGCGCACCGACTCGATGGGCGAGCTGCTCGCCGACTACGGCGACTACCGCGGCATCGGCCGCGGCGAGCTGCTCGACGTGCTGTCCGGCGCCGACTGCCCGGTCTCGTTCGGGACCACCCTCGCCGCGCTCACCGAGACCGCCGGCGCCGCCATGGTGCAGCTGGCCTGCGGCGACCACACCGGGGAGTACGAGTTCGACCTGGTCGTGGTGAGCGACGGGATCGGCTCGGGTACCCGCCGGCTGCTCGACGTCGGTCCGATCGGCCGGCTGGACACGGGCTGGGGCGGCTGGGTGGCGTGGGCGCCGCCGGACGACGAGCAGGACCTCGGCGAGGAACTGTGGGGCGCCGGATTCTTCCTCGGCAGCTACCCGGTGCGGGACCGCATCGGGGTGTTCCTCGGCGGTCCGGACGCGGCGACCGCGGACGGCCCGGAGCGGTTGGTCGCCGCGATCGACCGGCAGCTGCGCACCCGCACCGGCCGGACCAGCCGGGCGCTGCGTGCCGTGCTGGACACCGACCGGCCGTACTACTGGCCGCTTCGGGACGTGCGGACCGCCCGCTGGGTGACCGGCCACGCCGTACTGGTCGGTGACGCCGCCGCCGGCTTCCTGCCCACGGCCGGGATCGGCGCCGGGATGGCGATGGAGTCGGCGTGGGTGCTGTCCCGGCTGCTGGTGCACGCCGACCGGGCGAACCTCGCCACCCTGCTCGACGCGTACGAAAAGCTGCAGCGGCCCCGGGTGGAGGCGGCGCAGGACAACTCGCGAACGCTGGCGAGAATGATGTTCCGGGACGGGAGGGCGTTCGCGGTGTGCCGGGACGTGGCGGCCCGGCTGCTCAGCGTCCGTTCGGTGCTCAAGCCGATCCGGCGGCTGCTGGACGCGCGGCCGGACCCGGACGCGGCGGCCCGCCGGGCACTGTCCCGGAGCGACTGACGCCGGGGTCACGAGGGCACCGGTCCACCGCCGAACCGGGCTGGTCGAAGGGGGAGTCGTGCCGGGTGCCGAGACCGGGGTACTGCCGCCATCGCGGCGGGAGGCGCTGCTGACCACGGCGGCGCGGGAGTTCGCCGGCGCCGGCTACCAGCGCGCCTCGCTGAACCGGATCATCCGCTCCTGCCGGATGAGCAAGAGCTCCTTCTACCACTACTTCGACTCGAAGGAAGCGCTGTTCGACGCCACCGTGCTGGACGCGGCGCAGCGGCTGCTCGCCGCGCTACCGGTGCCCGCCCCGGCAGACCTTGCGGGGCCGGACTTCTGGACCCGGATCGACGAGCTGATTGCCGGCGCGGTGCGGCTCGTGGGGCCGCAGGACCGGATGCTGTGGACGCTGTTCTACCTGCCGGACGCGCCGACCGGGCCGGGCAGCGCGCTGGCCCGGCTGCGGGCGGGGATCGACGGCTGGCTGGCCGCGGCGCTCGCGGCCGGCCGCGACGCCGGCGCGGTCCGTACCGACCTGCCGGCGTCGCTGCAGGCCGCGATGGCGCTCGCGGTCCTGCAGGCGATGGACGAGTGGAGCCTGCACCAGCTCGACGCGCTGTCGCCGGACGAGCTGGCGACCCTGGTCGACGCCCAGCTCCAGGCGCTGCACCGGCTCGTCGGGCACTGACGCGGTCGTCGTACGCCGCCAGGCCCCTGGGTCGCACCGACCACCACGAACCGGTGCCGGGGGGCCATCACCAGCGCCATGTCCTGCGTACCGTAGCTGCTGTCGATGCCGGACCCGGTGTCGCGCAACGCATGCGTACGCAGGTTGTGGGTGTGCAGCGAGCCGCCGGCCGTAGAGGAAGCGGCCCTGTTGTCTGCGGTAAGGGGAAAACGGTGCCCGCCGTCATACAGCTGCCCGCCGGGAAGGCGCCGACCGTCCGCGCGGCGGCCGATGTCTTCCTCGACTCGCTCGGCAACCCGAACACGGTCCGCAACTACGGGAGCGGGGTGGGCAAGACCGCCGATGTCCGTCCGGACATCGGGCTCGCGCGTCCTTCGTACGGGCGGGCCCGGATGTTGCTGGACGAGCACACCGCCCTCGGTGGTGGGCCGGGCACGGGCTGGGATCTGCACGAGTGGCGGCACTCCGGCCTGATTGCCGACTGCTGGTCAACAGGCGGCGCGAACGCTCATCTCTGGCCGTGGCTCAGCCAGTGGGCGATGTCGGCGATGACGGCGGGGTCGACATGCTGCGGAGTTCCGTATTCGGCGGGGGTGGATGGTCCTGCGCCGGGGAAGAACAGGTGGTTGTCGGCTTCGTAGACACGGATGTCGGCTTCCGGGCGGCCGGCCAGGCCCGTCCGCCATCGCACGAGGTCGTTGGCGACGGTGACCTGGTAGTCGCGTCCTCCTTGGAGGATGAGCATCGGCTTGCTGAGTCCGGCCGCGATCGCGACCGGGTCGTAGTCACGCAGTTCGAGCCAGTACGGCGCGGACAGGCCGAACGGTAGATCTGCTGCGGGGGTCGAGGGCGTGAGCTCCGCGCTGTCGACCAGGGCGGCCTGCCGCTGGAAGGTCTCGATGACCGCGGGTGGGACCTGGTCGGGAAGCAGGGTGGCGAGGTAGCTGACGACGCGGACAGCGGCGTGGTGCATCGGCTGCGTGTCACCGGCCATGATCACCAGGCCAGCCACCGTGGGTGCGGCGACGGCGACGGCGGGGGCAACCTTGCCGCCCATGCTGTGGCCGAGGACGAAGACCCGCTCGGGGTCCACCGAGCGGTGGCTACGGAGCAGATCGACCGCGTCGACGGCATGCGGCACGTACTCCTGCGTCATCGTCAGGTCCGAGGCCGCGGCCACGTCGCGGTGGGCGTAGGTCGCCTTGTCGAAGCGCAGCACTGTCGTCCCGCGGCTGGCGAGCCCCCAGGCCAGGTCCTTGAGCGGTTTGTTCGGGCCGCTGGTCTCGTCGCGGTCGAACGGCCCACCACCGGCGAGCAGCACCACGCCGGGGCCGGGAGCCTGCCCGCTGGGGACGCTCACCGTGCCTGACACCGCGAGTGGGCCGGTGCCGACGGTGACCCCGTGCTCGCTGAAGCGCCCGGGCTCGGCATAGGGCGGTGGCACCCAAGCGAGTTCTGAGCCGGTCATGGACTCTGTCGCAGCACCATCAGGCATCCCATCACAACCTTTCGCAAGGACTGCGAACGTTAGCATAACGTGAGATCATTGCGGGATGGATGCTTTCGAACTCTTGGCACACCCGGTGCGGTTGCGAGTGGTTCATGCGATGCGCGGCGGCAGGGAACTGACCACCGCCGACCTGTGCGACCGCATCCGGGACGTCTCGAAAGCCACGGTCTACCGGCACGTCGACCTGCTCGCAGCCGGCGGGGTCCTGGAAGTCGCCCTGGAGCGGCGCGTGCGCGGCGCGGTCGAGCGCCGCTACCGGCTGCGCCGCGACCGCGCGGGGATCGATACAGCAACGGCCAGTTCACTCTCGCTGGACGACCATCGCAGCGCATTCGCCGCCGCTCTGGCGGTCCTTACTGCCGAATTCACCGCGTATCTCGGCCGTGACACGGCCGACCCGGTAGCCGACCTGGTCGGCTACCGGCAGCATGCCGTCTGGCTCAGTCCTGGGGAACTGCACGGGATGATCGACGGGATGCGGGAGGCGATCGCCCCCCACCTGGCCAACGAGCCATCACCCGCCCGCACGCAGTACCTGATCAGCCCGATCCTCTTCCCCGTCGAAGCGCCGCCGACCGAGACCGGCATCGATAGCACCGCCGCGGGCAGCCAGAGCCCGGGACCCGGCATCTGAGCCAGGTCCACCACTGTCCCCGTGGTACTCCGAAGCCCAAGCTGCACGACCATTCCGCCACCGAGAATGCCGATGCACCTTCCTACGCATCATCGGCGGTATCGGGAGCCCGCAGCGGGATCTTCTCGACCTGACTGCCCCGGGTACGGCAGCCGGAACAGCAGGCCACCGGAGTACGTCGTGGTGGCGGCGCGGACCGGTGCCACCGCGCTGGTCAACAGCGCGGCGACGGCCGCCAGCAGGATCAGGACGCGGGATGCCGTTCTCGGCATGTCTCCTCCGGACAACGAGGTGCGGCGAGGGGTTCGCGGCCGTGCCACCGGCCCGGTCGGTCTACGGGTCGGCCGGTGGCGTGGATCGGTGTCGGGCTGTGGTGCGGGCGGCCGGCGTCGTCGACGGGCAGCAACCGGTTGGTCGGGCGGGGTATGGGGGCAGCGGCGGGTGCCGGCGACCGGGGCGGTCGTCCGGGGATCGTGGGGATGGTCGGCAGGGCTGCGCATCGGGCGAATACTGGTCTAGACCGAATCGGTGAGACGCGGTTCTGAACTAGCCCAGATACGCCGGGAGATGGCGTCGAGCGGCCAATCTGGTCGCGGCGCTGGCGCTGGCGCCGGCGACGGCGACGCGGCACCGCCAGGGTCCCCGTTGCTCTTTTCGGTATAGACCGCTATTAGGATGGCGGCGTGCCCGACACAGTGGACCTTGCGATCGACGCCGGCCAGACCGGCATCCGGTTCGGCGTGGCACGCGGCGGAGTGCTGCTCCGCCGCGCCGACGCTCCGGGCCTGACCTACGACCGGGCGGGCGGCCCGGCCGGCATCCTCGACCGGCTCGCCGAACCCGTGCAACGGCTGGTGACCGACGACCCGGTCGACTCGCTGTGCCTCGGGTTGACCAGCGTGCTTCGCCGCGACGCCGACTACCGGGCGCTCGCCGAGGCGCTGCGGGACCGGTTCCGCGCCCGGCGGGTCCTGCTCTGCGGCGACGTGGTGACCGCGCATGCCGGTGCGCTCGCGATGGCCCCCGGCGTCGTGCTCGCCGCCGGTACCGGTGCCATCGCGCTCGGCGTGACCGCCGACGGGCGACACCGCAGCGTCGACGGCGGCGGCTACCTCTACGGTGATGCCGGCGGCGGGTTCTGGATCGGCCGAGCCGGACTCGACGCGGCGCTGCGCGGATACGACGGCCGGGCGGAACCCGGTCCGTTGACCGCCCGCGCCGCCGAGGTCTTCGGCGACCTGGCCGGGCTCACCGAGCGGCTGTACCCGGCCGACGACCGGGTGGCGCAGGTGGCCGGCTTCGCCCGGCACGTACTCGACCTGGCCGCCGGCGACCCGGTCGCCGCCGCGATCGTGACCGCCGCCGCCGACGAGCTGGCCGCCACCACCGCCACCGCCGGCGCCGACCAACTTTCCGGGGCTTACCAAGCTTCGGGGGCTCACCAACCTTCCGGTGCCGCCGGCGCCGACCAACCCTTCGGCCAACCTTCCGGTGCCGCTCCCCGCGGCCAATCTCCCGGCACCGCGAGTGGCGACTCGGTGTCCTGGACCGGGCGGCTGCTGCGCCACGAGGGGCTTCGCCGGCAGTTCGAGGCCGCGCTGCGCCGGCGGCGACCGTCCGCACGGCTGTCCGAACCGGTCGGCGACGGGCTGGACGGCGCCGCCGCGCTCGCCGCCGCGGCCGAACTCGGCCCGTACACCGGGCTGGTGCGGGTGGTGACGCGATGAGGGTCGGCTTCGCCTCGGTGCCGTTGCCGGTCGACGAGCCGACCCCGATGGGCGGCTACGCCGCCCGGACCGGTACCGCGCAGGGGACCCTGGACCCGCTCCGGATCAGCGCCCTGACCTGGTTCGACGGCAGGCACCGGCTCGCCCTCGTGCTGGCCGATCTGATCTGCGTCAACACCGACCTGGTCGCGGCGGCCAGGGCGGCGACCCCGCGGGTCGACGCGTTGTGGCTGGCCGCGAGCCACACCCACGCCGGCCCCGAGACCGGCTGCGTACCGGGTGGTGCGGCGACACCGCCGCCCTGGTCGCACCGGATACCGGCCGCGGTGGCAGCCGCCGTGGACGCCGCGGTGCGGGCCGAGACCGATGCGACCGGCCGGTGGCGTAACGGCACGCTGCGCGAGGTCGGCGCCGTCCGCAGCGCCACACCCGACCGGGCGGAGGTGCCGCTGGACCTCGTCGAGGTGCTCGACGGTGCCGGCCGCCGGGCCGGTGTGCTGGTCGTCCTGCCGGTCCACCCGACCGTCCTACCCGCCGACAACCTGCTGATCAGCGCCGATCTGGTCGGCGCGGCCCGGGCGGCGCTGGCCGCGCGGCTCGGCCCCGACACCTGGGTCGCGGTGGCCACCGGTGCCGCCGGCGACATCAGCACCCGGCACACCCGGCGGGGCCACGACCCGGCCGAGCTGCGCCGGCTGGGCGCCGTGGTCGCCGACCACTGCCTGGCCCAACTGGACCGACCGTCGGTACCCGCCTGGCAGGCCGGCGACCGCCTGAGCTGGCGCAGCCGTCCGGCGCGGGTGGCGCCGAAACCGCCGACCGGCGCGGACGCCGTCGAGGCCGCGACCGCGGCGGTGGCGGCCGCCCGGGCCGGCGAGGACCCGGCGGCGCTGCGCATCGCCGAGGGCGACCTGAGCGGTGCCCTGCTGGCCAGTACCGTCGACGCGCCCGGCCACGACATCGCGGTGGAGGTGGCCGCTGCCCGGATCGGGTCGCTCGCGCTCGCGGCCCTGCCCGGCGAACCGTTCCTCGCCCTGGCCGAGACGGTGCGCCGCGGCCGGCCCGGCCCCACCGCCGTACTGGGCTACGCCAACGGCTACCCCGGCTACCTGCCGACCCGCGCCGCCTACCACCACCCCCGGTACGAGGTGCTCGCCACCGCCGCCGCACCGGGTTCCGGTGAGCGGCTCGCCGAGCTCGCCGCCGACCTGCTCACCGAACTGGACGGAGCTCGACCGTGATCGACCAGGACTCGTACGCCGCCGTTGCCCGCGCGACGATCACCCGTTTCCTTGCCACCCAACGGGACGCGATCACCGAGGCCGGCCGGCTGGTGGCCGCGTCGCTGCTCGACGGGGGAGTGCTGCAGGCCTTCGGTACCGGCCATTCCCGCTCAGTCGCGTTGGAGCTGGTGGGCCGCGCCGGCGGCCTGGTGCCGGCGAACCAGCTGGGCATCCGCGACCTCGTGTACTACGGCGACGCGACGGTCGGTGACATCCTCGATCCGCTGGTGGAGCGGGAGACCGGGCTGGCGCAACGGATCCTCGAGCTGGCCCGGATCGAGCCGGTCGACGTGTTCGTCGTCGCCTCCAACTCCGGCGGCAACGCGGCCGTCGTGGAGATGGCCCAGCTGGCAACCCGGCGCGGTCATCCGCTGATCGCGATCACCTCGCTGGCGCACACCCGGTCGATCACGCCGCGCCATCCCAGCGGGCAACGGCTTGCCGACCTGGCCGACGTGGTGATCGACAACTGCGCCCCGTACGGGGACGCCGCCGTGGCGCTGCCGGGTGGCGACCAGGTCGGCCCGCTGTCCAACCTCACCGGCGTACTGGCCGCCAACCTCCTGGTGGCGGAGGTCGCCGGCCGGTACGTCGCGGCCGGTGCGGCACCGCCGCTGTTCCGCTCCCTGAACGCGCCGGGAAACGACGAGCACAACGCCGACCTGCTGGCCCGCTACGGCAGCCGGGTCCGACTGGGCGACGCCTGAGAGACTGTCGGGTGAGCTTTCGAGCCACTCGCCCAAGCGATCGAGCGCCCGAACCAGCCGCCGAGCCCCGACAAGGGAAGACGGATGCCACGTACCCGGCACGACACGTTCCCGGCGATCCCGCTGCCCGAGGCGTTCGACAGCGAACGGGCCAAGGGCGACCAGCTGCGGGAGATCCTCGAAGCGATGGTGGCCACGGAGCCGCCGGGAACCCTGCTGCCCTCGGAACGCTCGATCGCGCAACGGTTCCACGTGGCCCGGATGACGGTACGGCAGGCGATCAACGAGCTGGCCGCCCGCGGGCTGGTCCGCCGGGCCATGGGCACCGGTACCTTCGTCGCCGAGCCGCGGGTCTCGCACAGCACCACTGCCGGATCGTTCAGCGACGACATGCGGCAGCGCGGGCTGACCCCCGGCGCCCGGGTCATCTCGGTACGGGAGCAGCCGGCGACGGTGCTGGTCGCCGAGCGGCTGCGAATCGCCGAGGGCGACCCGGTCGTCACGCTCAACCGGCTGCGCTCCGCCGACGGCGTACCGATGGCGGTCGAGCAGACCCGGCTGCCCGGCGCCCGGTTCCCCGGCCTGGCCGCGCTCGTCACCGACGACGTCTCGCTGTACGGGGTGCTGGCGGACCGGTGGGCGGTGCGGGTGCGGACCGCCACGCACCGGGTCTCGGCGATCGTGCTGGCCGAGACCGACGCGGCGCTGCTGGACGTGCCTACCGGGCTGCCGTCGTTCCTGATCGAACGCACCGCGTACGACGAGGCGGGACTGGTCATCGAGTGGGGCCGCTCGCGTTACCGCGGCGACCGCTACGACGTCGTCTTCGACACCACCCCGGACTGACCCGGGCCGCGGGCGGGGCCGTTGGGTGCCCGCCGTCGGGTTCGGCAGGAGGTCGCGCTCGGGGCAGCCCAGCGTAGATTGCGTCGGTGGACCTCTCCCGTCTCGGCACGCCGACCGGCCCGCTGACCCGTGTGCACGGCGGCTTCGCCAACCGGATGTACCGGCTGGACACCGAGCAGGGGGCGTTCGCGGTGAAGGAGTTGAACCTCCTCGACCGCCGGTGGACCTACCGTGCCGACGACGTGTTCCGGTTCGAACAGGCGGCCTTCGCCGCCGGCGTGCCGATGGCAGAGCCGATCTCGGCCAGCGCCGACACGCTGGTCCATCGATGGGTCGACGGCGAGAGGGTGCCCGAGGAACCGGTGCCCGCGGCGTACGCGTTCGAGGTCGGTGAGGTTCTCGCGCGCATCCACGCGCTCGATGTCGCGTGGCCCGGCGTACCGGTCGAGGAGCCGCCGGCGCGGGACTGGCCCGAGCTCGCCGAGCGGGCGACGGCGACCGGGCAGCCGTGGGCCGCCGAGCTCGCCGGCCGGGTCGAGGCGTTCCTCGCGATCGCCCGCTTCGTCGACACCTGCGAGCGACCGGGCCCGCTCGTGCTGACCCACCGGGACATCCAGCCGTGGAACCTGCTGTCCCGGCAGGGTCGGCCGGTCGTGCTCGACTGGGAGCTGTCCGGGATGCTCGAGGTGTCCGGTGAGCTCGGCTCGACCGCGCTGAGCCTCGCGAAGGGGCCCGGCTTCGACGACATCCGGCCCGCCGTCTTCCACGCGGTCCTCGACGGTTACGCGGCGGCGGGTGGGACACTGCCGCCGTGGGGTCCCGGTTGGTTCGCGTTCATGATCGGCGGCTGGCTGGGGCACACGAGGTGGAACATCTTCCGGTGCCTGGCCGGTGTCGAGGCGCGCACCGGACCCGACCTCGCGCTGTCGCACGAGTCCGCGCGCAACGGCGTGCGTGGCCTGCCCGACCTGTTCGGCCGGCTGGCGGAGCTGGAAGAGCTGCTGATGTTCTGAGGCGCCCGGCACCAGTGCCGGGGAGACGGTTTCGCCGCGAGGGGGAGTGCCGCTCGCCCCGACCCGACGAGGGCCGTTGACCTCGCGTGATGCGATGGTCAACGGCCCATCGGTGCTGTCGGGACGGCGGGATTCGAACCCACGACCCCTTGACCCCCAGGCTTGCCGAGTCAAGATCACCGGCACTGCTGTGGTGGCAGGGGCTGGTCAGGCAGCCCTTCGTGTCGGTGGGCGGAGCCGAACGGCGGTACGAGTTGCTGTCAACTGCTGCTGTCAGACAGCAGCCGGCTCGCTCGTGCGAGCCATCCCGTCACCGTCGTCCCACCCTCCGGGGAGCGGGCCGGTGTCGGGGCCGCCACCCGCCGACGGCCTGGACGTGCTCGCCCACGCTGGCGGCCCCGGCGGCGGTCTGCTCGGCTGTGCCTGGGGCGGCGGTGACGGGATGGCGGCCGGTGACCACCCAGCAACCCGCCGGCCGGCCAGCGGTCCCCGGCCATCCCGGAGCCTGAGCGCCCCCGCCGGAGGCGCAGTAACCGGTACCACCCAACGACCCGGCGCCCGGCAGGTCACCGGGCGTCCCTTGACTCCCTGGCTCCGTCGGCGGCCAGATATCCCGATCATGGGACGTCACTCTCGGTGAGAACTTGCCGAACGGTGGCGGCCCTGTGGTGTGCGCGCCTGCCGCGGGCCTTGAGCGTCCGGTCGCGTAGCGACAGCGGAGCGGGCCGGGCGCGTGCCCGAACGGCCGGCGCGCGCGGCCCGTCAGGGCCGCCTTGAACCCGTACAGAAAGTTCTCACCAGAACAACGGCCCTAGGGAGGGACCTAGATGGATAGCGGACTGAGCATGGTGATCGGTAGCGTTGGCTGCGTGAGCGGTGAAGCGCATCCGGACGAGCTTCGGACGAAGATCTACGGCGAACGAAGCCTGTACGACAATCCCTGGGTGCGTCTAACGCTGGTCGATATCGAACCGCCAGACGGGCATCGATTCGAACACCACGTGGTGCGCCTTCAGACCGTGGCACTCGGACTCGTCGTCAACGATCGCGACGAAGTGCTGATGATGTGGCGGCATCGGTTCGTGACCGGTGAATGGGGCTGGGAACTTCCCGGCGGCATCGTTGATGCAGGGGAGGATGCTGCTGCAACGGCTGCTCGTGAGGTGCGCGAAGAGACCGGTTGGGAGCCGGGTTCCATGCGTCACCTGATCAGCTTTCAGCCGATGCCGGGCATGGTCGACACGCCGCACTCCGTCTACGTCGCAGAGGGTGCCGAGCATGTCTCGGAACCCACGGACAAGGAAGAGGCTGCCCGAATCGACTGGCTGCCGCTTTCGTCGGTCGTTGATCTCGCGAGTAAGGGCGAGGTCCTGGGCTCCGGCTCCCTGGTCGGCCTCTTGCACTACCTCGCTTCTAGAGGTTCCTCGACAACAGGCTGAGCCGACGGCGCTGGCGGACCGACCCGGCCCGGTTCGCCAGACGACGTGCCTCGCCGGCATGGCGTCGCGCCTCGTCGGCCTCGTCGCGGCTGCTGTGCGCGTACGCGAGGTCGCAGTGAAGCGAGGCTTCCGCGCGGGTACTCGTCGTCGTGTCCAGCGTGGAGAGCGCCCTGTACAGGTCTTCGATGGCGGCCCCGTCGCCCACCCGAGCTAGGACGTTGCCACGCCACCGTGCCAGGTGCGAGTCATTGAGCACGATGTAGGGCATGTCCGGCTCGGTCGCGTCTGGCCCCGCCGGCAGCGCCTCGGTGGCATGGTCGAGTGCTCGACGGCAGGACTCGATCTCTCCTGCCGCAGCTAGCACCTCGGCTTCGCTCGCCCACAGCCATGCGAGGAACCGTGCCGGTGTGCTCGATCCAGCGGCTAGGCGCGCCTGTTGCACCAGCTCGACCGCCGACCCGTACTCTTCGACGTCGACCAGGGCGAGAGCCTGCTGGGCCATGGCGTGTGCCAGAAGCGTCCTGTTGCCGCACTCAAGAGCGGCGCGTCGCGCGGTCTCGTGATAGCACCACGCGCGGTCCATCGCTCCGACATCTAGTGCTTGCCAGCCAGCCAGAGCAGCGGCGTCGGCGAGGATTGCGGCGATCGGCTCTCGGTGGCGCGGCAGAAAGCTGTGCGACATCGCTTCCTCCAATGTGGACAGATGCGATGTCATCTGATCGACCAAGGCGGGGGCGCCATGGCAACGGTCCATGTTGCGCAGTAGGTCGGTCTGCTGAGACAGGGTGGCGATTGCAGCAGCGTCAATCGTCCGGGCTGAGGCGATCCGGCGTGCGAGCTGGTCGTACTCGGATGAATCCTCGTGGTGGCTCGTGCCGAACAGTTCTTCGTCAGTCATCCCGAAGACGGCACGAAGAAGCGGGCGGTACTCCTCACCGACGCTTCGTCGGCCGTTCTCCCACATGGAGAGCAGCGTCTTAAGGCTCGCCGCGCTCGCGATGTTCAGGCCCGATGCCTGACCGCGACGAACGAGCTCGTGAATGACCTGGCTCTGCGTCATGTTGCGGGTCAGACGTGCTGCCTTGATCTGCGTGCCGGCCACGGCGAACCTCTCGGTCGATGCGTGATGGTGAACCAAGAGTGCCACGGCATTAACGGGGTTAACAAGGGTTAACGAGATTCTGTTAACCACTGTCATCTGCACAACCGCTGGCCGTTGGGGTGTGATGGAAGCGGGCAAGAAACCTTGGCCTCTTCGCGCAGCTCCGGCAGTAGCCAAATGAGCCTGGCACGAAGAGGCCCCGGTGGGGTGCAACCCACCGAGGCCCTACGCATCGTCCTAGCCAAAGGAGTTTACGATGCACGCTGAGCGTACCTCAGGTGAGGCCGGGCGGCCGTGTGTGCTGGCGCCGGTCAGCGGCTCGAACGACTACTACACCACTCCGTTGGAGGGTGACAACCTCGAGCTGTACATGGATTGCTGTGACGCGGCGGAGCTGCGTCAGTACATCCGGGATCTCAACGCGGAGATCGCGGTGTATCAGCGGGTGTTCGTCCCGCGGGACCAGATCCTGGAGAACCCCGGCTTCGAGCCGGACGAGATCGACTTGGCCAACATGGCTCAGGCCGGTCTGGCGGTGGCGTGATGGCTGTCCGCAATGATCGGCTGTACGCGGCGTTGACCGCTGCCGGGGAGTCGTACAACACCCTGGCCGAGAAGGCTCAGGTGGACCCGAAGACCGTACAGCGGTGGGTCCAAAACGGGCGGGTTCCGCACCCGCGTATCGCGGTCGCCGTCGCGCGGCTGCTCCACACCCAGCCGAACAACCTGTGGCCGTCGTTCGGGCAGCCCAAGGCTGAGGTGGCACCGACCTCGGAGCTGGTCGGCTTCTACGCCGGTCTGACCGAGGTTCCGGCGATGCTGTTGTCCGGGCTGCTTGAGGCGGCCACGGTCGGCATCGATGTTCAGGGCGACTTCGCCCAGCCGGGTCTGGTCGACCTGTTGGCCGATCGCGCCGATTCGGGCGTGGCGGTGCGGGTCGTGTTGCCCAGCCGGCAGTACGCCACTCGGCAGACGCCCGCGTCGCGGGTGGAGTGGCTGGAGCGCTTCTACGCTCCGTTGCTCGGCTACGCCAACGTCACGCTGGCTCGTGCGGCGTGCCCGTTGTCGACCGTGCTGGTGCGCGGTGACGACGACATGATGGTGCGGTCGGCCCTGGAAGGCTGCCCGGCGCCGGCGTGGCCGGTGATGCACGCGCGTCGGCTTCCTGGTGGTGGTCTGGTGACCGCCTACCGGCTGGCGTTCGAGTGCCTGTTCGATCAGGCGGACCTGGTGCAGGCTGCGCCTGCCTCCACGTTGCGGGTGGTGGCCTGAATGGCTGCTGCCGCAACGAATCCGTACCGGTCCGCGCGCCTGTCGCGTGGGTGGGAGCCGGTGCAGTTGATCGGCCGGATGAAGGTGTTGGCCGGTCGTGAGGGTCTGGCGTTGCCGGACACCTGGCTGATGGCCCGGCAGGTCTTCTTGTGGGAGAACCTGCGTGAGCCGGTACCGGGCTACTTCCGGTATCTGATGTCCCGCGCTCTGGGCGGTGACGCGTGACCAGTTCGACGGTCACACTCGCACCCGAGGCTGCCCTGGCGGTGGTCTCGGATGCGGGTGCGTGCGCCGAAACACGGGCGTCGTTCCGGCTGTCGCGCACCCTGGACGACACGCTCGGCTCAGGGTCGCGGGGTGGTGCGACCCGTACTGCGATCGAACGTGCCGCCTCGGGTGATGTGGAGGCGTGGCTGGGGCATGTGCGCTCGGCTGCCGGCTGCTCAAACCCGGTTCGGCTGACGGGATCGATCGACAGGATCGACGCCGCTACCGGCGCGCTGCTCGGCACCACCTCGACGCAGGACATGCCCGACGGGGCGATCTACAAGGCGTGCGGGAACCGGCGCTCGTCGGTGTGCCCGCACTGCGCCGAGGTCTACCGGCGGGATGCCTTCCAGCTCATCCGGGCTGGGATGGTCGGCGGGAAGGGTGTTGACACGTGCGTGTCAATCCGCCCGGCGGTGTTCGCCACCCTCACCGCTCCCTCGTTCGGCGTGGTGCACACCCGCCGCACGTCCAAGGCTGGGCAGCCGCTGCCGTGCCGACCTCGCCGCAATCCCGAGGTGTGCCCGCACGGGGTCGAGCTGGCCTGCCATGCCCTCCACGACAAGGGCGCCCACGTGCTGGGGATGCCGCTGTGTCTGGACTGCTACGACTACGCCGGGCAGGTGGCGTTCAACGCCTGCGCTTCGGAGCTGTGGCGCCGGACCACGATCGCGGTCAACCGCTACCTGTCGCGGCTCGCCTCCCGCTCCGGGCTCGGGGAGGTGCGGGCGACCTGCTGCAAGGTGGCGGAGTTCCAGACCCGCGGGGTGGTGCACTACCACGCGGTGTTCCGCCTCGACGGCATCGACCCCGACACCGGCGACGCGACCGCCCCGCCAGCCGAACTGGACGTGGTGGACCTGACCGACGCCCTGGCCTTCGCCGCCGCGGGGACCTCGTTCACCACCGCCCCACACCCGGACCAACCGAACGGCTGGCACCTGGCCTGGGGGGAGCAGTTCAAGCCGATCCCGGTCAAGCTGTCCGGAGACCAGGAGGTTACCGACTCGTTGGTGGCCGGCTACCTGGCCAAGTACGCCACCAAGTCCACCGAGGCCACAGGGCACGTGTCGCGCCGGCTCAACACCGAGACCATCGACCTGTACGCCAACGAGCACGGCACTCACACCGAACGACTCATCGACGCCTGCTGGTACTTGGGCCGTGTCCCGGAGTGGCGGCGGCTGCGGCGCTGGGCGCACATGCTCGGCTTCGGCGGCCACTTCCTGACCAAGTCGCGCCGCTACTCGATCACCTTCCGCATCCTGCGCGACACCCGGGTGATCTGGCGGCGCACCGTCGACGCCGACCCCGCGACGGACACCGACGGGGAAACCACGCTCGTGGTCGGCAACCTGACCTACTCCGGGTCCGGCTGGCGGACCCTGGGCGACGCGATGCTCGCCAACACGTCGGCCGCCCTGGCCCGCGAGCAGCAACGGGTAGGCCGGGAAGAACTCGCGCACGCTCAGTCAATGACCGATTGACACGTGCGTGTCAACGAAAGGAGTCCTGTTTGGACAGACCGCCTTGGATGAAGGGAGCGACGGTTGGAGAAGCTGTTGTTGTCGCCGGATGAGGCCGGCGAGGTGCTGAACCTGTGTAAGAGCACGATCTATGACCTGATCCGGTTGCGCCTGTTGACGTCGGTCAAGATCGGGAAGCGTCGGCTGATCCCGGCGGACGCATGTCGGGAGCTGGTCGATCGGCTGGTGGCCAACGCGGAAGAAGAGGTGAGTCTATGAGCGGACCGGGAAAGCGGCGCCGGAACGGCGAAGGCACGATCTACCAACGGAAAGATGGCCGGTGGGTCGCTGAGCTGTACTACCCGCAACCCGACGGAACTCGTCGCCGTAAGCCTGTGTACGGCAAAACTCGGACCGAGGTAGAAGACAAATTGGCGGAGCTGCGAAAGCACGCGCAGCAAGGAGTGCCGCTTGCCTCGGGAACACTGACGCTGAATGCGTACCTGACCGAATGGCTCACCGAGGTAGTGAGCAAGCGGGTACGTCCGAATACGCTTGAGACGTATCGGATCATGGTTGAGCAATATCTCCTTCCCGGAATCGGTCGGCGGAAGCTCGGCAAACTGAACGTACGAGAAGTACGTCAGTTCCTCGACGGACTTGCCAAGAGGGGCACCGGTGCCCGCACGGTGCAATACGTTCACACGACGCTTCGCGTCGCTCTCGAAGATGCCATGCGCGAAGAGATCATCTCGCGGAACGTGGCCCGGCTGGTGCGTGTGCCTGCACCACCGAAACAGGAACGGCAGCCGCTGACCGTTGAGCAGGTCAAAGCCTTGCTCCGGCATACTCGTGACTACCGGCTGTACGCGCTGTTCGTCGTCCTCGCTCTGTTGGGCCTGCGTCGCAGTGAAGCCCTGGCGCTCCGGTGGGACGATGTAGATCTGACGAACGGTGTGCTTCGCGTGTCCGCGAGCCTGCAACGCACCGTGGCCGGCCTCGAACGGCTGCCAACCAAGACTCGCCGGTCCGTGCGGACCGTGCCCCTGCCCGCGCTCGTCCTTCGCGCGCTCCGTGACCACTGGTACCAGACGCTCGTCGAGCGCATCGACCTCGACGACCGGCACCCGGATTCCGGCTACGTCTTCACTACCTCGATCGGCACCCCGATCGACCCGCGCAACTGCTCCCGGCTGTTCCGGGAGATGTGCACCGATGCGGGTCTGCCCACCGTGCGCCTGCACGACCTTCGCCACGGATGCGCCAGTGTCCTACTACAGCTCGCGGTGCCGCCGCGCACCGTCATGGAGATCCTCGGACACTCCACATTGGAAATGACCATGAACACCTACGCCCACGTCTCGTTGGACGACAAGCGGTCGGCGCTCGACAAGATCGGCGCCGTGATGGCCGACGAGAGTTGACACGTTGCTGTCAACGGCTGCTGTCAGGGGAGTGGTACCCCTGGGACGGCGATGCCCCTCCGCCAACGTTTCCGCTGGTGGAGGGGCATCTGAGAAACTGTCGGGACGGCGGGATTCGAACCCACGACCCCTTGACCCCCAGGACGGGCGGGTAGCTAAACGTGCAGGTCATGCGAATACAGCGACCCGGACGCCGGGCGCTGGCGAGCGTGCCGGCCGATTGCGTGCATGGCGTGTGGTCCCCGCTTGGTCCCCGCTCGTCGGTCCGCTCGTCGCCCCCGCCCGCTAGACCTAGCGGGTCGTGCCGCTAGACCTAGCGGGGCCGCTAGCCGCACTTCCTGCCGCCTACCAGGGACCTAGCGTCTAGCTGTCGGCCCTTACTGGACCACCACCGAGCCGATTTCGGCCGTCTATGGCCGTCTCAGAGGCCGCTAGTTTGCTCTCAGAGAGAGCGTCGCCGCGCTCGTGCACCGGAAGTGTCCTGAAGGGCGTCAGGCTGTCTCGCGCCGGCTGAGGGCCCATCCGTCACCTACCAGGCAGGCGGCCACGAGTGACGAAACACCGTCGACGGTGTTTCGTCGCCGCATCGCGAGATGCCCGCGCCGCCGCGACCGGCCGCCCGCGGCGGCGGGGGCATCTCAGTCCGGGTGCGCCTGGTGACGTATTCACCGCGGCCGTTGCGTCACGCGTGCGGCGGACCGGGTGACAGAACCCGCCAGGCGGATTCCGTCACGGGCATCCGTGCCACCATTCGTGCCAGTGGCACCGATGGTGTGACCTGCGCTTATGCCATTCGTGCCATTCGTGCCACCGGGGAGGGGGTCTGGCACGATCGAGGTCCGGCACACGCCCGGTGAGGTCGGCCCAGGCGGCTTGAATGCTGTAGGGCAGGCTGGTAGCTAGACACCTCTCGACAGCGAAGGAGAACACCAGGTGGCCGGGATCGAACGCACCCTCGTGGTGCTGAAGCCGGACGCGGTTGCCCGCGGACTGGTCGGACGGCTGATGCAGCGGTTCGAGGACGCCGGGTTGAAGATCGTTGGCGCAAAGATGAAGGTCATTGACGCCGACTTCGCACAGAAGCACTACTTCGACTTGGCAGAGCGCGCCGGTCAATCGGTGTACGACGCGATCGCCGGATTCATGCAGAGCGGGCCGGTAATCGCGTTTGTGCTCGAAGGGGTCGAGGCCGTTGCGAACGTCCGCCGGCTCGTAGGAAATACCTTCCCAAACGAAGCTCCCGCCGGCACTATTCGAGGCGACTTCGTCCACACCTCGAAGGCGTTCACTCAGGAAAACCACAAGCCCGTTCTGAACCTCGTTCACGCGTCCGGAAACGTTGACGAGGCAAAGTATGAAGTAGATCTGTGGTTCTCGCCTGACGAGCTCTTCGATTACCAGACCGCCGCGGAACGATTCACTTTCTGAGGATGCAATGCAGGTTACAGCCCGGCCGGATGAGCTAATCCGCGAGTACGACGAGTCCGTTATCGCGGCTGATCATCGGTCCGCAATGGAGTATGCTTATGCGCTAACGGAGATTTACCGTTGGCGCGCCGACATTCCGAATGCGGAAAAATACGCGATCAAGTGCCTCGATCACGCGGAATCGATTTCGGCCGACACGCTCGAAGAGGTCACAACCCGCCGCCTGAACATCGGTGGGATAGAGCTTCCGGAGCGCCTACACGATGGCGTCGTGCGGTCGAGGTTCGCGCACCTACTGCCAGAGCCGCAGGAGAGCTAAGCGAGCGCTGCGTCGAGGTACTCCTGTACAGGCTCGTAGAACGGGTACGGGACGTACTCCGAGAGTTTCGGCCGATCGCACCATTCGACGGCGGCCAACTCGTCGTCGTCCACGAGCCGCGCGGTACCGGATACCGCGCGGCACGCCACGTAGATCATGGTTCGCTTCGTTGCCGGGTGAACACGCTCGCCGAGTTCTTTCACCGGTTCGACGGTGAGCCCGACTTCTTCCTGAGTTTCGCGCACGGCCGCGTCCGAGCAGGTCTCGCCAGACTCAACCTGCCCCGCGGGGAACTGCCACGAGAGCGAACCTTCCTTGACGCGGCGCTGCACCATCAGAACCTGACCGTCTTGAACGATGATGGCGGCGGCGATCGGTGGGCGCGCTTCCTGGGGCGTGGTCATTGCTTTCCCTCCAGTAGGTCCAACACGGGCCGAAAGATTCGATCCGCCGGAATGAATCGAGTAACGCTCGTTCGCGGCGCCCATATTACGTCGACGTTTTCCGCCGGGTCGCGGTTCTCGGCTTCGCCGGCCAAGTACTCACACATGAAGTATTCGGCACGCACCCTGGTCACAGGGTGGATGCGTCCACCGAGCGGCTTCCTCGCAACGCATCGCACGCCGGTCTCAGCCAGCGTTTCCCGGACGGCCGTCGTCTGCGCCGATGATCCGGGCTTCACGATCCCAGCGGGGAACTGCCAGGTGATGCCTGACGAGTCCTCGTCACGACGGCACACGATCAGCACGCGGTCCGCCTCGAACACCACGGCGATAGCGACCGTCAGCGCGGCGATCGGCTCCGGTTCGTCGGGCTCTGCCACGTCGGGTCCGAGCTGTGCTGCGAACCGAGCCCGTACGCCGTCGTCAACGCTCTCGTACAGGTGGTCGAGTTCGGCCTGCAAGCCCTTGGTGATCACCATGTCGGGTCGCTTGTGCCAGTCCGTCACCGTCCGACGACCGGCGCCAAGCCTCGCGGCGAACTGCTCTTGAGTGAGCCTGAGCGCCGCTTCTAGCGCGCAAGCATGCCGGCCGGTCCACTGGTCGATGCCCTCACCCGACATGCCGCCGCCTCTGCGCACTGACTGCCACGCCGCCGCCGTCCCGCCGCCATGTCCGGCTGTCGGGGCTTCGCAGGCTGCGCATGCGATGCCTGGTTAGCTCCGGTCGCGACCGGTTGACTTGGGGACATCGCACGAACCACAAAGGACGGTGACCGGGGCGATGACGAACGACCAGGCGGTACGGCAACGTCAAGCGCATGTCCACTACCGCGATCTCTCGCCGTTGGCCTCGATCGCATCGACGCGGGCGGACAACTCCGCTAGCTCTTGGCGCAGACGTCCCAGCTCTCGCGTGACGTCCGTGCCCGGAAGTGTCGGCTCCTCGCCGCGATCCCCGTTGGAGAGGTCTTCGAGCCGCGAACGCGGCCAGCCAAGCGCTTCTGAGAGCGCCGCCAAGGTGCGCGGACTACGCCGACGTGGCGTCAGGTTCCGCTGAAGCTCTCGAACGGTCATCAGCGCGACGCCGGCTTTGCTCGCCACGTCGGCTTGCGTGAGATCGAGTTCCGCCATGCGGTCGGTCATCGCGACGCTGACGGCTTCCCAGTTGGGCATGACAGTGGCCTCCCGACGCCAGTATCAGCACTGATACTAGCTTGCCGCATCAGCCCGGCCGATGCCGTACCAGGCGCCTCGATCGCTGCCAGGTAGCCGGAAGGACCCCCAGGTGTCGCAGGTTTCGCAAGCGTCGCTTGACACAGCTAATTTCAGCACTAATATCAGCACCAACGTTGGTCGCACACGTTGCAGCCAGCGCAGCAAAACGGCCCGACCGGTGTTGGCGCACCAGCCGGGCCAGGCATCCCCATCCGTTGCTGTCGGAGGAGTGAAGATGCAGGACCAGCGTAGCCCCGAAGATGTCGTGAGCACCGTTCCCGCCGTGCGGCCGTACCGCGTGAAGCAGGTTGCCGAGCTGCTGGATGTGCACCCGGCGACGGTGTACCGGGCGATCGAGTCGGGCCGCCTGGCGGCGCTGCGGGTCGGTGCGGGCCGGGGCGGGTTGCGGATCACCCGGCAGGCGTTCGAAGCGTTCCTCGCCGCCATCGCTACCAGCGTCGATGGCGAGGTGGCCTGAGATGAGCGCCCCGCTGTTCGAGGTCACGCCCGAAACGACCGTGCGGCTTCGGATCGAGTTGCCGTTGACCGCCGACGAGATGGCCGCCGCGCTCTACTACGAGCTGCATCTTGTGGCCGACGACCTGGTGCACGACCAGGACGTGCGCGACGCCCTGGTGCTGGCGGTCGCGACCGAGGGCCTGACCGCGGTGCGGCAGCGCGCCGAGAGGCTGTGCGCCGAGATCGCCGCGGGCACGGTCGACGCCGCGTGGCTGGCGGTCTGCCGGCGCCGCCTGGCCGACGTGTTCGCCGCCGGGCCGGTCGCCGGTCGGCCGATGCAGGAGACGCGGCGCGCGATCGCGCGGCGGGTGGCTGCGCAGCCGGGTATGACGCCCAAGCAGTTGACCGACGCGCTGGGGATCTCGTATCAGGCGGTGCGGCGTGCGTGCACGCGGATGGCCGCCGATGGGCAGGTGTCGCGGGACGCGACCGGCCGGTACTTCCCGGTGTCGACCCGTCCGGCTCACGCCGTGCTGGGGGTGGCGTGATGCGCGCGCACCTGGTGGAGATGACCGACGCGGGGTTGGTGGCGGCGGCGCAGGACGGCGACCGGGACGCGGTGGGCGTGCTGTACGCGCGGCACGCGGCCGATCTGGTGCGCTACCTGCGATCGGTGGTCCGCAACTCCTACGGCGGCGCGACCACGGCCGAGGACATCGCACAGAACACCTGGGAGGAACTGCTGACCGGCGGTCTGGCCAAGTTCGCCGACCGCGGGCCGGACGGGCCGGGGTTCGGGCGGTGGCTGCGGGGGATGGCCCGCTACCAGGCGTTGCGGCACTTCAGCCGGCACAGCAAGGAAAGCGCGGTGGACGACACGTTCTGGCAGTACGCGGAGGTGGCCGCGCCGCCGCTGTTGGAGCCGGTCGACCGGCAGCGTGAGGCGATGCGCGAGCGGTTGAGTACCGAGGTTGCCGAGCTGCCGCCGGTACAGCGCCAGGTGGCCACGCTGCGGCTGTCCGGGCTGCGTCCGATGGACATCATCGAGCAGACCGGATGGACCAAGACGAAGGTCGATTCGTCGTGGCACATCGCGCAGCGCACCTTGAAGCGCCGCGCGTCCGGGACCCCGGGGCGTGGCTGCACGCCGGCGCAGTACGCGGTGATTCAGAAGATGGTCGCCGCCCGCGCCAACACCGCGGCCGAGGCGGCGTGAGATGGCCGCCCGGTCGCGGACGAACCCGCAGGTGCGCACCGGTACAGCACCGGCGCCGAACCCGGCACCGGACGCGGCGCGCATGGCGCGCAGACCCGGCCGGCCGGGTGAGTCCGCGCGGTCGCTGACCAGCGAGACGACCCGGACGCACCCGGCCCCGTGACCGGGGTCCGGCACCGCCCGCAACGCGGCGCCGAACCCGCCCGACCAGACGCGACAGGAGTTGTGTCGATGCTGCCCGCACACCCCGGCGAACCCGGTCTCACCCAGACCCGGCCGCCACTCGAACCCGCCCCGGACCCGGACCCGGACGCGCTGCCGCGTGCCCGGCCGCGTCTGGTGCGCCTGGCCGACGTGACCCCCGAGCGCATCACGTGGCTGTGGCCCGGCTACCTCGCCGCCGGCAAGCTGCACGTCATCGACGGTGATCCGGGTACCGGCAAGTCGACCATGACCACCGATCTGGCCGCCCGTATCACGACCGGCAAGCCGTGGCCGGACGGGCAGCCCGGCACCGGCCCAGCCGGGGTCGTGCTGCTGTCTGCCGAGGATGACCCGGCCGACACCATCCGGCCCCGGCTGGACGCGGCCGGGGCGGATGCGGCGCGGGTGGTGGCGCTGACCAGCGTCACCGAGTGGGACGCACGCGATGCCGCGTGGGTGGACCGGCTGGTGACGCTGCCCGACGACGCCGGGATGGTGGCCGACGCGATCGCCGCCGTGGGCGCCGCCCTGGTGGTGGTCGATCCGCTGATGGCCTACCTGGGGGAGAAGGTCAACGAGTACCAGGACAAGGACGTCCGCCGTGCGCTCACGCCGCTGATCAAGACCGCGGAGAAGACCGGATGCGCGATCGTGCTCGTGCGGCACTTCACCAAGGGTGGCGGGCCGTCGCCGATCTACCGGGGCGGCGGCTCGATCGGCATCATCGGTGCCGCCCGGCTCGGCTACGCGGTGGCCAAGGACCCCCGCGACGAGGGCCGGGTGATCGTCGCGCCGACCAAAGCCAACATCGCCGTGATGCCGCCCGCCCTGGCCTACCGCCTGGTGGACGCGCCCGACCACGGATGCGCCCGCATCGAGTGGGACGGCACCGTCGACTACACCGCCGCCGACCTGCTGCGGGACCCGGCCGCCGATCAGGACCGGGCCGCGTCACGCAACCGGGCGGCGGCGTGGCTGGTGGAGTTCCTGACCGAACGGGGCGGGCAAGCCCCGTCGTCAGAGGTCAAGGCCGCCGCCGAACAGGCCGGGATGCCGTGGCGCACAGTCGGTCGGGCGCGGGAGTCCGAAGGTGTCATCGCCGACCGGTCCGGGTTCGCCGGTGGCACCGTCTGGCGACTGCCTGACGCGCCCGCATCCGTGCCGGCCACCCCTCCCGGTGGCACGAATGGCACGAATGGCATAAGCGCAGGTCACGCCATTGGTGCCACTGGCACGAATGGTGGCACGGATGGTGGCGCGAATGGCGCGGTCGATGTGCCGCTACCGGTCGACGTGCCCGGCATCGGCTCGTGCGAACGATGCGGCCGACCGGCACGGGTCCGGCCGGGCCGGCAGACCGTCTGCGAGTCCTGCGCACCGACCGGCACGGGCCGCCCACCGAGCTAGCCGACGGCTGCTATCGCTAGCAGCCCTGCCTGCTAGCGATAGCAGCCCTGCTAGCAGCCAAACCATGCCGTGACCTGCCCGGTAGCAGCTAGCAGCACCGACACCGACACCCGCCCAACCCGCCGAATCGAGGTAACGCGATGACCCACCCGACGAGCCGCTATCACCGGCCGGCACGGGCCGCCGCCGGGCGCGGCTGGCCGGTGTTCGTGCTGGGCCGCACCAAACGGCCCGTGGCCAACTGTCCACAGTGTCACGACGCCGGACCCGGACACGACCGCGAAGCGTGTGGTTGCCTGACGTGCCACGGGTTCTACGCCGCCACCACCGACCCGCACCGCATCGCCGCCATGCTGTCCGCCGTCCCCGCCGGGCTGCTGGCCATCCGGACCGGGGCGGCGGCCGGGCTGGTGGTGGTCGACATCGACCCCCAGCACGGCGGGCAGCTCGATCGGTCGGTGATGGTGCCCACCTACACCGTCGCGACCGGCTCCGGAGGCTGGCACCTGTACTACGCCCACCCCGGCCACCCCGTGCTGTCCCGGCCGATGCCCGACCGGGCCGGCGTCGACATCAAGGCAGACGGCGGCTACGTGGTCGCCCCGCCATCGGTCCACCCGGTCACCCGCCGCCCGTACCGCACCGTGCACGACGGGCCGGTGGTTGAGATGCCCCCGCGCCTGGCGGCCATCGTGGACCGGCCGACCGCGCCCGCACCGCACCGACCCGCACACCGCCCAACCACCCCGACCACGCCGCACGCCGGGGGAGGGGGCATCTCATCACCCGCCGCCCTACTGGCCACCAACCTGCGGCGCATCACCACCGCCCCGGTCGGCCGCCGCCGCACCACCCTGTACGGGGTCGCGCGCGGCGTGGCCCGCATCGTCGCGACCGGCGCACTCGACACCACCACCGCCGTAGCCGAACTGACCGACGCCGGCCGCGCCGCCGAACAGACCGACCGCGACATCCGCGCCGCCATCACCGGCGGCTTCCGCGACGAGGGCGTACCCCTCCCCGCCGACACCATCGGAGGCGCCGCATGACCCGCCCACCCCGGGGCTATCGGATAGCCCCACCCGCCGCAATCGATAGCCCCGCCGCTAGCCCCATGACCAGCCAGATAGCCGATAGCGGCGCCACCGCGCCAGGTGACCGAACACGCCCCCTGGCCGTCGACCAGGTGACCACCGTCCCGCCACTATCCGCCCCGCTACCAGTAGCGGCCCCGCTACCGGCGCCCGCTACTGCCGATCCGCGCTCTGACCAGGGACAGTGCGGCCCAGTAGCGAGTAGCGGCACCGGCCAGACCCCCGGGCGCGCCAGGCGGGGGAGTGCGGACGCCACCACTCGCCAGCGCGCTACCGCTACGCGTACCAACAGACAGAGAGGCCACCGCCGCCGTGACCACCGCCACCACCGAACCGCTCTCGTCGGCCACCGAGATAGCCCTACTGACCACAGAGGAAGTCGCCCGTATGTTGCGCGTTGACTCGTCCACGCTGCGGCGATGGCGGACCGCCAGCCCGGTGCAGGGGCCGCCGTTCATCCCCATGTCGGACCGTGTGGTCATGTACCACGCCGACGACGTGATGACGTGGCTGCGCTCCCGGCGCATCAGCACTGGCGAGGTGGCCGCCTGATGGCCAAGAAGATCACGCCGCCAATCGGGGTTGAGCTGTCGACCGACATTGAGCACCGGCCCGACCGACGAAGCCCGTTTCGCGCCCGCGTTCGCTGGACCGACCCGACTACCGGGGAAAGGCGATCACGGTCTGAGTCAAAGGCAGACATTGACCAGGCCGACGCGTGGATCGCGGACATGGAAAAGGCCGCGCGGGGTGGCGTCGATCCCGGGGCCGCCACCATGCCGCTTGCCGAATACGGCGCCGCGTATCTGAACCTCGCCATGCGCGGGCTGGAAAAGAAGACCCTTGACCCGTACCTCGCCGGCTGGCGAAAGCGCGTAGTTCCGACGCTTGGGCATATATCGGTTCGAATGGTTACAAACGGCGCGGTTGATCGAGCTGTGCACGCCTGGATTGCTGACGAGTGCAGCCGGTCGACGGTGAAGAACAGCATTGCCGTCCTGGTGCGCGTCATGGAACAGGCAATGCGGGACGGGATTATCGACCGGAATCCGGCGCGCGTGACCGGCTGGCAACACGAGTTCGCCCGTGCCGAGGATGAGTTGGACGATCCGCGATCACTCGCATTACCGAGCTGGGAATCGCTGCGCGAGTTGGCCGACGCGCTGGTTGCCCGCTCGTCTGGCCAGTACCGGGGGTGGGGCGATGTCGTCGTATTCGCGGCGTGCACTGCCGCCCGTATCGGTGAGGTGTCCGGCGTACGCGCCGGTGATATCGACCGTGTCGATTGGATGTGGACGGTGCGACGCCAGACCACGCCGGGGCCGGGGGGACTCATCGACAAGGGCACGAAGGGCAAGCGCGCCCGCACCGTGCCGCTGATCGAGGAAGTCCGGCCGATGGTGTCGGCTCGGATGAACGCCGCCGTGGACGAGAACGGCGAGTTCGACCCGGACGCGCGGCTGTTTGCCGGACCGCGTGGCGGTCGGATCAGCACGGCCGTCCTGCGGGATGCGACGCACTGGGACGAGGTGGTGAACGCGCTTGGGCACGAGCACTTGCGGCGGCACGATCTGCGGCACACCGGGCTGACGTGGCTAGCGGATGCAGGGGTGCCGGTGCACGTTCTGCGCAAGATCGCCGGGCACGGCTCGTTGACCACGACGCAGCGGTACCTGCACCCCGATCGGCAGTCGATCGACGACGCCGGACGGGCGCTCAGCGCCCACTTGACGGCCAAACGGTCCCCAAGTGGTCCCCACCTGCGGGTCGTGTGAGGTAGGGGAGTAGTCCACAGTGGACAAGTAGAAGGGCCGCTGACCTCGCGTTATGCGATGGTCAACGGCCCTTCGGTGCTGTCGGGACGGCGGGATTCGAACCCACGACCCCTTGACCCCCAGTCAAGTGCGCTACCAAGCTGCGCCACGTCCCGAGGCCGCGCTGCCGCGGCCATCACAGCGTAGCGTAGCCGCGTCCCGATAGTCCGCCGGGGACACCCGTCGCCGTGCTTGGCCCGGTTGCGTACCGGCCGGGTGCCCCGCCGGCCCGGCCGCGCCCGCCTGGTTCGTGCTGTGATCCCATCCGCTCTGCCATCCAACCAGCTACCTAGGAAGCAATGAGGTGCAGTGATCCGCACCACACCTACCGAGCACCCAGCGACGGCACCGAATGCGTGCCCGGCCGATCGACACGGCTACGATGGCGTCGCTAACGGGGGGAGCGGGGCGTCCAGCCGGGCGCGTCCTGGGTGCTGGCCCCGAGCAAGGCCGGGAGGGCCGCGGAGGGGAGGCCAGATGGCGCGCCGGTCGGTGTCGACCTCGTCGGTCGCGGCCGGTACGGGGCAGGTCGTGTCGCACCGGGTCTTCACCCTGCCGAATCTGGTCAGCCTGATCCGGCTCGCCGGAGTGCCGCTGTTCGTCTATCTGCTGCTGGTCGCCCACGAAACGATCGCGGCCCTGGTGGTGCTCGCCGTCGGCGCGTCCACCGACTGGGTCGACGGGCAGCTGGCCCGGCGGCTCAACCAGGTCACCCGGCTCGGTCAGCTGCTGGACCCGATCACCGACCGGGCGTACATCGTGGTCACGGTGCTCGCCCTGACGGTGTCCGGCGCGGTGCCGTGGCAGCTGACCGCGGTACTCGTCGCCCGGGAGGCGGTGCTGGCACTGTCGTTCCCGGTGCTGTGGCATCACGGGTACCAGGCGCCGCTGCAGGTGCACTACCTGGGCAAGACGGCGACGTTCGTGCTGATGTTCTCGTTCCCGGTGCTGCTGCTCGCCACCGTCGGCGGCGTCGTACAGGCGGTCGCGCTGCCGGTGGGCTGGGCGCTGGCGCTGTGGGGCGCGGCGCTCTACTGGTACGCCGGGGTGCTGTACCTGATCCAGGCGGCGCAGGTGGTGCGCGCGGCGAGGCGGAGCCTGCGGTGAGCGATCCGCTGGACCCGCCGAAGGGCGAGCCGGCCGGGCCAGGCCCGACCGGCCGGACGTGGGGCAAGGCGTTCGGCGCCGACCTGCTCGCCCGGCTGTACGAGACATCGCTGGAGCCGGGGTACGCGGCCGCGGCGGAGAAGCGGCGGCGGGAGGGCCCGCAGCGGCCGTTCGCGCGGCGCCTGGGCAAGGCCGGTACGGCGGCGATGGCGTTGCTGTTCGGGGTGCTGATGGCGGTGACCTACCGGCACGCGGTGGCCGCGGAACCGGAATCGCATCGCACCCACGATCAGCTCGTTGGTGAGGTGAAGAGCCAGCGCGCCGACACCGATGCGTTGCAACGGCGAGCGGATCGGTTGCGGGCACAGGTGTCGCACCAGCGTGACGAGGCGCTGTCGCTGGCCGGCGGGGACGAGGCGGACCGGCTGCACGCGTTGGAGGCCGCGAACGGGTTGGACCGGGTCCGCGGGCCGGGGTTGACGGTGACGTTGACCGATGCGCCGACGCCGAAGGATCCGGTGACCGGCAAGGAGAGTTCGGAGAACCTGGGCCGGGTGCTGGATGTGGACATCCAGGAGGTGGTGAACGAGCTGTGGCGCGACGGGGCGGAGGCGGTGGCCGTGGACGGGCAGCGGCTGGGCGCCACCTCGACGATCCGTACCGCGGGGGAGGCGATTCTGGTGGACTTCCGGCCGGTGAACAGTCCGTACAAGATCACGGTGATCGGGCCGGGTTCGATGGGTGACCGGTTCGGGTCGTCGGCCACCGACGCGCGGTACGAGGGGTTCGTGAAGCGGTACCAGATGGGGTTCGCGGTGCAGCGGTCGGCGCAGTTGACGCTGCCGGCGGCGGCCGACCAGCAGCTGCGGTACGCGCACCCGGTGCGTCCCGGCGGGTCGGCGTCGCCGTCGTCGTCTCCTTCGGCGTCGGGTACCGGGGGCGGCCGATGATCGCGTTGATCGCGCTGGTGGTCGGGGTGGTCGTCGGGTTCGCGCTGGAGCCGACGGTGCCGACGGGCCTGCAGGCGTACCTGCCGATCGCGGTGGTGGCCGCCCTGGATGCGGTGACCGGTGGGGTGCGGGCGTGGCTGCGCAAGGAGTTCAACGACAAGCAGTTCGTCATCTCGTTCGTGTCGAACGTGCTGGTGGCGGCGCTGATGGTGTACCTGGGTGACAAGTTGGGTGTGGGCGCGCAGCTGTCGACCGGTGTGGTGGTGGTGTTGGGGATGCGTATCTTCGCGAACGTGGCGGCGATCCGGCAGACGTTGTTCAAGGCGTGACGATGGCCGAACACGAGGAACCGCGGGAGGTCGCCGGCTCGCCGAAGCCAGGGGCTCCAAAACCGGGGTCGCCGAAGGAACCGGACGAGGCTGCGGCCGAGGACTCGGCGGAGGCGGAGCCGCGGGACGGCGCGGACGGCGCGGACGGCGTGGCGGACCGGGACGAGTTGCCGCCGGTGCGGTGGTGGACGCACCGGTTGCCGCGCCGGTCGGCGGCGCTGATCGGGGTGCTGGTGGCGTTGCTGGGGTTCGCGCTGGCGGTGCAGGTCAACAGCAACGACTCCGATCAGGCGCTGGCCGGTGCCCGGCAGGAGGATCTGGTGCGGATCCTGGACACGTTGGACTCGCGCAAGGAGCGGCTGCAGCAGGAGATCGCGTCGTTGAACTCGCAGCGGCAGCAGATCTCGTCGACCGAGCAGGGTCGGGCGGAGGCGTTGAAGGAGGCGCGGCAGCGCGCGGACGATCTGGGGATCCTGGCCGGGACGTTGCCGGCGGAGGGGCCGGGGTTGGCGGTGGAGTTCTCCGGTGGCAAGGACGGCGTCGGGGCGAGCGTGTTGCTGGATGCGGTGGAGGAGCTGCGGGGCGCGGGCGCGGAGGCGATGCAGGTCGAGGGTTCGTCCGGCGGTGCGGTGCGGATCGTGGCGTCGACGGCGTTCGTGGACGGTTCGGGTCGGTCGCTGTTGGTGGACGGGAACCGGTTGTCGGCGCCGTTGACGTTGTCGGTGATCGGGGACGCTTCGACGATGCAGGCGGCGTTGAACATCCCGGGTGGGGTGGTGGACACGGTGCGCCAGGCGGGCGGCAGGGTGAGTGTGCGGCAGCCGTCGGTGGTGCAGGTGTCGGTGACCCGGTCGGCGCCCGCAGCGCGGTATGCCCGCCCGGTGTCGTAGCCGCTGGTTGTCGTACATTGACGGGGTTCGCCGGCGCAGGCCGGTGGTGGGGTGGCCCGGTTGTCGCGGGTGCGGCGGCGGCCTTGGTGCGTTGAGAGGACACAGCGGTGATTCCCGACGATCTGCGGTACACGGCGGAGCACGAGTGGGTGCGGGCCTCGGGCAACACGGTGCGGGTGGGTATCACGCACTTCGCGCAGGACTCGCTGGGTGATGTGGTGTTCGTGGAGTTGCCGGAGCCGGGTGCTGCGGTGACCGCGGGCCAGGCGGTGGGTGAGATCGAGTCGACCAAGAGCGTGTCGGACGTGTACTCGCCGGTGACCGGCACGGTGTCGGCGCGCAACGAGGCGTTGGGTGATTCGCCGGATCTGATCAACCGCGAGCCGTACGGCGAGGGTTGGATGCTGGAGATCGAGGTGTCGGATCCGGCGGAGCTGGACGGGCTGCTGGATGCGGCGGCGTACGAGAAGGTCACCGGCGAAGGCTGAGGTGCCGTCGGAGGCTGGCCGCGCGTAGTGTTGGGGCTGCTGGTTGGTTCCGGCGTGGGCCGGGTCCGCCCGGTGCAGGCGGTGGCTGGTGTGCGGGCCACCGAGGATCGCGATGGTCTTGAGGTGGTCCGATGACCCGGCCCGACGACGAGTTCCCCCCACTCGACGTCACCTCGACGTTGAACATCGGTGCGCTGGAGGACATGCTCGACAGCGCGGCCGAGGCCGAGGTGGTGCCGACCCGGCTGGCGCGGTCGTTGCCGCCGGGGACGGCGCTGCTGGTGGTGCGCCGGGGCCCGAATGCGGGTGCGCGGTTCCTGCTCGATCACGATGTGACGACCAGTGGCCGGCATCCGGACAGCGACATTTTCCTCGACGACGTGACGGTGTCTCGCCGGCATGCGGAGTTCCATCGGGAGTCCGGTGCGTTCGCGGTGCGTGACGTGGGCAGTTTGAACGGGACGTATGTCAACCGGGAGCGGGTCGAGACGGCTACCCTGAGCAATGGCGATGAGGTACAGATCGGTAAGTTCCGGTTGGTTCTGATCGCCGGTCCGAGGGCGGACGACGCGTAGGGGGCGCAGTGGCCGGGTCCGAGGGCTCGTCGGCGCGGGTGTCCGATGGGGCGCGTGCGGCGATGAGCATCGGTGAGGTGCTTGCTCATCTTCGGGGTGAGTTCCCGGACACCACGATTTCGAAGTTGCGGTTCCTGGAGTCCGAGGGTCTGGTGGAGCCGGAGCGCACGCCGTCGGGTTACCGGAAGTACTCGTGGGACGACGTGTCCCGGTTGACCTACATCCTGACCGCGCAGCGCGATCACTACCTGCCGTTGCGGGTGATCCGGGAGCATCTGGCGGCGCTGGACGAGGGCCGGCTGCCGCCGGGTGGTGCGGTGGTGTCGCGGCCGCCGTTGGTGGCGGTGGAGCAGCTGCCGACGGCGCAGGATTTTCGGCCGGCGTCGGGGGATGTTCGGCTGTCTCGGGCGGAGCTGGCCGAGCAGGCCGGGATCGACGACGCGCAGCTGCGGGAGTTGGAGCAGTTCGGGTTGGTGTCGGCGCGGTCGGGTTACTACGACGCGGACGCGGTGGAGATCGCGAAGGTGGTCGGTCTGTTGGCGCCGTTCGGTGTGCAGCCGCGGCATCTGCGGGCGTACCGGTCGGCGGCTGATCGGGAGATCGGGTTGTTCGAGCAGGTGGTTGCTCCTCTTGCGCGGCAACGGAATCCGCAGGCGCGGGCGGCGGCTGCGGAGACGGTGCGGGAGTTGGCGGCGTTGTCGTTGCGGTTGCATGCGGCGTTGGTGCAGGCGGGGTTGCGCGGCTCGGTGGGCGGGTAGTCGATCGTCCCTGTCGGGGCTGGTTCGTGTCGGCTTGGGGCCGTTGGGGCGGGGCCGGACGGTGGCCGGGCTCGGCGTGTACCGTGCTAGGGAGACGCGGGATTTCCCTGTTCGTTGGCTGCCCGGTCCGAAAGCGTGGCGGTGACGGATGCGTGCGGTGGCGTTGGTGTCGGTCCCGGTTGGCCGTGCGGGTGGGGACGTCCGGGAACGACGGAGGCGGCGGTGCAGGAGCTCAGCGTGGTGGGTGTCCGGGTGGAGTTGCCGGGCAACCAACCGATCGTCCTACTGAAAGAGGCCTCGGGGGATCGGTATCTGCCGATCTGGATCGGTGCTGTGGAGGCGACGGCGATTGCCTTCGAGCAGCAGGGGGTGAAGCCGGCCCGGCCGCTGACGCACGATCTGCTGCGGGATGTGTTGACGGCGTTGGGGACTCCGTTGCAGCTGGTGGAGATCACCGAGTTGAAGGACACGGTGTTCTATGCCGAGTTGGTGATCGGTGATGGGGTGCGGGTGTCGGCTCGGCCGTCGGATGCGATCGCGTTGGCGTTGCGGGTGGGCGCGACGATCCAGTGTTCGGAGCAGGTGCTTGATGCGGTCGGCATCGTGATTCCGGACGAGCAGGAGGACGAGGTCGAGCGGTTCCGCGAGTTTCTCGATCAGGTGAGCCCGGAGGATTTCGCCGGCTGAGGTGGCTGCTGTTGCTAGGGTGGCGCGCCGCGGCCGGGTCGCCTCGGGTTGTCGGCGTGTCGCGTCGTCGAGCGGCGGGCTGGCCTCAACCAGCGGTATAGGGTTCGGTTGTCGCGGGTTCTGGCATCTGGTTGACCCCGCGCCGCGGTGTTTCTACCGTCGAGGGTGGCGCGACGCTTCGTGGTCGGGCTGGTGCGCCCGGCAGTGTGGTGCGGGGAGGTTGTCACATGGACGAGCGGCGATCCGGGCAGCATGCGACTGATGGTGGCGTGGCCCAGGGTGTGTTGTTCGCCTCCGTGGGCGACGAGCTCGACGGTGATGATGTCGGTTATCGCGGGGTGACGGCCTGCCATGCGGCGGGGATCAGTTACCGGCAGTTGGACTACTGGGCGCGGACGGGTCTGGTGGTGCCGAGTGTGCGGCCGGCGGCGGGTTCGGGTAGTCAGCGGCTGTACTCGTTTCGCGACATCGTGGTGTTGAAGGTGGTCAAGCGGCTGCTGGATGCGGGCGTGTCGTTGCAGAACATCCGCAAGGCGATCGATCAGCTGCGTTCGCGCGGGGTGGGTGATCTGGCGCAGATCACGCTGATTTCCGATGGTACGACGGTGTACGAGTGTCGTTCGCCGGAAGAGGTGGTCGACCTGTTGCAGGGCGGCCAGGGTGTGTTCGGGATCGCGATCGGTGGTGCGTTCTCGGAGATTCGGGGCTCGTTGGCCACGTTGCCGGCGGAGCCTGCGGCCGGGGTGGATGCGCCGGTGTCGGCGGCGGGTGACGAGTTGGCCGCGCGGCGTGCGGCGCGCCGGCACGCGGGCTGAGCTGCGGCGGGTGTGGCGGGCCGGTCGGTCGGCGCCGCTGGTACGGTTCAGGAAAGCTGTTGACCCGTGTGGGAGAGACCGCCCGGCCGGTTGGTCGGGGGGCGCCGAAGGGGCAATTCCTCCCCGGAACCTCTCAGGCAAAAGGACCGCTCGGGTAGGCGTCTCTGGAGAGTAGGTGGCCGGTGGCCGCCTCACCGACGGGGTAAGTCCGCGATGCGGGTGAAGCTCTCAGGTTTCGTGGACAGAGGGGGAGGACGCTGGCGCGGGCGTGTGCCCGCATGGTGGCGACCTCCTGGAGATCGTGATGACCGATCGGGCACCGGCGCAACGCGGCCCGGAGATTGACGAGACCGCTGGCCTGGGCGGTGTGGCGGCGGTGCCGTTCGCGGCCCGGCACATCGGGCCGGGTGCGGCCGAGCAACAGCGGATGCTGGCCGAGGTGGGGTACTCCTCGGTGGCGGAGCTGCTTGCGGCGGCGATGCCGGAGACGATCCTGACCCGGCAGGCGCTGAGGCTGCCGCCGGCGGCGGGTGAGGCGGAGGTGACCGGCGAGCTGCGCCGGTTGGCGGACGCGAACCGCACCATGGTGCAGATGATCGGTCTGGGCTACTACGGCACGCACACGCCGGCGGTGATTCTGCGTAACGTGCTGGAGGACCCGGCGTGGTACACGGCGTACACGCCGTACCAGCCGGAGATCAGTCAGGGCCGGTTGGAGGCGCTGCTGAACTTCCAGACGGTGATCGAGGATCTGACCGGGCTGGCGGTGGCGGGTGCGTCGCTGCTGGACGAGGGTACGGCGGCGGCGGAGGCGATGACGCTGGCCCGCCGGGCGAACAAGAAGTCGACCTCGCCGGTGTTCCTGGTGGATTCCGACGTGTTCCCGCAGACGCTGGCGGTGCTGCGGACCCGGGCGCTGCCGCTGGGTATCGAGGTGCGGGTGGCGGATCTGGCGGCGGGGCTGCCGGACGGGGAGTTCTTCGGCCTGCTGACGCAGTACCCGGGTGCGTCGGGCCGGGTGGTCGACCACGAGGCGCTGTGTGCCGCGGCGCATGAGCGGGGCGCGCTGGTGACGGTGGCGGCGGACCTGCTGGGTCTGTGCCTGCTGCGCCCGCCGGGCGAGGTCGGCGCGGATGTGGTGGTCGGGTCGGCGCAGCGGTTCGGGGTGCCGATGGGTTTCGGTGGCCCGCACGCCGGGTTCATGTCGGTACGCAAGGGTCTGGAGCGGATGCTGCCGGGCCGGCTGGTGGGGGTCAGCAAGGACGCCGACGGGCAGGTGGCGTACCGGTTGGCGTTGCAGACCCGGGAGCAGCACATTCGCCGGGAGAAGGCGACGAGCAACATCTGTACCGCGCAGGTGCTGCTGGCGGTGATGGCCAGCATGTACGCGGTGTATCACGGTCCGGACGGGCTGCGGCGCATCGCGGCGCGCACCCACCGGCTGGCGACGATCCTCGCGGCCGGGTTGCGTACCGGTGGGGTCGAGGTGGTGCACGAGGCGTTCTTCGACACGGTGTCGGCGCGGGTGCCGGGTGGCGCGGCGCAGGTGGTGGCGGCGGCCCGGGACGCGGGGATCAACCTGCGGCTGGTGGATGCGGACACGGTCGGGATCGCGTGTGACGAGACGACCGGCGACGGTGATCTGCTGGCGGTGTGGCGGGCGTTCGGTATCGCCGTGCCGTCGATCAGCGAGGTCGATGCGCGGTGCGCCGAGCCGCTGCCGGCGGCGCTGGTGCGTTCGGCGGGCTATCTGGCGCATCCGGTGTTCGCGGCGCACCGCTCGGAGACGGCGATGCTGCGCTACCTGCGGGATCTGGCCGACAAGGACTACGCGCTGGATCGCGGGATGATCCCGCTGGGGTCGTGCACGATGAAGTTGAACGCGACCACGGAGATGGAGCCGATCACCTGGCCGGAGTTCGCGTCGATTCACCCGTTCGCGCCGGCCGACCAGACGGAGGGCTACCGGGAGCTGATCGACGACCTGTGCCGCTGGCTGGCCGAGGTGACCGGCTACGACGCGGTGAGCCTGCAGCCCAATGCCGGCAGCCAGGGTGAGCTGGCCGGGCTGCTGGCGATCCACGGCTACCACCAGGCGCGGGGCGAGTCGCAGCGCGACGTGTGCCTGATCCCGTCGTCGGCGCACGGGACGAACGCGGCGTCGGCGGTGATGGCCGGGATGCGGGTGGTGGTCGTGGCCTGCGACGACGACGGCAACGTGGACCTGGCCGACCTGGATGCGAAGATCGCCGCGCACGCCGACTCGCTGGCGGCGATCATGGTGACCTACCCGTCCACGCACGGGGTGTACGAGCAGCAGATCGCGCAGCTGTGCGGCAAGGTGCACGACGCCGGTGGCCAGGTGTACGTGGACGGGGCGAACCTCAACGCGCTGCTGGGGTTTGCGAAGCCGGGCCGGTTCGGCGCGGACGTGTCGCACCTGAACCTGCACAAGACGTTCTGCATCCCGCACGGTGGCGGCGGGCCGGGTGTGGGTCCGGTGGCGGCGCGCGCGCACCTGGCGCCGTACCTGCCGGGGCATCCGATGCTGGACGGCAACGACCCGCAGCGGCCGACGGTGTCGGCGGCGCCGTACGGGTCGGCGGGGATCCTGCCGATCTCGTGGGCGTACCTGCGGCTGATGGGCCCGGACGGGCTGACCGCGGCGACCGGGGCGGCGGTGCTCGCGGCCAACTACCTGGCGGCGCGGCTGCGGCCGCACTTCCCGGTGCTGTACGCGGGGGCGAACGGGCTGGTGGCGCACGAGTGCATCGTGGATCTGCGGCCGGTGACGAAGTCGTCGGGGATCAGCGTGGACGATGTGGCGAAGCGGCTGATCGACTACGGGTTCCACGCGCCGACGATGTCGTTCCCGGTGGCGGGGACGTTGATGGTGGAGCCGACCGAGAGCGAGGATCTCGCGGAGCTGGACCGGTTCGTGGAGGCGATGATCGCGATCCGCCGCGAGATCACCAAGGTCGAGTCGGGTGAGTGGTCGGCGGAGGACAATCCGCTGGTCAACGCGCCGCACACGGCGCGGATGCTGACCGCCGACGACTGGTCGCACAAGTATTCGCGGCAGGAGGCCGGCTACCCGAACGGGGACGGGGCCCGGCAGAAGTACTGGTCGCCGGTGCGCCGGATCGATGGTGCGTTCGGCGACCGTAACCTGGTGTGTTCGTGCCCGCCGCCGGAGGCGTTCACGCAGTGAACCCACGGGCCGCCGTCTGGCCCGCCGGCGGGTGGGTCAGGCGGCGTGCGCCGGCCTGCGGTGCGGCGCGGGGCCGCGGTGCGGGGTGATGGAGCTGCCGTCGGGCAGCAGCTGGCCGGTGTCGTCGAACAGCACCACCCCGTTGCACAGCAGGCTCCACCCCTGCTCGGGGTGGGTGAACAGGATTCTGGCCGCGTCGCGCGCCGGGTCGTCGGCGGCCGGGCAGGGTGGCTGGTGCTGACACATGGTGTGGTCTCCCGTGGTGACGGCGGCGCGCCGCGGACCGGGCGCCGTGCACGCCTCATGGTGGCGTGTCCCTTCAACCGAACGACATGACGCGGCCGCGGGTGACGGTCCGGATCCGCCCGATCGGGTGCCGTGCCCGCGGTTCGCCGCGCCCGCCACGGTGCGTGGTGCTAGCGGGTCGTCAGTCGGAGGTGGGTGGGGCGCCGCTGAACAGGGCGGTCAGCAGCACCTTGGACACCTCGGTGGGGCTGCTCGCCGCGTACGTGCGGCCGCCGGAGGCCTGCGAGATGGTCTGCAGCGACGACAGGTCGACGCCGCTGCCGTACCCGACGGTCACGACCGGCAGCGGATGGTTCTTGTCCGCGCCAGCGTTCAGGGTGCTGGTCAGTTCGGCCAGGCCGGTCTTGCTGGCCGAGTCGTTGCCGGAGCCGGTGACCACGACGATCCGGTTGCTGGCGTCGTTCTGGTAGTGCTTGCGCATCATCTTGTAGGCGGCGGCGACCGTGTCGTACAGGGTGGGTTCGCCGACGGGCTGCAGCTGGTCGAGCGCGTTGTTGATGGCGACCCGCCTGGTGGTGCCCTGGTAGGTGCCGTTGAGCGTGTCGACGGGCACGATCTGCTCGTAGTCGGCCGAGTCGCCCTTGACGTGGCTGGCGTAGTCCCACAGGCCCAGCCGCGCGCCCGGCCCGAACAGGGTGATGGCTTCGGCGACCGCGTCGCCGGCCAGCTGCAGCTTGGTCTTGTTGGTGCCGGCGACCTTCTGCCCCATGCCCGAGGACACGTCCATGATCAGCAGCACGTTGCTGTCCCGGGAGATCGACGTCCACATCGACACGGTCTGCGACACCGAGTCGGGGCTCATCACCTTGCGTGGCAGGGTGGGTACCTTGCGGTCGACGCCGTTGGCGGCGGTCATCAGCGGGCCGGGCCGGCGGGAGGCGTCCCGGTAGCCGGCGTCGCGGAACGCCTTCTTCGCGGTGGCCGAGCGCAGGTCGGTGAGGAACGTGCGCGCGATGTCGCTGCGGACCCGCTGCGCGTCGTCGTTGATGCCCGGGGTCGTCTGGTGTGACCAGCTCAACCGCAGGTAGGGGAAGTCGGCGTCGGCGCTGCCGTCGGACGGGTACACGGCCGTCAGCGGCACCTTCGGCCCGTCCTGGTTGTAGCTGATCACGTCCTGTTCCAGGGCGGGGAACGCCGACACCGTCTTGAGCACCGCGGTGGTGCTGCTGGAGTCGGCCGACTCCAGCTTCTGGATCACCTGCTGGGTGTCGGTGGGGTGGGCGGCACCGACCTGCCAGATCTGGTTGAGGCTCAGCCGCTCGGCGGTGGATATGTCGCCGTCGTCGTTGGCGTCGGCCATCGCGGTCACCGCGTGCAGCCCGGCGGTGGAGGTGGTCGCGTCGGTCATGTCGACCCGGATGCCGCCCCAGCTGGGGTGCCCGTACTTCGCCCACACCTTGCCGGCGTACTGCGTGGCGAGCTGGTTCCAGGTCAGCTTCGGGGCGACCTTCTTCATCACCTCGGCCATCGGCTTGGGCATGGCGATCACTGCGGGGCTGCGGGCCAGGCTGGGGCGCCGCTCGGGCAGCATCCGCGCCGCATCCGGCCGCGACGCCGCCAGCTGCATCCACAGGCTGGACTCGGGCACCCAGGCGTCCGGGCGGGTGCCGTCGGTGCGGGGGTCCCAGCTGGGTGCCAGCGCCGCCGCGACCGAGGCGGAATCACGCGGGACGACGCTGATCTTCGCGCAGTGCCCGTCGACGGCCGGGCTGCCCTGCATCCAGGTCTGTGCCTGCTTGTCGATGATGCTGGACACGGCCGGGTCGGCGTACACGGTGGCGGTGACCGCGCTGCCGCCGCAGCCGCGGGTCACCAGCACCACCCAGGTGGTCGTCAGGCCGGCCAGGACCAGCGCACAGATCGCGGTGATGATGATCCACGGTGCGATGATCAGGTGCTTGCCGATCCTACGCCGGTGGGAGCGTAGGCCGCCCTTGGCGTGGTTGCCACGCGGCACGTCGCCTCCCTGGGGGTGTGGGAACGCCGGCGGCAGCGGCCACCGAATCTGGCACAGTGTAGGGCGTGCCGGTGCGGGCGGCGCGGCCACGCGGGTACCGGTGGTGAAACGGCTCGCAGCCGCGCTTCAGTCGATCTGCGGCAGCTCCGCCAGCCGGGCCTCCACCTCCGCCAGTTCGCGCCGCAGCTGCTCGGCCCGCTCCGCGGCGGCGTCACGCGCCGCAGCGACGATCTCACCGACAGCGTCACTGACCGCCGGCGCGTCGAGCATCTCCACCATCCGCAGCGCGTCCGCGGCACGCACGGGTGTCGGCTTGGCCAGCACCCGGGAGCCCCGCTGCGCCTGCACCGACCAGTCGCCGTCCTGCCAGGTGAGCGTCACGGACAGCTCGGCCGGCCCCTTTGCCTTGCCGCGCCGTGCCGCCGGACGGGCCGCGGCCGGCCTCGGCTCGGTGTCCGCGGCGGGTTTCGCGGCCGGGGCGGCAGGCTGCGGCGTGGTGACGGTGGCGGTCGCGGCCGGTTTCGCGGTGCTGGCGGCGGCCGGGCGGGAGGCGTCGGACGCTGGTGCCGGGGTGGCAGCGGCCGGTTTACCGGCCGGCTTCGCCGGGCGGCGCGGCGCCTTGCCGGGCAGTTGCAGGTCGCCGGGGGCGAACTCCAGCTTGTCGCGGCCGAAGCGCACGCTGATGAACTCGTCGGCGCCGGCCGGGTCACCCACCGCGGTGACCTGCCCGGTCTGTCCGGCGATCTGTCCGGCGGCGGCGGTGAACACCACCTTGGGGCGCCGCCCGGATGAGACCGCGCTGCGCAGTGTCTCGATGTCGTCTACCGACAGTCCTCGGGGGGCGGCCATGGCACCCAACCTCCTGATCGTGATGTGTTTCGCGGGTCGTGCTGATTGATACCAGCAGCCTGCGACATCGCGACGATCAGTCCGCTACGTACCCGTTCACAGGATCAGGCTGGCCAGCATGATGAAGCCCAGCCCGACCACCGAGATGATCGTCTCCATCACCGACCAGCTCTTGAACGTGTCCCCGACGCTCATCCCGAAGAACTCCTTGACCAGCCAGAACCCCGCGTCGTTGACGTGCGAGAAGAACAGCGAGCCGGCGCCGATCGCGAGCGCCACGAGCGGTTTGTTGACGGTGATGTCGGGGGAGGCGACCAGCGGGGCCATGATGCCGGCGGCGGTGACGGTGGCGACAGTGGCCGAACCGGTGGCGAGCCGGATCAGTACCGCCACGCCCCAGGCCAGTAGCAGCGGCGAGAGGTGACTGCTCTCGGCGGCCTTCTTGATCGCATCGGCGATGCCGGAGTCGATCAGGACCTGCTTGAAGCCGCCACCTGCGCCGATGATCATCAGGATGCCGGCGGCCGGCAGCAGCGCGTCGCCGAGAAACTCGGTGATCTTCTTGCCGCCGAAGCCGCGGGACACGCCGAAGGTGAACATCGCGACGATCAGCGAGATCAGCAGCGCCACGATCGGTTCGCCGACGAATTCGGCCCACTTGAGCAGGCCGGAGTTCTTCGGCAGGGTGATCTCGGCCAGGGTGCGCAGCAGCATCAGCGCGACCGGCAGCAGGATCGTGAACAGGGTGGTACCGAAGCTCGGCGGGTTGTCGACCCGGCGGGTCTGCGCCACCTGGTCGAGCAGCTTCTGCGTCGGGTGCGGGTGCGCGAACCGGGCCGCGACGTGCGCGTACAGCGGGCCGGCGATGATCACCGTCGGGATCGCGATGATGAGCCCGATCAGCAGCGTCTGCCCCAGGTCGGCGTGGATGGCGCTGATGGCGACCAGCGGCCCGGGGTGCGGCGGCACCAGCCCGTGCAGCACCGACAGGCCGGCCAGCGCCGGGATGCCGACCATGATGTACACGTTGCTGCGGCGTACCGCGCCCTCCTGATCGGTGCCCTCGAAGTGGTGCTGCACCTCCCGCGCCATGGTCAGGATCAACGGCAGCAGCAGCACCAGGCCGATCTCGAAGAACATCGGGATGCCGATGATGCCGGCCACCAGCGCCATGATCCAGGGCACCGAGCGGGGTTTGGCGTGCCGCAGCAGGGTGTCGGCGATCTGCTGGGCGCCACCGGATTCCGACAGCAACTTGCCGAGCATCGTGCCCAGCGCGATGACCACACCGACGTTGCCCAGCACCGAGCCGACGCCGACCTCGAACGAGAGGGCGACCTTCTCGGGGGACAGCTTGTCGGTGACCACGCCCGCGAGCAGGCCCATGAACAACGAGCCGATCATCAGCGCGAGGAACGCATGCATCTTGATCTTCGTGGTGATCAGCACGATCACCAGCACGATCGCGGCGAGCGCGGAGACCATCAGCAGCGTGTCCTGCGTGGTCCACATCGGCGACCACCCCATCCGAGTCGACGGAATCGACGAGCATGGTGCGGCGGCCGCAAGGCGGCCGCCTTGGTGATCTTTGTACACCCTTTGGGCGGGCTGATGTTCTTTTAGCGGTCGGCGCCGGCCGGGTCCGGCGGTCGGGAACCGTTCGCGGTGGGTGCGGACAGCCGGGCCAGCGCCGTGGTCAGGTTGGTGACCTGCTCGGTCAGCTGGGTCGACTGGGCCCGCAGCCCGGCCAGCTCGGCGCGGGCGGTGGCGAGCTCGTCGGCGAGCTCGCCGCGCCGGGTCTCCGCGGCGGCGGCGGCGGACTCGGCGGTCTGGGCGCGGGAGGCGGCCGCCTGCCGTTCGGCGGTGGCGGCCTCGGCTGCCCGGCGTGCCTCGGCCGCCTCGACCCGGGCCTGTTGTGCGGCGGCGCTCGCCTCCTGCGCCCGCTGCTCGTGCTGCCGGGCGGTACGCTCCGCGTCCGCGGCGGCGGCCCGGGCGGCGGCGTGCGCGTCGCGTTCGGCGGCCAGCCGCTCGGCCAGCTCGTCCCGCCCGGCCTCGGCCGCCTCGGCCCGGTCCCGCTGCTGCTGCTCGACCCGCTGCACGGCGGCGAGCTGCTCGGCGAGCCGGTCGCGTTCGGTGGCGGCGCCACGGGCCTCGTCGCGCGCGGCGTCGCGCTGCTGCACGGTGTCGGCGTGCAACGCCCGCGCGGTGACGGCGTCGGCGCGGGCGGCGTCCCGCTCGCCCAGCGCGGTACCCAGCTCGGTGTGTGCGGCGCTCGCCTCGGCCCGGGCCGCATCGGCCTCCGCGCGCGCCGTACCGGCCTCGGTGGCGGCGGTCTCCGCCGCCTCGATCGCCTGCGCGGCGCGCGTCTCGGCGTCCCGGTGGCCCTGCCGTGCCGCCTGCGCCTCGGTACGGGCCTCGTCTCGTTCGGCGTGCGCCGCGGCCAGCTGGGCCGAGGTCTCCGCCCGTACCTGGGCGACCTGGCGCTCGACGCCGGCGGGCGACAGCTCGGCGTGCAGCGACTCGGCGAGCGTGTCGGCCAGCTGCTCCAGCCGGTCGACCAGCTCCCACGAGCGGGCGATCTGGCCGGTGAGGCCGGGCGCGTTGCGTTCCCGCATCCGCGAGTTGCGGGCCGCGCGCTGGCAGGCGCCGTCGTTGTCCCGGCAGTACCGGAACGGGCGGCCGGCGCCGATGCGCTGCGGCACCGGCTTGCCGCAGTACGCGCAGGGCCGGGTCGGCGCGTCGGCCGGGCTGAGGTCGGCGACGGTTTCGGCGGCAGGGTCGGCCATGTCGGCCAAGTCTAGGTACCGCGGCGCACCGGCCTGCGGTCGGATCCTGGCCGCAGCGGGTGCCACACTGCGTCTCATGCTGCAAACCTCGGCGCGGCTGCTGCGCCTGCTGTCCCTGCTGGAGTCGCGGCGCGACTGGGGCGGCCCGGAGCTGGCCGAGCGGCTCGGCGTCAGCGTGCGCACGGTGCGCCGCGACGTGGACAAGCTGCGCGAGCTGGGCTACCCGGTGGCCGCGGCGACCGGCACGCTCGGCGGGTACCGGCTGGGTGCCGGTGCGGCGCTGCCGCCGCTGCTGCTCGACGACGAGGAGGCGGTCGCGGTCGGGGTCGCGCTGCGCACCGCGGCCGGTGGCGCGGTCACCGGGATCGAGGAGACCGCGCTGTCGGCGATGACGAAACTGGAGCAGGTGCTGCCGCCGCGGCTGCGGCACCGGGTGCGGGCGCTGAACGTGTCGGTGCTACGGGTACCGACCGCGGCCGGGCCGACCGTCGACCCGCAGGTGCTGACCACGCTGGCCGCGGTGTGCCGGGACACCGAGCGGGTTCGGTTCGACTACCGCAGCCACGAGGGCGAGGACACGGTGCGCACGGTCGAGCCGTACCGGCTGGTCGCCTGGGGCCGCCGCTGGTACCTGGTGGCCTACGACCTGGAACGCGACGACTGGCGCACGTTCCGGGTGGATCGGATCACCCCGCGCACCCCGACCGGGCCGCGGTTTTCGCCCCGCCCACTGCCCGCCGACGACCTCGCCGAGTACGTGGCGCGGCGGGTGTCGACCGCGCCGTGGCGCTACCAGGCGACGGTACGGGTGCTGATCGGCGCGGACGAGCTCGCGGCGCGGATGCCGGCGTCGGCGGGGCAGATCGACCCGGTCGACGAACACAGCTGCCTGTTGCGCACCGGGGCCGACAACATCGACATGCTCGCGGTCTACCTGGGGATGTTCGGCGCCGACTTCGAGGTCGTCGACCCGCCGGAGCTGGTGACGGCGGTGGCGGCGCTGGCCGATCGGTACGCCCGCGCCGCCCGGCCCTGACCGCCGGCGCTGCGGTGGCCGATGGTGATGTCGAGCAGGCTGGTCGCCGGGATGCGCCGAGCGGGGTCGGCAGGCCGGCACCACGGTGCCGGGGCCACCCTGGACGCTGGCAGCCCCCTGCGGCACAGCGGTCGCCATCTCATGATCGGCTCGCGGTTCAGCCGCGGCCTGCGCACGGGTACCGGGCGAGGCGCCGTGCCGAGCACGCGGCGCTCGTCGACGTGGCGCCGGTACGCGCGGGCGGCGTCCGGACTGCCGGTCAGCTGGTGATCAGCGCCCAGCAGGCGGTGGCGAGCCGTTCCGGTTCGACCGGTGGGGTGGCGGCCGACGCGTCGGCGATCACACCGACCAGCGCGCCCGCCAGCCACGCGGCGTGCACCGTGGCCGGTACCTGGGGGCCGACGGTGGGCCGCTGGCCGGCAGCGAACCGGTCGCGCAGTGCCGCGGCGAGACGGTCACGCAGGTCGGCGGCGAACCGGGCCGAGCCGTCGGCGGACAGCAGCCGGGCGTAGTGCGCGCGGCGGGCGGCGATCTGCTCGAACAGCCGCACCAGCGGTTCGGGCGGTACGTCGCCGGGTGCGCGCAGCGGGCACAGCGCGGCCTGGTCGACGACCGCGGTGACCGCGTCGCCCATCGCGTCGGCGAGCAGCGCGTCCCGGTCGGGGTAGTGCTGGTAGACGGTGGCGCGGTTGATGCCGGCGGCGGCGGCGACCGCGGCGATGGTGACGCTGGCCGGTGGTCGTTCGGCGGCGAGGGCCAGCGCCGCGTTTCGCAGCGCGGCGCGGGTGCGGCGGGCCCGGGGGTCAGCGGGGTTCACGCCACCACTATACGACACCTGTTGGCTAAACGACAGTTGTCGGTTACCGTGGTGGGCATGCGTATCGAGATCTGGGCCGACCTGGTCTGCGGCTGGGCGTACGTGGCGAAGCGGCGGATCGAGCGCGCCCTCGCCGACTGGCCGGGCGAGCCACCCGAGCTGCACTGGCGCCCGTACCGGATCGACCCGACCGCGCCGCCACGGCCGGTGCGGCTCGGGCAGGCGTTGCAGGACCCGCAGGTCGCCGCCGCGCTCGCCAGCTGCGGTCCGGATCCCGACGAGGCGCCGGCCGCCGCCCGGATGCGAGCCGCCGCCGCGGCCGCCGACGAGGGCATCGGCCCCCGCTTCGGTGCCGCCTGGCGGGTCGATCCCACCGACGCGCACCGGCTGGTCGCCCTCGCGTACCGGCAGGGCGGCGCGGCAATGCAGGGCCGGGTCGTCGAAGCGCTGCTGCACGCGCACTTCGTCGCCGGCGAGCCGATCAGCGACCCGGCGGTACTCGCGCGCATCGCCACCGACGCCGGGCTCGCCGCCGACGTGCTCGCCGACGGCGCGGGCGCCGACGAGGTGGCCGACGCGCTGCTGGTGGGCCGGGCGCGCGGCATCGTCGCCTCGCCGACCATCGTGGTCGGCCGCTTCGCGCTACGTGGTGCCCAGCCGCCGGAGGCGATCCTCGACCTGCTCCGCCAAGCCCAATCCGGCGACGTCGATTCCGGTGACAGCGAAGACGGCCCGGTCGAGCGGTACCGGTGGGCCGAGTCGCTGCTGGCCGGCGGTGATCCGCTCGGTGCGCTGCGGCTGCTCGCACCGGTGCTCGCCGAGCACCGGGAGCCGGCGGTGCTGGAGCTCGCCGGCCGAGCGTACTTCGCCTCGGCGCAGCTGGGCCGGGCCGAGGCGGTGCTGCGCGAGCTGGTCGCCGCGCGGCCGGACGACGCGTACGGGCGGCTGCTGCTCGGCCGCACCCTGCAGCGGCAGGGCCGCGCCGACGACGCCGCGGGCGAACTGCGCCTGGCCGCCGCGATGGACCCCGGCTACGGGGAAGCGGCGAGTTCCCGGGCGATGTCGTTCGGCGGGTAGATCTCGCCCGGGCTCCGCTGCTGCCTGTTCAGCCCGCGGACCCGCCCGTCCCCGGTAGCGTGCCGCGGCCGGGCGGAGTGGGCGCCAGGCGCGGCGAGCCAGGTCAGGCCGGGCGCGGCGGGTGGAGGCCGAGCGCCGCGCACGCAGCGTCGAGGGCCGCCCGGCGCAGCTGCTCCTCCGGTACGTCGGGGAACTGGATCGTGCAGTCCTGGATGCCGCCGAACGCGACGACCGCCCGGGCGGCCTGCTCCAGCGTGGGGTCGGCGCCGTGCAGCAGCCGGCCGAACCGGCGTCGCCAGGCCAGCACGACCTCGATCAGGCCCAGTTCGGCGAAGGTGGTCAGCTCGCTGAGCATCAGCATGATCTCGGCGCGATGCCGGTAGTGGAAGTCGAAGTACCCGTTCAGCAGCACGTACGGGTCGACCTCGGGCAGCGCCTCCTGCGCGGCGAGGAACGCCTCCTCCTCGTCGATGATCGGCTGCACGATGCTGCGCACCAGCTCCTCCCGGGACGAGAAGTGGTAGTAGAGCGCCGGTTTGGTGATGCCGAGCTGGTTGGCGATCTCCTGCAGGCTGGTGCGGTGCACGCCCTGCCGGGCGAACAGCTCCCGGGCGGTGCGCTGGATGCGCTGCTTGGTGTCGGACGGGCGAGGCATGTGGCCACCCTACCTTACTTACCGATAGGTAAACGGGTACGCTTACCTATCGGTAAGTAAGGAGGCATGCCCATGCGGGTTCTCATCTCCGGCGCCAGCATCGCCGGGCCGGTCCTGGCGTACTGGCTGACCAGACACGGTTTCACCGTCACCGTCGTGGAACGGGCGCCGGCGCCACGCAGCACCGGCGGCCACGCCGTCGACCTGTTCCGTCCCGCGGTGGACATCGTGGAACGGATGGGCGTACTCGCCCAGGTCGAGCAGCGGGCCACCGGCACCAACCGGATGACGCTGTACCCGCAGGGCGCGCGGCGCGGCGTGCAGGTCGACCTGGCCAAGATCTTCGGCGCCGCGTCCGCCCGGCACGTCGAGATCATGCGCGACGACCTGAGCGAGATCGTCCGCGACGCCACCCGCGACGACGTCGAGTACCGCTACGGCGACTCGATTACCGCGATCGGCGCCGACGGCGAGGTGCGGTTCGAGCACGCCGCGCCGCGCCGGTACGACCTGATCGTCGGCGCCGACGGGCTGCACTCGACCGTGCGCCGGCTGACGTTCGGCGACGAGGCGCCGCTGCGCTCCTTCATCGGCGCGTACTTCGGGGTGCTGAGCCTGCCCAACCCCGGGCTGGATCGCGAGCTGCGCATCCACGTCGGCGTCGGTCGCACCGCCGGCATGTACGGCGCCGCGCACCTCGGCGACGCGCGCGTGCTGTTCCTGTTTCGCAGCGACCGCGAACTCGACTACCGGCACCGCGACACGGACCGGCAGCGGCAGCTGCTGCGCGACGCGTTCGCCGGCTTCGACCCCGAGGTCGACGGCTGGCTGGACGAACTCGACCGCACCCCGTCGTTCTACTTCGACTCGATCAGCCAGCTCAAGATGGACACCTGGTCGCGGGGGAGGGTGACGCTGGTCGGCGACGCGGGTTACAGCCCCGGCCCGGCTGTGGGCGGCAGCACCACCCTGGCCGTGCTCGGCGCGTACGTGCTGGCCGGGGAGCTGGCGGCGGCGGGCGGCGACCACCGGCGCGCGTTCGGCGCCTACGAGCGCATCATGGCCCCGTACGTGCGCGGCAGCCAGGCGTCGGCACTCAGCGCGGCGAAGACCCTGATCCCGACCTCCCGGCTCGGCGTGACCGGGCTGGCCCAGGTCTCCCGGCTGGTCGCCGCACTGCCCACCCGCGCCGGCCGCGCCGTGCTGCGCCTCGCCACCAACAGCGCCCGGCTGTACGACTCGATGACCGTCGCGGACTACCCGTCCTCGCCGGTCGCCCCGGAGGCAGCGTGAGCGCAGCCGGCCCCACGACACGGTCGCGTCGACGGCCAGCTCCAGCCGGCCCTCGACGGCCCACGGCCGGACCAGCCGGGTCACCGCGGCGTCGAACTCCGCCGCCTCGGCGGCCGACAGGTGCAGCCGGGCCAGGCTCGCCGTCGAGTGGAACTGCTCGACGTAGTCGGGCCCGGTCCGGGTACTCGGTCGTCACCGCGTCGCTCCTCCTGCGCCGCCGTCGCACTGCCACCGGCGGCCGGCCACGGCCCGCCCGCTAGCCGACCGACCCGGTCGCCGCTGCGGCGGGACTGCCGAACCAGCGGCCGAGGTGGTCGTCCAGCTCCTGCTGGTCGTCGCCGATCCAGGCGACATGGCCGTCGGGCCGCAGCAGCAGGCACGGCACGTCCACCGCCGCGGTGCGGTCCGCGAGATGATCGACCCGGTCCGACCAGCCGCCGACGGTCAGCCGTTCGGTGCGGTCCAGCAGCAGGCCACGGCCGCGATGCAGCAGATCGTAGAGCCGCCCGTCTCGCACGTCGACGTCGCGCAGGCGGCGGCCGAGCAGGTCGGCACCCGGACCGCCGGGCTGCTTGCGACCCGCGCCGCGGTGCCGAGAACCCGGCTCGCCAGCCTCGCCGCGGTGCCGATCGTTTCGCTCGCGAGCCTCGCCGTCCGGCCGATACCTCGGTTCGCGCGTGTCGCCGAGGTCGTACCGGATGTCGATCGCGGTGAGCTTCTCGATCAGGTAGCGGTTCACCTCGTCGAAGTCCATCAGCTCGGAAAGCAGCCTGCGGACGGCCTGCGGGCCCGGCTCGGTGGAATGCAGCTCCATCTGCGCCCGGGTGTTGTCCAGCACCTGCTCGGCGACCGGATGACGTTCGGCGTGGTAGGTGTCCAGCAGCGAATCCGGCGCCCAGCCGCGGACCTGCGCGGCGAGCTTCCAGCCGAGGTTGACGGCGTCCTGGATGCCCAGGTTGAGGCCCTGCCCGCCGGTGGGCGGATGGATGTGCGCCGCATCGCCCGCCAGCAGCACGCGCCCGATCCGGTAGCGCTCCGCCAGGCGGGTGGCGTCACCGAACCGCGACATCCAGCGCGGCGAGTGCACCCCGAAGTCGGTTCCCGCGACGGTGCGCAGCTCGCGGGCGAAGTCGGCGAGGGTGGGCGGTGCCGCGCGCTCGCTGACCTCCGCGGCGGGGACCACGACACTGTAGGTACCACTCCCAGTGGGTCGAAGCTGGAGACGGTGCCGGGTCCCGCCGACCTCGGCCACCCGGGCGGCGATGAGGTCCGGCGGGGCAGCAAGCTGCATCTCGCCCATCAGCGTCTCGGTGCGCGCGGGCTCGCCGGGGAAACCGACGCCGAGCAACCGGCGCACGGTACTGTGCGCGCCGTCGCAGCCGACCAGAAAGCGGGAACGCAGCCGTTCGCCGCCGGAGAGCACGACGGTGACGCCCTCGTCGTCCTGCTCGACCGCGGTCACCGCGGCGCCGCGCCGTACCGTCGCGCCGAGGCCGATCGCGTGCCCGGCGAGCAGGCGGACGAGCACCGGCTGCGAGATGCCCAGCAGATAGGCGTGCGCGGAGTCCAGCCCCGGCGGTACCGGCTTGTCGATGGCCGCGAAGAAGCCGGCGGCCGGGCGCTGCCGCGCGTGTGGCCGGATGCGCTCCAGCAGGCCGCGCATCGCCATCAGTTCGATGCTGCGGATGTGCAGCCCGACGATGCGCACCACCGGCACCGGTTCGCGGTCTCGTTCCAGGACGAGGACCCGTACGCCGTGTAGCCGCAGTTCGGCGGCCAGCATCGCGCCGGTCGGTCCGCAGCCGGCGATGACCACGTCGTGGTCGATCGGCGTCCGGTCGTGGTCGCCTGGCGATCGACCGGCGGGGTGGTGACCGCGCCCGGCGGGGTCGGGCGAGCGCGGTGCGGCGACAGGGTTCATGGTCGTGCCTTCCGGGAGTACCTGGGGGCGCTCCCGGCGACACCTACGTCAGTCGCCGACCGGGACGGGAACGGGGAGCACCCACGCCGATGCTGCGTACATGGGTCTCACCTCCCCGGCCGAGGTCACGGTCCACCGAACGCTACAAGTCCGGACGCCACGGTGTCCACTCGCGCCCGGAGGCGATGGCCGCTCAGCGATCGAGGAACTCCAGCTCGGCCTGCTGGCCCGCGGTGAGCAGGAAGTACCCGAGGAACGTCACGCCGGACTCCAGCGCGTCGAACCGGGCGATGCGCGCCCCCGCCGGTTCGTAGAAGGTGTCGCCGGCGCTGAGGACGGTCTCGGGTTCCCCGTCGATCTGGTACACCACCGAGCCGGACTCTACGGAGCCGAACACCGGGCCGTTGTGCCGGTGCAGCCCGCCGGCGGTGTCGGGGCGATCACGATGCGCCGCACCTCGACCCGCTGCACCGGCAGCGGCGCCGGCAGCGGCTGGTCGATCAGCACGGTACGGGTGATCGGGGCGGGGGAGTGCTGCTGGTGGTCCATCGAGTCCTCTCCGGTGGGTCAGGTGGTGGGTCGGGTCAACAGCGCCAGGACGCCGGTGACGGCCTGGTCGAACGGGTCGTCCCGGTCTGCCGCGCGGGCCACCACGTAGCCGCCCTGCAGTACCGCGACGACCACCGCGGCGGTGGCCCGCGGGTCGAGGCCGGGATCGAACTCCCCCGCGTCGCGGCCCGCGGCCAGCACCTCGGCGAGCCGGGTACGCAGCCAGGCGAAGGTCTGCTCGACCGGCTCGCGCAGCAGCGGATCGGCCATCACGTCCGGGTCCTGGGTCAGCCGGCCGATCGGACAGCCCTTCTGCACCTCGCGATCGCGCCGCAGGTAGCCGGTGATCCGTTGCGCCGCGGTACCGGGAGCGGACAGTTCCGCGTCGGCCGCGGCCCGCAGCTGCTCGGCGGTCCGGCGGATCGCGGCCAGCGCCAACTCACGCTTGCCGGCGAAGTGGTGGTACATGCTGCCCTGCCCGGCGCCGGCCCGCTGTTGGATGGCCTTCGGGCTGGTCGCCACGTACCCGCGCTCCCACAGCAGCTCCCGGGTGCTCTCGATCAGCCGCTCCTGCGTGTCCACCGTCGCAGTGTACATACCAGTAGGTACAGCCGATGGTTGCCCCCGGACAGCCGGATCCGCGGGAGGTCCGCCACTGACCGAACCCGCCGGGACACCCCGGACCGCGTCCGGGACGGCGTCGGAACAGTCGTGCCGAAGCACCCGTCCAGTTACGTAACTGACGAATCTGCCGGGGATCTCTCGGGCAATCCCGTTGCTATTTATTGGATTATCAATACTAGTTAACCAGTAATATGCAGAAATACTGCGCTCGGGCGACACCACATAATTCCCGTTATGTGGTGCCGGGCATGATGGGGCAGCGCATCACCGGGCGGTGTCGACCCACGCGCAGATCAGAGGGAACGAACACCGGCGACCGGACGAGACCGGGCGCCGCGGCGGTCAGCGCAGCACGGCGGCGAGCAGGTCGGTGCCCAGCGTCGCCAGCTCCGCCGAGTCGAGGGTGTAGTGCACGTAGCGGCCGCGCCGCTGCGCGGTGAGCAGGCCGGCGCGGCGCAGCACGGCGAGGTGGCGGGAGACCTCCGGGGACGAGAGCTCCCAGGCGCGCGCGAGTTCGCCGGTGGTGTGCGGGCCGCGGGCCAGGGTGCGCATCAGCCGCAGCCGGACCGGATGCGCGAGCGCCTCCAACCGGCGCGCGACCGTCTCCATCGGTACCGGATCCGCCGCGCTCGGCTCGGCCACCGGGTACTGCACCACCGGCTGCCAGCCCGGCGCGTGGATCGCCACCAGGTGCGGGCGGCCGAAGGCGCTGGGGATGAACGTGATCCCGGTGCCGTCGGCGGTCGTCGCGGCGTCCTGCAGCTTGTCCACCACGATGTGGTCGCCATCCGGCGCCAGGCTCACCGCGCCGGAGACCGACGCGAGTGCCGCTGCGACACTTCGACGCTTGAGCAGCTCGTTCTTCAGCCGCAGATCGCTGGCCAGGTGCGCGGCGACGCCGGTCCAGGCGGCGTCGAAGAACGCCTCGCCGCACTGCTGGAGGGTGTGGCGTACCCGGGCTCGGACGGCGGCCGGGTCGGCGAGCAGCCGTTCGGCGAACGCCTCCTGGACGGCTCCGCGGGCCTGGGCCAGATCCAGTGCCCGCTCTCGTGCGGCGGCATCGGCCAGCGGCGACGGAGCGCCGAAGCGGACCCGGTTGCTGCCACACGTGGTGGTCAGCGCGGAGGTCACGTACTGCTCGTCGTCGATCCGGTCCACATCGTCCAGTTCCTCGGCGAGGCTGTGCCGGGGCCGGGCGGGGACCAGGAAGTCGGCCCGGGAGGAGCGCCAGAGAAACTCCGCCTCCCGCAGCCGCTCGGCCAGCTCCGCCGGCATCCCGGCCCAGACCTCACCCGCCCAGACGGCCAACCGGGGGTGATGCCCGGGCTCGGCCAGCACGTGCAACATCGCGGTCAGCTCGGCCAGCGGGGAGGCGACGAACCGCAGCTGCTCGGCCCGCACCCCGGTGATGTCGATGCGCAGCGCCATGGCCCCATCATCGCTGCTACCGCGGCCGCCGACGGCGTCGGTTGACGATGTCCGTCAACCGACGTGCCACCACCGGCCGCCGGACTCCACCGTGGACGCCATGGCGCCCACGACCAGAATCCGTCCCCGCGCCCTGCTGCGCGCCTCCGGCGGCCCCCGGTACGCCGGTGCCCTGGCCGTGGACGCGCTCGGCACCGGCCTGCTCCGGCCCTTCCTGCTGCTCTACGGGATGACGGTGCTCCGGCTGTCGGCGCCGGTCACCGGCGGCGCGATGACCATCGGCGTCGTCGCGGGCCTGGTGTGCATGCCCGCGGTCGGGCGGTGGCTGGACCGGGGTGCACGCAGTACGGTCGTGGCCGCATCGATGCTGGTCCGGGTGCTGGGCGTGGTACTGCTGCTCGCCGCCCCGACCCGAAACGTCTGGCTGTTCGCGGCCGCGGCGCTGTTCCTCGGCATCGGCAACCAGACCTGGCCGGCCGCCCACGCCGCCCTCGTGTCGAGCGTCGCGCACGGCCGGGAACGCGACGCCGCCCTCGCCGCCGGCCGCTCCGTACGCAACGGCGGGCTGGGCGTCGGCGCGCTGCTCGCCACCGCGTGCCTCGCCGGCGGTACCGGGGCCCTGCAGGTGCTCGCCGCGGGCACCGGGCTGGCCTACCTCGCCGCGGCGAGCCTGGCGTGGTCGACCCGGGTACGCGACGATCCCGCGGCCGCCGCCGCGCCGGGGCGCGACGAGCCGGCGCCCCGGCTGGGTACCCTGCTGGCCGCCAACGTGATCTACGCGTTCTGCCTCAACGTCACCGAGGTCGCGCTCCCGCTGGTACTGGTGACGCAGCTGCACGCCTCCCCGGTGTGGTCGGCGGTGATCTTCGTGGCCAACACGGTACTGGTCGTCACGCTGCAGGTACCGGTCACCGTCCTGATGTCCCGCTTCCCCCGCCGGCTCGTCCTGGCCATCGCCGGCGTGGTACTCACCGCGTCCTACCTCGGTTTCCTCGCGGCCAGCTCCCTCGGGCACGGCTGGGGTCCGCCGGCGGTCGCCGCAGTGTCGGTGCTGTGCGCCCTCGGCGAGATCTGCTACGCCGGCAGCGCCACCGCGCTGGTCGCCGCGCTGGCCCCGGCCCGCGTCCGGGGCCGCGCCCTCGCCCGCTTCCAGCTCTCCACCGGTTTCGGCCTCGCCGCCTCCCCGGCGGTCATCACCGCGGTCGCTCCGCACGGCGCGGTCGCGCTCTGGGGCGGTCTGGCCGCCGCGACCCTGCTCTCCGCCACCGCCGTCGCCCGCGGCGCGGTGCGCAGAAGGACAACAGAGCCCAGCTCAGCGGTCGGCGTCGGCGGCGGCATCGAGGCTCGCGAGCAGCCGCAGGCCGTCCTCGGCGGGGCTGCCGGCGGCCGCGGACAGCACCAGCAGCTCCAACCCTGACCCGTCCGGCAACGCGAAGTTCTCCTGGTGCAGCTCCAGCAGCCCGACCAGCGGATGCCGGAACGCCTTGCGCCCGTGCCCGCGGGCCCGCACGTCGGCGCGGGCCCAGAGCCGGCGGAACCGTTCGCTGCCCATCGCCAGCTCGCCGATCAGCGACGCCAGCTGCGGGTCGTCCGGGTACTTGCCGGCGGCCAGGCGCAGGTGGCCGACCACGTCGAGCGTGCAGTTCGCCCAGTCGGCGTAGAAGCCGTCGGCGGCTTCCTCCAGAAACAGGTGCCGGGCGGTGTTGAAACCCGGCATCGGCTGGCCGTAGAGCAGGCCGGCGAGGTGGTTGCCGGCCAGCACGTCCAGGCGGTGGTCCATGATCAGCGCGGGTGCGTCGGCGACCAGCGTCAGGACCCGTAGCAGCTCCGGCCGGACCCGGCCCACCGGCGTCCTGGTGCGGCGCCGGCGCTGCCTGGCCAGCCGGTACAGGTGGCCGCGCTCGGTCTCGTCGAGGCCGAGGACCCGGGCGAGCGCGTCGAGGACCTGCTCGGACGGTTGCGTCGCGCGGCCCTGCTCCAGGCGTACGTAGTAGTCGACGCTGACCCCGGACAGGTGCGCGATCTCCTCGCGGCGCAGCCCCTCGACCCGCCGGCGGGTGTCGGTGGGGATGCCGACGAGCGCGGGGTCGACCCGGGCACGCCGGGTGCGAAGGAATCCCGCGAGGTCGTCCATGCCCCGAGTATGGCGCCGGTGGCTGCGGTGAAGGTGGTCCTGCCGTTACCAGGAAGTCGCGTCCGACGGTACCGGCGGCCCTGAACGGCGGGCGCGGGCGCGGCCAGGATCGAGCCCAGCCGATCCGAAGGAGTACCCGTGAAGACGCTGATCGTTTACGCCCACCCGGAGCCCCGGTCTCTCAACGGCTCGCTGAAGGACCTCGCGGTGACCACCCTGGAGTCCGTGGGGCACCAGGTCCGGGTGAGCGACCTGTACGCGATGAACTGGAAGGCGGCCGTGGACGCCACGGACTACGGCACCGACGCCGTGCGCCGGTTGCAGGTCGCCGCGGACTCCGGTCGGGCGTTCGACGCCGGCACACTCACCCCGGACGTCGTCGCCGAGCAGGAGAAGCTGCTGTGGGCGGACACGATCGTCTTCCAGTTCCCGCTGTGGTGGTACACGATGCCCGCGATCCTGAAGGGCTGGGTGGACCGGGTGTTCACCTACCACTTCGCGTACGGGGTGGGCGAGCACAGCGAGACCCGGTACGGGGAACGCTTCGGCGAAGGTACCCTCGCCGGTCGCCGGGCCCTGCTGTCGGTGACCGCGGGCGGCCCCGAGTCGCACTACGGGCCCCGCGGGATCAACGGCCCGATCGACGATCTGCTGTTCCCCATCCAGCACGGCATCCTGTACTACCCGGGCATCGAGGTGCTGCCGCCGTTCGTGCTGTACGGCGCCGACCGGATGACCGCCGAGGACTACCCGGACGTCGCGAAGGCCTGGCAGGAGCGGCTGCTCACGCTGGAGTCGACCGCGCCGATCGCGTTCCGGCCGCAGAACTTCGGTGACTACGAGATCCCGTCGCTGCACCTGAAGCCCGGTCTGGAACCCGCCGGCCGAACCGGCTTCGGGCTGCACGTGCGCCGCTGACCCGCGCCCGTCCAGCCGGCTCTGCCTTGGACGTTATCGTCGAAGCATCTGGTGGGCTCTCGGAACATCACCGGGGTTCTCTCGGCCGGAGCCTCGATCGGGGGTGTGCGGTGCGACCGGTCGACCTGGCCCGCGAGCACGGGCTGTCCGCCCAGACGGTCCGCAACTACGACGCGGCCGGCGTGCTCCCGCCGACCGAACGCACCGCCACCGGGTACCGGCGGTACACCCCGCTGCACGCCCAGGCGCTCCGGGCGTTCCTGGCGCTGCACCGCGGCCACGGGCACCGTGCGGCGGTCGACATCATGCGTGCGGTCAACCGCGGCGACACCGACACCGTGTACCGGCTGATCGACGCGGCGCACGCCGAACTCGGCGCCGAACGCGACACCCGCGCCGAGGTGGCGACCGCGCTCGGCGAGCTGTCCGGTACCACGCCGGCGCCGCTGCGCGGCCAGCCGCTGACCGTGGGGGAACTCGCCCGCCGCCTCGGCGTGCACGCGGCGACGCTGCGTACCTGGGAGGCCGACGGCATCCTGCACCCCGACCGGGACCGGGCGACCGGCTACCGGCGGTACGGGCCGGACGCCGTGCGGGACGCCGAGATCGCGCGGCAGCTGCGCCGCGGCGGGTACCCGCTGCACCGGGTCGCCCGGTTCGTCGAGTCGCTGCACGAGGCCGGCGGGGCGGAGCCGCTGCGCGCGTTCCTCGACTCCTGGCAGGAACGCATCGCCGCGCGCAGCCGGGCCCTGCTCACCGGCGCCGCCCACCTCGACACCTACCTCACCACCCGCGCCCAGCCGTAGCCGTGCCGGCTGCCGGGGCCTGCGGTGGGCTCGCTTAGGCTGGTCGTCTCATCATGGCGCGCGACGAGGATCAACCATGCCCGGCAGTACCAGGATCCGCCTGATCGAACCCGCCGACGCAGCCGCGATCGCGGCGCATCGGGCGCGGGACGCCGAGGCCTTCCGGCCCTGGGAGCCGGCCCGCCCGGCCGACTTCTTCACTTCGCAGGGCCAGGCGGAGCGGATCGACGGCCTGCTGGCCGGGTACCGGGCCGGTACGGTCTGGCCGGGGGTGGTGCTCGCCGACGGCCAGGTGGTCGGGCAGGTGACCGTCGGGGGCATCCTGGCGCAACCGCACCTGCGCCGCGGCTCCGTTGGCTACTGGATCGGCAGCGTGGCGCAGAACCACGGGCACGCCGGGCGGGCGGTCGGGCTGCTGCTGCGGGTGATGGCGGACGAGCTCGGGCTGCATCGCGCCGAGGCGTCCACCAACCTGGAGAACCTGCCGTCGCAACGAGTGCTGCGCCGCAACGGCTTCCACCCGTACGGGGTCGCGCACGCCGCGATCCTGCTCGACGGGCGCTGGCGGGACGGCCTGCTGTGGGAGCGGATCCTCGGCGACTGAGGGTCGGCCAACGGTGGTCAGGTGGTGAGGATGCCGGCCAGGGCGGTGAGCGAGCCGGTACCGGGGGCGAGGTAGTGGTCGTGGTCGGCGACGCCCGCGGTGCAGAACCGTCGGGCGCCGAACGCGGGGTCGGTCGGGCGCCGGCCGTGGCCGAACCCGCAGCGACGGACACCGGGTACGAACCGGGTCCAGTCGCCGGGCGCGCAGGCCGCCCAGATCCGGGCGGTGGCGCCCAGCCCGGTGGCGGTGTCGACGCCGAGGCCGGGTGAGCCGAACACGGCGATGTCGCGTACCTGCGGGGGCAGTGCGGCCGCGGCGAGGCCGACGACGACCGAGCCGTAGCTGTGGCCCAGCAGCATGATCGTCGCGTGCGGCGCGACCACCGTCAGGCCGCGGACGAACCGGGTCAGGTCGGCGGCGCCGGCGGCGGCGAGTCGCCGGCGGGCGACCTCGATGCGCTGGCCGCGCGGGGCACGGTAGCCGAGCCACGCGATGACGGCGACCCGGTGGCGCAGCGCGTCGGCGGCCCGGTACAGGTTCGCCGCCTGTACCGCGGGGGCCCGGTGCGGGTGGCCGCCGAGGCCGCGGGCGAAGTCGGCGAGCCGGCTGTCGGCGCCCGGTACCAGCACCGCGACCCGCTCGGCGGTCGTCAGGTCCCCGTACACCAGGGCAACCCGGCCGGGCGGGGACGGATCGAACAGCAGGTACTGGCCGGTCCAGGTACCGAACCGGGTGGGCCGCATCCGCCGCCGGTTCGCCGCGTACCGCATGGCCGGCGGCGCGCCGTCCAGGGCGCCGACCGCGGCGGGGAAGCGCGCCACGAGCCGCCGTCGCGCCGGCTCGGTCAGCGCCGCGAGGTAGTCGTGCACCGCCTGCGGCGCCACCTCGACCGGTCCCGGGCGGCGCGGCGGTCCGAGGTGGCTGCCGTCGGGCCAGGGGCGGCCGGCGGTGGCGATCGCCCGGGTCAGGTTGGCCTGGGCGCGCGGGATGCGTTGCCGGACAACGACTGTCGACGTACTCACCTGCCAGAGTGTGCGGCGCGCCGGGGCACCGCGGCATCGGCCCGGCGGCTACCGCGGGGGGCCGCGACTGCCCGCGAGGCGTACGCCGGTGCGCCGATGCCGCGCGACCGGGCCGGCGCCTAGCGTCGAGCCCCGACCGGTCGGTGGACGCCGGTGGCCCGCGCCGCTGCCGACCCGTACCGGGCCGGCCCGACGCCGGGTCGTTCCCTCGATGTCAGGAGACCGATGCACCGCCTCGACCGGCCGGCCGTGACCGCCACGGTGGCCAACCTGCTCGCCCGCTGGACTCCGTACCTGGACACCGAGCTGTACACGCTGCCCGCGCTGGTGCGCCCCGGCGACGTCTGCGTGGACGTCGGTGCCGCGGCCGGCCTGTACTGCCAGGCGATGTCGCAGCTGGCCGGGCCGACCGGCCGGGTGCACAGCTTCGAGCCGGTGACCTTCTCGCATCCGGTGTGGTCGCGGGTACTGGGTGCGCAGCGGCGCGGCAACGTGTGCCATCACCCGGCGGCGGTCGGCGCGGAGCCGGGCCGGCGCTCGATGCGGGTGCCGTTCGACGACCGCGGCCCGGCCACCAGCCGGTCGTTCCTGGACTGGCACACCCACGGGGTGGGCTCCAACGCCGAGTACCCGTACCACGTGGACGTGCCGGTGCCGGTCGAGACGCTCGACGGGCTGGCCGCGGCCGGCCACCTGACCCGGCTGGACTTCCTCAAGATCGACGTCGAGGGCGGGGAACTGCACGTCCTGCACGGCGGCCGGCAGGTGATCGAGCGGTACCGGCCGACGCTGCTGGTCGAGATCGAGGCGCGGCACACCGCCCGGTACGAGTACGCCGCGGGCGAGGTCGCCGCCTGGCTGACCGAGCGTGACTACCAGATGTACGCGTGGCGTCGCGGCTGGCGTCCGGTCGACGCGGTGTGCGTGCACGCCAACAACTACCTGTTCCGGCCACGCGGTACGGCGGGCCGCTGACCCAATCCGCTTGCGGCCACGTTGCGTCACCGGGCAGGCTCGACGCCATGAGTGACATGTGGGCCGAGGGCGCCGAGGATCCCCGCGACTACGGCAACCCGGTGGGGGAGAAGGCGACGCTGCAGGGGTACCTGTCGAACTACCGGCTGACGCTGGGCATGAAGTGCGACGGGCTGAACCCCGAGCAGCTCGCCCGCCGCTCGGTGCCGCCGAGCACGATGAGCCTGCTGGGGCTGATCCGGCACATGGCCAGCGTGGAACACCACTGGTTCGAGCGGGTCCTGCAGGGCCATGCCGACCTACCCCGGCTGTACCGCACCGCCGACGACCGGGATGCCGACTTCAACGGCGCGATCGGTGAGCAGGCGGTGGTGGACGAGGCGTTCGCCAGCTGGAAGCAGCAGATCGCGAGCGCCGACGCGTGGCTCGCCGGGTTCGACGAGGCCGAGCTGGGCCGCGAGGTACCGCTGGGCCGCGACGACACGGTCAGCGTCCGCGACGTGCTGGTGCACATGGTCGAGGAGTACGCCCGGCACGCCGGCCACGCCGACCTGCTCCGCGAGTGCATCGACGGCCGTACCGGACAGTAGCCCGGTCGCCCGGCGACATGCCCGCCGGCGCTCGACGCCCGGCACCGATCGCACCGACCGGGGCGGGCGTCGGGTCGCGCCGGGTAGCGTGCCGCGCATGACGGACGAGCAGCTGCCGGCCGAGGTGCAGCGGGCGGTATCGGTGTTCCTGGCCACCGTCGATGCGGCGGCACCGGGCCTGGTCACCGGGTTCTACCTGGTCGGATCGGTGGCGTTGGGCGACTTCCGGCCGACCGGGGTCGGCCGCGGCCAGCTCGGTACCGCAAGCGATATCGACTTCGTCGCGGTGCTGTCCCGGCGCACCGGCGCGGACACCGCGGTACTGGCGGGCGCGCACGCCCGGCTCGCGGCCGGGCAGCCACGCCCGTCGTTCGACGGCTGCTTCCTGACCGTCGACGAACTCGCGGCGGGGCCGGACGGCTGCCCGGACGTGCCGTGCTCGCAGTCGGGCCGGTTCCTGCCGGCCGGGCGGTTCGGGATCAACCCGGTGACGTTCTGCGAGCTGGCCCGGCACGGCATCGCGGTGCGCGGCCCGGCGCCGGTCGAGCTGGACGTCTGGCACGATGCGGCCGCGCTGCGCGCGTTCACCGCCGACAACCTCCGCTCGTACTGGCGTCCCGCCTGGCGCCGTGGTCGCCGGCCGAGCCCGCTGTGGTACGCGGTCGGGCTGACCGGCTGGTACCCGGTGTGGACGGTGCTGGGGGTCAGCCGGCTGCACTACACGCTGGCCACCGGCGAGCTGACCTCCAAGTCCGGCGCCGGCCGGTACGCACGGACGGCGCTGGGGCCGCGCTGGCACCGCATCGTGGACGAGTGCCTGGCGCTGCGTACCGGCGGGGCCGAGGGGCGCCGCGGCTACCGCAACCCGCTGGCCCGGCGCCGGGAAACCCTGGCGTACCTGGACGCCGCGATCGACTCGGCCCTCGCGCTGTGATCGCCACGGCCGGGCGGCAGGTCGCGGCGGTCAGTCGCAGGGTTCGACCGGCTGGCGCAGCACGGTCCGCAGCCTCTCCGGCGCGGTACGGCGCGGATCGCTCAGGTAGATCTCGTGGTGCTGGCCGCGCGGTCGCAGTCGGTGCGCGTCGAGATAGTCGTCGTGCAGGTGCGCCAGGATCGGTGCCTCGTCGTCGTACGAGCCGACGTGCAGCACCTGCGCGCTGCGCCCCTCGTGCAGGCTGTGCAGCCGAAGCTGCGCGATCGCGGGGTTGCGCTTCTTCGCCAGTGCCGCGGTACGGGCGTGCTCGACCTGCTCCGGTGTCGCCGACGGGGGCAAGCTGATCAGCATCGTCCAGTGCCAGGCGTCCTTGGCGCGGGCGGTGAAGACCGCCGGGTCGTCGGCCCACCACAGCCCCTCCAGCGGGCCGACGACGAAGTCGTCGCCGGTGCGCTTCGCGGCGAACTTCAGCGTGTACGCGGTCGCGTACAGCGCCTCGACCGCCCGCGCGTACGCCGGGGCGGTGTTCGGGTTCCCGGCGCCGTCGACGGCGAGGAACCGCTGCTCGGGCACGTCCACGAGCGCCCAGCCGGTGTTGCGCGGCGCGTAGAGCTGCCTCAGCTCGCGCTTGATGTCGTACGGCGCCACGTGTCCTCCTGCCTGCCCGCGCGCGGGCGGATCGCCGGTAGCCGCAGCGCAGGGTACAGGCCGGCGGCGGCGATCCCGGCGAGGGCGAGCAGCGCCGGGGTCGCCGCGGTGGCTGGCAGCGCGGCGCCGGCGGGTCGACCGGCCTGCAGCACGCTCGCCGCGACGGCGATGCCGACCGTCGGCCCGACGTTCATCGCGGTCTGTTTCAACCCGCCGACGACCCCGGCGTACCCGGCCGGTGCGTCGCCGACGACGGTGCCGGTGGCGGTGACCAACACGGCCGCGAACCCGGCGCCGAGCAGCGCGCAGGTCAGCCCGACCGCGACGCCGTCGCCGGCGGGCGCGAACCGGGCCAGCCCGGCCAGCGCCAGTACCACCAGCACGACGCCGGTGGCGGCGACCCGGCGCGGCCCGTACCGGCGCAGCGCCAGGCTCGACAGCGGGGCGCCGAGCACCATCAGTACGGTCAGCGGCAGCACCCGCAGCCCGGCCCGCAGCGGGTCGAGGCCGAGCACGCCCTGCAGGCAGAACGTGGCGACGAACAGCGCGCCGAACAGCCCGCCGGCGGTGGCCAGCAGCAACCCGATCGCCGCGACCACCGGGCGCGACGCGGCCACGGTACGGGACACGATCGGCGCGGCGGCCCGGCGCTCGTGTGCCAGCAACGCCGCGCCGCCCACCGCCGTACCGAGGGCGCCGAGCAGCGTGGTCGGCCCGGTCCAGCCGTGCGCCGGCACCCCCACCAGCGTGTACACCCCGAGCGCCAGTACCGCGGCGAGCAGCAGCGCGCCGCCCGGGTCGGCGCGGGTCGCTCTACGGTGCTGTGCCGGCACCCGGACCGCGAACCCGACCGCGGCGATCCCCACCGCGACCGGCACGTTGAGCACGAACACGCTGCGCCAGCCCAGTTGCGCGACCAGCACCCCGCCGAGCAGCGGTCCGGCGGCGCCAGCGATCCCGATGGCGCCGGTCCGGACCGCGACCGGCGCGGCCAGCCGCTCCGGCGGGTACCGCAGCCGCAGCAACGCCAGCGTCGCCGGTTGCAGCAGCGCGCCGAACACGCCCTGCACCACCCGCAGCCCGACCACCCAGCCGATGGTCGGCGCCACCGCGATGCCCGCGGACGCGGCGCCGAACCCCAGCACCCCGGCGACCAGCAACCGCCGATGCCCGTACCGGTCGCCGAACCGGCCGGCGACCACCAGCAGCGCGGCCGCCGCGACGAGGTAGCCGGTTCCGGTCCACTGCACCTGTGCCAGGGAGGCGTGCAGGTCGCGCTGCAGGGCCGGCTGCGCCAACAACAGCAGCGTGCCGTCCAGCGCGACCATCATCGCGCCGGCGACGCTCGCGACCAGCGCCGCCGACCGCGCGAGCGCCGCGGTCACCGCGACCCCCACCAGCGTGGTCTCGCGAACCGCGGCCCTGTCCCGGTGTCGAGATGGCCGGCGTTCACCGCGGGCCCTGGCCGGTGCGCTCGTCCGGGCCCAGGTGGGCGGTCAGCACCGTGTCGACCAGCCGGTCGGTCTGGGCGGCGGCGTGGTCCGGGTCGTCGTCGCCGAGCGCGAGACCGACGGCGCCCCAGCGGCCGAGCTGCGCCACGCCATGCAGGTTGGTCCACAGCGCGATGGCGACGGTGGCAGCGGGCGCGTCGTGGCGTGGCCGGTCCGTGTCGATCAGCGCGACCAGGTGGCGAAACAGCGGCATGCTCGTCTCCCGCAGCGCCGGGGCGCCGGCCGCGCCCGCCTCGCCGTGCAGCAGGTCGTGCCGGAACATCAGCTCGAACATGCCGGGCCGCTCCCGCGCGTACCGCACGTAGGTGTGTGCGGCCGCGGCCAGCTGCTGCCGCGGTGCCGCCGAGCGGTCGGTGCCCTCGGCGATCCGGTCGGCGAGCTCGGTGAAGCCTCGGCGGGCGATCGCGGCGAGCAGCGAGCGGTGAGTGGGAAAGTACCGGCGGGGTGCACCGTGCGAGACGCCGGCGCGCCGGGCGATCTCGCGCAGCCCCACCGACTCCGCGCCCGCGGCGCACACCAGCTCGACGCCGGCGTCGACCAGGCGGTCCCGGACGGAACTCTCGGACTCCATGGACACTGTCTACCAGCTGCCCGTAGACACTGTCTATGTGCGTCCCCGAAGGCGGTGCGGGTTTCGCGGTGCGCGGACATACAGTGTCGGAGTGTCAGATGTGCGGGCGTTTCTGGGGAGTCAGGGGCTTGGCGCGCTGTCGGGCTGGTTGGACGAGTTGCCGCGCCGGCCGGAGCGGGCGGTTCTGATACCCACGGCGGGCAACCGGATCGCCGCCACGCCCTGGGTGGATGTGGCGATCGGCGTGCTGACGGGATGTGGACTGGAGTTGGAGACGCTGGATCTGGAGGGCGCGTCACCGACCGTCGTGGAGGCCATGCTGGATCGGGTGGGCCTGGTGTTCGTCACGGGTGGTGATCCGATCTTCCTGCTGGAGCATGCACACCGCAGCGGGTTCGTTCCCGCGGTCCGGAATGCCGTGTCTGCCGGCAGGCTTGCGTACGCCGGTGTCTCAGCCGGCGCGATCTTGACCGCGCCGGACCTGGAGCTCTATCGCACGCCCGACGATCCGGGCAGGGTGAACGGTACCGACGGCTTGGGCCTGGTCCGGTTCTTCCCGCTGGTGCATGCCAATCGCGGCCGGCAGGAACGGTACGCCCGGCTGATCGCCGCGCATCCTGACATCCCGTTCGTGGCCTACAGCGACGACGAGGCGGTCATCGTGACGGGATCGACGTGGCATTGCCGACCGTCGGCGATCACCGCGCCGCTGTCCGGGCCGGAGCCTCGGGCCTGATCGGTTTCGGCTGTTCACGACGCCGCGCCCCCAGCCACCCCAGGCCCGCGATGCTGCAGAAGCCGGCTGCGATCGCGCAGGCGCCGACCCACCCGTACCGTGCGTAGGCGGCTGTCCCTGTCGCGGTGCCGAGCGCGCCGCCGAGGAAGTATGTGGTCATGTAGACCGTGGTGAGGCCCACCGCCGGTGCCGGTACCGGTCCAGCAGCCGGCCACCGGCCAATGCGCACCCCGCACCGGCCACGCCGACCAGCGCGAACAGCCCGATGGTGGCCTGCGAGAAGCCGTACCGCGGGCCGGCCAGCAGGAACGTCACCGTCGTCCAGAAACAGCTGAACGCGGCGAACTGCGCAGCGCCGATCAGCGCGCGAGTCCGCAACACGGGCTCGCTCCGGGCCAGCCGTACCACCGCCCGAAGCTGAGCGAGGTAGCCGATGCTGACCTCCCAATCAGCGCCCGGCAGTGCACGGGCCACCACGATCGCGGTGACCGCCATCAGCCCGGCCGCCGCTCCGTACACGCCACGCCACCCGGCGACGCCGGCCAGTACCCCGGCGAACGTCCGGGATGCCAGGATGCCCAGCAGCACCGAGCCCATCAGCGTGCCGATCACGCTGGCACGCTGCTGCGGCCGGGCCAGCGTCGCGGCGAACGGGATGGTCATCTGCACCACGACCGAGCAGAGACCCACCGGTACCGCCAGCGCCGTCAATACGCCAAGGTTGGGCGCCACGGCACTGGCCGCGAGCACCGCCGCCTCGACGGCCAGCAGCGTACTGATGAGCGAGCGGCGGGCCACGATATCGCCGAGCGGAACCACGAGTATCAGCCCAGCAGCGAACCCCAGCTGGGTCGCCGTGACGACGACCCCGGCAGCCGACTGGCTAACGCGCAGGCCGGAGGCGATGGTGTGCAGCAGAGGCTGCGCGTAGTAGACGTTGGCGATCGTGACACCGCAGGTGACCGCCAGCAGCCGGAGCAGACCGCGAGAGAGCATGACAGACACCCCTGACGACAGGCTGCGAGCAGGATTCGCAAGCCACGGGGATCCGCCAGCAGCTTGGCCGCCGGGGCCGAAGGGTGTCCGGGCCAACAGACTGCCGACACTATAGACAGGATCTGCCGCAGCACGACGAGCTGACCCGTGACGGTCTCAAGGCCCCGTACCGGCCGAACCACCGCAGCTTCCGCTTTCGTCGGCAACATCGCCGAATGAGCGATCAACCTGCGGCGTACACCCGACACCGCTGCGCCTGCTCAACGCCGCGCCAAGGCGTGCCGATACAGTGTATTGAATGAGACAACGTATTGCCGTGGTCGGTGCCGGGCCGGGCGGCCTTGCCTTCGCCCGCGTGCTGCACCGTCATGGCCACCCGGTCGACGTCCTCGAACGTGACTCCGGCCCCGCCGCACGTCCTCCGGGCGGGACGCTGGACCTGCACAAGGGGCTGGGACAGCTCGCACTGGACAAGGCGGGGCTGCTGCCGCGCTTCCGGGCGCTGTCTCGTCCGGAGGGGCAGGCCATGCGCATCCTGGACGTGGACGGCACCGTGCTGCGCGACTGGCAACCCCGCCCCGGCGACGACGCCAACCCGGAGATCGACCGCGGGCAGCTGCGTGACCTGCTGCTCGGCCCCCTCGACGTCCGGTGGGGGTGTGGCGTGACCCGGGCGGTCCCGGACGACCGGGGCGTCGTGGTGCAGCTCGCGGACGGGCGGGCCGAGAGGTACGACCTGGTGGTCGGCGCGGACGGCGCCTGGTCCCGGATCCGCCCGGCGGTCTCGGCGGTGACGCCGCACTACACCGGTGTCACCACGGTCGAGACCGCCCTGGACGACGTCGACAGCCGGCACCCCGACCTCGCCCGGATGATCGGCGACGGGGCGCTGGCCGTGTACGGGGTGAACCGGGGGATCGTCGCCCAACGCAACAGCGGCGGCCGCGTCAGGGTGTACGCGCAGTTCCGGGCGGTCCAGGACTGGCACGCCGACCTGGACCCGGCCGACTCCGAGGCCGTACAGTCGCGGCTGCTGGCGCTGTTCGACGGCTGGGCCGCTCCGCTGCTCGATCTGCTGCGGCTCGGCCGCGCGTTCGCCCACCGCCCGCTGTACACGCTGCCGGTCGACCACACCTGGACGCACGCGAGCGGGGTGACGCTGCTGGGGGACGCCGCCCACCTGATGCCGCCGCTGGGCGTCGGTGCGAACCTCGCGCTGCTGGAGGGCGCCGAGCTCGCCGAGGCGATCGCCGCCGACCCGGCGGACCTGGACGGGGCCGTCCGGGCGTTCGAGGAACGGATGTGGACCCGGGCGACCACGTGGGCCACGATCACGCAGGCGGGGCTGGAGCGCCTGGTGAGCCCGGACCCCGCCGCGGCCATCGCGCTGTTCGACGAGGTCCAGCCGTGAAAAGTTGGAAAGGTTCTGCGGTGGATGTCGAGATCGCGCGGACGGCTGCGTCCCTGGGGTGAACGCGGCCGGAGGCGGCCGTACCGGATCGAGGAGAACGCGATGGCCAAGTACCTGTTGCTCAAGCACTACCGGGGCGCGCCGGCGGCGGTCAACGACGTACCGATGGACCAGTGGACGCCCGAGGAGGTCAGCGCGCACCTGAAGTACATGGACGACTTCGCGAAGCGGTTGGAGCGCGACGGGGAGTACGTCGGCGGGGTGGCGCTGTCGCCGGAGGGTTCGTTCGTGCGCTACGACGGCGAGGGCCGCCCGCCGGTGACCGACGGCCCGTTCGCCGAGACCAAGGACCTGATCGCCGGGTGGATGGTGATCGACGTGGACAGCTACGAGCGGGCGGTGGAGCTGGCCGGTGAGCTGTCCGCGGCGCCGGGCGCCGGCGGCAAGCCGATCCACGAGTGGCTGGAGCTGCGCCCGTTCCTGGCCGACCACGCGGACACCACCGAGTGAACGAGTCGCTGCTGCGGGAGCTGGTTCCCGCGGTGATCGGCGTCCTCGTCCGCCGCGGAGCAGACTTCGCGACGGCCGAGGACGCCGTGCAGGAAGCCCTGATCGAGGCGGTGGGAGCCTGGCCGGACGACCCGCCGCGGGAGCCGAAGGCCTGGCTGGTCACCGTCGCCTGGCGCAAGTTCCTCGACCTGGCCCGCGCCGACGCCGCCCGGCGCCGGCGGGAGGAACGCATCGACGAGCAGCGGCCGGCCGAACCGGTCGCGGCCACCGACGACACCCTGCAGCTGTACTTCCTGTGCGCGCACCCGTCGCTGACCCCGGCCTCGGCCGTCGCACTGACGCTGCGCGCCGTCGGCGGGCTGACCACCCGCCAGATCGCCGAGGCGTACCTGGTGCCGGAGGCGACGATGGCGCAGCGGATCAGCCGGGCCAAGCGCACGGTCGCCACGGTCCGGTTCGACCAGCCGGGCGACCTGGCCACCGTGCTGCGGGTGCTGTACCTGGTGTTCAACGAGGGGTACTCCGGCGACGTCGACCTCGCCGCCGAGGCGATCCGGCTCACCCGGCAGCTCGCCACCCGCACCATGCACGAGGAGGCCGCCGGGCTGCTCGCGCTGATGCTGCTGCACCATGCGCGCCGCCCGGCCCGTACCGGCACCGACGGCCGGCTGATTCCGCTGGCCGAGCAGGACCGTGGCCGGTGGGACACCCGACTGATCGCCGAGGGTGTCGACGTGCTGCAGGCCGCGCTGGCCCGCGACCGGCTCGGCGAGTACCAGGTGCAGGCCGCCATCGCCGCCCTGCACGCCGACGCAGCCACCGCGGCCGAGACCGACTGGGTGCAGATCGTCGAGTGGTACGACGAGCTGGTTGCGCTCACCGACAGCCCGATCGTGCGGCTCAACCGGGCGGTGGCGGTCGGTGAGGCGGACGGCCCGCAGGCCGGGCTGGCCGCCCTGGCCGACCTCGACGAGGCCCTGCCCCGGTACCCCGCGGCCGCGGCCTACCTGCACGAACGGGCCGGCAATGCGGCCACCGCGGCCCGGCTCTACGCCGCTGCGGCCCGCGCCGCGACCAACGTGCCCGAGCGCGACCACCTCACCCGGCAGGCCGCCCGCCTCAACACCCAGCTGCGCGGGTGACCCGAGCGGCTCGGCGGTCCGGCCCTTCGCCGCGGGCAAGCGGAGTCAGCCGGTGAGCGCCCGGCACGCGTCCGCCAGCCCCGCCGCGTTGTCGGCCATCGAGTCCACTCCGGTCAGGTCGCCCGTCGACACCCGGCGGGCGAAGTAGTCGGCCTGCACCGCCCACCGCAATCGCCACAGCACCGGCAACGCCGCGACGACCTCCCGACGCTCCAGCGCGCCGGTTTCGAGGTAGGCCGCGATCAGAGTGCCGGCCGCGGCCATGCCCCCGACGTACATCACCGCCGAGGCGAGGTCGTACAGCAGGGGACCGCGGTGGGCCGACGCCCAGTCGATCAAGCCGCAGTGGCCGCGATCGAGGCGGAACGCCTCCGGCGCCGGATCGGCGTGCAGCGCGCCGGTCGTCAAGGGGCCGAGCTCGCGGTACGCGCGCAGGGCGCCGGACACCGCCGGCCGTATCCACGGTTGCACCGACAGGTGCCCGGCATCCTCGGCGAGCCACGGGAACGGCTGCCACTCGGCAACGGCGTCGCGCAGCATCAGGTGGACCCGTCCGAGAGTGGTACCGATGACGTCCTGATCCGCCGCGGTCAGCGGCCTGCCCGGGACGAAGCGAAGCACCGCCACGGCCGAACCGTCGTGCCGGGCCGTCAGCTCACCGCTTCGGGTCCGTAGCGGGGCACCGGTCGCGATGCCCGCCCGGTCCACGTGGCGCGCCAGCGCGAGGCCGTTCGCCAGCGGCGTCGCCTGCGCGGCGGGTACCGCCTTCACCACGTACCGGCCCTGGTCGGTGGTCGCCGTCCAGGTCTGCGAATTCATCCCGCCGCCCAGCGGCGCCAGCTCTCGTACGGTCAGGTCCCAGTGACGGGCAAGGTCGGCTCTGTCCACGCGGGGGAGTGTGGTGGTCGCCGGCCGCCGGGGCAACCGCGATTCGGGCTGGTCAGAGGCCGGCGTCGTGGCCCAGCAGCGCGATCTGGGTGCGGTTGTCCAGGTCGAGCTTGGTGAGGATGTGCGACACGTGCGCCTTGACGGTGGCCACACTCATGGACAGCTCGGCGGCGATCTCCGCGTTGCTGCGGCCCCGGGTCACCGCGACCGCGACGTCACGTTCCCGCTGGCTGAGCGTGGCCACCGCGTCGCGGGCCTGCTCGTACCGGGACGCCTGGTGCGCGGCGCGGTCCATCAACCGGCGCAGTACCCCCGGCGACAGCATCGGCTCGCCGGCGGCGACCCGGCAGACCGCATCCACGATGCGGTCCGGCGGGGTGTCCTTGAGCAGGAAGCCGCTCGCGCCGGCCCGCAGCGCCAGCAGGATGTTCTCGTCGGCGTCGAAGGTGGTCAGCACGATCACCTGCGGCGGCGACGGGCGGGCCCGCAGCCGGCGGGTGGCGGTGATGCCGTCGACGCACGGCATCCGCAGGTCCATCAGCACCACGTCGGGCGAGTGCGCGTCGGCCGCGGCCGGCACCTCGGCGCCGTCGGCGGCCTCGCCGACCACGCGGATGCCGCGCGCGCCGTCCAGCATCATCGACAGCCCCGCGCGGACCAGCGCGTCATCGTCGACCAGCAGTACCCGTACCGGTGGGCTCACGGGGCCATGCTAGCCAGGCGTGCAGCCGGAACCAGCCGGCCGCCGCACCGTGGTCCAGCTCGCCGCCCGCGAGCCGGACCCGCTCGGTGAGCCCGATCAGGCCGGTACCGGTGCCGGGCAGGACCGGCGTGCCCGGGGTCGCCGGCAGCGGATTGGTCACCTCGACGACCAGCCGGTCGCCCGGGGCGCCGGTCAGCGTGACCTGCACCGGCTCGCCGGCAGCGTGCTTGCGGGCGTTGGTCAGCGCCTCCTGCACCACCCGGTACGCGGTGCGCCCGGTCGCGGCCGGCAGCGCGCCGGCGTCGGCGACCTCGTCGGCCAGCCGTACCCGCATTCCCGCCGCCCGGGACTCCTCGACCAGCCGGGCCAGGTCGGCGAGGGTGGGTTGCGGCGGGGTGTCCGGGTGCTCGTCGTCGCGCAGCACGGAGATCACCTCGCGCAGTTCCTCCAGCGCCTGGTGCACCCCGGTACGGATCACCCCGGCGGCGTGCGTGCGCTGCTCGGCGGACGCGTCCGGCCGGTACTCCAGCGCGCCGGCGTAGGTGGCGATCAGCGACAGCCGGTGCGCGAGCACGTCGTGCATCTCGCCGGCGATGCGTGCCCGTTCGGCGGCCCGCGCCTCGGCCACCCGGCGACCCTGCTCGGCCTCGGCCCGGCGGGCCCGCTCCCGCAACGAACGGATCAGCGCCCGGCGCGCCCGGGCCAGCGCACCCCAGCCGACCAGCGCACCGTAGGCGGCGACGATCAGCACCAGCCACCACCCGTACGTCAGGCCGCCGGGCGGGCGCCACGCGCCCTGCACCGCCTGCGCGGCGATCCCGCCGGCCCCGACCGCGGCCGCGACCGGGAACGGCCGCCGCTGGGCCACCAGCAGCGCGGCGGTCGACGCCGCCGGGGTCGCCGCCGGCGACAGCACCGCGAGGGCGGTCAGCAGCACCGCGGCCGGTACCGGCCGCCACAGCAGTACCGGTGCCGCGGCCACCGCCAGCACCCCGACCGCCACGTCGAGCCAGCGCAACGCGTCGGTGTCGGCGAGGAACCGCGACCACACCGTGACGACCGTCAGTACCGCCATCGCCGCGGCGAGGATCACGGCCCCGACCAGGGTCGGCATCCGGTGGCGCTGGGTCGGCGGCAGCTCGTCGGGCCAGGTCGGGTTGCACACGCGGTGACCGTAGCGCCCGGCCGCGCGCACCCGACACCGACCAAAGTCGCGGTGCCCGCCGACCGGAGGGGGCCCCGCCGGTACCGGCCGGCCGATGCTGGCGGACCGAGCCGCCGGGGAGGGTGGCTGTCGCGACCGGACCTTCCGGCGCAGGACATCGTGGAGGAACCCATGGCCAGCACCACCCGCCCGGCCCGGGCCCGGGCACTCACCGTCGCGACCGCCGTCGTCGCCGCGGTCCTCGGCTGGGCGGTACTCGCCCCGGTCGCCGGTCTCGACCTGATCGTGACGGTCGGTACCGGGCAGCAGCGCATCGGCGCCGCCGCCGTCATCGTGGCCACGCTGGTCGTCGGCCTCGCCGGGTGGGGGCTGCGGGCGTTGCTGGACCGGCTGACCGGCCGGGCCCGCACGGTATGGACGGTGATCGCCGCGACCGTCCTGGCACTCTCTCTGCTGGGGCCGGTCGGCAGCGCCGTTGGCGGCGGTACGGTCGCTGCCCTGATCGGCCTGCACCTGCTCGTCGGCCTGGTGCTGCTGCTGGGCCTGCGCACCGGCCGCCGCACCCCGGCCTGACGCCGGCCGCGCCGGACATGGCTCAGACCGGCGCGGACCGTGGGCCGGCTCCGGACCGTGCATCAGGCCGGGGCGGGGCCCGGCTGGCAGTGCGGGCACCAGTAGGTGACCCGCTCGCCGGTGCCGTCGCGGCGGATTCCGGTGCCGCAGCGCCGGCACGGCTGGGCGCGCCGCCCGTACACGTAGGTGGTGTCGCCGCGGCGCAGCGAGCCGGTGGTGCTCTGCGCCCAGCGGTCCCGGTTGGCCAGCAGCGTCCGGTGCGCCAGCTCGACCAGCCCGGGCAGGTCGGGCACCGCCGAGACCGGCGTCCACGGCGAGACGCCCCGCAGGAACAGCAGCTCGCACTGATAGAGGTTGCCGACGCCGGCGAGGTTGCGCTGGTCCAGCAGCGCCGCGCCGATCGGCCGGTCGGGGTGGGTGGCGAGCCGGCGGGCCGCCTCGGCGGCGTCCCAGTCGGGGCCGAGCAGGTCCGGGCCCAGGTGCCCGACCAGCCGGCTCTCCTCGGCGGTGGGCAGCAGCGTCACGTCGTGCAGCCGGTACCCGACCGCCACCGAACGCGCCGTGGTCAGCACCACCCGGATGGTGTGCGCCGGCCCGCCGCCCCACCGTTCGCCGGGGCGGAAGATGCGCCAGGTGCCGTCCATGCGCAGGTGCGAGTGCAGGGTGGCCCGGCGACCGTCCGGGGCGACGAGCCGGAGCAGCAGGTGCTTGCCCCGGCTGCGTACCTCCGGGACGGTCCAGCCGGTCAGGTCGACGGTGGCAAGCGCCGGCAGCCGGAAGTCGGTGCCGGCCAGCACCTCACCGGCCAGCGCCGCGTCCAGCTGCCGGGCGTGCAGCCACACCGTGTCTCCCTCGGGCACCCGACCATTCTGCGCGCCCCCCCCGACGGGTTGCCGGTCGCAGACGGGCCGGTCACCGCTCTGCTGGCAGGTGCGGCTCCGGACGCCCGACCACAGGCCGGTCAGGCGGGTTCGGTGCGCCACTGCGGCGAGCGCCGGTGCCTCGCCGCCGGTCGATCGGGAGCGGCGTGGTACCGAGCTGCGGTGCGATCAGGACGCTACGGGGTGTGACGGGCGGACGCCGACCACGACGGTGGCGGCCAGCTCCGGGTCGGCGACCACCGAGGTGGTCAGGCCGGCGGCGGCCATGGCGGCGGAGGTACCGGCCGACTGGTGCGCGCCGGTCTCGATCAGCAGCCGCCCGCCCGGTGCCAGCCAGCGCGGCGCGGCCGCGGCGACCCGGCGCTGGACCGACAGCCCGTCCGGCCCGCCGTCCAGCGCGGCGAGCGGCTCGTACTCGCGCGCCTCCGGCGGCAGCAGCCCGATCTCGCCGGAGGGCACGTACGGTGCGTTCGCGACGAGCACGTCGACCCGGCCGTGCAGCCCGGCTGGCAGCGGCGCGTCCAGATCACCCTGGTACACCCGCCCGGTCGGCACGTTGCGGCGCGCGCAGGCCACGGCGGCCGGGTCGATGTCGGCGGCGTGTATCGACAGGCTCGGATCGGCCGCGGCCACCGCGGCGACCGCGCCCGCACCGCAGCACAGCTCGACCAGCACGCCCCCGGGCGGGGCGGCGTCGGCGGCGAGTCGGGCGAGCAGTTCGGTGCGGCGGCGGGGGACGAACACGCCGGGCGCGATCGCGAGCCGGCGGCCGGCGAACTCGACGAAGCCGAGCACCTGTTCCAGCGGTTCCCCGCTGACGCGGCGGGCGACCAGCGTGGTCAGCTCGCCGGTGCTGTCGGCGGCGGCGCACAGCAGCCGCGCCTCGTCCTCGGCGAACACGCAGCCGGCGGCGCGGAGGGTGGCGATCAGATCGGACGGTGGTGGGACGGGCATGACGACCTTCCGGTGGATGCAGCCGGGTGCCCGCCCGGGGTCACCGGGCCGGTGCCGTGCCGAGCGGAGGCACCCTGTCGGACCATGCGTTGACGGGTCTCACCTCCCACGGCCGGGCGCGCAGCCGCGCGCGAATCCATCGACGCCGGTATTTTCGCACGCCGCCTCGATCGAGCTGCACCGCCACGGCGACACCTGCGGTACGGCGGCGAACCGTCGGCGTGGCGCCGTCGGCGAGACCGGCCGGCCCCGACCTCGGCAGCGCGGCCGTCCCGGTCGGCGACAGCGGCCGTCCGCGTCACTCGGCAAGCAGCGCGGCCAGGGTCCGGCGGGCGGTGCCCGCCTGCCGGACGGTAGGCGGGCACCGGCGAGCGGTCCAGCCGTTTTGCCGACAAGGCCGGCGGCGAGTCGGCCAGGGCGATCTCGCCATGGCTCCGCCCGGTCGAACCGGGTGGCTGGCGTCGACGACGCCCCTCTAGGGTGGCGGGATGCGTTCCGGCATCCTGTCGCCTCCCGCCCGCTGAGGCGGGCTGTCTCGACGCGCACCCGGTTTGCCCCGGTGCGCTGCCTGTTCGTGCCCGCAGCTGGTGAAGACTTCCCTTCTCACGTGCGGGAGAACGCATCGTGTCCTCGACCTTTGGGCGGCGCTCGACGCTGCCCACCTCACCCGCCACCGCCAGCGCCAGACGCGGGATCGCGGCGCTCGCCGTCGCCGGTACCTGCTGGGGTACCACCGGCGTCGCGGTGGCGCTGATCTTCCGGCTCGGCGACACCGGCCCGGTCGCCGTGTCGTTGTGGCGGCTGCTCGGCGCGATCGCGGTACTGGCGCCCGTGGTCGCCCTGCGCCGGATCCGCCGGCGTCGTGTCGTACCCGTGAGTGCGCCGGAAACCGCACCGCACCGGCCCGCGGCACGAGGAACCAGCCGGCAGCGGACCGGGCTGCTGGCCGCCGCTGGCACTGGGATGGCGTTGTTCCAGGCGGCCTACTTCGCCGCCGTGCAGCACACCGGGGTCGCGCTGGCCACCGTGGTCACGCTCGGCGCGGCGCCGGTACTGGCCGCGCT